>NZ_WMJX01000006.1 GCF_009711045.1 Myroides albus | reverse complement strand
AACAAACTATGGACTTTCAGTCCATAGTGGTTTATTTTGACAATCTATTCTTATTGATTTCATCTTGTAATTGACGGCGAATTTTCTGTTCTCGTTCTAACGAATTTCTTCGGAGTTCTTCTAATTCTAATTCAGTGTCAGCGAGTTGCTTGATAGCATCTTTAGTATTTAACGTACTTTGTTTAGATCTAAAGATGATTATGCCAATACTCAGTAGCCAAAGTATTATTAATCCCCACACAATTACTTGGAAGGAAGTAGAAGTAATATTTATACCTAATGATTTAAAGCCATTTGGTTTTGCTCGCTCTATTTCTAATTCTTTTTTTATACTCTCTACTTGTTTTGATAGAGAATCTACAACTACTTTCTGTTGATCAATCGTGTTATAGACATCCTGGTGTTCAGTTTGAATCTTCGTGATGCTATCTCTATATACGACAATGGAGTCATTGACATTCTTTCTTAACATGGCAAGCTTATCCTTTGGTATAACTGAATAATACTGATAGTTTGTAGATTCTGCTTGAAGTTTAGCAAATTGCTTATCAATACTTTTATCGATCTCTTGTGCAAAACAAGTTAGACCTAAGGTTAAAAAAGAAACAGTAAGAATTACTTTTGTTTTCATTCAGTAGTTGTATTTTTTAATATACATTAAATTTTTCGCTAATATAAGGTTAATTTTAATAAATAAAATAGATTAGTGTTAATATATTGGTTAATTGAGAAGCAGTTTTCTTTTTTTAAGCAAAGGGGTAATAAAAAAGTCCAGATTGTAATTTACAATCTGGACTTTTTTACAAGTTAGTGTGTATTAAACTTGTTTGCTTTTATTGATCTCATCTTGAAGTTGACGGCGAATCTTCTGTTCTCTTTCTAAAGAGCTTCTTCTGAGTTCTTCCAATTCAAGTTCAGTGTCATTTAAGCGTTTTAAAGCTTCTTTAGTATCTTTATTGCTCTTTCTAAATCGGAAAAAGATGATTCCTAAGCTCAAAAGTAAGAGTCCAATAATAGACCACACAATAGTTTGAAAAGTTGATTTTTGAGTAGAAATACCAAAAACTTCAAAGCTATTCTCTTTTGATAAGGCAAGATCTAAACTGTCTTGTATGGTTACAAGCTTGTTTGAAAGGGAATCTACAACTACTTTTTGATTATTCATTTCATTGTTTACTTGAACAATATTGCTCTGAAGTGCATCTATAGAGTCCCCAACGTTTTTTTGCAATTGTTCTAATCGCGCTTTGGGTACAACTTTGTAAGACTGGTAGTTAGTGGATTCCTGTAATAAAGAGGTAAATTGCTTGTCAATACTATTCTTATCATCCTGTGCGATGGTGATTGTTGTAAATGTTAGTAAGGAAACGGTAAGAATAATTTGTCTTTTCATTCAGTGATTATATTTATGATTATGTATAGTGATAGTATTTGCTAATATAACATTATATTTATTTAAAAACCTATATTCTACAAGGGTTTTACAAGGAGAGAGATGTTAAAAAATAAAGAGAAAATTCATTTTTCACAAGATTTGTATTCCTATTTTAAATAAAAATACCTTCAATCTGTTTATTGAAGGTATTTAAGTAATCAAATATAGTAAAAAGTACAATTAACCTCGAGTAAGCCATCCTCTTCTGCTTGCAGTTGCAATAGCATAGGGAGTTATCCAAAATAAAGTAAATGTGTAAAAAATACTATATGGATAAGCCCAAAATGACTCTAATATGTTATATCTCTTTGAGTAGAAAAATACTTGAATAGTAGAGAATAAAAATATGCCTGAGAGTGTAGATACAACAAATAAAATAGGATGAGTGATTATAAACAACAACATTACAATAGTTAATGGATAGGCCATGATAACTCTAATCCATTGATTCAACAGTAAAATTCTTGGTCCTATTTTAGAGCCTTCTCTAAAGTTCTTAAAGGCAAACTTACTCATCATGATATTTTCTCTCACATTACTTCTTTCCCAACGAATAAACATCTTATATAGATTTTTATATTTTTCAGGGGTATTGGTGAATACATAGGCATTTTGTTGAAATAAAACGTGGTAACCTTGTTTTAGAATCATATTGGTCATTGCTCTATCTTCTCCAATATCAGAAGGCTGTCCCATGAATGTTTGATTAATCCAATCTTCTAAGCAGTTCATTACGGCTTCACGTCTATATCCTGCTAAGGCTCCTGGTGTACATAGTACAGATCCTAATACACTTTGTGCTGATCTGATAAATTCAAAGCTAAATACAAAACTTACATTTAACATTCGCGGTATCATGGCACTTTTGCTGTTTAATACTTGAACGTTTCCACCAACAGCACCACATTTTTCATTAGTGATGAAAGGGGATACTAAGTTTCTCAAGGTATCTTCTCTTACAATAGAGTCACTATCTACAGTAACAAAGACATCTCCGCTACCTATCTTAAAAGCTCTATATAAGGCATGTCTTTTTCCCATGTTTTTAGGTTGCTGATAGATCTCAATTCGATCTCCTAATTCAGCTTTCGCTTTCAGCATCCATTGCCAAGTATCATCCTTACTACCGTCATCTAAGGAGATAATTTGTAGTTTTTCTTTTGGATAATTGCTATCAGCCAAGCTGTGTAGTGTTTGCCATACAAGCTTTCCTTCGTTATATGCTGGTACTATTACAGTACATGTAGGAAGTTCATCATCGGATACAGATTTAATAGCTCTATATCTGATGTATAGAAATATGATGAAAAGAAGAAATGCTATTTGTATACACAACAGTACATAGGTTGAGTTTAAGAAGATTTCTCCCCATACCGTATTAAGTCTTTCTTGGTGAAGTTTGTTGAAATAGGGTTTAAGTCTAAAAACAAGAAATGAAGCTCCAATCATGGCACTAAAAGTTAGCAAAAGAACCATATAATCTTTTCTGTCTAAAGTGGCTTCATGGAAGATGTTTTTTATTTTATCTAAGAAGCTTTTCTCTGTCGGCTGTTGTTTTTCTTGTATCGGTTCTAAAGTTCGCATAGTCTTGGTGTTTTATAATTAGTAAAATCAAAAAAATGATTGTTCAAATAAGATTGATATTACTTTTACTGAATATTCAGCGATTTATTTGAATTTGGGTATGATATATAGACCAATATGTATGCCAACAGCTCAGAATGTACTACAAGGCTATTTATTAACAAATCAAAAAGGACATATTGTAGAATAATACAACAATATGAGATACATTTAAGAAACCTATAACTCCTTTTAAAATGAAAAAACACGTGGCCAATTTGATAGGACAACGTGTTTTTATGAAACATTTAAGTTCTCTGTTTTATTTTTTAGAAAATATGGTGGTACCAATACTCGCTCCCACTACACAAGCAATCGAAATCCATTGTAGCAAACTCAATTGTTCTTTTAAGAACAGAAGTCCTGATAAAGCAGCAAAGGCTGGTTGTAAACTTGTAAGAATGCTAAATGTATTAGCTGGGAGTTTTTTTAAGGCTAATAAGTCAAGACTAAAAGGCAATGCACTGGATAGAATAGCTACTAAAAGACCAATTCCCGCCGAAGTCCAAGTTAGATTAACCAATCCTCCTGAGTAAATACCAACTGGAACAACAATGAATGTGGCAAAAATCAGCCCAACAGAAACTGCGTCATTAGTATTCATCTCCTTGGAAACTTTGCTGCCCATTAAGATATAACATGCCCAAAAAATTCCTGCTGTAAAAGCCAAACCTAAACCTATAAGGTCAATGTCATTTGTTGTCCAGGGTACAATAAGCAAGATTCCTATACATGCTAATAAAGCCCAAATGATATCAAGTAGTTTACGTGATAGAGCAAGCGCTAAGAACAAGGGACCTACAAATTCTATAGTTACCCCAAGTCCTAAAGGAATCCTCTGAATGGCTAAGTAAAATATCATATTCATTAAAGCAATCGAGCCACCATAATAAAAACAGTATAACCATTGCTTTTTGGTAAACTTAGAAATCTTTGGTCTATTAATGAGATTGAGTAAAATAGCCGATAAACCAATGCGCAAAGAGGTAGTACCTGTAGCACCAACTATTGGAAATAGCTTTTTGGCCAGAGAGGCTCCTCCTTGTACGCAGACCATAGATAAAAGAGCTGCACTAACAGCAGAGCCAGTTTTAGTTTGTTTCATTCACTTAGAGATTATTTTTTGGGGTTAATAAAAGTAATCAAACTTCCAAAAGTAAATGAAAATTAAAGCTAATCAAAGCAAAGCAAAGGTCTTATTGTATAAATCCAATTCTTTTTGGAGAAGCTCTAAGGTACAATGGTTATGATGTGTCCTACTAAAAGAGTAAAATCTTTTCAATTTTGGAAATAATTCATGTTTTTCTTTACTACCTTGATTTAAATAAGTGTAGTTAGTTTGTGATTTTGATATGAATTGGATATAAGGAAAGAGAGGAATAGAATACGTGTTTGTAAGGTTATTCAACGTATGGTGTTTATAGCGGAATTAATGCAAATAGACTATTAGCATGGGGTAAACTGGAGTTATTTTAACTATTTTTACTTTTTAGAATTAAATTATGTTGGATTTATTATTGCTACTATCAAGGGTAGAACTTGTTTCTTTTTCACTGCTATTAAATGCAATATTGATTGGAGTCTCTGTATTGTTTTATCACTTTTGCACGACTTATTGTGGTGGAAAGAAAATTCAGACATCGACAGAACCTATAAGTAAGGAGGATTTGCGCTTAACCCTCGTGGTGTTGGTTTGCAATTCAATAGTCTTTTTGGTGGGATTTGAGTTGTTTAGAATAGATGTTATACAAGTAACTGAGAATAGTTCATGGGCAACAATAATTCTTCAAACAATTGTTTTAATTGGTATGATGGATTTTTTAATGTATGTATTTCATCGAATCGCACATTCCCCCGTTTTTTATAAAGCAGTACATCAAAGACATCACAAGCACGAAAGTGTGAATTGCATTAGTTTATTTGTTTTACACCCTTTAGAAGCAATTGGATTTGGTTTAGTTTTTATTTTGTGTTTACTTGTTTATTCATTTTCAGTTCAAGCTATAGCAATCTATCTTTTTATTAACCTTATCTGGGGAACTATAGGTCATTTAAACGATGAAATATTGAAAGGAAATACTATTGCTAAGTTTTTAAAGAAGAATGTTTTAGGACTGAGTTTGTTTCACAATCACCACCATCAGTACCCCAATCACAATTTTGGTTTCTATACTGTGATCTGGGATAAGTTTTTCGGTACATATCTAAAGTAAAAGTTTGTTTTTAAAGTATATGTCAAGTAAAGAGATATTGTAGTTTTATATATACTTAAAACGCGTTAATTTGTTGTCATATTTATTGAAACTTTTTTAGATTGATAATTAATTTGAAAGTTGTAATTTTGAGTATTGAATATATTGATTTTATATTAAAAATAGGTTTATGAAAAAGTATGTGATATTTCTATTAATAGGAGGTAGTGTTTTTGGACAAGAGGTAGAAGTTAAAAAGGAAATAGAGTGGGCAAGGGATTTTGTTCAAATAGGGAATACCGAATACATTCAATATAAAGCTATTGAAAATGACAGCCTACAAATAGAGAAGATCGTTTCAAATTTTGCGGATACAAATACTTCGGTAGAAACAGAGTTGGAGGCAATTAAATTAACAGATAGTGTAACAGAGCTTTATATATATCGAAATAACAAACATAATACGCTGTTCTATGGGATATATGAAAGAGGGGCTATTGTCGAAGGACTTGTTTTAGATTCTCTATCTTTTGTAGGAGGTAATAATAGATATCACCTGTATGCAAATAGGGAGGTTCAGAAAACGTATTACTTTGATTTGGATAAACATTATTTTTCTTTTTTAGAGGCTTCAGTTGGTTCTAACAATAAAGTCTTAGATTATTACTACTCTTTGCCTCCTGGTGCTATTTCACCTTTTATTTTATCGAGTAAACAAGATGAAAGTGAGGTAAATGACGAAGGTTTTGAGAAAGTGGTATACGCAAATCAGGGCAAAGAAATCATATATTTTTTCTCAAAGACAGAAGATAACTTTAGAATTAAAGTAACAGAACAAGGGAAAGTAGCATACTATATTGTATCTAAACAAGCTGGAAATATTTTTATCGAAAATATAGAATATGATTTATTGACCAAAGAAGAGGGATATCTAAATAAAGCAAGCATTGTCAATGTGGGGTTTGCTCAAAAAAGAGCAACAACAATTACAGAAAAAGGAAAGGGAATTTGGGATGCCTATTTTGAAGAGTTCTTAGAGTCAAAATGGAATGAGAAAGGCCAGCTTGTATATGATTACAGACGCGGTAATGAAAAGAAAAACACGAGAATGCGCGTAGTCGTAGGTAAGAATATTGAAGAAAATAGCCTATTGTACAATTTGGTTGTGAGTTTTATTAATAATCCCGAGTTATTCAGACGAGATTTGACTCTTCGCGATTTTGATTATAGTAACGTAAATAGCACTAAAACAATATCTTTAAAGTCTAAGAAAGATCAGAAATACGAATTGGTAACTAAGTAGCTTGAAAAAGTACAAAACAATTCAATTTAACAGTTATAGCTATTGTCAATGATTTGCATTTTGTACCTTTAGCTTGAAAAATTTATTTAGAAAAAATGACATATTTAGAGAAATTATCACAGATTCGTCTTTTAATGAAAGAGAAAGGAGTAGATGGTTACATTATTCCTTCTTCAGATCCACATATAAGTGAGTATTTACCAGACCATTACAAATGTATAGCATGGACTTCAGGATTTACAGGGTCAGCTGGAACATTAGTAATTACTCAAAGTTTTGCTGGTTTATGGACGGATTCGAGATATTTTGTTCAAGCTAACGAGCAGTTAAATGGGTCAGGTTTTGAACTTGTAAAACTAAAAGTACAACACGCTCCTGAGTACGTTACTTGGTTAGGGGAGACTCTTCCAAAAGGTGCAACGGTTGCTTTTGACGGGAATTTAGCTTCATTAGCTGTAGCAAATGCAGTAAAGACAATATTAGATCCCTTGGGAATTAATGTCAATGGACATGTAGATTTGTTAGACCCTGTATGGAAGAATAGACCTACTTTGCCTAAAGAAAAAGCTTATACGTTGCCAGTGACGACAACAGGTCAAGCAACTAAAGACAAGATTGCTGCTGTACGTGCTGTATTGAAACAAAAAAGAGCAACTGCTCATTTAATTTCTTCTTTAGATGACTTGGCTTGGTTATTAAATATAAGAGGAACAGATGTTAAGTGTAACCCTGTTACTTTGGGATTTGTATTTATTAGTCAAGAGAAGGCAATTCTCTTTATTGATTCGGACAAAGTATCTCAAGAAGTGGTAAGTGAGTTACTTTCACATGGAGTGGAAATACAAGAGTACGCAAAAGTACAAGCATACTTAAAAGGGCTAAGTAAATCAGATATTATCTTATTAGATCCTAAGCGAACTTGTTTCGCTACTTATGATTCAGTTCCACAAGATGTAACTATTTTGGAAGAAATGAATCCTTCTACTATGCTAAAAGCAATAAAGAACGAGGTTGAGATAAATCATCAAAGAAATGCGATGATTAACGATGGGGTTGCTTTGACAAAATTCTTTAAGTGGATTGAAGAAAATGTAGCTTCAGGAATACTAACTGAAATGAATATCGCAGATCATTTAAGAGAACTTAGAGCAGCTCAACCAGGATTTAAAGATATTAGTTTTGATACCATTTCAGGATACAAAGATCACGGTGCTTTACCACATTATAAAGCAGAACCACATAGTAATTATGACTTAAAACCTGAAGGATTGTTATTGGTAGATTCAGGAGGACAATATGAAACAGGAACAACTGATATTACGCGTGTTATTTCTTTAGGGAAGCTTACCCAAGAAGAGAAAGAAGATTATACTGTTGTTTTGAAAGGTACAATAGAAGGATCAATGGCTATATATCCAAAAGGTACAAGAGGATATCAGATAGATGCTATCACAAGACGACCTATATGGGCTACATTGAGAAACTATGGACATGGTACAGGACATGGTGTTGGTTTCTTTTTGAATGTTCACGAGGGACCTCAAGTATTTAACCCAACTGCTACTGATATTCCAGTGGAGGTAGGGATGATTACCTCAATTGAACCAGGATTGTATAGAGAAGGTAAGCATGGAATTAGAATTGAGAACTTAGTTCTCTCGAAAGAGCTTTCTTCAAATCAATTCGGAGATTTTATGGATTTTGAAACACTTACGATTTGTTATATTGCTACGGATTTAGTGGACAAGTCCCTACTGGAAAGTACACATATTGATTGGTTAAATAACTACAATCAGTGGGTTTATGATTCATTAGAAAGCAAATTGACTAAAGAAGAAGCTACTTGGTTGAAAGAAAAAACTAAAGCAATTTAGTAGTTACGATACAAAAAAAGGGCATCCAACTGGATGCCCTTTTTTTTGTACTTTCTAATTATATCGAATTAGTGTATTCATATTAATATTTGGAATTTTACTAAGCGTTTCAAGTAACTCATTCCAATTTTTAAACCCTGATTTTCTTGCTATTTGTTCCGTATCTATGGAGCTAAACAGCAATAACTCAAGGCTTTTTAAAAGCCTTTCTTTCTTACAGTAATTAATTACTTGATCACCATAGTAGTAAATAAAATCTTTGTTTAGTATATCTAAACTTATCTTATGGTTCTTAGCTACTTGGTGTGCAGCAATTTCACTGCAATCATCTAATGCTATAAATTCCTGATATACTTCTTCACATGTCGCTTTGTTCAAAGTAGGAGTATAGCCATCTTCTTTATAGGTTATCTCGCCGTTAATTTCTAAACTACAACAGACTATGGTTACACTTTGCGTGTCGCTATCCACAAAAGCTGTACCTGTGATAAAATAAGTAGTATTGTCTATTTCGTATTTACAAGATATTTTTTGATAAGTATCTGCTTGCTTGTTTGTTCTTATCTTATCTAAGTTATCTTGTAAGTATTTCGTAATTAACTTGTGATTTTCCTTGTTCTCCTCATAATTAATGGCGCGGACTAACTCGTTCTTGTGATTATAGGTCAATCCAATATTGTCTAATTTTTCTTCTTGGATGACATAACTATTAAACTGTACATAATCTAAATGATTCATAGAGTGAATAAGAGTACTCGTCATGGAAGAAAAATAAGAAAAATAAAACTGTTCCCATGCTAATCCATTATTAAATCTCTTAAGGGGAACTTTTTCAAAATGGGAGATGAAGTCATCTACTTTATTGAAAAGTACTTCAAATAATTGTTGTTTCATAAAGTTGTCGTTTGGTTGTTGTAAAGTTTTCACAATGTATATAAAAAAAATATTATATTCAATTATTATCCAACTTTTAATTTATTGATTAGATATAGTGATAAATCGTCAACTTTTGATGTTATAATTTATATAATTCTCATTTTATGAGAATTACGATTCCTTCTTTTTATCGTTTTTTTATATTTTCCCATAATCAAATAAAGAATTATATTATTCAAAGCAGTGATTTTTAGGAATTATCATGTATTATCTGCTTTGAGATCCTATAGTAGCTCTATTAAATGTCTTTTTTGAGGATTTATTATTCTTGGAAATTAGATACCAAATATTCGAATATTTCACTATATTGCTTTCCTACTCAAAAACTATAAAATAAGAATTATGCAACAAAATACACCCTATACGCCTACTAACAAGGTGCGTATAGTTACTGCGGCGGCTTTATTTGATGGCCATGATGCGGCGATTAATATAATGCGTCGTATTATCCAATCAACAGGATGTGAGGTTATTCACTTAGGACATGATAAGAGCGTTGAAGAGGTAGTAAATACAGCTATCCAAGAAGATGCTAATGCGATTGCAATGACTTCATATCAAGGTGGTCATAACGAGTATTTTAAATATATGTATGACCTGTTACAAGAAAAAGGAGCAGGCCATATTCGAATCGTTGGAGGTGGAGGTGGAGTAATTTTGCCTAGTGAGATAAAAGAATTAATGGACTATGGTATTACTCGTTTATATTCTCCAGATGATGGACGAGCTATGGGATTACAAGGCATGATTAACGATATGGTAGAGAAGGCCGATTATCCTACAATGGACTTACAATTACCAGAAGGAAAAGATGTCTACCAATCTTTAGCAGATAAAGATGTTACTACGATTTCTCGCTTAATCTCTTTAGCGGAAAATAGGGAAGAAGACTTCTTGAAAATATTTAAATACGATCATGAGAAACATAAGAATACGCCAGTATTAGGTATTACTGGAACCGGGGGAGCAGGTAAATCGTCTATGGTAGATGAATTAGTTCGTCGCTTCTTGATTGACTTCCCTGAAAAGACAGTAGCTTTAGTTTCTGTCGATCCGTCTAAGCGTAAGACAGGTGGAGCACTGTTAGGAGATCGTATCCGTATGAACTCGATTAACAATCCTCGAGTATTTATGCGTTCGTTAGCTACTCGTCAGTCTAACCTAGCGTTATCTCGTTATGTTGAAGAAACACTTCAAGTACTTCAGGCGGCTAATTACGATTTAATTATCCTTGAGACTTCAGGAATTGGGCAGTCAGATACAGAAATTTTAGATCACTCAGATGCCTCTTTGTATATTATGACGCCAGAGTTTGGAGCAGCTACGCAGTTAGAGAAAATTGATATGCTTGACTTCGCAGACATTGTTGCAATCAATAAATTTGATAAACGCGGAGCATTAGATGCAATCAGAGATGTAAAGAAACAATATCAACGCAACCACAACTTATGGGATGTAAACCCAGATGAAATGCCTGTGTTTGGTACAATTGCTTCTCAGTTTAACGATCCAGGTACCAATGCTTTATATAAAGCGATTATGGATAAAGTGGTAGAGAAGACCGGAGCGGACTTAAAGTCTAATTTCGAAATCACAAAAGAGATGAGTGAGAAGGTCTTTGTGATACCACCTAACCGTACACGTTACCTATCTGAAATAGCAGAGAATAACCGTAAATATGACGAAACTGTCCTTTCTCAAAAGGAAGTAGCTCAGAAGTTATATGGTATTTTTAAAACAGTAGAAACAGTAGCTGGTAAATTGCCAGAAATAGATAAATCAGGAATTGTAGAAGAAACAGTAGTTTCTAAAGATGCTGATACACAATTGTTCATCAACCTTCTTTTAAAGGAATTTGACAAGGTGAAGATGAACTTAGATCCTTATAACTGGGAAGTTATTTTGACATGGGATCAAAAAGTTAATAAATACAAGAATCCTGTGTATTCTTTCAAAGTGCGTGATAAGGAGATTAAGATTGCTACGCATTCAGAGAGTTTATCACATTTACAGATTCCTAAAATTGCACTGCCTAAGTATGAGGCATGGGGGGATATCTTGCGTTGGTCATTACAAGAGAATGTACCAGGGGAGTTTCCTTTTACTTCAGGACTTTATCCGTTTAAACGCGAGGGAGAAGATCCTACACGTATGTTTGCAGGAGAGGGAGGGCCAGAGCGTACCAATAGACGTTTTCACTATGTGTCTTTAGGCATGCCTGCTAAGCGACTGTCTACTGCATTTGACTCAGTTACGTTATATGGTAATGATCCAGGACACCGACCTGATATTTATGGAAAGATTGGAAATGCAGGAGTTTCTATTTGTTGTTTAGACGACGCGAAGAAGTTGTATTCAGGGTTTAACCTTGCACATGCTTTAACTTCTGTGTCTATGACGATTAATGGACCAGCACCTATGTTATTGGGATTCTTTATGAATGCAGCAATTGATCAACAATGTGAAATCTATATCAAAGAGAATGGATTAGAGGCAGAAGTTGAAGCAAAGATTGAAGCTATTTATAAGAAAAAAGGTGTCGAGAGACCGCGATATAATGGAGAGTTACCAGAAGGGAATGATGGTCTAGGACTAATGCTTTTAGGAGTAACAGGTGATCAGGTACTTCCAAAAGAAGTATATGCAGAGATTAAAAAGAATACCTTATCACAAGTGCGTGGTACGGTACAAGCTGATATCTTAAAAGAAGATCAAGCTCAAAATACGTGTATCTTCTCTACGGAGTTTGCTCTTCGTTTAATGGGAGATGTACAAGAGTACTTCATTGAAAAGAATGTGCGTAACTTCTACTCTGTGTCTATCTCAGGATATCACATTGCTGAGGCAGGGGCAAATCCTATAACGCAGTTGGCATTTACATTAGCTAACGGGTTTACGTATGTAGAATATTATCTAAGCAGAGGAATGGATATCAACGCTTTTGGGCCAAACTTATCGTTTTTCTTCTCGAATGGTATTGACCCAGAATATGCTGTGATTGGACGTGTAGCGCGTCGTATATGGGCAAAAGCACTGAAGAATAAGTATGGAGCTAATGAGCGTGCTCAGATGTTGAAATATCACATTCAGACATCAGGTCGTTCATTGCATGCACAAGAGATAGACTTTAATGATATCCGTACTACACTTCAAGCGTTATATGCTATCTATGACAACTGTAATTCACTTCACACTAACGCGTATGATGAGGCTATTACGACTCCTACGGAAGAATCTGTACGTAGAGCTATGGCAATACAGTTAATCATCAATAAAGAGCTAGGATTGGCTAAAAATGAGAATCCAATACAGGGATCATTTATTATTGAAGAATTAACGGATTTAGTAGAGGCTGCGGTATTAGCAGAATTTGATAGAATTACAGAAAGAGGAGGGGTGTTAGGAGCAATGGAGACAATGTACCAACGTTCTAAAATCCAAGAAGAGTCATTGTACTATGAAACATTAAAACACAATGGTACGTTCCCTATTATTGGAGTAAATACTTTCTTGAGCTCTAAAGGATCTCCAACGGTAGTTCCTGCTGAAGTTATTCGTGCAACAGAAGAGGAGAAACTATTCCAGATCAAGACAAAAGAGAATTTGAATAAGGCTAATGAGGCTTTAGTAAAAGAACAATTAGAGCGTATTCAAGAAGTCGCTATTCAAAATGGCAATATATTCGAAGCATTAATGGATGCTTCTAAAGTCTGTTCGTTAGGTCAGATTACTTCAGCGTTGTTTGAAGTAGGAGGACAGTACAGACGTAATATGTAAGATTAATTTCTCGCTTATTTATATAAAGCCTGTGGACTGAATGTTCACAGGCTTTTTTTTGGTTTTTGGTTAATTGTTTTACCAGTAGAGGCAACCCTTTATGTGTCAAACAGGTTAAGAAAACAGTTAAAAGATGTATTATGTGTCACGGAAGATATTTCGACCTTTACCTTATGTGGATTGTGGAAAGATGATTTGGCTATATATTGCAAACTACGCAGAATCTAGTGTGCAAAAAAACGCCCTACTAAAGATCTAGTAGGGCGTTTTAAATATATACTATAAACGATTAGTATTATCTTAATTGAGCTTATTTTATTTTCAAAGGGAATTCTCTTGGATTAATTGGATAGTTAACATGTCCATCAATATAGATCGAATAGAGTATTACGAGGATTGATGCTCTAAAAAAGACTAGATCTGAGTAACATCTTAAAAAATATCATATCCTTATAGTTGATTTTTTTTGCAAACAGTATGTTAAAATTTTGTTTTTACATTAATAATACTTGGTAAGTAAATGGTTTGTGTTTGGAAATGTGGATTATTTTAATGTGTTTAATGTAAAAATAATAGTTGTTTGTTTTATTTAATTGATAAAATAACAAAGATGTGTATCTTGTGCCAAGTAATAAGATTAAAAAAGAATTAAACATAGAACAACCCTAACCTAACTATAACTATAATCAATTGAAAGATTGTATTGTGTAAAAGAGACCTAACCAGTCTCTTTTTTTTTGATGTAGATAAAGCTTTTTATTCGACCATTCTTTTTAGTAAGGGGGGGACAAAAAAAGGCTATCTCATTAAAAGATAGCCGTTGTATTAAAGTTGTTTATTTGTAAGATACTTATAAGCCGGTGGATTGTGGTGCGTCATGATACTTTCAACTTCATTAAACGCCTTCATATACTCTTTATCCTGGATACCATTAAGAATAATAGGGTTGCTTACCCTGTGGTAATTGGCATTTTGAAGATACTTTGGTTCTTGTAGTTCAGGTAAATCTTTGTGGATTTGTTTAAATATAAAACCACCTAAATACTTGTTGTACTTCTTGACAGATTTTTTAGTAGGGTTTTTAAGCCCTTTGAATATGCCTTGTGCAAACCATCTTTTGGGCCAGCTAATTCCTTTAAACATTTTGGCAGTTTCTTTATCCGAAAAAGGACTAATAGCATTAAAATCACTTAACATTTGCGTAGTAGGTGGTACTTCAGGTACCCAATCTAAAGTATTGATAACTGTATAACTCCATTGCCTTGTGAGTGCTTCGTATTGATAACTAAAATACAGATTACCTGGTTTAGGTGCAGCGATTGCGTAGGTCTTTATTCTCAGATCTTTTGGAAGCTTGTTATCTTTTTGTTGCTGATATAAATTTGCAGTAAGCAAAATGGCGATTGCAGCCCCTTGACTATGCCCTGAAATAATAATATCCCTATGTCCATGAGAAAGTAAGCTGTCTAATTTCGGTTTGATATCTTGCATCAGATACAAAGAGGCAATAGTCCATCCCGCATGAACTCCTGCTCGAGAATCTTCTGATAATTTGTAATGGACTGTAGTATTAGCATCTAATTTTATACTGTCTGTACTTGGAATCATTGCCGCGTAGTAGTTGGCCATCCAGCTTAGGCCTTTGTTGACAGAACCTCTAATTGCAATTTCGTGGATCGCCTTTTCATTTTTATACAGTGACCACTTATTAGTTAAGCCTATATCTTTTGATGAGTAAATCCTTTCGTAATTCGTTAGATCTTTTAAAGAGTCTTTGGGATATGCTTTGTGTAGGTCAGTAGCTAATTCAATACTGTTGAGTATCTCTTGTTTATCGTATTGGGGGCTTAGCAGCTGTGCATTGCAAAAATGACTTAGACTTAGAAGTGAAATTATAAGTGCTGATAACTTTTTCATTTATAGTATTTTGTAGTAAATTTATAGAAATAACCTTATTCGAATTACAAATTTACTTCTTATAATGGAGTAAAGGGAATAAAATTTGATTGGGAATTAAACAAAAATCTATATTATGGCACACAGAAGTATTTTAAAACACATTAAGAGCAATGTGAAACATTGGTATATACCAGTTATCTTGGGTATATTTTTTATGATAGGTGGGTTCTTTATTTTCTCCACTCCATTAGCATCTTTTATTACGTTAACTTGGCTATTTGCCTTTTTGTTCTTAGTTTCAGGGATATCAGAAATTATTTTTGCCTTAGTCAATAGGAATGAACTTGAAAACTTCGGATGGTTGTTATTCGGAGGTGTGATAGATACTATTTTAGGGTTAATACTTCTTAACTCGATGGAGTTATCAATGGCTATCCTGCCGATCTATATTGGAATTATCTTAATGTTCCGTTCATTTAGAGGAATGGCTGTATCATTTGAATTAAAAGAATACGGAGCAAAGAATTGGTTCGGTATTTTTATTTTAGCATTAATTGGTCTTATCTTCTCTGTGATGATGGTTGCTAACTTTACTTTTGGAGCATTTACTATTGTGTATTGGACGGCCTTTACTTTTATCTTCTTAGGGGTATCAAGCTTAGTATATGGTTTTCAATTGAGAAGCTTAAAAAAACACGCTGGGCGAATTAGCGAAGATTTAGCAAAACGCTATGAAGAAATTCAAGAAGAGATAAATAGAGCGATTCACAAGGAGTAATCTTAAATTTATACTAAGGTAATAGTGATTAATACTAAAAAGGTAGTACATTACGTTTTATTATTTTAATGTAGAGTTATTATGAAAAAGTTTTTTGGTATTGCACTATTAATCATTGGAGGAGTAGTTGCAACAAGTTGTACTGGTTCAGACGGACCACAAGGACCTCCGGGGCCTCCAGGACCTGGTAATAGTATTATTGCAGTGTATGAAAAGTTTGATGTTAATTTTATACAGAATAAAGAGGTGCCAAATCAAAGTAATGAGTATAGAATTGAACACCCTATTGATTTAGGATTAGGAGATGCTGTATTTGTATACTTTTTAGATGGTGTTGATAAGGATGCACCTATATGGACGCCTTTACCAAGAGAGTATAACGGTATTGTGCTAAACATTAATGGAAAAGAGGAAGAATCAAGTATCAAGTACTTTTATAACTTTGGCCCTTTTAATGTTGATTTATTTGCAAGAGGAGATCACGATTTAGTTAATTACGATAAGGTAGGACAGGTAAGTTTTACCAAAGGACTTGTGTTTAGACTGGTTTATATTCGGGCGGATGATCCGAAAGAAATTAAGTCAGCTAATCATGTTGTGCCATCTAAGCGAGTAAGCTACGATGAGTTAGTAAAGAAATACAACTTTAAAGAAGAAGATGTAATTAAGCTTTAATTACAATTCAACATAGTAAGAGAAGGAGAAGCTAATTTAGCTTCTCTTTTTTTATTTCTGCCCTTTTTACTTTCGAGTTAAGTCGCACTATCCCTAAGTATTAAAACAAAGGGAGAATACAGGGTTAATTAAGCTGTACGAGGCTATAATTGGTTTGCTATATTTTGACTTTGACCAGGGGGTGGTAGGTTGTGAAAATTATTTTTTACATGATTGAGTAAAAAAATAAGGGGGTGTTGGTTGTTTTTTTTGAACTTTTTCATACATTTGCATCACTAATAGAGGGGGTGCCTTCTGAAAAACAATAATTATGTCAACATTTCGTTTTCGAGCAATTGAGAAAGCAGCGTCAAGAGAACCTGTTAAAGTAGAGGAGCTGGGTAGAAAATCATTAATTTTTGGTGACAATGTTTTTAATGATAAGTCTATGCGTCAATTTTTAACTCCTGAAGCTTATCAGGCAGTAAAGAATGCCCAGTTAGGGATTAAAATTGATAGACGGTTAGCCGATTACATTGCTTTAGGTATGAAGGAATGGGCCTTATCAAAAGGAGTAACACACTACACTCACTGGTTTCAACCATTAACTGGTACTACAGCAGAGAAGCACGATGCCTTTTTTGAAACGCAATTCGATGGCGATCCTGTTGAAAAGTTTAACGGTAGCCAATTAGTACAACAAGAACCAGATGCATCGAGTTTTCCAAACGGTGGTATTCGAAATACTTTTGAAGCAAGAGGTTATACTGCATGGGATCCAACCTCTCCAGCATTTATATTTGGCTCTACTTTGTGTATCCCAACTGTATTTATTGCCTATACTGGTGAAGCCTTAGACAATAAAACACCTCTTTTAAAAGCTATTAATGCTATCGATGATGCAGCTACAGAAATAGCAAAGTTATTTGATAAAAATGTCAAAAAAGTAATACCTACTTTAGGATGGGAGCAAGAGTATTTCCTTGTGGATTCTGCTTTAGCAGAGTCAAGACCCGATATCTTAACCACTGGAAGAACACTCTTGGGGCACACTGCTGCAAAAGGACAACAGCTTGATGATCACTATTTTGGTTCTATTCCGACTCGTGTGTTGAATTATATGCACGATTTAGAGAACAACTGTATATTGTTGGGGATTCCAGTTAAAACAAGACACAATGAAGTAGCTCCTAATCAGTTTGAGTTGGCTCCAATCTTTGAGGAGACAAACTTAGCTGTGGATCACAACTCTTTGTTGATGGATGTAATGAAAAAAGTGGCTGAGCGTCATCACTTTAAAGTGTTGTTCCATGAAAAGCCTTTCAAAGGGGTGAATGGATCTGGTAAGCACAACAACTGGTCTTTAGCAACTGATACGGGAGTAAACCTATTGAGTCCAAGTAAGACACCGAAGAGCAATCTACAATTCTTAACTTTCTTTATCAATACGATTAAAGCTGTAAATGAGAATGAAGAGTTATTGCGTTCGGCAATTGCCTCAGCAAGTAATGATCATCGATTAGGTGCTAATGAAGCTCCACCTGCTATCATGTCTGTATTCATTGGACAGCAGTTGACAAAAGTGTTAGAGGAGTTGAAAGAGGTAACCGATGGAAAACTATCTCCTGAAGAAAAGACTGATTTAAAACTCAACGTAGTTGGGAAAATTCCAGATGTGCTACTTGACAATACCGATAGAAATAGAACTTCTCCATTTGCCTTTACAGGTAATAAGTTTGAGTTTAGAGCTGTAGGTTCAACTGCCAATTGTGCTGGACCAATGACTGTACTAAACACAATTGTTGCAAAACAATTAAGAGCATTTAAAGCACAGGTAGATCAGTTAATGGGCGAAGACGGTCTAAAAAGAGATGAAGCAATCTTTAATGTATTGCGTGAATACATCAAAGAGAGTGAGCGTATTTTGTTTGAAGGAGATGGATATAGTGAGGACTGGGAGAAAGAAGCTGCAAAGAGAGGTCTAAGTAATAATAAGACAACTCCAAAAGCATTGAAAATCAAAAAGTCTGAAGCGACAATTTCTCTTTTTGAAGAAATGAATGTAATGACGAGAAAAGAAGTATTAGCTCGCTACGAAATAGAATTAGAAGAATACGTAAAGAGAATCCAAATAGAAGGACGTGTTTTAGGTGATATTGCAAGAAATCACGTAATCCCAACTGCTATTCGCTATCAAAACCTTGTCATAGACAATGTAAAAGGGCTTAAAGAGATATTTGGAGAAGAAGACTTTAGCAATATTGCAAGTGAACAACTACAAATCATCAGAAAGATTAGTTACCACATTGCAGAGATTAACGCAAAAGTTACTGAGATGACTAATGCGAGAAAGAAAGCAAATCTCATAGAGGACATTGAAGAACAAGCACACGTATACTGTGAAGAGGTTAAGCCATATTTTGATATTATCAGATATCACAGTGATAAGTTAGAGATGAAAGTGGACAATGAATTGTGGACATTAACGAAGTATCGTGAATTGTTATTCACTAATTAAGAGCATTTAAAAATCGCTATACAACACAACACTTACTGGAAAAGGTCTTATCAATTTGATAAGACCTTTTTTATGGTAGTTATACCATTAACTACCACATAGATTATCATATATGAGATTTCTATTAAAACAAACAAATAAAAAAAGGAGACCAACAAAAATGTCAATCTCCTCTTTCAAACTAGCTACTTAAATAAAATAATGTTATTGTTTTTCTTTATTCTTATATGCCCAGTAGAATATTAAAGGCAATACTGTAAATGATAAAATCATACATACAATAAGTCCACCAACAATCATAATTGCCAAGGGTTTTTGTATCTCAGATCCCATGCCATGAGATAGTGCTGCAGGAAGTAATCCCATAGATCCCATCAAGGCAATCATAATTACAGGTCTGATTCTACTTTTTACCCCATCTTTAATAGCGTCAATTAGATCCATTTGTTTGCGCATATTTTCTCTCATGACACCAATAAGGACTATACCGTCAATCGTCGCCACACCAAATAGGATAATGAATCCAATACCAGCAGAGATTCCAAATATTGTTCCTGTCATCCATAGGGATAAGAAACCTCCTATAAAGGCAAATGGAATTGTGATGGAGGCAATGGCAGTATCCTTAAAATTGCCAAAGTTGAAGTACAACAAGAATAATATCAATACAAGAGATACAGGAACGACTAACATCAATTGATTTGCCGCTCTTTCTTTACTTTCAAATTCACCTGCCCATTCGATTTTATTTGATTTAGGCAAGTGTACATTGGCTTCTACTTTTTGTTTTGCCTCTGCTATTGTACTTCCAAGATCTCTACCTTCTATACTAAAGCCAACCCCAATATAGCGACTTGACCCTTCTCGGTAAATAAAAGCAGGACCCGTATGATAATCAATTGTTGCTATTTCCTTCAAGGGAACTTGTTTACCATCTAAGGATGGAATAAGAATATCTCCAATTTTCTCCGCTGAATCACGATAGTTTTTATCGAATCGCAAAACCACATCAAACATTCTCTCATCTTCATAAAAAGTAGTAGCTGCCTGTCCACCGATAGTCATAGCTATCACTGCTTGTGCATCGGCAGTAGTAACGGCGTATTTTGCCATCTTGTGATCGTGAAGAGAAATTCTCAATTCTGGTAATCCGATATTCTTAAAGATATTTAAGTCAGTAACACCTGGTACGTCTTTTATGCTCTTAGCTACCTGATTAGCATAATCCTCCAGTTCAAATAAGTCATTGCCAAATATCTTGATAACCAAAGAACTCTTAACTCCTGCAACATATTCCTCAACGTTATCTTGAATAGGTTGACTGAACCCAAAGTTAATACCTGGGTATTTTTCAAGTGCAACGCGCATTTCTTCTAATAATTCATCCTTGGAAATACTTCTATTCCATTGGCTCTCTGGTTTGAGTTCGGTGTGAAATTCAATATTAAAAAATCCTGTTGGATCAGTACCATCATTAGGGCGACCGGTTTGAGTAAGAACAAACTTAACTTCGTCAAACTCGCGTAGTATACCTTTCATTTCTTTGGTTAATCGAACAGATTCATCAAGATTAATACTACTTGGGAGAGTAGCACGCACATAAATCGCTCCTTCATTTAACTTCGGTAAGAACTCTGATCCATAGTAGTGAAAACGCACGCCGCAAATCACTAATAGTACTGCAAATAAGCTGAAGGTTACTCTCTTGTTTTTAAAAGCTACCTCAAACATTTTGTATATATTCTTTTTAAAGAAACGAGAGATCATATTTTCCTTTTCTTCAATATTCTTTGTCAAAAGAATTTTACACATTGCAGGAACATAGGTTAAACTCAGAATCAGTGATCCTAATAAGGCATATCCCAATGTAAAGGCGAGTGGAGAGAACATTTTACCCTCTACTTTTTGGAAAGAAAATATTGGCATTAAAGCAACAATCAAGATTAAAAGCGCAAAGAATATATATCCAGCTACGCTTCCTGCACTTTTCTTAATAGTACCTAATTTGGACATCTTATTGAATCGCTGCATGCCCACCATACTTGCTTTTTTCTCTAATCCTACAAATACGTGCTCCACAATTACTAAAGTACCTTCGAGTAATAATCCAAAGTCTAAAGCTCCCATCGAGATAAGGTTTGCAGGGAGTCCTTGTATTTTTAGCATTATGATAGCGAATAAAAAGGCAAGGGGAATTACTGAAGCTACTATAAAAGTTGTGCGCCAGTTGTACAAGAAAATAAATACGATGATAGAAACAAGTATAACTCCCTCTACCAAGTTTTTAGTTACTGTGTGAACTGTTGTATTAACTAAATCAGTACGGTCTATGATAGGCTCTATTTTTACATTCTTAGGTAGAATGCGCTCGTTGAGTTCTTCTATTTTATCTTTCAAACCAGTAATCACTTCACTTGGATTCTCTCCGCGTAGCATAACTACAATCCCTTGTACCACATCGTCCTCATCTTGAAAACCTACTTGTCCTAATCTTGGTTTGGCACTGATACTCACATTAGCAACGTGTTTGACTAATATAGGTGTATTTCCCTTTACTTCGATAAGGATGTTTTCTATATCCTCCACGTTATCTAATAAGCCAACCCCTCTAACAACATAAGCCTGATCGCCGCGTTGAATCACATCGCCACCTACATTTATATTGCTTTTCTCAACGGCCTCATATACATCTAATGGCGAAAGATCATAGTTAACCAGTTCAGTTGGGTTGATCTGAATCTCATATATTTTTTCTTCCCCACCAAAGCTCACAATATCAGCAACACCTGGAACAGAAAGTAATTCGCGTTCAATTACCCAATCTTGAATTGACGTAACTTCTTTGATCGGCAAGTCACTTTTGATAATGTATCTAAAAATTTCGCCAGTTGCCCCTGAAGGAGGTTCTATTTCAAAGTCTGCACCCTCAGGCAGATTAACATTGCCCATTCGATTTGATGCGTATTGTTGCGCATAGAAATCGTCTATTTCATCATTGAATAAAACGGTCACTACAGACAATCCAAATAAGGAGATAGAGCGTACCTCTGCTTTATTTGGTATGGTATTCATCTCTTTCGAGATAGGTAGAGTGACGAATTTTTCTATTTCTTCAGCACTTCTTCCTGGCCATTGCGTAATAATACGTGCTCTGGTATTAGTCACATCAGGAAATGCCTCAATAGGAGTGTGTATATAACTATAGATTCCTCCAAAAAGCAAGATTAAAACCCCAAAAAGGACGATAAAAGTGTTTTTAAGAGAAAATGAAACTATATTTCTAACAAATTTTTGCATGTTTTCTTCTACTTTATAGTTTGTTTGTTAATTGCTCATAGATCAATAATTCATTTGTAGTAATGACTTTATCGTTTTCATCTATGTTAGCATTGACATAAGTATATATATTATTCTTGGCGATAGGAGATATACTTCTTATTTCCTGATGACAGTCGTCTTTATAGACTACCACATAGTTTTGATTATTATCGAATATGATCGCGTTATTTGGGATAGCAAGAGCATTTCCTTGATTGTCGTCTAATTGAATAATTACATCAGCTGCCATACCAGGTTTTAATTTCATTTCGGTATTATTCATGGTTACTTGCGCTTTCAAGACGCGTTCTTCACTATCAAAAACTTGTGAAACTAACGAAATTGTCCCTGCAAAGTATTCATCTGGATAGGCAAGTGTACTTACTTGTACCTTTAAGTCTTTCTTGATGTGTCTCATACTCGTCGCATAGACGTTGATCATTACCCATACATCACTTAGATCTGCTACTGTAAACAAAGCTTCTTCTCCAGCAGAAACAGTTGAGCCATTGGCAATATCTTTGCTGACAATGTATCCAGTTATAGGCGACTTGATTAAAAAAGAACCTGTTGAAGCATTAGCTTCATATCGATTTAAATTCGATCTGGTAGCTTTGACTTTGGCTTCCAAAACGCTTACTTCACTTTGAGCTTCAATTAACTCTTTCTGAGAGGAGATGCCGTCTTCATACATTTGCATTGTAGATTCTAATTCTCTTTTAGCCAGTAGTAAATCTCTTTCACTTGACTTAAGGTCATCTTGTAACTCGCTCAGATCGGTACTGTTTATTTCTGCTAATATTTGTCCTTTCTTTACGTAATCTCCAATAGAGAAGTTAACATGGGTAATAACGCCGTCAACAAGACTGATATAAGGAACAGTTTTGTCTTTGTTATAGTCAATAGTTCCGTTTAAGGTAATTGATCTTTCGATAGGACGATTAACAACTTTCTCTATTTTTAGACCTTCTTTGACTTCAGCTGGAACGCAATAAGGTTTGTCTAGAATCTCTGATACTGATTGTTCTTTCTTACAAGAACTCAAACTTATGGCAGTAAGAAGAAATAGGGGATATATATATTTGTGCATGATTGTATCTTTTTAGTTTATTATAATTCTTTTCCTATAGCGTATTGAAGAACTTCGAAGTAATCAATAACATCTTTCTTCGTTTCTAAAATAAGGTTTTTGTTATCTAAATAAGCTTCTACAAAATCTAAGTATTCTATTAGGCTTACATTTCTCTTTTCAAAATTTCTAAAATAAGCCTCGATAATCTTATCTAATTGGACTTCGTAATCTTTGTCAATTTCCTGGTACAGACTCAAAGCGTTGTTATAATTTCTAAAAGCCTCAATAATCTCATTGGTTATCTCGTTTACCTTGGATTGCGTTTCTAATTTTGTCTTTTCTATTTCGAGTTTAGCTTCTTTAATTCCTCCTTTATTTCTATTGAATATTGGTAGGTCAAAGGAAAGGCCTAATCCCACAAAATCTCTCATGATATTACCTCCTCGATCATAGTCAATTGCCACTGTGAAATCAGGTACTCTTTCTGCTTTTTCAATCTCTAATCGCTTGATAGATTGCTTTTCTAAATTTCTACTTAACAACACATCTGGTCTAAGTTCCATAGCGTCAATTACCCAATCTTGTAATTGCATTTCAGAGACTTCTTTGACAGGTAAACTAAGTTCTTCACTGATCTGAATGGTCAAGTTTTCACTTATGCTAATGAAGTTTTTTAGTTCTTTGAGTGTTTCTTCATAGTCTTTCTTCAATTCGAAGTATTCCTTTTTTAATTGAAGTTCAGCAGCTTTTAGTCGCATATACTCAGCTTGACTGATATTGCCGTGATTTAACTGAGTAGCATAAGCTTTATTAAGGCTTTTAGTTTTGTCAATTTGCTGATTGTATATATTTAATTGTTTTTGTAGCAATTGCAATTGACTGATGTTTTTTCTCAACTCCAGCTTAGCTTCACGTAGGATACTTTCAAACTCTTTTTCCTTTTCTTCAATGGTTAGTTTTTGCAAGGCGATGTTCTTGCGTCTTTTTCCAGCTGTTTGAATTTCTTGCTCTAAGTGAAGTGAGATTTGTTGAGCTTCCCCCCAGTTTTTAAATATGATAGGTTGTTCTTCTATATCTGTTGTCTTCCAGAGGTTGACTTCCGAAATTTCAAAAGTAGGGTTAGGCCATAATCTGGCTTGTATTAATTGGGCTTCTGCTTGTGAAATTTCAAGTCGCTGTGCCAATAAATCTAAATTCTGTTCTAAAAACTTAGCTTCTAATTCTTCTCTTGTCAAGCTAATTACTTGCTCTTGGCTATAACCTATAACAATAGGTGCTATGCAAGCCACGATGTAAAGATACTTTTTAAGCATTTTCTGTGATTTTAACAATTTCAAAAGTATGTTATTCTGATTATAAGCAGATTTGATTCAGATTAAAGCTCTATTAATGTTACATTAGAATTTGATTAGAGTTTTTTCTTCTCATTTCTCTATTATAGTCTTACAACTTTTATTCCAAAGTTTGGAAAGTGTGAATTAGTACTATTTACTGTGTAGTCTGCACAGAATGTATAGCTTATATTTTAACAATTACATACTCATTTGCAACTTCAAGAGTTGAGTATAACTTCACACAATTATTGATTAAACTGCATAAATACATAGTATGAGAAATTGAAAAAAAATATTCTTTTTTGTAACTTGTTGAATAACAAAAAAATAGATTGTTTTTGTTATTCACATATAGTGTCATGATTTAAAAAAAAGGTACAAACAAATCATGTGGAAAGTGTTTTGGCAAAATAATTGTATAGAAGTGCGCATAAAATGAATCAAGTAAAATGATTTTAAGCCCAATATTGATATTAAGAGTTTATCCTTATTGGTTAATCTTTATTAATTAAATGTTAAATTAGGTTATTTTGATGCAAAATATAAATTTCACATATTGTCTGTTTTATAGATCATAATATGTATATATAAGAATAAAAAAGGTTATTTATTTTGTAATTAACTGTATTTTGGTGGTTTTTTATGTTGTAATAGTATTAATTAACATAAAAGGCTTTGATTGTTGTAATTGCAATTGAATAAATGCGAACTATCTTTGTAATGTGATAAGGCAAAATAGTGACTAAAAAAGTCATTATGTCTTATAAAAAATTGAAATAGAAAAAGAAAGAAAAATTAAAAATTGTTAGAAATGCAAAATGCTACTGCAGTAATTAAGAGATTGAAAAAGATGCTAGGCATCAAGACAGATCTAGAATTATCGAACATTTTAAATGTTAAACCCAATACTATATCTTCTTGGAAAAAGAGAGATAGTTTACAATACGATAGTATTATCGCTTTGTGTAAAGAGCACAAGATAGATTTGAATGAATTATTCTTTACAGATTCATCGACTATTTACAACAGCAATTACCAAAAGAGAAAAGTCAAGATGATTTCAGCAGATCATCATTTTGAGTATTTCTTAGATCCTGAAAAAACGTTGGCTTCTGCTCCAAGTTTTATTTTTCCAACAACGGAAGAAGTAGATACCGCTTTTCAAGTAGCTACAGAGAATATGTATCCTACGATAAAAGTAAGTTCATACGTAATCACTAAGCGAATTGAGCTTAGAGATATCCACCCTTGGCATTTGTATTTATTTACACTGGAGGGAAGGGGAATAATGATCTATCGTTTTAAACGTCAGATTGAGGATAACAAATTGCTTTTCATTAGTGATAATACAAACTTCGAAAACTTAGAAGTAAGTCCTGAAGATATCAGAGAGATATTCTGCGTCAGAGGTTCGTTTTTACCTAACTTTAAAAATATTGGGGATTAACTTTATTAAAAAACGTTTATTATTTAGAAAGATTAGTACAGTGTGTACTAATCTTTTTATTTTTGTCCACCTAATATTTTGAATCATGATTAGTAATTTGAGTAGTGATTGGCAAGATAAACTACAGAGCGAGTTTAATCAACCCTATTTTTCAGTTTTGACAAAATTTGTAGAACATGAGTATAAAGAAAAAACTATCTTTCCACCACAAGACTTGATCTATAATGCTTTGAACTTGACGAGCTTTGAAGACGTAAAGGTTGTTATCTTGGGGCAAGATCCTTATCATGGGCTGTTTCAAGCCAATGGGTTGTCTTTTGCTGTGAATAAAGGGGTAAAAATTCCTCCAAGTCTGGTGAATATTTACAAAGAGTTACAAGATGATTTAGGTATTAATAACAAACAAAATGGAGATTTAACCCCTTGGGCAAAACAAGGAGTCTTGTTGCTTAATGCTACTTTGACCGTGGAGCAAAAAAAAGCAGGTTCTCATCAAAAGAAAGGCTGGGAGATCTTTACAGATGCGATCATAAAGCTTATTGCTGAGCAGCGCGAACACGTTGTTTTTATTTTATGGGGGAGTTATGCTCAGAAAAAGGGGAAGGCAATTGATCGAAATAAACATTTAGTGATCGAGACTGCTCACCCTTCACCATTATCAGTTTACCGAGGATTTTATGGAAGTAAGCCATTTTCTAAAACCAACGCTTACTTGAGTGCGAAAGGTTTAAAAGAGATTGATTGGCAAGTGTAAGTTATTCTCACAATGTCGATAAGATGAAATAGGGAATACTATACTGTATTGCTTAGAGAACTTAGGGTTAATTCCAATGAACTAAAAGAGCATAGGATAAAAAATAAAAACGGGGAACTTTTTAAAGTTCCCCGTTTTATATTATAGACCTGTTTTGTTTGCTTACAGGTTTCTTCTCTTCATTTCAGTTTTAATAAGGTCTAACTCTCTGTTAGTTTGACCAGCAACAGAAGTATTTTCTTCAGCTCTTCTGATTAAGTAAGGTATTACATCTCGAACAGGTCCAAATGGCAAATATTTAGCAACATTGTAATTAGCTTTTGCTAAGTTGAAGCTAATATTGTCGCTCATTCCGTATAATTGTCCAAAATACATTCTCTTATCACTGTGTGCTATATTATGTTGCTCCATTAATTGCATCATTAAGTAAGAGCTTTTCTCGTTGTGTGTTCCAGCGAATAAAGCCATGCAATCCATATTTTCAAGCATAAAAGTCACAGCAGCATCATAGTTGATGTCTGTAGCAGCTTTGTCAACGCAAATAGGTGATTTGTATCCTTTTTGTGCAGCACGCTCTCTTTCAATCTCCATATAAGCCCCTCTTACAACTTTCATCCCAATGTGGAAGCCTTCTGCTTTTGCGATTTGGTGCAAGTCTTTAAGGTATTGCAAACGATCCCAACGGTATAACTGTGCTGTATTATATATATATGCTTTTTCAGTATTGTACTTGCGCATCATGTCTAAAACAATCTCATCCGCAGCATCCTGCATCCAGCTGTGTTCTGCATCGATTAAAAGTAAAACTTTTCTCTCAGCTGCATATTGACATGCCACGTTAAAACGGTAAACAATGCGTTCCCATTCTTTTGCTTCTTCTGCTGTAAACTCTTTCTTTTCACCTTTTTTTACAAACATATCAAAACGACCAAAACCAGTTGGTTTGAATACGGCAAATGGAATAGAATCTGGCCTTTCTTGTGCAAATTGAATTGTCTTTAAAGTCATGTTTAAAGCCACGTCAAATTGTTCTTCTGTTTCTTTTCCTTCCACAGAGTAATCTAAAACGGAAGCCACTTTTCCTTGAGAATACATTCTGTCAACTACTGATAAACAATCATCTTCACTGATTCCTCCACAGAAGTGGTCGAAAACAGTTGAACGAATTAATCCTGTTACTGGTAGGTGTGTTTTAATAGCAAAATTTGCCAGAGCAGATCCCATTTTTACTAAAGTGGGTTTGCTGATCATATTAAAAAGAAAGTGCGCTCTTTTTAATTCTTTATTATTTTTAAGTGCAAAAGCAACTTCTGTATTGTTAAATAAATTTTCCATTATAAAAAGTAAATTCGTTAGGCAAATATAAATACTCTTTTAGTAATATTTTAATAGTTTTCAGTATTTATATTACTAATCATGTATTTACTTCAGGCTAATTTTAGTCTTGTCATTTATGTGCTACTCACTGATTGTTTAAACTATTTGAGTTTAAATACTTTAGTTTTTTCTATCGTGTTTTGGTTAGGGATGACTTTGACATTCTTGATCGAGATAAGAGCAGTTGTCGTTGAGAGTACTTAGTTGTTTACTATTATTAGTTAGAATAGAAATTTCCTCTTATAAAGTCCTTTTTGAACAGGTGTTTCTAATCTATATTTACCAAATCCGCAATGATTACAAAAAAGGAATAAATAAACACAAAATAGCACAATTAGATAGGTTGTTTATTGAGCGAGCTTCCCTTTAAAGCCTTATAAATAAAGGGGTGGCTATTTTTTGCTGCATATAATCAATGTCATTTGTTCGGATATTGCTCGGATCAAGTACGGTTTTTACTGGGTTTAGCGCCAATTATCGCAACTAACCCCGACTAAAGCCCGAACAAACTTGGAAGAATAGCTTTTTAAGTATCTGTAAATAGCGATTGGTTATCGTCAAGTAAACAGGTTTAATAGTTGTTTATATCGAGGAGCTTGACTTATTTACAAACTACTTTGGAAAAGGCGTATTTCTCAAAGTTGGTTTAAGCTTTGTTTTGTTTGAAAAGAGAAAGTGTAAAAATCGAGACGTTAGATGAATTAATGTTTAGGGATCTCTGATTGCATTAGATTTACGAAAGGGAATTCTTTTCTAATTTATCTAAAGATATATTTGGTCGAATATCTTTAAAAGCCAACTTTTTTTAACAATAAAAGATGTTTTGAAATTTGATTTGTGGTAAATCGTTAAAAAAGATTTTAAGCGGGCATATTTCAAATATTTATACTTTATTTTGTGTTGAATAAAAACAGTAGCATGGAAAACATAAAAACAGAACATTACGACATCTTATTTGGACAAGAAGCATATGGACAATTGGGGACATATCTAAATAACAATGGTTATAGCAAGCTTTTTATCTTGACAGATTCAAATTGTTACGAACATTGTTTGCCTTATTTCTTAAGTAATTTGCCAACCGAAGTGCCATTTGAAATCATCGAAGTTGAGCCAGGAGAAGAAAACAAGGTATTGGATACTTGTGCAGGTGTGATACAGACTATGTTAGAGTTAGCAGGAGATCGCAAGAGTATTTTAATTACTGTAGGAGGAGGTGTAATCACGGATATGGGCGGATTCATTGCATCTGTTTTTATGAGGGGGATTGATTTTATCAATATACCAACATCGTTGCTTGCTATGGTTGATGCTTCTGTAGGAGGAAAAACAGGAGTAGATCTAAATGGTATTAAAAACTGTATAGGTGTTTTTGCTATGCCTAAAATGCTAATTATCGATGTAAATTACTTAGAGACTTTAGAGGCGAGGCAAATTAAAGCAGGATATGCTGAAATGCTAAAACACGGCTTGATATTTGATGCTAATTATTACAATTATTTGAAGGATATAGCAAATGTTGATTTTGGTGATTTACAGGCACTTATTCATCATTCAGTTGTAATCAAAAATACGGTTGTGACACAAGATCCTAAAGAACAAGGGTTGAGAAAGATATTGAATTTTGGACATACGGTAGGTCATGCAGTGGAGAGTTATTTTTTGACTAATGAAAGTAAACAGACACTACTACACGGCGAAGCTGTAGCTTTGGGAATGGTTGTAGAGGCTTTTATTTCAAAAGAGTTAGCCCAATTATATGAACAAGACTACTTGAATATTAAACACGCGATTCAAAGCATCTATGGGGTGGTTGATTTGTCAGAAGACGACATCCTAAATTCGCTGGAATGGTTGAAGTTTGATAAAAAGAACTACAGTGGAAATATACGCTGTGTCTTATTAAATAAAATAGGGGAGTCTGTCTATGATATTGAGGTAAGTAAGGAGTTGATAATTAGTGGGTTAAATTCATATTTGAATTAAGATTCAAAAACAATCACTTTTTGCTTTTTCATTGCAATATTTTGTTACATTTGCGCTCGTGAAAATAGATGTTTTATATATTAGATTCTGTGTGTCTGCAAGGCACAAAGTAAGGCGTTTTGTCAAAAGGCAAAAGGCCAATTATGTATTTGGCATTATCAAGTATTCTAAGCAGGCACTTAATTCGTTTAGATTTAGAGATAAGTTGCCGATAGTATTTGCTAATATTAGAGTTTGAAAATCGATTAAGTTAGAAGCCAGATTTCGCTCAAAGTAATTAGTAATTATTATCTTTATATTTTAATGATTATAATTGCTGCGTGATCGGAGTTAATTGAGAAAGAATTTTTTTAACCTTTATTAAAAGAAAAGACATGAACACAAAATATGTTGACTTAATCAACCAAACTTTTTACTTTCCACAAGAAGAATTCAAATTAAACAAAGATAACCTTCAGTTTCACAATATTGATTTATTAGGACTCGTTGAAAAATACGGTACTCCATTGAAATTTACTTATTTACCTAAAATCTCTGAAAACATTAGCAATGTAAAGACGATCTTTAGAAAAGCAATGGAGAAGAATAAGTATAAAGCAAATTACTATTACTGTTATTGTACAAAGAGTTCTCACTTCTCTTATGTATTAAACGAAGCGTTTAAGAATGATATTCATGTAGAGACTTCTTCTGCTTTTGACGTTAATATTGTTGAAAACTTATTGGAAACAGGTAAGATTAACAAAGATACTTATGTGTTGTGTAATGGGTTTAAACGCGCGCAGTATATTGATAATATTGCCAATTTAATCAATAATAAACACGAGAATACTATTCCTATTATTGATAACTACGAAGAATTAGATCTATTACAAGAGCAAATCAATAAGAAGTTTAAGATTGGTATCCGTATCGCGTCTGAGGAGTCACCTAAGTTTGAGTTCTATACATCGCGTTTAGGGATTGGATATAAGAGTATCTTACCTTTTTACAGAAAGCAAATAGCTGAGAATCCAAATGTAGAGCTTAAAATGCTTCACTTCTTTATCAATACGGGTATTAGAGATACGGCGTACTATTGGAACGAATTAGTGAAATGTCTAAAAGTTTACATTACTTTAAAGAAAGAATGTCCTACATTAGATAGTTTGAATATCGGTGGAGGTTTTCCGATTAAAGATTCTTTGGCATTTGAGTTTGATTACCAATATATGGTAGATGAGATTATCAATCAAATTAAGATTGTGTGTGATGAAGCTGAAGTGCCTGTACCGAACATCTTTACAGAGTTTGGTTCATACACAGTAGGAGAAAGTGGAGGAGCAATCTATGAGATCTTATATCAAAAACAGCAAAATGACAGAGAGAAGTGGAATATGATTGATTCTTCATTCATTACTACTTTACCTGATTCATGGGCGATTAACAAGCGTTTTATCATGTTGCCAATCAACAGATGGAATGATACTTATGAGCGTATTTTGTTGGGTGGATTGACTTGTGATAGCGATGATTACTACAATTCTGAGCAAAACTTGAACGCTATTTACTTGCCTAAGTACAATAAAGAAAAACCATTGTATATTGGTTTCTTTAATACAGGAGCTTATCAAGATCAAATTGGAGGATTTGGTGGTATTCACCACTGTTTGATTCCACAACCAAAACACATCTTAATTGACAAAGATGAGAATGGAATTATCGCAACAGAATTGTTCTCAGAACAACAGACAGCAGAGCAAGTGTTGAATATCTTGGGGTATAACAAATAAGAATTAAAATAAATATTAATATATAAAAGTAATAATAAAATGAGTAAAGGACCAATTAGTCAGTTTATTGAGCATAACTACAGACACTTTAATGCAGCAGCTTTAGTAGATGCAGCAAAAGGGTATGAAGCACACTTAAACGCAGGAGGTAAAATGTTAATCTCTATGGGAGGTGCTATGAGTACTGCAGAGTTAGGGATTTCTTTAGCAGAAATGATTCGTCAAGATAAAGTACATATCATTTCTTGTACAGGAGCTAACTTAGAAGAGGACGTGATGAACTTGGTTGCTCACTCTCACTACAAAAGAGTTCCAAACTATAGAGATTTGACTCCAGAGCAAGAGAGAGAGTTATTAGATAACCACTATAACCGTGTGACAGACACATGTATTCCTGAAGAAGAGGCATTCCGTCGTTTACAAAAACACTTGGAAGACGTATGGCATGCAGCTGAAGCTGAAGGAAAACGCTATTTCCCACACGAATATTTATACCAATTAGTAAACTCTGGTGTATTAGAGCAATACTATGAGATCGATCCTAAACACTCTTGGATTATCGCTGCGGCTGAGAAAAATATTCCAATCGTATGTCCAGGATGGGAAGATTCAACTTGTGGTAACATCTTTACATCTAATGTAATCAAAGGAAAACTAAATGTACACACTGTAAAAACAGGTATTGAGTACATGATTTATTTAACAGAGTGGTATAGAGCTAACTCAGGAGGACACGGAGTAGGATTCTTCCAAATTGGAGGAGGTATCTCTGGAGATTTCCCTATCTGTGTGGTTCCGATGATGTATCAAGATTTAGAGTGGGAAGATGTACCTTTCTGGTCATACTTCTGCCAAATCTCAGATTCTACTACATCTTACGGATCGTATTCAGGAGCAGTTCCTAATGAGAAAATTACTTGGGGTAAATTGGATATCGACACGCCAAAATTCATTGTGGAGTCAGATGCTACAATCGTTGCGCCATTAATTTTCGCTTATATTCTTGGTAATTAATTTTTTAATTTTTAGCAGCTAAATAATGTGATTTTTTATTTGTATTTTACAATATACCTATTACATTTGAAACTGAAATAAAGCAAGAACAAAGAATGAAAAGAGTAATTGTTGATTACGCAAAGTTAACGAACGAAATCTTGACACTATTAGTGGAAAAGTTTCCTGACGGGTATGACGATTCAGATATTATTCGTTTTAAAAACGTTAAAAACGAAACTGTAGAAGCAGTTGAAGTAAGAACTGAGGATACTATTTACCTGGTAAAAGTAAGTACTAAGTTAGCAGATAGAATTGAGAATTTTGACGATGAAGAAGAAGATTATGTAGATCCTTCAGAAGACTCATTAGATGCATTGAAAGACTTGGAAATTGCCGACGACGAAGATTAACAAATAATCTATATAAAAGAGCCACTCAATTGAGTGGCTTTTTTATTTATTCTATTCTTATATTAAGACTATGAACTTCTATAATTTTCAATATATTTGCAAACGATTAAAAATTCACAATATATTTTAAAATATGAAAGCAGGTATAGTAGGATTGCCAAATGTAGGTAAATCAACATTATTTAATTGTTTATCTAATGCTAAGGCACAGAGTGCTAACTTCCCATTTTGTACAATAGAACCAAATATTGGGGTTGTGAATGTACCAGATCCAAGATTGTCTAAATTAGAAGAGTTAGTAGTACCAGAGCGTGTATTACCTGCTACTGTTGAAATCGTAGATATTGCTGGATTAGTAAAAGGAGCAAGTAAAGGAGAAGGTTTAGGAAACCAATTCTTAGGAAATATTAGAGAGTGTAATGCTATTATCCACGTATTGCGTTGTTTTGACAATGATAATATTATTCACGTAGATGGAAATGTTAACCCTATCAGAGATAAAGAGACTATCGATATCGAATTACAGTTAAAAGACCTTGAAACTGTAGAAAAGAGATTAGAGAAAGTAAAGAAAGCAGCTAAGACAGGAAATAAAGAAGCGCAAGTAGAGGCTGATTTATTAGAACGTATCAGAGTGACTTTATTAGAAGGTAAATCTGCACGTGTAGTGGAGGCTAAGAATCAAGATGAGGAAGAATTATTAGAAGATTTTCAATTAATTACGACTAAACCTGTGTTGTACGTATGTAACGTAGATGAGGGAGCGGCTGTGAATGGAAATGATTACGTGGCTAAAGTAAAAGAGCTTGTAAAAGATGAGAATGCTGAAGTAATCGTATTAGCAGTAGGTACGGAGGCTGATATCATGGAATTGGAGACTTTCGAAGAAAGACAAATGTTCTTAGAGGATTTAGGATTAGATGAGCCAGGAGTATCTAAATTGATCCGTTCGGCTTATAAGTTATTAAATCTTCAAACTTACTTTACAGCTGGTGTAAAAGAGGTTAGAGCTTGGACTATTAAAGTCGGAGATACTGCACCTAAAGCAGCTGGAGTAATCCACAGTGATTTTGAGAAAGGATTCATCCGTGCGGAAGTAATTGGTTATGATGATTATGTCGCTTTTGGTTCTGAGGCTAAAGTAAAAGAAGCAGGTAAGTTAAGAGTAGAAGGAAAAGAGTATATCGTAAAAGACGGAGATGTAATGCACTTCCGCTTTAACGTATAATTCTATACTGATAATATTTGATTAGCCCTCAATTGTTTAATTGAGGGCTTTTTGTTTTTATTAAATAGTTGTTAGTATTTTTAGCAATAAAAAGTGTTGCTTAAATTTAAATTAAACTATTTTTACATCATAAAAGGTTAAAAAAACAAAGTATTGTTTATTGCTCTTGAGTGATTTTGTTGAGAAAAAATAATGAAAAAAGAAGGACTATTTAAACGAGTGATTGAGCTGCTAAAGATCTCAGTATTTGATTTTTTAGATGATAATGCAATGAAGTTCAGTGCGGCTTTGTCGTATTATACTATTTTTGCTTTACCACCACTAATTATTCTTATCATTACAGCCAGTGGGCTTGTTTTTGAGCAAAAGGAGGTGGCGGATTTTTTCTATAGTCAACTAAACGATTTGGTTGGCGAGAATACTTCCATTGAAGTGCGTAAGGCGATGGAGAAGGTGACAGTGAGTCGATCTGGTACATTACCTACTATTATTGGCGTGGGAATGCTCTTGTTTAGTGCATCAGGAGTTTTTGCGGAGATTCAGAGTTCAATTAATTATATATGGGGATTGGCAGCAAAGCCCAATAAGAGTATTGTTCGCTTTGTCAAGAATAGATTGCTGTCCTTTGCAATGATTGCTTCAGTAGGTTTTTTACTGTTGGTCAGCTTGATGGTCAATTCTTTTGTCGGGATTTTATACGATTACATAGCTTCGTGGTTTGATGAAGGATTAGTGGATATTGTTTACTTTATTAATAATATCGTTATCTTTATCGTTATTACATTTTTATTTGCTTTAATATTTAAGACTTTGCCTAATGGTAAGATTGGTTGGAAAGAGACTTTTGTCGGTTCAGCTTTCACTGCAGTATTATTTATGATTGGGAAATTTGGGATAGGTTTCTATCTAAGTACCACCGCAACTTCTTCACTTTATGGCGCAGCAGGCTCTATCATAGTGATGTTAATTTGGGTATATTACTCTGCAATGATTTTATATTTTGGAGCAGAATTTACAAAGAATTATGCTTTAATTTTTGGGAATAAAATAGTCCCAGGAGAATATTCTATTGAAATAGATAAGAATGTAATGAAAAGAGAAAATAAAACTCAATAGTACAGAAAATACAGTAATTACAAGCTTTTATAAATTTTTATTTTAAGCTAAATAATAGTAATTTAGCGCAAATTCCTTACGTTTTTATGCAAGATCAAAGTCAGTATACAGAAGATAATATTCGTTCATTAGATTGGAGAGAACATATCCGTATGCGTCCGGGTATGTATATTGGAAAATTAGGAGATGGATCTTCTCCTGATGATGGTATATATATCCTTATCAAAGAAGTGATTGATAACAGTATTGATGAGTTTGTTATGGGTACTGGTAAGACTATCGAAGTTACCTTAAAAGACAAAACAGTTACTGTTCGCGATTACGGACGTGGTATTCCCTTGGGAAAAGTCGTAGAAGTAGTATCTAAGATGAATACAGGGGGGAAATATGACTCTCGTGCATTTAAGAAATCAGTAGGATTAAACGGGGTAGGTACTAAGGCAGTGAATGCCTTGTCTAACTACTTTAGAGTTGAATCTATTCGCGATGGCCAACAAAAAGGAGCTGAGTTTTCGGGTGGAAATTTAGTTGTGGAAGACGATATTCAAGAAACAACTAAACGCAAGGGAACCCGAGTTACTTTTATTGCAGACGAGACTATTTTCAAAAATTACAAGTACCGTACAGAGTACATCGAGAAAATGCTTAAAAACTATTGTTACCTGAATAAAGGTTTGACAATTATTTTTAACGGTGAAAAATTTTACTCTGAAAATGGATTAAAGGATTTGTTGGGAGAAAACATAGATGAAGAAGATCAAATCTATCCAATTATCCATTTGACGGGGGAAGATATAGAAGTTGCTATTACACATAGTAGAACGCAATATTCAGAAGAGTACTATTCGTTTGTCAATGGTCAGAACACTACACAAGGAGGAACGCATTTAGCTGCTTTTAGAGAAGCTTTGGTTCGTACGATAAAAGAGTTTTTCAACAAGAATTTTGAAGCTTCTGATGTAAGAAAGTCTATTGTTGGTGCAATTTCCGTGAAGGTAGAAGAACCTGTTTTTGAATCTCAAACTAAGACAAAGTTGGGTTCAACCGATATGGGGCCGAATTTGCCAACAGTGAGAACGTTTATCAATGACTTTGTCAAGACGCAATTAGATAACTTTTTACATAAGAATCCCAATGTAGCTGAGGCTCTTTTGAAAAAGATTCTCCAAGCAGAGAAAGAGAGAAAAGAACTCTCAGGCATTAGAAAGATTGCTAAAGAACGAGCTAAAAAAGCCAGTCTTCACAATAGAAAACTCAGGGACTGTAGAGTACATTTGACGGATATAAAGAACCCGCGTTACTTAGATAGTACACTCTTTATTACAGAGGGAGATTCTGCATCAGGGTCAATTACCAAATCACGTGATGTAAATACGCAAGCAGTGTTTAGTTTGAGAGGTAAACCTTTGAACTCATACGGAATGACAAAGAAAATCGTATACGAGAATGAAGAGTTTAATTTACTACAAGCTGCTTTAGATATAGAAGACGATTTTGAGAACTTGAGATATAATAATATCGTAATTGCTACCGATGCCGATGTGGATGGTATGCACATTAGATTGTTGTTAATTACTTTCTTTTTACAGTTTTTTCCAGAGTTGATTAAAGATGGACATTTATACATCTTACAAACACCTCTTTTTAGAGTTAGAAATAAGAAAGAAACAATCTATTGTTACAGTGAGGAGGAACGCATTAACGCTATTGAGAAGTTAAAACCAAAGCCAGAGATTACGCGATTTAAAGGGTTAGGGGAGATATCACCAGATGAGTTTAAATACTTTATCGGAGATGATATTAGATTAGACCCTGTAATGCTTGATAAAGCAATGTCTATTGAGAAAATGTTAGAGTTTTATATGGGTAAGAATACGCCAGATAGACAAGAATTTATTATCGATAATCTTAAAGTAGAACTTGACGTTGTAGAAGAAAAATAAAATGAGCCACGAAGAAAACTTTGATCCTGAATTAAATCATAATATAGAAAGCCAATCGAGTGAAGATGCTACGTCTTCACAAGAGGAAGTACAATCTGAGACTATTACCAAGGTAACAGGATTGTATAAAGAGTGGTTTTTAGATTATGCTTCTTATGTAATTTTAGAACGTGCTGTACCTGCAATTGAAGATGGTTTTAAGCCAGTTCAACGCCGTATTATGCATTCAATGAAAGAATTGGATGACGGGCGCTATAACAAGGTTGCCAATATTGTAGGTCATACGATGCAGTATCACCCTCATGGGGATGCCAGTATTGGAGATGCTATCGTACAGTTAGGTCAGAAAGAACTGCTGATCGATATGCAGGGAAACTGGGGGAATATCTTAACTGGAGATGGAGCAGCTGCTTCGAGGTATATTGAAGCTCGTCTGAGTAAATTTGCCTTAGATGTTCTTTATTCGCCAAAGATTACAACTTGGCAGGCTTCGTATGACGGTCGTCGCAATGAACCAGTTAATTTACCAGTGAAGTTTCCATTGTTGTTGGCTCAAGGAGGAGAGGGAATTGCAGTTGGATTATCAACTAAGATTTTACCTCACAACTTTATCGAGTTAATCACAGCTTCGATTAATATTTTAAAGGGTAAACCTTTTACTATATATCCAGACTTTCCTACTGCTGGTATTGCAGATGTATCCAACTACAACGATGGACAAAGAGGAGGGAGAGTTCGCGTACGCGCCAAAATATCACAGTTAGATAAGAATACGCTTGTCGTAACTCAAATTCCCTTTTCAACTACAACAACTTCTTTGATTGATAGTGTCTTAAAGGCAAATGAAAAAGGGAAAATAAAAATTAAGAAAATTGAAGATAATACAGCTGCGGAAGTAGAGATACTTATTCATTTACCAGCAGGTACTTCTCCAGATAAGACGATTGATGCACTTTATGCTTTTACGGCTTGTGAGACATCGATTGCTCCTTTGGGGTGTATTATTCAAGATAATAAGCCTTTGTTTACAGGTGTGAGTGATATGCTTGTCATGTCAACACATCAAACCGTTGATTTGCTTAAACGCGAATTAGAGATTGAATTAAGTGAATTAGAAGAAAAATGGCATTTCTTATCCTTAGAACGCATATTTATTGAAAATAGAATTTACCGTGCAATAGAGGAAGAAGAAACATGGGAGGGAGTGATTAGCGCAATCGACTTAGGTTTAAAACCGTTTGTTACTAATCTAAAACGCGATGTGACTACTGATGATATTGTTCGACTGACTGAGATAAAGATTAAGCGAATTTCGAGATTTGATATTGATAAAGCTAATCAGATCATCGAGTCTTTGGAAGATGATATCGAACAAGTAAAATACCACTTAGCGCATTTAATTGAGTTTGCTATTGACTATTTTACGCGATTAAAAGAAAAGTACGGAAAAGGCAAAGAGCGCTTAACGGAGCTAAAAAGCTTTGATACAATTGAAGCGACAAAAGTTGTGCTGCGCAATACGAAGCTTTATGTAAATAGAGAAGAAGGATTCTTTGGTACGAGTTTGCGCAAAGATGAATATGTATGTGACTGTTCAGATATTGATGATATTATCGTCTTTTTAAGAGATGGCTCAATGGTAGTCTCTAAAGTAGATGAGAAGAAGTTTGTGGGTAAAGATATTATTCATATTGCAGTATGGGATAAGAATGACAAACGCACAATCTATAATTTAATTTACAGAGATGGTAAGTCAGGTTCTTCTTTTGTAAAGAGATTTAACGTGACGGGTATTACTCGAGATAAGGTATATCCGTTGACACAAGACAAGCCAGGCTCTCAAATATTATATTTTTCTGCAAATCCAAATGGAGAGGCAGAAGTAGTCACAATCTTATTAAGACAATTGAGTAATGTTAAGAAACTCAAGTTTGATTTAGATTTTGCAGAGATGTTAATTAAAGGCCGAGCTGCCAAAGGAAACGTGGTAACTAAATACGCCATTAAAAAAATTGAACTCAAAGAAAAAGGAATTTCAACACTTCGCCCGCGCAAAATATGGTTTGATGAAACTGTTCACCGTTTAAATGTCGATGGTAGAGGAGAGCTTTTAGGTGAGTTTAAAGCTGAAGATAGGTTGTTAGTAATAACACAAAGTGGTAAAGTAAAAACTATCGTTCCTGATCTAAGTAAGCACTTCGAAGAAGATATGATTGTCTTAGAAAAATGGAAACCGACCAAGCCTATCTCTGCTATTTATTTTGAAGGAGAAAAAGAGCGTTACTATATTAAGCGCTTTTTAATTGAGAATGAGAACAAAGAAGAAACATTTATTTCAGATCACGCTAATTCAAGATTGGAATTGGTATCTACGGACTTTAGACCTGTGGTAGAGGTTGTCTTTAGCAAGGTGAAGGGAGTTCAAAAGGACAATCTGGAAGTAAATATAGAAGATTTTATTGCTGTAAAGGGTATTAAAGCACTTGGTAATCAGCTGACTGCAGACAAGATTAAACTTATCAATCTTCTCGAATCTCTACCTTATGAAGAGGAAGAGGAGGAGGAAGAGGAAGTAGTAGATTATTCATTTGATGAGGATCTACCTGATACTATCGTAGATGAGGATGGTCAAGGAACATTGTTATTCTAATTCTTAAAAGAGATCTAATTATGATTAAAAGAATACTATTAATCTCGTTTGCTTTAAGTAGCTATAGTATATATGCTCAAGAAGCTGATGATTTGCTGTTTAGTCAAGATAGGCAAAATCAAGGATTAGATCAAAGATGGGAATTAACCCCAGAGACAAGAGGAAGAACTTTTACGATTAGTCCCTATAAGCCAGTTTATATTTTGCCTTTTCGCTATGTGAATAAGCCTAATGAATTGCCTGCAAGTTTAAGTGAGCCAAATGTTTCTACCGAACACAAAGATTATGATAATTTAGAGATTAAATTTCAGATTAGCTTTAAGACTAAGGTGGTTCAAGGGTTGTTTTTCGGAAAAGGTGATCTATGGGTTGCTTTTACACAGACTGCCAATTGGCAGGCGTATAATGGCGATTTATCAAGACCCTTTAGAGAGTTAAATTATGAACCAGAGCTCTTGTTTAATTATCCTTTGAATTTAAGTTGGAATAGATTGAAATTTAAAATGATAGGATTTGGGTTTAATCATCAGTCTAATGGTCAGAGTCTACCAGAGTCCCGAAGTTGGAATCGCTTTACAATGCATTTGGGAATGGAATACGACCGATGGACTTTCTTTGTAAGACCATGGTTAAGGTTGAGAGAAAAGGCTAATGCAGATGATAACCCTCAGATTACAGAATATGTAGGAAAAGGTGAGTTTAATGCTGTGTATGCCAATTGGGGTCATGTATTTACCTTGAATTTCAGAACTAATTTTAGGTTTAATGAACACCATAAAGGCTATACGGAGTTTACCTGGTCATATCCGATAAAGAATCACTTAAAGGCATTTCTGGCAATTAGCAATGGCTACGGGGATTCTATGATTGATTACAATTGGAATCAAACCAATATAGGAATTGGAATTTCTTTAATGGAGTGGTTATAAAATATTTGTAAATAACAAAATGAAAAGAGGGAACCATTGGTTCCCTCTTTTTGAATAGCTAATGCTTTGAAATAAACATTTAGCAATAAACAAATGACAATTTTTATTCTCCTTTCTTTGCGTTCTCCTGATCTTGTTGTCTTGCCGCTTTCTTTAAAGAATACACAAGGTATACAGCAAAGATGATAAAGCTTAAATGCGAAAACCAGTTGATTTGAACTGACCATAAATTGGAAGCATCCAAGCTATAAATTCCATAAACAAAGACCAATAGGACTAAAAAGGTGATTATTTTTTCTATTTTCATTATCTGATACTTTAAAATACTATTATAAATATACTAAATTGTCATTGAAAACAACTGTCTATCTGGCTTATTCGCCTGTAACCTCAAATCGAAGGCCATACAGATGTTTCGAACAAAGGCTCTGCCTTTTCTTGTAATTTTAATAGTATTTCCTTTTACTTCTATGAGTTTATCACTTTCAAACTCTTTCATCTCACTAAGTGTCGTTGAAAAATCAACCTTGTCTAAATCTTCTGTAAGATCCGTTGAAAGTGAACACATCAAGTTTAATATATGTTTTCGTATAATTAAATCTTCTTCATTGAGAATATGACCTTTAACCACAGGTATTGTATTCTGATCTAAAAGCTGGTAATACTTCTCTATGTCCTTTTCATTCTGTGCAAATGCATACCAGCTATCACTAATAGATGATACACCTAAACCTACCATTAACATCGTTTTAGAAGAAGTATACCCCATAAAGTTTCTGTGGATATTGCCATTGTTTAAAGACTTGTAGAGAGAATCACTTTTAAGAGAAAAATGATCCATACCTATTTCTACATAATCGTTTTTTAGCAGTAATTCTTTCCCTTTTTCATATAAAAGGCGTTTTTCATCATCCTTAGGAACGTCAGAATCTTTGAATCCACGTTGACCACTTCCTTTTATCCAAGGTACATGTGCGTAGCTATAAAAGGCAAGACGATCAGGAGATAGCGATTTTGTCTTTTCGATTGTGTCGATGATGTGCTCTAACTTTTGGAATGGCAATCCATAAATTATATCATGTGATATAGAAGTATATCCTATTTCTTTGGCCCATACAGTAACTCTTGCTACATCGTGGAAGGATTGTATTCTATGTATTGCTTTTTGTACTTCAGGGTTGTAATCTTGCACGCCAAAACTAACTCTTCTAAAGCCCAAATTATAAAGGGTTTGAAGGTGACCTTTTGTTGTGTTATTAGGGTGTCCTTCAAAGCTAAACTCATGGTTATCCGCGATTTTGGCTTTAGAGGTAATCCCATTGATTAACATTGTTAAGTGTTCTGTAGAAAAAAACGTAGGAGTACCTCCTCCTAAGTGAATCTCTTTTATAATTGGCGTTTCGTCAAATTCATTACAATATAACTCCCATTCTTTCAACAAAGCCTGAATATAAGGTTGTTCAACCTCATGTCTTTTCGTAATTCTTTTGTGACAACCACAAAAAGTACAAAGGCTTTCGCAAAAAGGAAGATGTATATAGATACTTATTCCTTCATTTGCATTTGATTCCCTAAAAGCTTTTTTAAAAGAATCTATCCATAGATTTCTTTTAAAAGTCTCTTGATCCCAATAGGGAACAGTGGGATAACTGGTATATCTTGGACCGGGAACATTATATTTTTGTATAAGAGATATAGTCATTTTTAGTATATTTGAAACAAATGTAATTGAATAGCAAGCCTATTACAATGACATTTGTCATTTTTTTAAACCACTATTAACAAATGTATGATGATTAAAACACTTTTTTTAACGGTAATGCTGTCAAGTTTATCGTTATCTGCTAGTTATGCACAGGAGAATAATGATAAATTTTTATTGAATAAAGAATCTTTTGAAGTTATATCTAAAGATAATAAAAGCAATGTAATAGATGTGCGAACTGCGAAAGAATTTAGTGAGGGAAGTATAGGAGAGGCAAAAAACATTGACTTCTTAAAAGAAGATTTCATTGATCAAATGAAACAATTCGATAAACAAGAGCCTATTTACATTTTCTGTAAATCTGGAAAGCGAAGTGCAAAGGCAAAACAAGCATTGGTCAATGAAGGTTTTCTACAAGTGTATGAACTTGACGGAGGATATACTAAATGGATAGAAGAATAAGTTATATTAATCTCATAAAGTAAATAGTTTTATCAATATTTTAAGACTATATTTTGTAGTAGTCTTATTATAATTTCTATTTTTGAAAAAAATGAAAAGGTTATGGATACAGCTTCTTTTACAGGTTTTCTAAAAACATTATGTATAATAATCTTAGTTTATTATGCATTTAAATTCGCTATGCGATATTTGTTTCCGATGCTTGTCATTAAGGCGGCAAAGAAAGCAAGTGAGAATTTTCAACAACGACAACAAGATTTCTATCAACAAAATAATAGTTCAACTTCGTCTAATCAAACAACAAATAATGATGATACTGGAGGTAAGGTGCCTCGATCAACAAAAATTGTAGGCGAATACATTGAATTTGAAGAGATAGATAAAAAATAGAGGTTCTGATTATCAGAACCTTTTTTTGTGTCTAATTTTATAGGTGATTCTTCATTGCTCCATTTAATTTATTTAATTTAGCGAATCATAAAAAAATTAAACTCCTAATTAAAGATGGACACCATAAAGAAGATATTACCTCACTTGCTAATTGTTATTGGTTTTGTTTTTATTTCATTAGCTTATTTTTCTCCAGTATTATCCGGTAAGACTATTAGTCAATCTGATATTGTTCAATATACGGGTATGGCAAAAGAGCAGATTGAATTTCGCAAGAAAACTGGTGAAGAACCTTATTGGACAAATAGTGCATTTGGTGGAATGCCCACTTATCAATTAGGAGCTAAATATCCACATAATTATATTAAAAAGATTGATTCTGCACTGCGTAGTTTACCTCGTCCAGCAGATTATCTTTTCTTGTATTTCATTGGTTTTTATACTTTAATGATTTCCTTGGGGTTAAAGCCACTGCGCTCATTTATAGGTGCATTGGCTTTTGGTTTTTCAACATATTTAATCATTATTTTAGGAGTTGGGCACAATGCAAAGGCACATGCTATTGCTTATATGCCTATGGTGTTAGCAGGAGTAATGTTAGTATTCCGAAAGAAATGGGTAGTTGGATCCATATTGACTGTGTTTGCAGCTGCATTAGAAATTAATGCAAATCACTTTCAAATGACTTATTACTTATTGTTGTTATTGCTAATTGTTACAGCCTATTATACTGTTTTATACATCAAGGCAAAAGATTTTAAATCCCTGGGTATTGCCTATGGTATTTTTATAGTTACTGGTATATTGAGTATAGGAGCCAATGCTACCAATTTATTGGCAACTTCAGAATATACAAAGTTTAGTACAAGGGGTCAGAATGAACTTACTTTTAATCCAGATGGAAGTAAAATAGACACTTCACATTCATTGTCTTATGACTATATTACGGAATATAGTTATGGAAAGTTTGAAAGTTTGAATCTTATTGTGCCTCGTCTAACTGGCGGTGGAAATGCCGAAAAGTTAGATGAGAGTTCAAGTATGTTTAAGTTTGCAACTTCAATTGGTGCTAATCCAATAGAAGCTAAACAATTTTCAGAACAAGCACCAACTTATTGGGGAGATCAACCCATTGTCGCTGCCCCAGCATACATAGGAGCAGTAGTCTTTTTCTTATTTGTATTGGCGTTTTTCGTTGAAAAGAGAAAGATCAAGTATATTTTTATAGCTGGAGCTCTTGTATCTCTTCTACTATCTTGGGGAAAGAACTTTTCTTTACTAACGGATTTCTTTATTAATTATATTCCTTTGTACAACAAGTTTAGAGCTGTTTCCTCAATTCAAGTTATCTTGGAGCTATGTGTTCCTGCATTGGCAATGTTGGGGTTATACAGTTTTTCAAAGGTGACTAAAGAAGAACAATTAAAAGCAATTAAGTATACCACAGCTATTAGTGGAGGGGTGTTATTATTTTTATTTGCTATAAAGGGAACATTGAGTTTCTCAGGATTGAATGACGCTGCTTATAAGCAAATGTACGGTGAGTATGGCAATAGCTTTGTAAGGGCTTTAATAGAGGATAGAAAATCTATTTATACCAGTGATTTACTTAGAAGCTTGTTTTTTGTACTTGTAACTGCTGTAGTTTTATTTGTTGTTAATAAAGGAAAGTTAGCAGCGAACTACGCTTTGATAATCATTGGTTTTTTAATTACTGTTGACCTTGTAGTAGTAGATAGAAAATATGTAAATGACTCGAAATTTGTAGCAAAAAGACAAATGGAAGAACCTTTTATGCCAACAGAAGCAGATAAGGCTATTTTGTCAGATCCAGCACATTTTAGAGTTTTTGAAGTTCAGGGTGGCTTTAGTAGTGCAAGATCTTCGTACTTTCACAATTCTCTTGGAGGTTATCACGCTGCAAAACCGATGAGAATGCAGCAATTAATGGATTATCAGATTAGTAAAAGTAATATGGAGATACTCAATATGTTGAATGTTAAGTATATCATCCAGAAAGATCAAGATAATAACGATATACCTTTAGTTAATCAAGAAGTTAATGGAAATGCTTGGTTTGTATCTACTATTGATAAAGTAAAGACTGCAGATGAGGAAATGAAGGCACTTTCAGGCTTTAAATCTAAAACCAATGCTATTTTAAATTCAACGGCATTTGATCAAGTTTCCATAAAAGATAATTATACAGTTGATTCACTTAGTCAAATTAACTTAGTGAGTTACGCAGCAAATAAAATAGTTTATCAGAGTAATAATTCACACGATGGTTTTGCTGTTTTCTCTGAAATATACTATCCAAAAGGATGGGTTGTTAAAATAGATGGAAAAGAAGTAAATAACTTAGTGGGAGTAAATTATGTTTTAAGAGGATTAGAAATTCCAAAAGGGAAACATGAGATAGAATTTACATTTGAACCTGAAGTAATTAAAAAAGGGAGTAAAATTTCGTTAATTAGCTTTATTGTCATAATTTTATTAACAATTGGATTAATTGCTTATCAACAGAAAAGAAGAGATTAAAAAGATGAAGGAAAGAGTTTTAATTATAAGTTATTATTGGCCACCTGCAGGGGGACCAGGGGTTCAAAGATGGCTTAAATTTGTAAAATATTTGCCTGACTTTAATATAGAACCAATAGTGTATATTCCGGATAATCCGACTTATCCTATTATTGATTCAGAAATAAGTAAAGAGGTTAAGGAGGAGGTTACCATCCTTAGAAATAGTATAAAAGAGCCTTATCGATTTGCTGATTTATTTGGTAGTAAGAAAGCAAAAGCAATGAGTGCTGGAATGATTTCAAATCACCGTAATCAAACTAAATTAGAGAAAATACTACTTTGGATTAGAGGTAATATGTTTATTCCTGATTCAAGAGTAGGGTGGGTTACACCTTCAATTAAATATTTGAAAGAGTATTTAAAGAATAATCCCGATATAACTAAAGTGATTACAACAGGGCCACCTCATAGTATGCACTTGATTGGCAAGGGGCTAAAGAAAGATTTGAATATTAAGTGGATTGCTGATTTTAGAGATCCTTGGACTACTATTGGATATCACAAAGAATTAAAGCTGTCAAAGCGCTCGAAGGCTGCTCATGAACAATTAGAGATTGAGGTTTTAAATACAGCTGATCACATCATAGTAACCAGCAAAGGTACTCGAAAGGAGTTTGAAACCAAGACTAATAAACCTATTTCTATCATCACTAATGGGTATGATATAACTGATGTGCCAAAGGTTGCCTTGGATGAAAAGTTTACCATCGCACACATCGGCTCATTTCTATCAGATAGAAATCCAAGAGTATTTTGGAAAGCTTTAAGTGAACTTAGAAAAGAGAATAAAGCCTTTAAAGATGCTTTTGAATTAAAATTAGTTGGTCGAGTAAGTGATGATATTTTAGAAACGATCAAAGAGTTTAAACTGGATTCATGTACAAATAATCAAGGATATATAAATCATAAAGATTCATTACTTCAGATGAGATCATCTCAAGTTTTATTACTTGTTGAGATTGATTCAGATGATACTAAGTCTATTATTCCAGGAAAACTTTTTGAATATATGGCTTCTGAGCGTCCAATATTGGCTATTGGTCCAGAAGAATCAGATTTCTTTGAAATTATACAACAGACCAATACAGGTAAGATTGCACTCTATAGTGAGAAAGATAAAATTAGAGATATAATCTTAGCGTACTTCGATTTATATCAACAGAATAAACTACAAGTATACGCTATGGGCTTGCAATATTTTAGCAGAAAGCGTTTGACTGAAAGGTTAGCTGCAATTATAGATAAGTTATAAAAAAAGAGGGGATTGAAAAATCCCCTCTTTTTTTATCTTTATGCTTTAAGCTTTTCAGCAAGGTATTTACCTGTTATAGATTCCTTATTTTTGGCAATATCTTCGGGAGCTCCAAAAGCAACTAAATTACCGCCATTATCACCGCCTTCAGGTCCTATATCGATAATGTAATCAGCACATTTAATCATATCCAGATTGTGTTCAATCACAATGATAGAGTGTCCTTTATCTATTAGAGCATTAAATGAATTTAATAGTTTTCTAATGTCGTGAAAATGAAGTCCTGTTGTCGGTTCATCAAATACAAATAACATTTTTTCTCGTGTAGTACCAGCTAAGAGGAAAGAAGCTAATTTGATTCGCTGTGCTTCACCCCCAGATAGGGTTGACGAAGATTGACCAAGTTGAACATAGCCCAATCCTACATCTTGTAAAGTCTTTAGTTTAGTCGTAATCTTGCTTTGCTTGTGCAAGTCGAAGAAGGCAACTGCATCGTCAATTGTCATCGTTAATATATCGTCTATATTTTTGCCTTCAAAGTTTACTTCTAAGATTTCCTTTTTGAAACGCTTGCCATGACATGTTTCACAATCTAAGTGAACATCAGCCATGAATTGCATTTCAACTGTAACAGTTCCTTCTCCTTTACAAGTTTCACAGCGACCACCGTCAACATTAAAAGAAAAATGCTTAGGTTGATAACCTCTTAATTTAGATAATTGTTGTTTTGAAAACAAATCTCGTATATCGTCATAGGCCTTGATATAGGTAACAGGATTAGATCGAGAACTTCTACCAATAGGATTTTGGTCGACATATTCAACTGCTTTTATATTTGAAAAATCTCCTTTTAACTCAGTAAATTGTCCAGGTTTATCACTCATTCCAGTCAGCTTTTTCTGAAGGGCAGGGAATAAGATTTTCTTAACTAAAGTTGATTTACCTGAGCCAGAAACTCCTGTGATTATAGTCAAACACTCTAATGGAAAAGTAACATCAATATTCTTTAAGTTATTTTCTCTTGCTCCAACAACTTCGATGAAATACTTATACTTTTTCCTTTTTAGAGGTATAGGAATAGATAACCTTCCACTTAAGTACTTTGCAGTTAAGGAATCCTCAGAACTTAAGAGGGAATTATAATCACCTTGAGCAACAAGTTGCCCTCCGTGTGTACCAGCTTCGGGGCCAATATCTATAATTTCATCTGAAGCTTTCATTATATCTTCATCGTGTTCAACAACAATTACAGTATTTCCCAGTTTTTTTAAGTTTTCTAAAACGTCGATAAGTTTTTCTGTATCCTTTGGATGCAAGCCAATACTTGGCTCATCTAAAATGTACATTGAACCAACAAGACTACTTCCCAGTGAAGTGGCCAAATTAATTCTCTGTGATTCTCCACCTGATAAAGAAGCTGAGTTTCTATTTAGGGTTAGATATTCTAATCCTACATTACTTAAAAACCCAAGTCTATTATTTATTTCCAATAGTAAACGACTGGCAACTTGAGCATCATAAGCATTTAATTCTAATTGTTTAAAGAAAGGTATTAATTGCTTTATAGGCAGATCTACTAATTCTGATATGGTCTTTTGCCCAACTTTAACGTAATTAGCTTCTTTTCTAAGCCTTTTGCCTTTACAGTGAGGACATTTTGTTTTCCCTCTATAACGTGATAATAGTACTCTATTTTGAATCTTATAATTCTTTTCTTCTAATTCAGTAAAGAAATCGTTTAATCCAGTAAAAAATTCATTCCCATTCCAAATTAACTGTTTTTGTTCTTCACTCAATTCAAAATAAGGTTTGTGTATAGGAAAGTCAAACTTATAAGCGTTGTTCACTAATTGATCTTTGTACCAGCCCATCGATTCCCCTCTCCAAGGAAATATAGCATTCTCATAAACTGACAAAACAGTGTTCGGCACAACTAATTCCTCATCTATTCCAATAATATTGCCATATCCATCACAAGAAGGACAAGCACCATAAGGGTTATTGAAACTAAATAAGTGAATATTAGGTTCTAAGAAAGTGATGCCATCTAATTCAAATCGATTAGAAAAGTGTTGTGTTTTCTGATTTGACAAATCTTGTAAAAAACATTCGCCTTTTCCTTCAAAAAAAGCAGATTCTACAGAATCACCTAATCGATTAAAAAACTCTTCATCTTCTTTAACTACAAGACGGTCAACAATTAAAAAGACTTTTTCAATAGCTGTTTGATCAATATTCTCTGCTGAATTATCTTGAAGAAACTGATCTAATCTATTCATTTTATTATCAACTAAAATACGGGCGTATCCCTGTTGTAATAAAATATTTAGATGCTCACTTAAAAGCCTATCGTTCTCAAGCTTAATAGGAGCTAATAACAATAGCTTAGCTTCTAATTCAAATGTTTTGATATAGTCTAATACATCTGTAACTGTATCTTTTTTTACAAGTTGATTTGAGATAGGAGAGTAGGTCTTACCAACGCGAGCATAGAGCAATTTCATGTAATCATAAATCTCTGTGGATGTTCCTACAGTGGACCTTGCATTAGTGGTATTCACTTTCTGTTCAATTGCAATAGCAGGTGCAATCCCCTTGATATACTCAACTTTAGGTTTATCTATACGGCCAAGAAATTGTCTTGCATAAGAAGAAAGACTTTCAACGTAACGTCGCTGTCCTTCAGCATATAAAGTATCAAAAGCTAAACTCGATTTTCCAGAACCAGATAATCCTGTTATAACAACAAATTTGTTTCTTGGGATAACAACATCAATATTCTTTAAATTGTGAAGTTGTGCTCCTTTTATGATTATATTTTTTTTAGGATCTACTAATGAAAGATCTTTTTGTATATTCTTCATTATACTTTTGAAAGTTAGAAATACAAAGATAAATGATTCTTTACACTATTTAAAGTAGAGTAGAAGAAGAAATTTAGCAAATAATAGTACTTTTATATAGGTATAGTTTCTACAAGATTAAAATTTAAACTATTTTTATTTTTTTTAACAAAATTTTTCTATATTTGCTTTGAAATCATAAACAATCAGTGCCTATTAAACATAATTACTTTTAGATTAGAAATATAAATATTGCTATTAAAAGAAATTGTTATGGTATACAGTGAAATGCCAGACGCTAAACTTATAAAGTTATATGTTGACGGCGCGGAGAATGCTTTGGAAGTACTTATTAAAAGACACCAAGCGAAATTATATGGTTTCATTTTTTCAAAAGTATCAAACTCTGAACTTGCAGATGATATCTTTCAAGATACTTTTATTAAAGTCATCCATACTTTTAAATCAGGAAGATATAACGAAGAAGGTAAATTCCTTCCTTGGGTAATTCGAATTGCTCATAATCTTGTCATGGACCATTATAGGAGAGAGAAGAGGTCTCAAGTTGTCAATGACACAGATGAGTTTTCTTACTTTTCAATGATTAGAGATGAAGGCGATACGATTGAAAGTGTTTTAATAAAAGAACAAATTGAAAAAGATTTGAGCTCTTTAATCGATGAATTACCTGAAGATCAAAGACAAGTTGTTTTTATGAGAATTTATCAAGATTTAAGCTTCAAAGAAATTGCAGAACAGACTGATGTTAGTATTAATACTGCTTTAGGTCGAATGCGATATGCATTGCTCAATTTGAGAAAGTTAATCAATGAGAATAATATTATTTTGAGTGAACAATAATAAAGTGATGAGTTTTATCGTTTAGTATATAAACAATAAAACATTTTCGCTTATGAAAAACATCTACTATTCAAGAAAACAAGATGTTTTAATGCCGAAACAAAAGACAATTGATTTTATACTCAACTATTCAAAAAGTCTTAATAACTTAAGTTTAAATGGCATTAAAACAAATTGTTTAATTATTAACAATAGAAATTAAACAAAAAGCACCTAAGATTATTTTTTCTTAGGTGCTTTCTTTTTGTAGTAATCGTTAATCACCGTTTTTCTACCTATAACACTTGTAATTATATCTATTTCAAGGTTCCATGCACGGGCAGGACTATATTGACGACCATACCAAACAAGCTGTAGATGTAGTCTGTTCCATTTGTCTTTAGGAAATAATCTCTTAGCATCTTTTTCGGTTTGCTGTACACTTTTTCCGTTTGAGAAATTCCATCTATACATAAGTCTATGGATATGAGTATCTACAGGGAAGGCTGGTATATTAAAAGCTTGTGACATTACAACACTTGCTGTTTTATGTCCTACAGCTGGCAATGCTTCTAATGCTTCCATATCTGCAGGTACCTGTCCATCGTATTTTTCTACTAAGATTCTTGACAATCCATAAATTCCTTTGGATTTCATAGGAGATAGACCGCAAGGACGGATAATTTCTTTAATCTCTTCAACTGATAATTTAATCATATCAAAAGGATTATCAGCTTTTGCAAATAATATTGGTGTTATCTTGTTTACGCGTTCGTCAGTACATTGTGCAGATAGTAATACAGCAATTAAAAGAGTATACGGGTCTTTGTGATCTAATGGTACAGGGATTTCAGGATATATAGCATCTAAAGTATCAATAACGAATTGAACTTTTTCTTTTTTAGTCATAGTTTAAAAGCTTTAAGTTGCTAAGATATTTAATATTTTTAAATGAAAGAAGTTGAAGTCAGGAGTATTCTCAAAAGTCTATTTTACATAATATGTATTATCGTAATAATTGCAATTTAATTTTAACAGGTAGATTATGGTATAATTTGTAATGAATAATGCTAAATTTGATGAATTTAATTTAAAAACTCATGTTATACCTAATATTGAGTATCTTAGGAAGTGTTTCTGTAGGTATCTTATTCAAATTCAGCAAGAAGACAAATGCAAATATAATGCAAATGGTTTTACTAAATTATATTATAACTGTCTTGCTATCATATTTTAATTTTAATGTAGAACTTAATCAGCTTTCTTTAAATCTACCAATTTTAACTATTATTCTTTTAGGTTTATTATTGCCAACTATTTTTGTAGTTCAATACTTATCTATTTTTTATTCTGGTATAATACGAACTGATATAGCTCAAAGAATGTCATTGTTTATACCAATTCTTGCAGCAATTTTTATTTTTAAAGAACAGATTTCTACCCAGCGCTATATTGCTTTATTTATAGGATTGGCTTCTGTTTACTTAATATTGCAAAGACCTAATTCGGTTTCTGAAACATTGTCAGAAAATAAAAAGAATATTATTTTTCCTCTATTAACTTTTATAGGATTTGGAGTAATTGATATTTTATTTAAGCAGTTAGCACTTTATAGTGAAGTTCCTTATACAAGTTCTTTGTTTTATGTCTTCTTTAGCGCGTTAATACTCACTTTACTTTATTATTTTATTATTACTATTTACAAAAGAAATTCTTTGTTTACAGTGAATAAGAATACATTAGTATACGGTATTTTATTGGGAGTACTCAATTTTATCAATATCTTGTTCTATATGAAAGCACATCAAGTTTTCGCTCAAAGTCCTACTACTGTTTTTGCAGGGATGAACTTTGGAGTAATTATACTGGGAACGCTAATAGGTTATTTTGGGTTTAAAGAAAAACTATCAAAGCAAAACCTCATAGGTTTAGCATTGGTAATCGTATCAATATTAGTTATTTTGATCTAATTGAATTAATGTTTGAGTTTAATTATCATAAAAAAGCCCTAAGTTCATTACTTAGGGCTTTTTTATATTTACTTTTTACTATCTATTATTTTTTGAATAACTTCTGGATTAATTAATGTTGATACATCTCCAAATTCTTTAGTTTCTCCATTAGAAATAGAACGAAGTATTCTTCTCATAATCTTACCCGAACGCGTTTTAGGTAAACTCTCTACAAATTGGATTTTATCTAATTTAGCAATAGGTCCAATGTGACTTGAGATATACTGATTAATTTCTCTTGTTAAATTCTCTCTATCTCTGGTCTCCCCTTCTACTTTTAAAGTGATGAATCCATAAAGAGCATTTCCTTTTATATCATGTTTATATCCTACTACAGCACTTTCTGCAACAGCTGGATGTTCATTAATTGCATCTTCAATTGGTGCTGTACCTAAGTTGTGACCAGATACAATAACAACATCATCAGCACGTCCAGTGATTCTGTAATATCCAACTTCATCTCTTAATGCACCATCACCTGTGAAGTACTTTCCAGGGAATTTACTAAAGTAAGTTTCTTTATATCTTTCGTGATCTCCCCAAATAGTACGTGCCATCGAAGGCCATGGAAATTTAATACACAACGAGCCATCCACTTGATTATCTTCAATCTCATTTCTTTTCTCATCCATTAACACTGCTTGTATACCAGGTAGTGGCAAAGTTGCATAGGTAGGTTTTGTAGGTGTAATAAATGGCAGTGGAGATACTAAGATACTTCCTGTCTCTGTTTGCCACCACGTATCTACAATAGGACATCTTTTCTTTCCTACATGGTCATTATACCAGTGCCAAGCTTCCTCGTTAATTGGTTCTCCTACTGAACCTATAACTCTAAGACTTGAAAGATCATGAGAATTTACATAACTGTAATCTTCTGTCATTAATGAACGAATAGCCGTAGGTGCTGTATAGAACTGGGTTACTTTATATTTGTCTATAATATCCCAGAATCTACTTGGAGTTGGGTAAGAAGGAACTCCTTCAAACATCACTGTTGTTGCACCGTTTAGCAATGGTCCATAGATTATATATGAATGTCCTGTAATCCACCCACAGTCTGCTGTACACCAAAATATATCCTCATCTTTGTAATCAAAGATGTTTTTAAATGAATAAGCAGTTTGTACCATATATCCTGCTGTAGTGTGTACCATGCCTTTAGGCGATCCTGTAGATCCAGAAGTGTAAAGAATGAACAAAGGATCTTCTGCATCCATTACTTGTGCAACGTGATTAATTGATGCTTCTTCTAAAAGTGGTGCCAACCACATATCTCTACCCTCTTTAAAAGCTATTTCAGCTCCGGTTCTTTTTACTAAAAGAACTTTCTCTACACCTGGACAAGATTCTAAGGCTTCGTCTATAATTGGTTTTAAAGGTATCGTTTTACTACCTCTGTAGCTTCCATCTGAGGTGATTACGAATTTACATTCAGCGTCGTTAATACGCTTAGATACAGCAGAAGAAGAAAATCCTGCAAATATAACACTGTGTATAGCCCCAATACGAGCACAGGCTAACATAGAGATTGCCAACTCTGGAATCATCGGCAAATAGATACATACTCTATCTCCCTTTTTAACTCCTTGTTCTTTTAGAACATTGGCCATTTTACACACTCTATTATATAAGTCATTATAGGTGATCGTTTCAGATTGTTCTTCTGGATTATTAGGTTCGAATAGTATCGCTGGCTTCTCACCTCTTTTTGCTAAATGACGATCAATACAGTTTTTGACAATATTTAGCTTACCATTGACAAACCATTGAAATTTTGATTCTTCCATATCGAACTCAAATACTTTGTCCCATACTTGATACCAAACAAAGTTTTCTTCTGCTATTTTACCCCAAAATTTACGAGGTTCTCGTACGGATTTTTTATAGTGTTTAAAGTATTGTTCTAAATTCTCTATTTTATAATAACTCATATTTTAGTTGTGATTTTTTTATGTTATATTTTTTTAAGCTCCTAAATATATGATTTTAGTAATAAATAGCAAAAAGTCATACAATGTTTTTATTAATAAAAAACACTGTATGACTCTCTATTATTCATTTCTCACTAAAAATGAGCTACTTCTTTTTTGGCTATTTCAAACTCTGCAATAACATTCTTTACAATATCAGCAACAGGTTCGATTTTGTGAATTAATCCAGAGATCTGTCCGACTTCTAACTCCCCTTCTACTAAATCTCCTTCAAACATTCCCTTTTTAGCTCTTGCTCTGCCTAAGTATTCTTTTAATTCTTCAACAGTAGCACATCTTGCATATAATTCTTGTAACCCTGTATAAAACTCATTCTTGATTAAGCGTACAGGAGCAAGTTCTTTTAAAGTTAAAGTCGTATCTCCCTCTTGTACATTTAAGAGTAGATTCTTAAAGTTGTCATGTGCAGAACTCTCCTCGGATGCTATAAATCGCGTTCCCATCTGTACTCCATCTGCACCTAATATCATAGCAGCTAACATTCCTCTACCTGTAGCTATTCCACCTGCTGCAATTAAAGGGATATCAATCTTCTCTCGCACCATTGGGATTAATGTCAGTGTTGTAGTTTCTTCTCTACCGTTGTGACCTCCAGCCTCAAAGCCCTCTGCTACTACAGCGTCCACCCCGGCCTCTTGTGCTTTTAAAGCAAATTTAGAGGAGCTAACTACGTGTACCACAGTGATACCATGCTCTTTTAAGAAAGAAGTCCACGTTTTAGGATTACCTGCAGAAGTAAAAACGATCTTCACGCCTTCCTCTACAATAATGTCCATAATCTCCTGGATATTAGGATATAGCATAGGGACATTTACCCCAAAAGGTTTATCTGTAGCTTTCTTGCACTTTTGAATATGCTCTCGCAATACGTCTGGATACATAGACCCCGCGCCTATAAGTCCTAAACCACCTGCATTACTCACTGCACTGGCCAATTTATAGCCACTATTCCATATCATCCCCCCCTGTACAATAGGATACTGGATATTAAAAAGTTCTACTATTTTATTCTTCATTGTATTTTGGTTGATTATAGTTTCGAAATTACACCCGAACCGATAAGTTCGTCTTCGATATGCCAAGATACAAATTGTCCTTCTGTAATTGCAGATTGCGGTTGGTCAAAACGCACATACATCCCCTCTTTCACTTTGTGTAATGTTGCTTTTTGCAACGGTTGGCGATATCTTATACGTGCTAATATAGACATTGTTTCTCCTTCTTGCAATGCCAGATCTTCTCTAATCCAATGTATTTCCGATTCTTTTACAAATAATGCCTTGTGAAACAACCCTGGGTGATCGCTTCCTTGTCCAGTATAAATGATATTCTCTTTCACATCAGTACCTATAATAAACAAGGGTTCTGCTGTTCCTCCTACATTTAGCCCTTTACGTTGACCGATAGTAAAGAAGTGAGCTCCAAAGTGCTCTCCTACTTTTTTACCCATCTCAGGAGCATATACAATAGATTTAGCTTCATTATACAGCGTCTCTTCTAGAGATACAGCCTCAGCTTCTGCTTGTTCTTTATTGTAAATTGGTGAATCCTTTGCTATTTCATAGATAAGACCATCTTTTCTTTGCAACTGTTGTTGCAAGAACTCAGGTAATCTCACTTTTCCAATAAAACACAATCCTTGAGAATCTTTCTTATCAGCTGTGATTAAATTCATCTTGGCTGCTATCTCTCTGACCTCAGGCTTTAACAACTCCCCTACAGGAAATAATGCCTTAGCTAATTGCTCTTGTGATAACTGACATAAGAAATAAGATTGGTCTTTATTAGGATCTACTCCTGCTAATAATTTATACACTGTCTCTTGTGTACCATCATCTTTTGTTATCACTTGTTCATCCTTACGACAATAATGACCTGTAGCTACGTAGTCCGCTCCTAAGCTCAATGCAATTTTCATAAATACATCAAACTTAATCTCGCGATTACACAATACGTCTGGATTAGGGGTACGACCATTCTCATACTCCTTAAACATATAATCTACAATCTTCTCTTTATATTGTTCACTTAAGTCTACTGTTTGGAATGGAATTCCAAGCTTCTCAGCGACCATTAAAGCATCGTTGCTATCTTCTAACCATGGACATTCATTAGAAATTGTCACAGAATCATCGTGCCAGTTTTTCATGAAGAGCCCAATAACTTCATACCCTTGTTCTTTCAGTAAATAAGCTGCGACACTTGAGTCTACACCTCCCGAAAGACCTACTACTACTCTTTTCTTCATAATAAAAATATTGTGGCAAATTTACAAGAAATGCCGCAATACAAAAAGCTTTTGAATTTATCTTATCTTATAATTATGATTTAACTATAGATAAAATCTATTTTTCTTACTTAGTTTGTTTGCCCAGTAACTCTGACTGTGCTTTTGCTCTATTAACTCCTTCTACTAACTTTTGTAAGATATCTTCTTCATTAAAATATTTAATTGCTTGCTCTGTAGTCCCTCCCTTAGAAGATACTTTAGCAATCCAATCTTGTGTAGATAACGAGTTTGCCTCATACAAACCAAGAGCACCTGATATGGTTTGTTTTACTAATAACTCGGCTTGTGAAGGTTCAAAACCATAAGAAATTGCAGCTTGTATCATTGCTTCCATAAAATAAAATACATAAGCAGGACCACTACCTGATATAGCAGTTGCCGCATCTATTTTATGCTCTTCTAATACATAAACAGATTTACCAGTTGTATTTATCAAATTTTGTATAATGAACAACTCTTTTCTATCCAACTCTTCTGAAGCAGTAAACACAGTCATTCCTTTTCCTATTTGTGTTGGCAGATTTGGCATCGAGCGTACTATTTTAGTTACCAGTAAATCCTTTTTCAAGCGATCAATTGAGACTCCAGCCATTACCGAAACTATAATCTGATCTTGATGTATAAATTTTTTTAAATCATCAGCTAATGTAGAAAAGTCTTGGGGTTTTACTGCTAAAATTACAATATCACAAGTAGCGATACCACTATCCAATTCATATCGATAAGATAGTTTGTGAATATTTCTATTATCCTCTAAAACCTTTTTTGAACGTGTATAAATCAATACATCTGTTGGGTTAATAAACCTTGAGTTTATAAAACCATTGGCAAAAGTACTGCCCATGTTTCCCATTCCTACAATTGCAATTTTCATAAAAAAAAACACCTCTGAATTTGATCAGAGGTGTTAAAAATATTAAATATAATTGATTATTTCTTTTTGTTTTGTTGCTCTTTTAATTTTTGCTGTTCTTGAGCTTGTTCCATCATCTCTTGCATTTTACGTTGGAACCTTCCTTTTGGACGTTTTTTTGTTTTATTGTCTTCAATGATTGCTTTAATCTTGTCTTCTTTTACAATATGGTTTTTAATTACATACATAATACCAATTGTAATAGAGTTAGAAATAAAGTAGTATAAACTCAAACCAGATGCATAGTTATTAAAGAAGAATAACATCATAATTGGAGAAATATAAATCATCACCTTCATTAATTTCCCCATATCAGGCATACCTTCTTGTGTAGGTGCAGCCATTTGTTGATCTCCTGTAGTCATTTTCATATAAATAAAAATTGCAATCGAAGCCAATAATGGGAATAAACTTACGTGGTCACCATAAAAAGGAATACTAAATGGTAAATGCAATACCGAGTCATAAGATGATAAGTCATCTGCCCACAAGAATGATTTCTGTCTTAAATCAAATGCAGACGGAAAGAACTGGAATAAAGCATAGAAAATTGGAATCTGTAATATAGCAGGGATACATCCAGCCATTGGATTCACACCAGCTTTAGAATACAAAGCCATTGTCTCTTGCTGTTTCTTCATTGGGTCATTTTTGTATTTCTCATTCAACTCAGTAACTTCTGGGCGAATAGCTTTCATCTTAGCTTGAGACAAATACGATTTATATGTCAATGGAGAAATTAGCAATCTTACTAAAACAGTTAAAATAATAATTGCAATACCATATGGTAGGAAAGAACTTAATAATCCAAATACTGGAATAAATAAGAAACGGTTTAACCATCCAAAGATCCCCCAACCAAGTGGAACAATATTATCAAGATTTTTATCATAAGATTTTAAAATCTTGTAATCAGATGGTCCAAAGAACCAGTTCATATCATAGTTTAATTCCCCATTAGTATACTCTAAAGGCATTGTAGCAGCAAATGCTTTTGTAAACACAGTATCTACCTTCTCGTCATTTACTAAATTTTTAGAAACAAGATTAGCAGAAGTAAATGCTTTATCTGTTAATAATACAGAAGTAAAGAAGTGTTGTTTGTAAGCAACATAAGTTAAATCTTTAACTGTTTTCTCATCTAATTTACTTGTAGGACTTAAGTCATTGTCTTTACCTTTCTCATACTCGTAGTATAAACGGGTATATCTATTTTCATAAGAGATACTTTTCTCATTTCTAAATGACTTCAATTCCCAGTTTAATTGAGGAGTCTTGCTTAAATCAACTATCTTATTTAAACCTTGAGTACGGATTGAGAAGTCAATCATATAATCACTTGGTTTAAGCACATAGCGATATTCTAAGAATTGATTATCAGATGCTTTTAATTTCATTGATAATACTTGATTCTCTCCTTCTTTAGTTAATTCTGGTTCAAAGTATAAATCTTTTGTATTGAATACTCTGTTATCAGTTGTGTGAATCTCTAAGTTGAAATTAGAGTTGTTATCACTAATTAGAGATACAATCTCATCTGATGTTTTACTAAATCTCTTTTCGTCATTAACAATAACTTTACTTAAAGCTCCTCCTTTATTCTCTACTACAAGAGTTAGGAACTCACTTTTAAGTTCAGTATTTCCGCCTTGTGCAGAAGGTAACGTAGCACTGTATGCAAATTGGCCTAATGTTGCACGAAGAGATTCATTCATTAATGAATCGCTTTGAGTATGCGTAGAAATAGCAGTTTCAATTTTTTCAGACTCTGCCTTTGCTACAACTTCTTTTTGAGCTACTTCAGCATCTTTTTTAATAGATTCTTTCTCATTATTGATGTTGTTTAACATCATCCAAATAAGCAAACCAGCTATAATAATAAAGCCGACAATACTGTTACGATCTAATTTTTTTTCTTCCATTACTTAATTTGTAATTGATCAAATGATTTTTGTAATTATCTATCTAAAGAGCGAATTAAGAGTAGAATATTATTTCTTGTTCTCAATTGCTGCTTTCACAAAACTAACGAATAAAGGATGTGGTTTTGCCACAGTACTTTTGTATTCTGGGTGAAATTGTACACCAATAAAAAACGGGTGATTTTCTATCTCAACAACTTCTACTAATCCTGTTTCAGGATTCCATCCAGCTGCTGTCATACCACCTTTTTCGAATTCTTCTAAGTATTGGTTATTAAATTCATATCTATGACGGTGACGTTCGTTAATTAAACTCTCACCATAGATATTAAATACTTTAGAATCTTCTTTTAATTTACAATCCCATCCTCCAAGACGCATTGTACCTCCTTTATCTGTAATATTTTTTTGTTCTTCCATAAAAGTAATCACTGGATACTGAGTACTTTCATTCACTTCTGTAGTATTTGCTCCAGCAAATCCTAATACATTGCGAGCATATTCTATGACAGCCATCTGCATTCCCAAACAAATTCCCAAGAAAGGTATTTTATTTTCTCTAACAAATTTTACTGTCTCTATCTTTCCTTCAATTCCTCTTGAACCAAAACCAGGTGCTACTAATACAGCATCTAAGTTATTCAACTTTTCACTTACATTATTAGCATTGATATTATCAGATTGAATAGAAATAATATTCACTTTACTTTGGTTCTCTGCTCCACCGTGTACTAAAGCTTCTAAGATTGACTTATATGAATCTTGTAGTTCAACATACTTACCAACTAAACCAATATTTACTACGTGTTTTGGGTTTTTTAATCTATGTAAAAACTCATTCCACTTAATTAAATCAGGTGTAGTCTTCTCAGGTAGATCTAATTTCTTAAGTGCTACTTTATCTAAACCTTCTTGAAGCATTAAGTTTGGCACTTCATAAATGGTGTCTGCATCAATAGACTGGATAACTGCTTCAGGTTTTACGTTGCAAAATTGTGCTAATTTTTGACGTATTTCTGTAGTTAAGTTGTGCTCAGTACGACAAACAAGAATATCTGCTTTAATACCACTTTCCATCAGTGTTTTTACTGAGTGTTGAGTTGGTTTCGTTTTAAGTTCACCAGCTGCAGCCAAATAAGGCACTAATGTCAAGTGAACAACAATTGCATTATTGTCTCCTAATTCCCATAATAACTGACGTACAGACTCTATATAAGGTAGCGATTCAATATCTCCTACTGTACCACCAATCTCAGTAATTACGATATCGTAATCTCCTGATTTGCCTAAAAGCTGCATGCGTTCTTTAATCTCATTTGTAATATGAGGGACTACTTGTACAGTCTTACCTAAAAACTCACCTCTTCTCTCCTTCTCTATTACAGAAAGATATACACGCCCTGTTGTAACATTATTAGCCTGTGATGTAGGTACATTTAAGAATCTTTCATAATGCCCTAAATCTAAATCTGTCTCAGCTCCATCATCTGTAACAAAGCACTCCCCATGTTCATAAGGATTAAGTGTTCCTGGATCAACATTAATATATGGGTCAAACTTTTGAATAGTAGCCGAATACCCTCTCGCTTGTAATAGTTTAGCAAGGGACGCTGCAATAATTCCTTTACCTAGTGAAGATGTAACTCCTCCAGTAACAAAAATATACTTTGTTTGTTTCATTTAGATTTTAATTTGTTGTGTTGTTAAGAATAAAACGGGGCAAAAATACAACTTTTAGAACTATTCTTCTAATTTTAATAGACCTAAAAACAGCTTTAGTCAATAATAAAAGGCATTGTTAATGCTATTTTTAAATACAACTAAAACACGCAAAGTACTTATAAACTTTGAGTTTCAATGACTTTGAATACTATTAAGTCAATAATTTATCATTTTATTCACACTTTTTATCGAACTCATTCAATAGAATTAAAAGTCAAATTGAGTTTTAAATACAGATAAGAGATGTTGTGTCTTCTCTATTATTAATAATTAGAGGTTAAAAAAGTTTATTTTAAAGATAATCTTAAAAGCAAATATTATTCTGTATTATCACCACCGTGCCGAACTATTTTTGTTTTAATAGTCAATATGTAGAATATAATTTACTTTCTATTTTGATATTTGTCTTTAAATATGCGTTTTGAATAATAATATGGTTTGTTTTCAAAATGATATTTATGATTTTATGTGTTATATTGAATTTTTAATATTTAACTTTGCCCGCAAACAAATTAAATAATGAGCACTAATAATACAGTAAAAAGAGGATTAAAAGCAAGACACCTCTCAATGATAGCCATTGGAGGATGTATAGGTACAGGTTTATTTATGGCAAGTGGCGAAGCTATACGTTCAGCAGGACCTGGTGGAGCTTTGATAGCTTATGCTGCTATTGGCCTAATGGTTTACTTTTTAATGACCTCTTTAGGTGAGATGGCAACTTATCTACCAGTATCGGGTTCTTTTAGTACATATGCAGCCAGGTATGTGGATCCTTCACTTGGTTTTGCTTTAGGTTGGAACTATTGGTTCAACTGGGTTATTACTGTCGCTGTTGATGTATCTATCGCCGCCATTGTTATTTCGTATTGGGCACCGATGACCTTTATTCCTACTTGGGGATGGAGTCTAATCTTTTTTAGTATAATCGTATTATTAAATATGTTATCAGTAAAGGCTTATGGTGAGTCTGAATATTGGTTTTCCTTTGTTAAAGTAGTTACCGTTATTATCTTTTTAATAGTCGGATTATTGACAATCTTCGGTATAATGGGTGGTGAATATATTGGCTTTAAGAATTTTACTTTAGGAGAAGCTCCTTTATTAGGCGATGGCTTTTCAGGAAGATTTTTAAGCATATTAGGTGTTTTCTTAATCGCAGGATTCTCTTTTCAAGGTACTGAACTAATTGGAATTACAGCAGGTGAATCTGAAGATCCGGAGAAGAACATCCCTAAAGCAATCAAACAAGTCTTTTGGAGAATATTGATTTTCTATATTCTTGCCATCTTTGTTATAGGTTTGATAATCCCATATACAAGCCCACAACTATTAGGAGCAGATGTAAGTGAGATTGCAAAATCGCCATTTACATTGGTATTTGAAAAGGCACATTGGACTTTTGCAGCCGCTTTGATGAATGCAGTAATCCTTACTTCTATTTTATCAGCAGGCAATTCGGGAATGTACGCTTCAACTCGTATGCTATATGCAATGGGAAAAGACGGAATGGCTCATAAATCTTTTCAAGGAACAAATAAACACGGAGTACCAATCTTGGCCCTTGGTGCTACAGCGTTAGTTGTGTTGCTAATCTTCTTAGTGCAAGCTAATTTTGACAAAGCGGTAGATTATGTATTAGCAGCCTCTGGATTAACAGGGTTTATTGCATGGCTTGGTATTGCTCTTAGTCACTACCGTTTCCGCAGAGCTTATGTGAAGCAAGGAAAAGATATAAATAACCTTGTATACAAAGCTAAGTGGTTTCCCTTTGGTCCTATCTTGGCAGTGATCTTATGTATACTTGTTATCATAGGGCAAGATTCTAAACTTATTTTCGAAGGAGTATTTGATCTTGAAGGAATTATTATTACTTATATGGGTATTCCTTTCTTCTTATTCTTCTATTTGTATCATAAATTGAAATACAAAACGAAAATAGTTCCATTAAGTAAAGTTGATTTATCTAAGAAATAAGTAAAGGCTGTCCATGGACAGCCTCTTTTGTTCTATATTCCTTGTTTATTTATAACTTCCAATTTTGAAACATCACTTCTTGATAATCAAGAATTCTTTTGTTTCTATCTCATTGATAACTTTAACTATATAAGAGCCTTTTATTAAATGAGAACAATCAACCTGTAAGACTGTATCGATAGCTTGTAAGTTTTGATTAAGTACTAATTTTCCAGTATTGTTGTAAATTAATACTTGATGAATGCCTGTATCAAGGTTAGTTTGAATATTTAGCGTAGTTTCAACAGGGTTAGGCCAATGAAGAGGCTTTATTGTACTTGCTTTACTTTCTTTTGTACCGATTGGGAAAGTTACTTTTGTTAGTTTTAAAGGTGTATCAGCTGTTACAACTAATGAATACCTTTGCTGGTCATTAACTAAGGTGCCTTTATGTGTAATTCTAACTAAGAAGGTCTTAGTAGGTAATAAGTCTTCTTCTATTTGCTCTATATTATCAACGTTATTATCTCCTTTAAGTGCTTTTAGATTATTAAAATCCTTATTGAGGTACCAAGGTGAATAAACTTTAGTACCAGAAACAATTCTCATATCCAGGTCATTAACTAAAGCGTTCTTGTATATTTCGTAGTATATGTCACTCATGCTTACTTCTCCTGCAGGATCTGTCCATGATAGTGTTGCTTTAAGGTTTTTGACAATATCCTTACCTGTTATCCAAATAAGGCTTTCTTCTTGGTTGTTTAGCGTTCTTTCGATAACAATTGTTTCGCTATAGGATCTTTCTAAAATATCAAGTCCTTTAGCAGCATTTATCATTCCCCATCCATAAATAGGATTAGGACCTGGGGCAAGTAACTCTCCGTTATAATGTGTCATCTTTGTGGCACTATTGGCCATAATAGCGCGCATTGTAGCTGAATCATAAGCGTTGTTAGTATTCAAGATACACCATTGTTGCCAAAGGCCAATGGTTGCAGCCACAAGAGGAGTAGCCATTGATGTTCCTGTAAGTTCTCCATATACTTGGTTGTCTTTTTTGTCAAAAGTCTCTTTTGTATTGGGCGATAAACTTGAATATACTTTAGTTCCAGGAGCAGCGATATCGGGTTTGATTCTAAAATCCTTAGTAGGTCCGAAACTACTACTTATCTCAATATCCATTTGACCATTGTTTAGCTCTCGGTCAATATTCCCAACTGTGATTATATTCTTTGCAACAGCTCTATTTACAAGAATGTCAAATCCATTTTTCTTGTTAATTCTTCGATGCTCGTCCCTATTATTTCCAGCAGACACCACAGGTTGATACTTGGGTGCAGCATAAGTTATACGATCAATATCACTTGCTTGTCCATAGTATGCCCCAATTATTTTTGGATCTAAAATAAAACTACCGAAATAATTAAAGAAACTTAAACCATAAGAGTGATTCGAAACCAGTAGTCCATTCTGCGCGGCATAATGCATTTCAATGGTATCATCTAACCAATCATAACCGTGAATTATATAATCGCTTCCAACCCCTTTACTTTGAGGATTAACTCCATAGGCTCCTATTGTTCCAGCAATGTGAGTAGCATGTTGTTGTCTGTATTGATATGACCACAATTGATTGCGATTATCTAAGATATCCGGATAGGCATTTTTATACAATATCCGATTTGGAATATTCTCAAATTCTCTGTGTTCCTTATAGGGTAAAGTCCCATCCCATAAGCCTATTTCCATATCCTGACCTAAAAGAGTAATGCCTTCAAATACTTTTTGTTGGACAGATTCTATTCCAATAATACCCCTATTGATAGAATTTGTAGATTCATAATAAATTGGATTTCCAAATTCGTCTACTGAAACTAATTCAGCAAAACTTCCATTTCTACTGATAAAGAAAGGGTCAAGCTTATTAATAGAAATAGCTATCAGCTTTTTTGTACGTGCATACTTAGACTTTCTTTTTAAGGAATTAGCAACAAGCTCCGCTTCTTGGGGATCATAGTTTTTAGTTATATTCCTTTTGGTATCAACAGACTGACCATAACAAAAAAGCATATTAAAAAAACAAAATAGCAAAATAGCAGATAATAAGTTTAGATTTTTCATAATTTCATGTTTTTACTGTTACTACAGTTCTCACAAGCAATATGCCATCTAAAATGATACTTTCTATTTTATATACTATTGTTACTTTAATATTTGTTTATTATACTTAATAAATTAAGAATCTTAAGTTACAAACCAATTTTCTTAACTTCTATCCAATATTGATTTAGTTCTTCAGCAGATAAGTCACTTATTACTTTATTGTCTTTGATAATAAGTTGTTCTAATTTTTGAAAACGATTAATAAATTTGTTATTCGCTTTAGCCAATGCTTGTTCTGGATCTATTTTCACAAAACGCGCATAGTTAACCAAAGAGAATAAAATATCTCCAAATTCATCTTCCATTTGTGTTTTATCCCCTTTTACCTCTTCTACTTTAAATTCTTCGATTTCCTCTTCAAACTTAGCCCAAACATCTTCTTTGTTCTGCCAATCAAAACCTACTCCACTTGTTTTGTCTTGTATTCTATAGGCTTTGACCATTGCCGATAAACCTTTAGGGACACCTCCTAAGACAGATTTATTTCCTTCCTTGAGCTTTAGCTTTTCCCAATTCGACTCTACTTCCTTTTCATCAGCTACTACAACATCAGAATAAATATGAGGGTGTCTATAAACAAGTTTATCAGACACGCTATTGGCTATATCTGCTATATCAAATAAGTTTTGCTCACTACCTATCTTAGCATAAAAAACAATGTGCATTAAAACATCTCCAAGCTCCTTTTTTAACTCTGGATAATCTTTTTGATCAATGCTATCGGTTAATTCATAAACTTCTTCGATTGTTAAATTTCTCAATGATTCAAAGGTCTGTTTAGCATCCCATGGACATTTTAGTCTTAATTCATCCATGATATCTAAAAGGCGTTCAACAGCGGCCAATTGTTCTTTTCTATTGTTCATAATTTGTTTTTATACCTAGCAAGTTAAAAAATAAAAGCCCGTAGATAAAATCTACGAGCTTTAAATTTATATTTTAGAATAAACTATTTAGCTTCTTCTTCTTCTTTCTTTTCTGCAGCGCTAAAAGCATCAGCAATCATTCCTCTTTTTTGAAGAATATTATACCAGTTTAATACTTTTTTAATATCTGAAGCATATACTCTTTCTTCGTCAAATTCTGGTAAAACTTCTCTAAAGTAAGCAACTAACTCTGGGTTTGATGCTTTGTGAGAAATAGCTTCTCCATTATTTTCTTTTGTAGCAATATTTTTAAATACATCAAATAATTTAATCTCATCATTGTATGTATAAATAGATATCTCAGACAACAAGCTAACATTGTTTCTTAAACCTACAGTACTTTTTTTCCCATCTGCTATTGATTCAGCTACGAATCCTGTGCGAGTTTGCACTAATAACTCATATAAACCTGGCTTTCCTGAAATAGCTAATACTTTTTCTAAACTCATTTTATTCTAAATTTTTACATTAAGATGCACAAATATCTTAATTACTAGTTAATTTCCAATTAATTTATCTACCTTTTTTTTGAGCAAATTTCATTTTGTAATCAGTAAATATTTTACCTTCCAAAATATTGTTTAATTTTTTTGAAATAAGCTTCTTCTTTAAAGTCGAAAGTTTATCTGTAAACAGCACACCTTCAATGTGATCGTATTCATGTTGAATAACTCTTGCAGCTAAACCGTCAAATACTTCTTCATGTTTAACGAAATTTTCATCATAATATTCTATGGTGATTCTTTCTTTTCGTTTAACTCCTTCGTGTATATCTGGAATACTTAAACATCCTTCATTAAACACCCATTCTTCTCCTTCTTCTTTTAAGATCTTAGCATTGATGAATGTTTTCTTTAAAGTCTTTAAAAATGCTGCTTCTTCCTCTGTATTCCCGTCTAATTCAGCAAAAGGAGCTGCGTCAATTACAAATAGGCGAATAGGTAGTCCTACTTGTGGAGCAGCTAATCCAACACCACTTGCAGAATACATCGTTTCGTACATATTATTCACTAACTCTTTTAATTCGGGGTAATCTTGGGTTATATTCTCTCCTACTTTTCTTAAGACAGGATCGCCATACCCAACTACTGACAATATCATAATTATTATTTTTCTCGAAAATTGAGTAGCAAAATTAAGGAAAAATAAGCGAATAAATAATCTTCTAAATTATTTTTGATGTTTAAATTGTTTTATCTTGCTTACTGAAAAAGTAGACTCACGCTATAATACCTCAAACAAGTTATGCTAACTAAAGCAAGAAAATATACAGACAATTCACACCTTGGAGATTCATTAAAAATTACAATATCAGCAGTTATTCCTTTTTTGGTTTTAATGCCTTACAAAGAATTTAACTGGGCCTTTGCTGCAGCTATGGGAGCCATGCTTACCGCACCAGTAGATATTCCGAGTAATTTAAAGGATAAGGTAGTCGGATTATTTGTAGGTGCTTTTACTGTCCCTGCTGTTACTCTTGTGCTGTCTCTAACGAATAATCATTGGTACTTCTACCCTATTTTTATCTTTATTCTATTTTCTTTAAGCATGATTTCCGTTTACGGACATCGTGCCAATATGCTCTCTTTTACTGGCCTATTAGCAGCAAGTTTAGGTTTGGCTCACAACTATGAGGGAAATGCTTTACTAATGCACTGTTTAATGTTATTATTGGGTGGATTGCTTTATTTATTGGTTGCAGTTATTTTTTACTTTATTAGACCTCGTAGATATGGAGTTTTACAAACTTCAGAATGTATGACACTTACAGCCGATTACTTAAAGTATCGCGCTATGCTGTGGTCTGAGAAAGCTGATACTCAAAAGATAGTTGAAGAACAGTTAAAAATTCAAGTTAGTCTGAACGAAGTACACGAAAACTTACGTGAGTTTTTAGTCAGAAATAAAGCAAACTCAAGTAACTCCTCAAATAATAGACGCCTATTGGTTGCATTCTCTACCCTGGTTGAAATATTAGAGATTGCAGCTTCTACTTCTTTCGATCACAAAAAATTAAGAGAGTATTTTAAAGATAGAATTGATATTATCGAAGATTATCAAAAGTTGGCTCAAGACTTTTCTCTAACAATTCAAGAGTTAGGTGAAGCGTTAAATATGGGGTTAAAGTATCAACCAAAGTATAAGTTAGACCAACAAATTGAATTATTACAAAACAAATTAAGTGAGTTTTCAACAGAAAATACCTCTGAGAATAAAATGGAAGCAGTACTGATGTATTCTAATGTTCTTCATTATGCTCAAAGCCAAATTGCTAAAATCCATATCTTAGAGAAGATTCTAATTGAAAAAGCTTTTACTACAGATGTAAAAGAGAAGTTTAAAGATTTGGAAAAGTTCCTTACTCCAGTTCACTACCGTTGGGAGACTTTGAGAGAAAACTTAAACTTTACTTCAACGATCTTTAGACATGCAACAAGATTAACACTAACCATTTTAGTTGGTTTTATTATAGGTAAAGCTTTTGCTTTATTAAACGCATATTGGATTTTATTAACCATTGTGGTAATCATGAGACCTGGTTTTGGATTGACCAAACAGCGCGCCTTTGAACGCGTTATAGGTACAGTTATAGGGGGATTACTTGCCTTGGGATTATTGTTATTTATAGACAATGTATCAGTAATTGCCTACTTAACAATTTTTACCATGATTATAGGGTATTGGTTTTCTCATACTGATTATAAAGTAGGTGTTACCTTCATTACCATGTACGTTGTACTCATCTATGCTATATTGACACCAAATTTTATGGATTTATTACTCTATAGAATTGTAGATACTGTAATTGGGGCTGTTTTAGCTTTTGGAGCAAATTATCTATTATGGCCTTCATGGGAGTTTTTAAATGTCAATACACATCTTTCTAAATCTGTAAAAGCAAATAAAGATTATGTGAAAGAGATTACTTTACTATATAATGAGAAAGGTGAAGTTACCCTCCCTTATAAATTAGCTCGTAAATACGCTTTTATTGAAATAGGAAATTTAATGGCATCGTTCCAAAGAATGATACAAGAACCTAAATCTAAGCAGACTCTACGATCTGAAATATACGAATTAGCAGTACTTAATCACACTTTTTTATCAACAGCAGCCTCTATTGGTATCTATGTTCAACACAAACACACCACTAAGGCTTCGGAAGCTTTTAATATTGTTATGGATTATATTGATAAGAACTTAGATATGTCTGTGGAGTATTTAGAACAATATAATGTAGCTAATTTGCATGAAAATTTAGTGACAGATTCTATCCTTGCGAGCTATAATGTCAGTCTTGAATACCTGAAAAACTTAAGGGAATATGAATTAAAGAAAAAGTATTCAGATGATGAGGAAATAAAAAACTTAATGGAAGAATCTATTTTAGTGATTGAACAGCTAATGTGGTTGGCTCAATTGTCTGAAAAAATTCTAAAAATCAGTACAAATATTTCAAATAAGAGAAAGGAATTAAATGATTCTACTAAAATAAATCTACATATTCCAACAACGTTATTTAATAAGCGTAAAACAAAACTTCAATAAAATAAAGAAAGCCTTATGAAACATCTTCATAAGGCTTTTTATTTAACATCTATTCTTTATCATCTACAAAATCTTGAAGGTAACTAAACTTCTGTGTTAGTTTGCCGTCTTTAGTTATGGTTGATTTTTCCAATATTTGGTCTTTATCTCCATTAAAAAAAGCAGGTAAAATTTCTCGAACAAAAATCTCCCCAAATCCCTCACTGGAATCTTTTGGCAATTCACAAGGAAGGTTATCTATAGCCATTACGGTAATAGCAGCTGGGTGATCAAATTCTACCTCTATATTTTTACCTGGGTGATATCCATAGAAAGGATCTGCAACAGTTGAGGCTCTTAAAGTAGAAGCAATAGGTCCGTGATCTACGTCACAGGAAACATCCCCTACTACTTTTATTTGATTATGCGCTGAGTTTAGCATTTCTTTGGTAAGTATTGCAGGAGAACCCTTCTTAAAAAAGTGGCCTGTGATAAGAATATCAGAAACTCTACTGTACTTTTCAAAATCACTCTCAAAAAGTTCAGGATCAGCATAAAAATCTTCTTTGATAGCAGGACTTCCGTCTATTCTCTTATAATAGTCAGTAACTCCGATTTGAGTATAAACAGCTCTATCGTATTTTTGATTCAAAAAGTGCTCTGGAGACACTCTTTTTATCTTAATAGCATCGAGTATCTCTATAATGCCATTAGCAACTTTACCTGATCCGGTAACAACGATTTTAATAGGTGGAAAAAATTGCTTCTTTAAACGGTGAACTAAATCTTCTTTGTGTAGTAGTGTTTCCGCTTTTGCGATATTGTACAATTCATACTTTAGTCCAAATGCGCGTAATGTATTGTATGCTCCAACTATTCCAGCATAACGACCAAAACCAATAATCCTCTTATTGTTTTGATCAACAAATGTTTCGTGATCCATTAATCTTATGTTCTTCTCTAAACAAGCTTGAAGTAGCTTGCGATTGTGTTCTTGTTTCTTTATTGTGTGCGAAAAGAAGATATAAGTTTTATTTGGTATAAGTGCTTGGACAGGAACTTCTTTTACCCCCAGTAATATATCACATGAATCCATATCTGAATTAACTTCTAAGTTTTCATCCATGTATTGCTTATCTGAAAAAATCCTGATATCTGACGGCTCTATAGCTATACTAAGCTGATTATATGCTGCTAAGGCATTTTTTGCTTGTTTAGGACAAAGCACAACGCGTCTATCAGGAGGGTTCTTCCGCTCCTTAATAATTCCAATTTTCATAATAATAGTTTGTTTGGTTTTTTATAGGTTTTCTTGGTTCTCCAAATATAGAATTATTTCTGAATAAATAATTAATTGCTTTTAAAAAAAGCCATATTCTTGTAGTTAAAAATGTACATTTTATAATATAACCAAAAAAGTAATAAACTATTATAGAGTATATTAGTGAGAAAATTGTTTTATTATAAAATATATTACTTGGCAATACTTTGAAAACAGTAAAAAACAATGTATTTTTGCACAAGTTTAGATAACTAAAACACTATGGGGTCGATCGGTTTTGACAGCGAGTGGAATTAGTTAGTAAGCACGTCGAGCGTTGTTAGGTTGCTCGTAAATATCATCTAACGAACTTTTTAAACGGCGAAAATAACTACGCTTTAGCTGCTTAATCTGAATTATAGTAAGATTGCCTTTAGTTTCCACCAGGTGGAAGAGCTGAATTCTCCTTAAGAGCCTTGGTTTGTGGCGCTTTGTCAAGGGGAACCGTAAAATAAACCTAGAGATGTCTATTGTTTCGCTAGCATCTTGACATTTTAGAAACTAAGCTTTTGGTGGCTGTTTTTTGCCAAGCCAACGGTCGAAAATCTAATAAAAAACTAAGCGTGTAGAAAGCTTTCTGATTGCTTGTTTGGACCCGAGTTCGATTCTCGGCGACTCCACAGAAACAAAAGCCTAACTATTGATAAGTAAATAGTTAGGCTTTTTTTATACTCGGATTTGTACGCTTTTATTCTGGGGATACTTTTACATTCATATTTATTTTGAAGCGATTTTATATTAATATGAACAGTAGACTACACACTTTGAGAGATTATATCTAATTTTAATATATATAGATTCCTCATTTTATATTTAATCCTTGGTATACCTTCTTTTTTATCTTTATTTTTACGAAAAGTCTAAGAAATAAAATATTAATTCGAAAAAGAATGGATACTCCAACTTTTGAACTTTCAAATGAACAACGTACTTATTTAGGCCTTGAACTAGTTGAACCCCATTGGGAACGCGTTTCGTTGTTTGACAAATATTATTACTTTGAGGGAGATACGATACGCAAAGAAATAAGCGTGGGAGAACAAGGCTATACTGAGCGTAGTCTTAATGAAAAAACAGCAGTGAATCGAAGTATCCTCTTGCCTAAAACAGCTAAAGGCAAGAGCAAAAAGCTCAATTTTACGGCCTCTCAATCCTTTAAAGGTATTGGTGTTTATTTTTCCTTTTGGAATGAATACCTAACGCTGTCAAACTATACCACTCAGACCTCATTTTACAGCGAACAGCTGCCCAATCAAAAGCTAAAAGACCTACCGCTGTGGTTAGACCAATGGATCGCGGATACCACTCCTCAAGAGTTAGAAGCGATTAAACAATTTAGCCAAGCCCATCGACAGCACTGTAAGTATGCTGAGGGTGACTTTTTTACTTTCAAGATTGGAAGAAAACAATGGGGTTTTGGGCGTATCCTCCTTGATGTTCAAAAGCAGATTAAAACCAATAAAATAAAGCGTGACGAGCACTTTGGATTGACGAATCTCATGGGAAAATGTCTTCTTGTCAAGATATACCATAAAATAAGCAATACTCAAAACGTAGATTTACAAACACTTGCTCAAACACCTGCGCTACCTTCTCAAATTATCATGGATAACCATTTTTACTACGGACAAAATCCAATAATTGGTCATTTTCCTTTACAAGCACAGGAGTACGATATGCTGATTTCTTATAGTAAAAGTATTAGTAGTGACTCACCACGAACAGTTTATCTTCAATATGGGATGCTGTTTCGTACCCTAGATGTGCAAGTGTTTGATCGCTATCTCCTACATGAAGATGACAGCCTTTATCTGGGCTATGAAGAAAATCCGTATCGCAAAGAGGATTCGGGCTTTGGTTTGGATACCGATAGCCTTGAAGACTGTATCAAGGCAAACTCGAATCTCCCATATTGGCAGAGTGAAGCCGCAAAATACGACACCCAGTTTGATCTAAGAAATCCAGCCAACCTTGCTATAAAACGAGAGATATTTAAGGCTTTTGGCTTAGATGCGGATAAAAGCTATATAGAAAATTTACAACTAATTAATAACTAAAACTTAAAGTTAGAAAATGAATTAGACTGCTATGAATAAAAATATTGAAGCATTAATCAATGGCTGCGTCTCAATGCAGTAAGAATTAGTCTAAAGTATCCAACTTATTATCCATATAAAAAACCCTAACTATTGATTAGTAAATAGTTAGGGTTTTTTATATGTCTTATTTGTACATCCCCTTTTTGAGTTTTTATACTATTCATTTATATAATTCTGCTGGGAAATATCTAATAAATTGAATTAAGATAATCTGATATAAAAAGGTTTTAAAAAAAATCGAACTACCCAGAATCAATCATATTGAATACTGTCAATTCATTTTATACTGACAGTTAATTGCATCTAGTTGTATATTGATATTCATCCTAAATATTTATTCCGATATACTAAGACATTGCTTGGGGGTTTCTTGCACCTTTCTTCGACAAAAACGTGCTTTAGGCTAGTAAACCCCTAGAAAAGTGCAAGGAATCCCCTAGTAAGTGCAAGCAAACCGCTCTTATAGAACATGCTAATCTGCTTTTTTTAAATTTGTTATCTGGTTCTTTAATTTTGGTGATTTTGTTCCAATCTTAAATTGAGCCAATCTTTTATGTTGAATAAATACCTATAAGTCAAGACCTTAAAAGCTATGATCTTTTTTCTATTCTTATATTGACCTTATGTAATATAGATTTGTTCTTCTAATTACCATCTAAAGAATCCTTTCAAGGTTAAGTAAATACCTCTTAGTACAGACTCTGTATGCTCTGTATCCTCAATAGTTTGTGATTTGCGTTTTCCTATAGCTTTATATGTATCTGTAGTTGATGTAATTTCAACATCAAAAGTGTTTTCGTCTATAAAAGTAGCCTCAATTAAAAAAGGTTCAGAATGGTGAAATGATGAGCATATAAAACCATCGGAAGTCATCACTCCATCAAATCCTTGAATGCCGCCAGCTCCATATGCTTTTCCAATTACAACATTCCCGTTTCTATACAAATCAAAAGTTTGTACTCTATCTATATTATATCTCAATAATTCTTTTGAATCACTCAAATCTTTTAGCTGTCCAAAATTGAGTTCCCAAGTACCTATTGGCGAGATAGCACTTGGATTAGTTATGATAGGAAATGGTGTTTCTTGTTTTTCTACCTTTTGAACTTCAAACTTTGCACGTTCTTGCTTAGTTCTAACACCATCTATATAGATTCCAGATATTTTATCACCCTGTCTAATACCTTTAAACTCGCTGTGTAGACCAGATTGAAAACTAATAGAATCTCCTCTATCAATCCAATAACTCCAATGCGCTAATTCAGGTCCACTAAATAGGCGTACTTGCCTTGTACCTTCTTTTGCTTCAACGCCAAATAACAAAGGAATATGTACACCATCTTGAACTATAAAGTTTCCTTGCCAAACCTCGTAACCATGCTCTCCTGCATCCTTAGATTCTAACTCATAGCTTTTTGTGCAAGAAAAAAGAAGAAAAGCTAAACTGGTGAGTACAAAAATATGTATTGAATATTTCATAATAAAAATGCTGTTCTTACTTGAAAACAGACTTAAGATTTTAACTTTACTTAAAAATAGGAAAACTCATCAACACTGCAATGTTTTAAGTCTAACTATTCTTTAGAAGCATAAATTTAGAAGCTATCTACTAACCTGTATCTTGTACCTACCTTTCTACCTGACTGACGTGTTTAATAATTTCTTGAGGCGAAACTACACCTGTTTGGCGCCAATAGATATCTCCTTTTGTATTAACCAAAATAAGTGTTGGTACAGAGCGAACAAAGAACTCTTGTTTTAGTACCTTATCTATATCAATATCTACTTTTATAAAATCGACATAAGCTTTAATGTCTTCTTCTATGTGATTAATATATTTTGACAGGGTTTTACAAGGAGCACACCAATTAGCATAAAATTGTAATAATATTGGACGATCTAAATTGTCAAAGTCTATATCTTCATACATTGTTTATCGTTTTTTTAAATAATAAATTCTATTTCTATTGAATAAAAAAACACTATTAATTTGATATAACAAAACTAATAGCGTTCAAATTTTAAATCTATATAAGCCTAAGTAAATAAAATGAATATATTCTTACTTAAAGAATTGAAGGCATTTTATCTTTAGTTTAAATTCCTTTTGAAGGAGACAATCAGTAAGTAGTAAGGTCTTTAGTCAAGAAATATTAAAACTTTGTGGTTGTAAAGCTCTGAGTTACTTAAATCTATTCCAAGAAATTAGACTACAGGATTTAAAGTCATTAAGTATAAAAAATAATAGGCCACCAAAAAGGGCAATATTCTTCCAAAGTGGTCCATGTAGCAAACCATTTCCCATCTGTATAGTTATAGTTATTGGAATGAGTATGACAAATAAAATCGCAGCAACATATCTAACCATAAAACCGATTAGGAATAATACACCAAATAGTATCATTGCATAACCAGAGATGATCCCTAAAGTATAAGGATCTCCAAATAGATGTGCAAAATTGCCAAAATTCGCATTTGCAATTCGTTTACTTACTTGGTCAGGCGCAATAATGTGTGAGGTACCCGCAACAATAAAAATACCACTTAGAGCTACTCTTAATATGAGTAGAGAAAATGGGTTAACTTTAATCTCCTGTTTCATCTGTTTTAAATTATAGAGCATTAAGTGGTAAAAATAGAAACAATTCTCAGTTTGGATTGTAACCAATGTTACTTATTGAGTCTATTCTTATATATATTTGGCAATTCTATTTAAAATCAGACAGGCATTTGAAAAAAAGACTTACTTTCGATCAAAATTAAGAAGTTATCAAATGCAATGTACCTTATGTAATTTGCCTTTAGAGAAAAAGGTCGATGAGTTTTATTTTATTTGTGACAACTGTGAAGCTTATCTTAAGGATAGTCAATATTATTTTTCACCTGATAAGGAGAAAAAACACTACGAATGCCATAATAACGATATTAATGACATAGGTTATCAAGAGTTTACTTCTCCTGTAACTAACGCGATTTTAGAACGCTGTACAAGTGATATGTTAGGTTTAGATTATGGCTGTGGAAAAGGTCCTGTTATTACTAAGCAATTAAATGAAAAAGGCTATCAGATTAATTTATATGACCCTTTTTTTTATCCGAATCAAGATTATTTAAATTACAACTATGACTTTATTTTTAGCTGCGAAGTATTTGAACATTTCTACAATCCTTTTCAAGAGCTAACAAAACTTTATAATCTATTGAAAACAGGTGGCTTGTTAATTGTCAAAACTCATCTTTACACAGGGAAAACTGATTTTGTCAATTGGTATTACCGCAAAGATCAAACACACGTTTTTATTTATACTTTTAAGACTTTCGAAGTTATTAGTCAACAGTTTGGTTTTGAGATAGAACACCTCAGTGAGCGTCTTGTCATTTTAAGGAAAATGTAAAGAGGATTTACTTTTAATGTAAACCCTCTTTCTGTTCTTTGTATCGTATTTAGGCTAAAAATCCAGCTCCTTTATATAGTCTAAACTTTCCTGGGCCAATAAAGGCAATAGCTAAAGAGCTAAATAAGAAAAGTAGATTTAATTCACCTGCTAACCCTCCAGTATTTGTTGTATTAAATACAGCCATTCCGTTTACTAAGAAGATTGACATTACCATTGTGAAGGCAATAACAGCAGCCGAGAATCTCGATGCAATACCTAAGATTAGAAAAAGAGGTGCAACTACTTCTCCAATAGGCACACCTAACCATAACCAAGTAGGTAAGCCTTTAGCGGATAATTGATTAATAATGAAATCATGCCCGTGAATCAACTTATAAATTCCGTGAAAAATCATCAGTCCACCAACTCCTAATCTCAAAAGAAGTTTTCCAAAGTCTGTTCCCATAGTTTGTATATTGTTTGAATTTTTAACTTGTTTTGGTTGGGCGAATCTCTATTTTACTTGGTAAAACATTTGGATTCATCTTTAAAATATCTACTACTAACTCTCCCATATCTTCTGGCTGAATCTTCCAAGCGTCTAACTCACTTGGAATATGATTGTTGAAGTTTGTTGATACAGATCCTGGAAGAATAGTAGTTACTTTTACATCGTGGTTTCTCAAATCTAGCATGGCAGCTTGCGTAAAACCAACAACACCGAATTTACTTGCATTATATCCAGTCCCATTAGCAAAGAAATTAATTCCAGCCAAGCTGGCAATACTTATATAGTATCCTTTATTTGCTTTTAATTGAGCAACAGATGCTTTAAGGGTATGAAACACTCCTGTTAAATTGGTATCAATCATTGTATTCCAATCCTCAATTGATATTTCTTCGATAGATGAAAAAATACCTACACCTGCATTGGCAATTACGATGTCTAAATGCCCAAAAGTATCTACAATTTTCTGTACTGCTGCTTGTTCCTGTCCATAATCTCTTACATCAGATTTGATAGCCAAAACGTCTTTGCTATTAAATTCACTGACTACTGACTCTACATCTGATAATTTACGACCACTAATAGCTATTTTACAACCTTCTTTTAAAAGTGCCGCTGCCATCCCTTTACCTATTCCTTTGGTTCCTCCTGTGATATATACTACCTTCCCGTTGATTTGTTTCATTTGTATTTGTTTATTTTTATAAAAGTACAAAATAAAAGAGCATTTATTCTCATCCAAGTTTTCAAGCCTAAAAGTTCTTTTTGTAAAAGAATAAAATTATGCATTATGACAATAACTAATAGGTTTTAACGTCAATAATTTTAATATTGACAACTTATTTAAAGATTATGGTGGTAAATAACAAGCTAAATTTGACAAAGAGCTTTTGGGTTTAACAGGGGATTACTCCTCTATTTTTAAAGGAATATTGTATGTACAGCACAATTAGTTTAAATTAGCTTTTTAAACTTAAAAATATGATAAAAAAAAGCTCGCTACTATTTTTACTACTAACGGGTAATATACTATTTGCACAAAGAGATTTAACTATTGCAGAGGCAACAAGAGCACAATATTCACATTTTGCTCCAAAGAGCTTAGCTCAACCTCAATGGAAGAATGATAGTGCTTTTACTTTTGTAACATCACAAAGAGATAGTTTACTTTTAAAGTCAAAAGAATTAAAATGGCAAGACCAAACTATTCTAACAGCTAAGCAACTTGAATTAATCTTAAACCAGAACTTTAAAAACAGTCCTTTTGAATTAAACACTATTCCATTTGATTTTAAATGGGTACAAGACAATGTCGCTGTTTTTACAGTTATGGACAAAGAGAAAAAGTTTAAATACAATATTAAATTAGATACGAAGGAACAAAAAGTAACTAACTTCTTTAAATACAATAGTATTGCTCAAGAGCAAACAATATCTCGCAATGAGAACTACCTTGCTTGGTTAAAAGACAATAATATCGTGATTACTGACAACAAAGGAGCTGATATGGTTGTTACTGAAGATATCAATATTGATGTTGTTAATGGAAGTGGAAGTACTCACCGAAACGAATTTGGTATTGACACAGGTATGTGGTGGAGCCCAAAACAAGATCAATTATTGTATTATAGAAAAGACCAAAGTACAGTTACAGATTATCCTTTAGTTCAATGGGGTGAACGAGTAGCTGAAAATAAGAGTATCAAGTACCCAATGGCTGGTATGACTAATGAACGCGTTTCTTTAGTTATATTCGATGTTCTTACAAAAGAAAAAGTAACATTAGATACTGGATATGAAGATCAATTTCTGACGATGGTAACCTGGGATCCTTCTGGTAATTATGTATATGTTGGAGTTTTAAACCGTCATCAGAACCATTTAAAACTAAATCAGTATAATGCTGCAACAGGTGCATTTGAAAAAACATTATTTGAAGAAAAAGCGACTACCTATGTTGAACCTTCTCAAGGATTAGTTTTTACACCTAATAAAAAATCGTTTATTCACTTCTCTGAATCAGAAGGATATAGACAAATGTATTTATATAATACAGATGGCAAATTAGAACAAAAGTTAGGATTTGAGAATGTCATAGTTTCTAAATTCTTAGGATTCGATCATGAAGGAAAGCACGCTTATTATGAAGGAGTTACTAATCAAGGGTTAGATAGACAACTTTTTAGAGTTAATTTAAAAAAGGGAAAAACGGAGCAATTGACTGAACTTTCAGGAACACACAACGTTGTTTTAAACAAGAGTAAATCAGTTTTCTTAGATCAATTCAACAATTTAGAGACTCCTAATAAAGCTGTTGTCCAAAACACGGATAATAAGAAAGAAATTGAGTTATTTGAAGCTGTTAATCCTTATCAAGGTGTGATTAACATGCCTAAAATGGAATTGGTTAAGTTTAAAGCAGGTGACAATAAAACAGATTTAAACGCGCGAATTATTTATCCAACAAACTTTGATCCAAACAAGAAATATCCTGTAATGGTTTATGTTTATGGTGGACCTCACGCACAGCTTATTACCAACTCATGGTTAGGTGGAGCAAATTTATTCTTCCACTACATGGCCCAAAACGGTTATATTGTCTTTACTGTAGATAATAGAGGTAGCTTCAATAGAGGACGTGATTTCGAACAAGTAATTCACAGACAGTTAGGACAAGCTGAAATGCAGGATCAATTAAAAGGAGTTGAATACCTAAAATCACTTTCTTTTGTAAATCAAGACAAAATCGGTGTTTATGGATGGAGTTTTGGAGGTTTTATGACTACTACCCTATCTATCAATCATCCAGAGATATTTAAAGTTGGAGTTGCAGGAGGACCAGTTATGGACTGGAAGATGTATGAGATTATGTATGGAGAGCGATATATGGATATGCCTCAAGAGAATCCTCAAGGATATGAAAAGACAAGTCTATTGAATAAGGCGGATAAATTAAATAACAAACTCCTTATTATTCACGGAGCTCAAGACCCTGTAGTTGTACAGCAGCATTCTATGGAGTTCATAGAGTCGTGTATCAAAGAGAACAAACAGGTTGACTATTTTCTTTACCCAACGCATGAACATAATGTACTTGGGAAAGATAGAATTCATTTGAATACAAAAATTGCAAATTACTTCTTTGACTTCTTAGAAAAACCAACAAAATAAATAAGACAAGAGGCTGTTTAGTTAAACAGCCTCTTGTTATTTTATATTCGATTGATTAACATTTTTAATAACAGTTGGTTAACTTGTTAATTATTGCGAATTTGTAAATGCTTTATCGCTTGATACAATTGATTATCAAAATTAGAAAAGAAGAAGTTAGCCTATCTATGCTACTTCAAATACAAGTCTAACATTGCTTTTTAATGATTGATTCCATACTTGTGTTACTTCTTTCCAATTATAGGAAATAGTATCTAAAAAAAGTTTCTTCTCACAAGCTAAATTAAAAGCTTCTGGTAGCAACTCCCTAAAGAAAAGATCAATATCGTCTTGAGGCCAACTACCCAATCCTGAGCCTAATAAGACTAAATCAGTTCCTCTTAAAATAGAAGAAGATAACTGCAGATCATCACCAGACATAGCTCCCACATTGACAAATCGAGTATGGTGTTGATAAGCTCCTTTGTCTTTTAAAGTGTTTAGTATGACACTTGCACTCTCTCCCCATAAATAATCAATGACGATGTCAATAGGAAACTCTTGATTTAATTTGTGTATTTGTTGACTTAATTCTTCACTTGATTGAGTTAAGCTGATAAGTTGATCTGCGCCATAGTGTTCTAATTTTTTGAGTGCATCAGCATTGCGACCTGTTACAAATACTTTACTTGCCCCATAATATTTGGCCATTTGCACTGCTACTTGCCCGGTTACACCTGTTGCGCCATTTATCAGTACAACTTCTGATTTTTTGAGCTTTGCTCTTAACATCAGAGCTATAACAGACCCCATCAAAGCATTTGGTAAAGCAGCCGCAAGTGCTATATTCATTCCTTTAGGCAGCGGAACTATCTGATTTTTATCTACATAAGCATATTCACTTAAAGTTCCTTGTATTCCAAATCCATATACTAATCTGCCATCTTCAAGCTCACCTACAGCATCAGTTCCTATGACAAATGGATTGAAACTCTTAGTACTCACAGAATAATGCTTACCACTGGCTATGGCTCTATCTAAGTTTTTAATAGCAACAGCTTTAACGCGCATAAGCACAGCATTTTTCGCAATAGCCTTTGATGATTTAAAATTGGGAGTATAAGTGGGAGTTTTCCCTTTTTCTTCTACAATTACTGCTTTCATTTTGTTTAATATTTAGATTGTAAAAGTAGTAGTGGCTCTACATCTAAAGCGATAACATTTGTTATCAATTTAGCTTTTGAGCAATTTTTTCTTGATACGACTTAGATGTACCTTAGAAATTCCGATATAAGATGCAATATAATGTTGAGCAATGCGCTTTATTAATTCAGGTCGCTGCTCAACTAAATTTAAATAACGCTGTTCAGGAGTAGATTGAACAAAAGATAAACTGCGTTGCATATAATCAAAGGTACGCTGAAAAATAGCATCAATAAACAGATTTCTATAAGCTTCTTCTTGTAAAGTCTTGTCTAATAATGGTTTGAGATCTTTCTTATCAGCGACCCAAACTGTTGTAGGTTCTATAGTCTCTAACGTAAATAGACTGGGAGTACTCTGCCAAAAACTTTCAATTGATGCAACTAAGCTATTTTCAAGAAAGAATTGAAAGGTAACTTCTTGACCATCTTTGTTTAACCAAATACGCATACACCCACTCTCAATCCAAAAGATTTTCTCAGCAACTTGCCCTTGGGCTAATAAAACTGTTTTGCTCGGATATGACTCTATTCTAAAATGAGATTGATACTCTTCCAGAAATGATTTGGTTAGCACAGATTCTCTATCTATATATTCGAACATACCTTAAATGTTTTCTAATTAAAAAGCTATAATTGATTGGTTTTACTAAGATACCAACATTTTTCAATTACAGACAGAGTCAAAAAAACATACTCAATCTAATTGAACTATCTTTTTTGATAAATAATATCGGTGATATGCCAATGCTATGAATAGCGAAAAACTACTCAATAAAACTGTTAGCCAAGGCAAATTGATTACCTGTTCTTTAGAAAATATAAATACTAAGAAAGGAAAAGCATACGCTGGTGGCATCTTCATTTGAAATAGCTCTAATAAAAAGTATATTGACAATAGCATCAATATAGTAATTACAATCCAATTGGAAATACAAAGATAGAGGATTACTCCTATAGAAATAGACAAACTCAATACTGCTATCTGTTTAACTACCATTTTAATTGTATATTGTTTCATATGCAGTGTCTCGTAAAGAACCACAGCAATAGGTGGTATAACAACGTATTTCTCCTTACCAAAAAGCAGTGCAATCAAAATAGTACTCAAAACAATCCCTGCATAAACAGTCATTGCTGTAGTATTTACTTTACTATTTCTATCTATATTCTTGTTTAACTTAAATAAATAGATGCCAATCATCAAGATAAAAGTAGTAGCTAAAATAGCGTATACAAAAGACCAATGTGTTGCATTAGTAACAATAGGTAGAAAGCCAGTAGCTAAAGCGGGTGGTAAACTATAGTTAATTACTTTCATTAATATTAACATGAAAAACAATATTCCCACTATTTTAACGACATAAGGTATCTCTAACATATTTATGCTAAATCCAACAAAAGCGGTAATGGAAGGTAGAATAAAGACCTTTTCAGGTTGTCTTAACCAAGCTTTCTCCTGAAATACCCATAGCCCAATTGTCAGTGCAGCTATCTCTGGTAACACGATTTCTCTATCTTTAAACAGTACTGCAGCGGCCACCATACTAACAATAAAGGTAAAGGCTACTAAGTAGTTCTTTCTATTTGGAATGTTTAAAAGATAATTCATTTGCCTATTGATCTAAGATTATGTGGACAAAAATACTTGAAAAACTCCCTTTAACTTTTATACAATTTTGAGTTTTTGTTATCTTTTTTGAAACACAAAACTCATCTATGGTGTAGATGAGTTTTAATCTTATTTGAGAAAATCAACAACTTCTCTGATGTTATCTAATTTGTAATATCCTTTATGGTCAACTGCTTCTACTACTTCATGCGCCCAAGTTACGTGAAAGGGAATATGCAAGGCATTGGCTCCAATTTCTAAAACAGGAATAATATCTGATTTTACTGAATTTCCTACCATCATAAATGCTGGGGCAGTGATATTCAATTTGTCAATTAACTTGTGGTAATCTTCTGTCTGCTTATCACTCATGACTTCCACATGATCGAAATACTTGCCTAAATTTGAGTTCTTGAGTTTGCGTTCTTGATCTAACAGATCTCCCTTAGTTGCTAAAATAAGGGTGTAATCTTTACTTAAAATCTCCATTGTCTCCTGTACACCATCTAATAAAGTAATGGGCTTATCTATTAAAGCATGGCCTAAATCCAGAATTTGCTGCATCAAAACATCATTCATTTTCCTTTGAGTTATCTGCATAGCTGTTTCTAATAAGCTAAGTAAAAAGCTCTTGGCTCCAAAGCCATAACGACTTAAATTCCTCATTTCTGTTTCAAACAGTACTCTCGAAGTATCTTCTTTTGGGAGAAAATCTTTTAATAACTCACAAAAAGCTTGTTCTGTTTGCTGATAATATATTTCGTTATCCCATAGTGTATCATCTGCATCAAATGCGATGGTCTTTATTCTATTACTCATACCTATTAAACTTAATTTTGGCAGTAAATTTAAGGTCTTTCCAGTAGCTCGGATAAGACATTTGTCTATTATTAGAAATCACTTTAATACAATTAGTAAACTTATTGAGTATGATAAGAGGTAATTCTATTGCAAAGAGATTTCCACTGTCTCTATTTTCTTTTGATGCTTAAGCAGCCAATTATATAGTTCTATATGTCTATATAGATCCTCTACACTTCCATGTGTTCCGCCTTTTATTACTTCTAACTCGACAGGAGCATTAGAATCGCACTTTTGAATGGCATTCAGGATGCTTTTGGATTCTTTCATTGGTATAATGTTGTCCTTATCTCCATGTATAAGCTTAATTGGTACGCTTGCCAAACTACAAGCATCTCTATTTTCTCCACCACCACAAATTGCTATAGCAGCAGCTACACGATTTGGATATTTGGCTGTGTACTTCAAGGTTCCATAGGCCCCCAAACTCATACCAGTCACATAAATACGAGATTCATCAATCGGGAAATGTTTTATCATATAAGTAACTATTTCCTCTACTTTATCAGGATTCCAAGGTCCTGAAGGCAATTGAGGTGCTACTAAGTAAGCGGGAATATCTAACCCTTTCTCAATTCCCTTTAAGGCTCCATATCGCTTAACCCTATTGATATCTGTACCGGAAAGACTTTTACCATGTAAAAAGATAATCAAAGGAGTTTTATCTTCTACTACTTTAGGTTCGTTTAGCCAAAAGTGATAAGTCGTTTGATCTATTACTGCTTTTGGTTGAGCAAAACTAACCACTGTAAACAAGCAGATTAAAACTTTAATAATATGCATACTTTTTGAAGTAAATATAATCAAAGAAATTAGAGTTTTTAGTTGGTTTAGAATCCGTGTTTTTTTTAAAAAATAAATCTTTTTAAGCAAGGGAACTACTAAGTTTAAATAACTTCATAAGTGAACTCTGATAATAATAGGATTCAAAACAAATAATATTATCTTAAAAGTCTTCTTAATTGCTGATATTTTATTTTTTTTGAGTAAATTACTTTATTAAAACACAAACAATTATGAGTAGCAAAAAATTATATGCTGGCAGTGAGATAATGGTATTGGCTGTCAGAGATCTCTTAGAAGAAAATGGCATTGCATACATTATTCGCGATGATATCGAGTCTGGTATTGCAGCAGGATATGGAATACTCGGTAAAGCTGTAAATGTATTTGTCGATCAAAATGATTTACACCGAGCACAAGATTTACTCAAACAGAATAATATAGAAGAATAGTAAACGGTTAGGTCGTGACCTAACCGTTTACTATTTTATTGCTTTTAATTCGCAATTGACAAAAATGATTAAAGCTCAATAAAAAACGGGGATACTCCATACATAGCATCCCCGCAATACAAATAGAAAAACTGACCATATCAAGTTTATATGGTCACAAAAGTAAATTAAGTAATAATCTTATCTAAGTGATTCCTTTGAAAGACTTGATCTTTTTTATATTTTGAAGGAGAAACTCCCATCACATTTTTAAATTGTTTGCTCATATGGCTTAAATCATTGTAGTACAGTTTAGTTGCTATCTCTACTAAAGACAATTCACCATAAGAAATATACTCTTTTACTCGCTCAATTCTCAGTAGTATATAATAACGTTCAATAGTAATCCCTTCACTTTCAGAGAATAATTTACTGGCATAACTATATTCAACATCCAATTGTTCACTGAGATAGTAGGACATATTAATAGCTAACTTCTCATCAGCATCGACAATCTTAATTACTAAATTCTTGATTTGCTCTACTATGGCTCCACGCCTATTCTTAATTAACTCAAATCCCAAGGCTTGTAATTTCTTTTCAAATAGCAGCATCGTAGAACTCGCAAGTGGATAATGCAATATTACTTTTCCCAAAGTAACAGTGGCTTCAAGTACACCTAATTTCTTTAGTTCTTGATCTACCACGAGTACACAACGGTGGCAAACCATATTCTTTATATGTAAAACGCTATTAGTTTCCATATTTGTTTAAAGTATTATGGGGCTAAGGCATAGCCCCATGATTAAGTTATGCTTCTTTTGCTTGCGCAAGTAGTGATTTGTAGTTACTCTCATTTTCAAAGTAAGCCACTTCTCCATTATTGCCAATGATAACAATATAAGCCAAAGCTTTGTCCACTTGCTTTAAGCTAAAAGGATCTAATGCAAATCGAACTGAATTATCTTGTGGTATTCGACTCTGACACATCTGACAACAACCATAATACATCTTCCCCTCAAAAGGGACTTCTAATTGTTTGTTTCCCCCCATGTAAGCATCATTAACCATGCAAACTAAATCAGAAGGAACGTGATCACCCTTCTTATAGGAAGTATTACTTGTCACCTCTTTGTTTTCTTGTTTTGGTAAACTTTGATGTATTTCTTCCATTGAAGTTGTTTTAACAACTGTTGTGTTGTTTTCTTTTTGCCCACAAGCAATCATTAAAAGTGCAGTAACAAACAGTGCAATACCTTTTAAACTAATTAATTTCATTCTCTTTTGTTTTACTAATTATTAATTGATTTTTAACCCATCGGCAATTTCTTCTGTTGCCATTTTAAGCATTCTCATCCCTTCGTGAAGATCTCCAAATACCTCTATCATCATTGGCATTGTTCTACCTTTTCTAACTTTATGATGATGAGCGATGCCTGCTTTATTTTCAATAAGGTATAAGCCCAAGTTACTCTCCACTAATGCTGATTTAGGCACAAAGAAACTCGCCTGTTTTGCTTTGAGTTGTACAACAGCATCGGCAATCATATTAGGCTTTAGCAATCCTTTGCTATTATCTAAATCTGCTTGTACTTGTTCTGATCTCAATTTAAGATCTAAACTTCCAGCCTTACGCGTAATTATAGCTTTAAATCTATCCTGAGGCATGGTTCGTACAGTAAAGGAAACTGTATCACCCATTTGCAAATACGGTGTATTAGCCTCCGATATGGATAAGTTTAATCTCAACTTATTGGTATCCTCTACAATAAGTAAAGGCGTTTTATTCATTGGCCCTACATAAGCACCTACATCCACTTGTCTACTGGTAACTACTGCGTCAAAGGGCGCTTTAATAACTAAATATTGATCAATACTTTTAACCTCTTGATAAGCAGCTTTTAGAGCATTCAATTGTGCCTGATCTGCAAGCATTTTAGCCGTAATTTGCTCTAAAAAATCCGGAGCAATAGCCCCTTGGGTTTGATTTGCTTTCAATGTTCTATCATACGTAGCTTTAGATGAGATATAATTTGCTTCTTGGGCCTTGTATTTAGCTTCTGCACTGAGCACTTGAGCTTGTAGTTCCGGAGCGTTCAAAATCATCAATACTTGCCCCTTTTTAACTCTATCTCCTATATCTACTTTTAGATCTGTTACATAACTATTGACCTTAGCAAATATCTCGGTGCGTTGATCCGCTCTAATTTCTGCTGGGAGTTGTAATTTTACATGAGGATTAGACTTCTTTAGTTCAAAAGTCTCTGTGAGCATCATATTCATTTGTTGTTGCTCATTTGCCTGTACAGGCTGTTCTTCTTTTTTATTGCACCCAGCAAGTACAATTAAACTCAATATAGCGATATATACTCTTTTCATTTTATTACTTATTATCAACTGGTAAATAATGGATACTTTCTTTATCTTCTGGGTCTAACGACGGTGACTGTCTTGTAGATTTATTCATTACCCATGCAAAAACCATAGGCAAAATTATTAGTACAGAGAAAGTCGAGGCGAATAAGCCTCCTATCACAGCTCTACCTAATGGAGCTACCTGCTCTGTTCCTTCACCAAATCCTATGGCCATAGGCATCATTCCCGCAATCATTGCTAAAGTCGTCATTGCTATTGGACGAATGCGCAGTTTGGTTGCTTCTATAGCAGAGGCTGTTGCACTCCAACCTGATTTTCTCAAAGTCTCTGCATTGTTAATTAACAATACTGCATTTGCTATGGATACACCTACAGACATAATTATTCCCATATATGATTGTAGGTTTACAGTCGATCCCGTTAGTTTAAGTAAACTCAATGAGCCCAACATCACAAAGGGAACGGTAGTTAAAATCACAAACGACACTTTAAACGATTGGAAGTTAGCAGTCAACATTAAAAAAATAACGACAATGGCAACTAACAATCCATTAGCAAGGCTCTTCATTGTTTCGTCCAAAACAGGGGCCATTCCCTTTAATTCAACGTTTACTCCTTTTGGCAATTCTCCCAACTCTGCAATAGCTTTTTCTACATCTTGCTTTGCTCGATTCAAATCTGTCTGATGTATATTGGCAATAACGGTGACATATCCCATGGTTCCTTCATTATAACTTTCTGCTAAAGCTTTACTTTCAGTAATTGTTGCTACATCACTTAGAACTGGGCGATCTGCATTCTTAGTCAATGGAATACTCTCTAACTCCTGCTTGCTGTTTAATTGATTTTGAGGCATTTGAACTTGCACGTCATAGGCAATCCCCATCATACCTCCTACCCACATATTGCGATTAGTATATCTGGAAGAAGCTGTTGTAGCAACTAATGATTTGGCAATATCCATTGCATCTAACCCCAATTGTGCTGCGCGTACTCTATCAATATTAATCTCATAAGAAGGATAATTCATCGAGATTGGCATTTGTTGGTCACGCATATAGTCTATCTGATTGAGTTTGACCAATAACTTATTAGCTACCATCATATTCATTTTTCTCATCATACCAGATACGCGTATTTCAATTGGTGTATTGGTCCCTTGACTCAAGATCTTCTCCGTTAACTCAATAGGTTCAAAAGTTAGTTTTAACTCGGGCAATGTCTGTTTTATTCTCTGTCTTATTTCATCTTTCAATTCGTCCGTATTACCCTTGAAATCCTTAAACGAAATCTGCATCAACGCTTCGTGTGGTCCAGCATTGTATAAGTAAATCGGGCTAACAGCAAACGATGAGGGATGTTGTCCTATAAAGGCAGAGGAAATAGCAATCTTTTCTTTGCCGTATAAATCCTCTATTTCTTTCAATACTGATTTTATCTTTTTTTCAGTATGCTCAATTCTCGTTCCTTCAGGAGCGGTAATTCTTAATTGAACCTGACTTGAATTAACAGTAGGAAGGACGTCTTTTCCAATGTTGACATATAAAATTGCTACACTAATCAAAGCGATAACGGTTGAGAAGATTACAATAATGCGTTTACTTGGCATCATTCGATCCACCAAAGCGACAAAGCGATTCTTAAATTTGTCAAAGCCACTTGCCTTCTCTGGTAGGTTGTGTTTAGCTATATCGTATTTCATCATCCAATTGGCCATAATAGGAACAAAAGTCTGTGAGAGCAAAAATGATACTGTCATTGCAAAACCAATAGCCATTGCCAAAGGCATAAACAGCGAACCTGGTATACCAGTCATCATAAAAGCTGGTGCAAAAACGGCCAGAATACTGAACAAAATCAATAGCTTAGGAAAAGCTATTTCCTTACACGCATCCCAAATAGCTTGTGCCTTATTCTTACCTAAGGCCAAATGTTGATGTATATTTTCTATAGTAACCGTACTTTCATCTACTAAAATACCAATAGCTAAAGCTAAACCTGATAAGGTCATAATATTTATAGTCTGACCAAATAATTTCAAAAATAATACTGATGAAATAATGGCAATTGGTATGGTAAGAATAACAATAAAAGCTCCTCTTGGATCTCTTAGGAACATCAAGACCATAAGTCCAGTCAATAAAGCACCTAAAACTCCCTCTACAATTAAGCTCTTTACAGCATTGATTACATTGACAGATTGATCAAACTCATAGGAGATTTTCACATCTTCAGGTAAGTTTCTCTGTATATGAGGAATAGACTCTTTTAGTTTCTCTACTACATCATAAGTAGAAGCTTTACCTGACTTGGCAATGTTGATATATACAGAACGCTTACCATCGACAAGGGCATACCCTGTTGTTATATCTGCACCATCTTTTACAGTAGCAATATCGCGAATATACACGTTGTCTACTTGTCCTTTGAACAGGGGAATATCACCAAACTCCTCGACTGTTTTAAGCGTATTGTTTGTTGGTGTTAAATAGTTTTTATCTCCAACGTAAATATTTCCAGAAGGCATAGTCACGTTTTGACGAGTGATTGCCTCAACAACTTGTTCTGGAGAAATCTGATGTGTACGAATTTTATTCGGATCAATATTAATCTCTATAGTACGCGGAGACCCACCAAAAGGAGGTGCAGTTGTTAATCCTGGAATTTTAATCAAATGAGGCCTTGCTGCAAAATTCGCAATATCTTGTAATTCATTATTAGTTTTAGTATTCGATCTAAAGACCAACTGCCCTACAGGTTGAGAAGATGCGTCAAATCGAATAATAAAGGGAGGCGGTGCTCCTGGTGGTAAAAATATAACTGAACGATTAGACAGAGCGGAAATTGAGGCAATCGCTTCTCCCATATCTGTTCCCTCGTAGAAATTTATTTTCATCAAGGTCAACCCTTGTGTGTTTTTTGTTTCTATACTCTTGATGCCATTGGCAAACAACATCATATTTACATACATCTTTGTAAAATAACCTTCCATTTGTTGTGGTGTATACCCATTGAATGAATGGGCTATATAAACCACTGGCAGGTTCATCTCGGGTAAAATATCAACAGGGATATCTTTAGATGACTTTACTCCAAAGAATAACAGTCCCAATACCAATACCATAATTGATATTGGTTTGCGCAAAGCAAAACGTATTAAATTCATCTTTTTTTATTTTTGGGGTATAGCGTTTAACAAGTAATTTATATCTCCCTTAGCAGAAGATTCCAATAACAAAGCTTGCCAGACATTGTTCTGTGCTATCTCAAAATCAATCTCGGCTCTTTGTAGGGTATACAAAGCTTGTGTAAAATCTACTAAGTTGCTCAATCCATTCTCATACAATGCTTTTTGCTGTGCAAAAGCAGTGCTTGCAGCACTAACCTGTATTTTTGTTTGTCCTAAAATATCCTGGGCATTGACAAATTTTTCTGCTGCCAACTTTTGTTGATTTTCCAGTTCTTTGCTCATCCTACTGTATTGATAAGAAAGGCTATTTGTGAACTGCTCTTGTTCTTTGCGTTTGGAAGTAGTCTTGAAAAAGTTTGTAATATTCCAAGTCAAAGTAAGACCTACTAAATAATTTGAACGATCAATACCAACGCCATTGCTGTAATTTCGAGTAAATGCAGTATTATCTTGTACATAGTTCCACTCAAAACCTGATCCTCTACCCTGAATAATACCAAAGGCATTTAAAGTAGGTAGACTCCCTTTAACAATGAGTTTCTCCATAACTTTGCTTTGATCTATTTGACTTTGATGCAATTGCAAAATAGGGTGTTCTACTACCTCATTGGATAAACCTTCAGCTATATTGGGCTGAGAAATCGTAAAGACTTCATCCAACTGATATGGCATTGTTGTTTGATTTAGCAAAGCAGCCAAAGCTTCTTGATATTCAATCTCCTTGTCGTAAGCTTTTAGATAAAGTGCTTGAGCATTGGCTAATTCTGCTTGAGCTAACTGTTCGTCCACCTGAGCAATTAAACCGCTATCAGCATTGGCTTTTGTTACCTCGTAGAATACCTTAGCCCTCTGAAGATTTTGTTCTTGTACAAATTTAATGCGCTGAGCTGCTAAAAGGTTCAAATAAGTAGCTCCTACTTTGATTTGCTGCTTAAATACTTCTTGATTGAGATCTTCAAGGCTTACTCGTTCTTGAGCTTTAGCCATCTTTACTTGTTGTCTTGTTTTTCCAAATGAGAAAACATTCCAATTAATGTTGGCAAAGTATAATGATCCGAATGCAGCATTCCAATTCTGTTCTGCTAAAGGCATTGAAGTTGAAGCAGATCCCAATCCTCCATAAGCATAAAGAGGACCATTCTGAGCATTAATAGTACCGTAACTTTGTTGAGCACCAAAGGTCAAATCAGGGAAGTAGTTTCCTTGCGTATAAGTAGTATTCTGCTGTAGCGCTTTTAGTTTAGCTTCTTTGACTTTTAATAAGTCATACTCTTGTGTAGTTTGTTCGATTGCTTGTTGAAGTGTCAGCTTTTGAGCATAAGCACTTGAGGCAATACCAAATAAAATGAACAAAGCTAATTTATTCATTTTCATAAATATTCATTGCGTTTAATTAAAAAATAAAGAACTCTATACCTTAAAATTGAATAAGGTATATTTATCAATATGATTTCTTAATCAAATTCTATATACGCAATTCTTGATGTAGATAGGAATTTCTCTTACGAAGTAAACATAAGGAAGAAAGGAAGCAGTCTGAGAAACTGTTGAAACAACACCTTGGAATACGTAACCAAAATAAGGATGTAAAATGGCATCTATAAAGAATGATGCCTTGACAATTTGAGCAGATGTTTTCTGAAAATCAGCTTTTACTTTTACTATCTCAACAGTTTGCTTACAACATTCCTTTTGTGGGTTCTCCACTTGTTTTCCATTCACCTTACAGAATCCGCATTCACTTTTTGATTCGTAAGTTGAAGACATAGAAGTCTGTTGCACGATTCCTTGACAGATGTGCTGATATGTTGTAAATCCAGACGAAATAACAACAAATAATAGACTAAATAATATGGAAAATACCTTCTTCATTGTGGTTGCTAAATTATACTACTTCTCTAAATAGATTGTTATACAATTTTGATAGGGAGTTGTATAATTATGCTTGAGAACAAGCAGAAAAAAAGCTCTAAAAATTAAATAGAGCTTTTTATGCAAATCTTACCAAGGTCTTTTGTCTGTTTGTACAGGCGCCGTTAAATCAAATTCTACTGAGAAAGCACTCTCTTTATCAACGCGTTTTAAATTATAGGTAAACTTAAACTCATCGACTGTAACATACCAAACATTGCCAGCAGTAGGCGCTAATAAATCAACTGTCTGTTGATCAGCTGGAAAGAATTGGATATTATTAGTTCCTGTATTTGTTGTTGTTCCACCATACATTGTTACTTCATCTGCTACTCCATCCTCCTTGCGGTGATCGTGTTTTAGCTCCAACCTTTCTCCCTTTAGAGTAAATATCCATGTTCTCGATAAGTCATCACCTACAAAAAAGGGAATCTTAACTTGATCGCTATTGCATTGCATAACATACATAAGCAATTCTTTATCTTTAAAATCTTCAGGAACAGAAGTCGATACAATCTTGCCTTTATAAGCTGTACCACATAATTGTGATAAACTGTTTAGAAATTTTTTTGGAGCTAACTCCTTTGAAGATTGTGCAAAAGAGTTCACGGCAAATGCCAAACTGAGTAATATAAACGTATTTTTCATTATAAAACATTTTGTATCAAACATAATCATTCCTTCAATAGCTTAGTTGTCTATGACTAAATAAAGTCTAAAAACTATAACACATAAATTCAATGAGTCTTTAAAAAAAGAAAATAATTCTCTTTAACCCAGATTACGCTATAGACATATAAACGAAAAGTAATGATACAAAACAGTTCTAAATTAGTCAGTGAAGCATACGATAGTATGGTTTTAGAACTAATGAAAGAGATATGAAGTAGAATTGCTTTATAGTATTTGGCTAATGCGGAATCTGGGTTTAAGGCTTAGCTATTCCTTAGTATTCTCCCAAAGAGATTTCATATTCAAGTCCAATACCCCTTTATAAGGCCCTAAGACACTAAAAAAGGCATTATCTACTTCTTTTACTACAATGATAGCTTTCTCTAAAGATTCTTTCCCAAAAGGGCTCAAATTGATTATTTTGGCCCTGGTGTCTGTAGGGTGATCTTTTCTTTGAATCATCTTCTTTTCTTCTAAAGTGCGTAAAACTTTCGATACCATCATGCGATTTGTATAACTGTGGTTCGCTATATCAATCTGTGATACGATATTAGTTTGTAGTAAAAGCGAATCCAATGTTGTTAATAAAACAAATTGGGTATAGGTAATGTCCAACTTATCTAACTCTTTTTTTATACTTCTCTGCCAAGCCATAGTTACTTGCCAAAGTAAAAAACCAGAACTTAATTCTGTCGATTCGAATTGTAAATCTCCTGTTTGTGTCATCGTAATTTCTTATGTCTTTGATTCTAAATTTATCTCTTGTCTTTACTTAATAAATTTCAAAATATACTCCAACTTATGGAAGCCGATTTTTCAAATTCTAAAACTAAAATTTATTGCATTTTTTTCACGGTAACTAGAATAAAAAATGTGGTGTTTTTTATCTATTTCTAAAAACTATTCCAATTGTAAAAGTCAGAATGCTTAACCTATTTTTCTTATAGTATCTATAAGTTAAATCGAACCAAACTTGTCGAGATTTAGTTCTTGTATTAAATCTGCTAACTACATTGGAAGCAGATCATAATTACAGAGGAAAATAAATTTAGCAACAAGTCAACTCTATATAACTAACTGCTCAATGCTATTCAAATACGAATCTGATCAAAATAAGTTAGCTCAAAAATAAAACAACTTTAAAGACTGCTAAATTAAGTTGCTTTAGGGTGTTTGACTTTGAAAAAGCACAATTAACTTCCTTTGTTGACTGAGAGCTGGTTTTAGCTATAAAATAACTTTTGACAACTTCTTATAGTTTGAAATAAGCCACATTGTTGTTGCAAATATAATAACCTTGACAACAATATGCAATTTTTATATTTAACAATAAATATTTTAATTACATTAATATCTTAAAATCAAATAGTTGTAAATAATACTTAAAGTCTTAGTTTAAGTTAGGTTTAATTAGTTATAAGGGGCCTTACCTATATCTTATTTTAAAAATTAGTGTTTTTTTAAGGAATGATTTTACCAACTTTAAACCTAATTAAACCTTGCTAAATGAACCTCTTAGGGATACTGACATTTTGACAAAAAGACCTTTTTACAGAGGGACTCCTATTCAAAATAGATGGCTAACAAAGTAAGTTAACCTATTAATTTTTTATTTAAAGTATTAGTTTAAGTAAAGATACTTAACTCCTATTTTATATCTTGTAATATTATATAGATTCAGGAGATTCATTTTGTCAGTTTACCAAATTACAAACCTTACAATTTCGAAAATAAACGATATACTATGATGATAAAGATCTGCAACCCTACCCTTTTTATACTCTCTTTTATAAGAAATTATTTTACCTGAAAAACATCTTTTATTTCAAATTTCTATCCTAGAATCAACTTTACATCACGGTCTAAAGAAGATTATATTAATTGACTTTTTTACTTATCTGCATCTAACTTTATTTCTCATTATAACAAGGAAAAGCTTTGAGATAGCTAAACCCAAAACACAGCTTTACGCCTTTTTGATGAAGTATAAAAAAGAGCATTTTGACTTGTTCTTTCTTATGTAAAAAGCGATGCTTTTTCCCTTTGATCTAACCATGTGTTGAAGGCTTCAAAAAAACAGAAAGGGCTAGCTACCCAAAGAATGAGTAGCCCTGTGTATTATTTTTAGTTGAATAATCTCCTATTTAGAGAAATAAGTTTTATTGTAGATTAAACGGAAAGCATTATTAACAGCTTGATGAATGACAGTTGAATGTAACTCCTCTGGCAGGTAGTCAAAGTGTGAAGTAATATGTTTATTACCTTGTAAGCTGTCATATAAATCCTTAGCATACTGATACATCATTTCATCTTCTTCTTTGCTTGGAGCGCCTACATAAACATTGATATCCTGTTTAATTTTATCTAACAAACAAAGGGAGTCTTTATTTAATAACTTACCATCTGCCCACCATAAACTTGGACTTATAATAATATAATTTTCAAATAAGTATGGATGTTTTAACAGGACATAAGTTGAATATAAGCCGGCTAACGATTCTCCGATAACAGTTCGTTGATTACTTGCGTGAAAGTTTCTTTCTATGTAGGGAATTACTTCAGATTCTAAGAATGCAGTATAAGCTTCTGCTCTGCCGTATTCAACAAACATATCTTTGCTATACCCCACTTTCTCAACGAAATCAAGGTTATCTACTGCAAAAGTCATATCCTTTCTACGATTGATCGTTTCTATACCCACTACGATAGAGTTAGGAAAACGCGCTATCCAAGGCTGAGAGTTAAACTTGACCAATCCTGCCAGGTGAATAAAATCTTCTTCTACTCCACCGTCTAATATGTACACAACGGGATATTCTTGTTTAGATAAAGGATCATACTCTGCAGGTAAAAGGACATTGATTACTCTTTCTTCATTTAGAATTTCTGAGTGCAATGCTATAGTTTTACCAATTTCTAATGGTTTTATATTTTCCTGAGCAATACTGGTCATTGTAGCTAATAACGCTGCTCCACATAAGGCTAATTTTATATTCATCATTTTTGTTTTATTAGTTTGAAACTTCCAAATGTATCAAAAAGAATAGTTTTATTTAATTTAATTATTCCAATGAAGTTTGCTAAAAATAGAAAAGGAGCTATTCTCCAATAGAATAGCTCCTTTTTCAACAACAACAAAACGTCTTTTCTTAGCCAGTTAAATTTACTAACTCTCCTATTAGGTCTGTTACGGAAACCCGTAAAATCAAACAAAAAAAGGCATCTAATTTAGACACCTCTTTGTTTTATTATTTAATACCTTCATTATAAGTCACTTGCTCTTCCATAAAAATTATCGTCTTCTACGACAGAACGATAATAAAAAGTGCCTAAATCTAATCCTGTATCTTTAAATAGTTCTTCAACCGTATACTCCTTCTCACTGCGATAAAACAAATCCGAGTCAATATACCCTATAGTTCCCGTGTTGAGGTTTAAAATTATTAAATCATCGTGTAATCCGCTACCGATGATATAATATCCTTTTTTATAGATTTCTTTATTGTATTTACTAAAGTTAGAACCATGTAAGAAAGCAACTTGACTAAACAAATTCTTGCCAAAACGCCATCCAGATTCGTAAGAGTGGTTAATAAAGAACGTACCTATTTCCTCTCCGAAATTTCGAATAAAATTAGCTTCAGCAGTTTTTGTTAGAGGGCGTTTCTCCATATTAAACTTCTGTTTCATAATCTCAACCGCTTGGTCAAATAGCGCAACATTAATACTTTTTATTTCTTTCATACTACTAAATTACAAAACTATTGTTATACTCCATAAAGTTATAAATCTTCCCAAACAATGCAATCTGCTCTAAATCAAAATTGATAGACATCTCATATTGGTTCTGTCCATTAGGGTAAATTTGAAATACTATCACTACAGTATTTTCAATTTCCTTCACCGTAAGAAAGTGGAAGTTATGTCGTTTAAAGTTTAAGATCACCTCCTTTGTTTGCATATTCTCAATTGAAAATACCCCTACCCATAGCGACATTCTCATTTCAACAAACTCAATATGAATGAGGTATTGACCATCGACAATGGAAATTTGCTCGGAACTATTCTCTTGCACCATACTACTCGCCTATTAATTTTCGTACAATTTCCTGAATACTGTACTCAAAGTAATTTCCATACTTATCTCTATTTCGAAGAAATAAAGCGTAGTCATATCGCTCAAAATTAAGCTTTAACCACTTGTGGTAATACTCATCTAAATACAATCCAAATTCTTGTTCGAAAGTCAAGACTTCTTCTTGTCCTAATTGATCTTCAAAAGTCTTTATTTTAGTAATTACTTGCGTCAATTCTTCTTGGCTAACATGTTTTACTATTAGTGGATCTGGTAAAGCAATACGGAAAGCAAGAACCTCCATTTCTTCCTCCTCCCACCATTCACTCAAATTGTATTGAGAGAGGTCTTTTTGGGTTAGTTCTGATAAGTACTCCTCTACTTTGCTATAAATAATGCCATGCTTATCATCATACTCATTAATATACTGGGAGTAGTCTCGTATAGATTTTAGCACTTGAGCATAATGCTTTTGTGCAATATTCATTTGTGGCAATATTTCTTTTCTCAATTCCATTTAAACTCATTAATTGCTCTCATTCTATTTTCCTAATTACTGTAATTCGCCTTGTTTTTAAGTATATTTCACAAAAGGACCTCTAAAATATGGTATAAAAAATCCATTTGTAATAACCTTCTAAATCTTTAAATAAGAATACCCCTAAGAACGGTACTTAGTTGTTTAATATTTAGTTTAAAACAGCATTTAAAACCTTGTTACTCTGCATTCTTGAGTAAGTGCTTATTGTGTTTGTCGCTCCAAAGTTGTAATTGCTTCAAAATATAGACTATTTCTACGCCACGTGGTGTTAACTCATACTCTATCTTGAGATTTGTCTCAGGAACGATCTTCCTGCCTATTACCCCCAATTGTTCAAGCTCATTTAATTGATTAGACAAGATCCTTTTACTTATTTTAGGAATAATACTTCTATGTAATTCTAATGTGCCGGCAGGAACCAATTCAAGTTCTAATAAAATTGCAGCATTCCAACTTTTGGCTAAAATATCCAAGGGCAAACGAACACCACAAACATCATAAATCTGCTTTGATTTTGCTGAAAACATATCAATTTCTTTAACATACAAAGATACTATATTCTATCTCATTTTGTGAATAATATACTACCGAAATAACTCTATTTGTTATTCTAAAAGTAACTTATTGTATTTAATTTGGAATAGGTTTCAATTTTAAATGAACTTTTAGCAATGGTAAAAGGGAAAGCTTTAAGAATTAAACTATTCATTTTTACAAGTGATTGTCCTCATATAATTCTGACTGATTATCTTTTTTTACAAAAAAGGAGGCTATTTTGGTCGCACTTCCTTAGGGGTTGCTTGGGGGTTGGTAGCAGTTTGCTTGCTAAAACACCCCTTTTTGGCAGTAAAACTGCAAGAATAGTGCAAGAACCCCCCAAGAAACCCCCAAGAAAGACCAAGGAAAGCAGTATTATGTCATTTGTTTAATAAGTTTGGAATTTGCCTAACACACTAAAGCAAAATAATACGTAGTTGTATGAATAGAATATTCTCGTTAAACCTTTCAATATTAAAATCAAACTACTTCGCATAATGAGTAAGAACACGTGCAAAAGGCAATCTTGTTTATTCTATTTAACCAATCTTTTACATATCCTCTGACTTGAGATATCGAGTAAAAAAAAGCGCACCTGAAATAAATTCAGAATACGCTTTTGTAGGTAATTAAAGCTAAGTTATCTTTAAGTCGTGTTGTTAAAAATCTGTAGCTTCGTTATAATGACTAAATGTCTTTGCTGTATAGGCATCTATAGAAAAATCAGCAGCAGTAGCTGACAAGTAAAAGAATGTTCCCAAGTCCATGCCCATATCGATGTGTACTTCACTTATAGGTAGGCTATTGGATTCCCATAGCAAGTCGTGAAAGATATACCCTATACGAGAAGTATGTTTGTTAAAAACAATAGGATCTCCGTTCAAACCACTTCCTATAATGAAATATCCCTTCTTGTATAATTCTTGATTGTGTATTGCTAAATTCTCTGTTCGAAAGCTGTTAGGAGTATGAAAGTAATTGCTATTAAAGTCAAGTTCTTGTCTAAAGGAATACTTTCTCATAAACTCTGCAAAGTCTAAAGAAAGGTATTCTTTCATGAATTGATAATTCAACTCTGTTAGTTTGATAATAGCTAAATCTTCTTGATCAAAAGTTTGCTTTATAGCATCGATAAACAATTCTTCTCCAAACATATGCGTAGGCATTAGGATTACTTATTCGCTTCTTAATTCTCCAATTTCTCTAACTAATTCTGGATAGTGTTTTTGAAGTTCCTTACCTGAATAAGGCTCACGAACCCAGTCACTCTCAGCTAAATCATAATGTTCTATTTCAGGATATAGTAAATCAGTTGCATCTCGAATTACTAAAGAGTCTTCCTTGTCATATTTCACTTCATAGGCTGTCTCACTAACATACAACAGTCCTTCTGCACTTGTATCCCCAATATCGCAAGAGTAGTCACCACTGATAAATGATTCTATATTCTGAACTATATCATAGAAAAATTCCTTTCCCTGTAAGATTAGCCAACAGCGAAAATAGATAAAATCATCTGTTGAAATATATCCTTCAAAATCGTAAACCTCTTTTTTAAATTCAAAAAAATTGTTCAGAATAATATAAAAATCAGCTATTTCCACTTTGTTTAACTGATTGATTTTCTCCCTCAATACTTTTTCAAATAGAATAAAATCGTCTTTCTCATATTGAGATAAAACGGTAACTATTTGATCTATATGTTCATCAGTATCGAAAGGTTCCTCATTTTGACTTTGATTACCTTGTCTGATAATATCCCAAAAAAAGGCTTCATCTAAACGTATATTCATATACAGTTATTTTCACTTAGTAAGTAGATAAGCTATTCTTTTCAAAGATTTGCTTATCCCTTAAACAAATTTAGAACTAATACTTTTGTATAACAATAGTGATTGTTAAAGAGTTTTTTGTTATTTTAATAGAGAAAAGCTAAGTACCAATTTACAATTAATTAATCTTTTTATAGAAATTCAATGAATACAGGATGATCTACTCTTATTTTTATTTGGATATAATACAGTTACTTTCAAATAGATAACATTTTAAACCTGCTGCTGTAACAATTAAAAACTTAGCCCTATAATTCAAAGGAATAACAACCACTGTACTTTCACTTATATTTTATAAATACTCCCCTACCTTGGTCTATATTTATTACTTATATTTGTAGCGATTAAAAACAATATGTATTAAAAATAAGCATAAATGAACACAGACGAAAATTTTCACGACGAAATGGGAGATAACCACATTGCTTCAAGTGATGCTACACCATTAAGAAGTGATGCGTTTGACCGCACAGATGACGAAAAAATAGAAATTATAAAAAAAGATGTAGAGAACATTTTAAACACTTTAGGTTTAGACTTAACTGATGACAGCTTAAAGGGAACACCTAACCGTGTAGCTAAGATGTTTGTAAAAGAAATATTTGGAGGGTTAAACCCAGCAAAGAAACCAAGTTCTTCTACATTTGACAATAAATATAAATACAACGAAATGTTAGTTGAAAAGAACATCGTTGTATATTCTACTTGTGAGCACCACTTACTTCCTATCGTAGGACGTGCACACGTGGCTTACATCTCTAATGGAACAGTAGTTGGTTTGTCTAAAATGAACAGAATTGTAGATTACTTTGCTAAAAGACCACAAGTACAAGAACGCTTAACTATTCAAATCGTTAATGAACTCAAAAAGGTTCTTAATACAGAAGATGTTGCATGTGTGATTGATGCAAAACACTTATGTGTAAACTCTCGTGGTATCCGCGATATCGAAAGTAGTACAGTTACTGCTGAATTTGGTGGACGTTTTCAAGAAGAAAGTGTACGCAAGGAATTTTTAGATTACATCAAATTAGAAACTAAATTCTAATTACAACATAGATATTATTTTAAATATGGCATTATATCAAGAACAACAATTAAAAGTGTACAACTCCTTATCTGGAGAAAAAGAAGTTTTCACACCTATCCATGATGGAAAAGTAGGTATGTATGTATGTGGACCTACTGTTTACAATTATGTACATCTTGGGAACTGTCGTACTTTTATTTCTTTTGACTTGGTGTATCGCTATTTAAAGCACTTGGGATATCAAGTACGCTACGTTAGAAACATTACCGATGTAGGACATATGGTTGACGATGTAGACGAAGGAGAAGATAAAATCGCTAAAAGAGCTCGTATTGAACAAATCGAGCCTATGGAAATTGTGCAAAAGTATACCTTAAACTTTCACAACATCCTTAAGCAGTTTAACAATTTACCTCCAAGTATTGAGCCTACAGCTACAGGACACATTATTGAACAAATAAACATTATTCAAGAAATCATCAACAATGGTTTTGCTTATGAAGTTAATGGTTCTGTTTACTTCGATGTCGAAAAGTATAATAACTCTTATAACTACGGTGTTTTAAGTGGACGTAAGATCGAAGATATGTTATCTAATACAAGAGAATTAGACGGACAATCTGACAAAAAGAATCCTTTGGACTTTGCCTTATGGAAAAATGCTGAACCACAACACATTATGCGTTGGCCTTCTCCATGGGGAGATGGTTTCCCTGGTTGGCACCTTGAATGTACAGCAATGAGTACAAAGTACTTAGGTAAGCACTTTGACATTCACGGGGGTGGAATGGATTTAAAATTTCCTCACCACGAATGTGAGATTGCACAAAATGAAGCCTCTACAGGTAACTCACCTGTTAACTATTGGATGCATGCTAATATGCTTACTCTAAATGGTAAGAAAATGGCTAAATCTACTGGAAATAATATCTTGCCAAACGAATTGTTCTCAGGAGAAAATAGCATCCTAAGTAAAGGGTTTTCACCAGCTGTGACAAGATTCTTTATTCTACAAGCTCATTATAGAAGTATTTTAGATTTTTCAGATGATGCTATTTTAGCCTCTGAAAGAGGTTACTTCAGATTAATGGAAGCAATTAAATCGCTAAAAGATTTAAAGACTTCAAGTAATTCTTCTGTAGATATTGCCAAGTGGAAGCAATCTTGCTATGATGCAATGAACGATGATTTTAATAGCCCAATTTTAATTGCAAACTTATTCGAGGCAGTTAAGATGATCAACTTAATCAAAGACAATAAGGAAACTATTTCAGTTTCTGATTTACAAGAACTAACTACAAGTTTGAATGGTTTTGTATATGATGTCTTAGGTTTAGAAGATAGTCAAGCAACTACTGTTGATAACGGAAAACTTGAAGGGGTAGTCAATATGTTAATCGGCATGCGAAACGAAGCTCGTGCTAATAAAGATTTTGCAATGTCTGATCACATTAGAGATGAACTTGCCAAATTGGGTATTGAACTTAAAGATGGTAAAGAAGGCACTACATTTACATTTTAATAATATAATAAAAGCTATAAGATAACCTTCTTATAGCTTTTTATTCTTATAGACTTATGCTTAAAAAGATTCTGATATTTCCTTTTATTGTGCTTGTGCGATTTTATCAAGTCGCAATATCTCCTCTGTTTCCCCCTGCTTGCAGGTATAGTCCTACTTGCTCACAATATACTTTAGAGGCTTTAAAGAAACACGGTTTATTTAAAGGAGGATGGTTGGCTATTAAGCGTATTTTGAGTTGTGGCCCTTGGGGAGGTAAAGGATATGATCCTGTCCCTTAAGTTGACTACTCAGCCTTATTAAACAAACTTAATGATGAATGCACTTAAACTGCAATCTCTTTTTTAAAAGTAAAGATAAATTCATACTTTTAACTTTTAACTCTACACTGTATTTATGATACACTCACTAAATATGATATGGAATCCTTCAGAAGGATTTGACTTAGGTTTTATTAAACTGCGCTATTACAGCTTGATGTTTGTTGTAGCTTTTGGTTTAGGTTGGTTCTTGATGAAAAAGATCTATGATCGCGAAGGAGAATCAGTTGAAAAACTCGACAAGCTTTTTATTTACACAGTATTAGCTACTTTAGTTGGAGCTCGATTAGGGCATGTATTCTTCTATGATTGGGATTACTACAAAGACCACCTTTTTGAGATTATCTCCCCTGTGCGCTTTTCTCCTAAGTTTGAAATCGTTGGATTTAGTGGACTTGCCAGTCATGGGGCAGCAATAGCTATTATTTTAGTTATGTATTATTACAGTAAGAAAATTGTAAAGAAACCTATCCTTTGGATATTAGATAGAATCGTTATACCTGTTACCAGTGGAGGAGTATTTGTTCGCTTAGGTAACTTTTTCAACTCTGAAATTGTCGGGCATGAAACAACAAGCGCTATGGGTATTCGCTTTCTAAGAGATCGCTTTTCACCAAATGAAATCAGACAAATCACTGGGATAAATGATTACAACCAAGCTTATCATGCAGCTGCTACAGATCCTCGTTTTGCCGAAGTATTAGCCAAAGTAGTACCTAAACATCCTACTCAATTGTACGAAGCATTTGGATATGTGATTGTCTTTATCATAATTTACTATATGTACTGGAAGACAGATGCTCGTAAAAACTTAGGTTTAATATTTGGTGTCTTTTTAGTTCTATTATGGACAGTAAGATTTATAGTAGAGTTTGTCAAAGGTAGCCAAGGAGGCTTTGAAGATACTTTAGGATTGCTATCAACAGGACAATGGCTTAGTATTCCGTTTATCCTTGTAGGAATTTACCTGTGGATAACGGCTAAAAATAGAGTTTATACATCATAAAATAAAAAGAGAGCTAATCAATCAAGATTAGCTCTCTCTATTTATATTTCTCTCTTGAAAGTATAATAGATTCTTTGTGTAGTACTCCCGGTAATACAAGGGGCTGCAGATACAAGTTCCCAACCTTGACTTCCTAAATCATTTAATATCCTATCCGCTTCTTCTATTTTCATTTTGGCAAAGAATCCATTGGTTAGAATTTCAATTGTTTTGTATTCAAATCTTTTCATAAGACAATATTATTAATTATTAGTTCTAAGATAATCCTTTTTTATATACTTAGCCACTTACGCTATGATTTCACTGCCGTTGGATTTGCTTGTAATAGAAAATTATAAAAGCTTATAAAGTCTTTATTCCACAAGCGAATGTTAAGGATAAACTTATAGGTTATTATCCCCCCCTGCCTCACTTATAGAAATACTCCAAACGGATGTGTTGGCAATCTTAGTACTTGTGCGCTTTACTTCCACAATTGAATCTAAAGGATAATTTACTTTACCGCTGTTTGGATACACGAGAGATAGATTTTGGGAATTAAAGTACGATTCAATATTGCTTACTGCGCTTTTAAACAAAAGTGCTTTAGAGGAAATCTTCTTGTATCCTCTTAGATTTACTGAGTCCGAAAGCATAGGTATATGTGATGGATGACTATAAAGAGTATTGTTATATTGCTTTTTATCTTTTAAAAATTGATAAGTAATCAAACTGCCTAATAATAACGTTATCAGTGACAAAACGATAATTAACACTTTGGAAGATATTGGCAAGACAAACACAAGCAGCATCAAGAGAATTGCATATCCCACAAAATACATAAGAATTATTCTAATTATATTTTTCATTCTACTTTATTTCATAATTAAGACAAATCGCCTCCACCCTATTTAATGTAAATTTTCGTTGCCTTTTATAGCATAAAATCACTACTTTTCATCAGGCAAAATATACATCAAAATGGATATCAAATATACTACTCAGGATAGAGGTAATAAAAAAGATTATCAACAATATTTACAAGCAATGGATGCTATTTCCATTGAAAAGGTTGCGTCTGCAAGTGTTTTCTTTCAACCTAAGGATGGGAATACTATAGTAGATGTTGGAATGGCCTCAGGAACCAGTACGGCAATCCTTGCTCAACTATTCCCTAACCAACATATTATTGGAGTCGATATAAACCCTAAGATGGTCGAAATTGCAAATGATTTATATACAATGCCCAATCTTACGTTCAAAGAAGATGATGGAGAAAAACTATTGGCATTTGAAGAAAATACAATTAGTGGCTTTTTTAATTGCTCTGCTATTCATCACATCACTTCTTACAATGATTATGATTCTAATAGAGCTTTGAGCACCCTTAAAAGGCAAGTAGATTTACTGAAAGAGAACGGTATACTTGTCATCCGTGACTTTGTAAAGGTAGAACAAAAAGAGGTTGTAGTAGAGTTTTCTACTCTGGATAAAAAAGATAGACCAAACGATGCAGATCTCTTTATTCAATTTAGTAAAACTGCAAGATCTTTAGCGACTGAACAAGGGTTTCCAATAGCGGAATTACCTTCTATAAAAACCAATACCAAACGCTTTCAAGCTTATTATACTGATGTAGTAGAGTTTGTCCGCCGAAAAGATTACTATGCCAACTGGAATATTGAATTACAAGAGGAATATGGTTATTATACACAAAGTGACTTTGAGACGATCTTTAAAGAATTAGGCTTGCGTATTATTGTATCTGCTCCAATTTATAATCAGTGGATCATTAACAATCGTTATAAAGGAGAATTTACAATCTATGACTTAAATGGCAATGATATAGGCTTTCCTCCAACTAACTACCTAATTGCTGGTGAAAAAGTGGTTCAAGGAAAAGACATTCAACTCGTTCGCCACCTACCAAAAGCTCAAGTACCTTTTCTCAAACATTCGTCTTTTATCAATAAGAATACAAAGCAAATTTACGATGTCGTAGAACGTCCCAATAGTGTAATTGACATTATTCCATACCGAAATACAAACGAAGGTTTAAAGATTATTGCAAAGCATGGATACCCACGTCCTCTTGCCAATTTAAACACAGACTCGCCCATTATAGATTGTAAACACTACAGCGGTTATATTACAGAGGGAATTGCCCTTGGAGAAAGTAATGACTTATGTGCCGAATTACAAAGGAGATTTAAGATACAAGCTAATGAGACAATGTTCACTAATTCTCTATCCTATTATACTTCACCAGGAGGGATAAATGAAAGAGTAAAGGCCTTGTTCTTACCACTTGAAAAGACAATAAAACAGAACCTACCTTTAGATGGAAGTATCACAGGATTTAAAGATTCTGGTTTCTTACACGAATATGACGCAGCCCAACTATTAAGTACCGCTCAGACTGGAGCTTTAGTAGAGGCTAGATTAGAGTTAAATATTTACAATTTATTCTTTAACTTAAAAATGGCTTTACCTAAGTGGTTAGGTATTAAACCAACTATAACAACGACAACAGAACTAAAAATTACTAATATTCATGATTTATTAAGTATAAATACTCAAGTATATGAAAACAGTTTAGAAAATGCTGAATTTATGCGTTCGAGTAGAGCTTATTTTAGCGAAACAAAACAAATGCACAGTAATACAATACTTGAATATGTATATCCGAGAACTTATAGCTGCAATACAGTGGTAACCATACCTGTAGTTAAGAAAGAAGATCAAGTTTATATAGGTTTAGAAAGAAGGGATTTACCTGTGCCTCAATCCTTTTCTGGCAATAGTTCAATAATTACTGTTCCTGCGTTTCGCTTAAACAAGAATATAGCTCATTTTAATCAATTAGAACAGTATCTCTCAAGTTTAAAGATCGAAGGTTGCCAAGTAACACATTACTCAAAGCTTGGTGAAAAATACTTTCCAAGTATAGGTATCACACCTGAGCAGGCATACCCATATCTCGTTCACTTAGATAAGCCAAGTGAACAGCTATACTGGGTTAATTTAGATGAACTACTAAAAAATATTCAAAAGATTCAAGATGCTCATTTGCTTATCGCCATTTTTAGATTAAATCACTGTATCAAAAATCAGTAATATAAAAGTTCCCATTAACTCTTTATGTCAATGGGAACAAACTTAATTTTTATATTAAGTATATTGATTAAAATTGAATATACATCCTTTTCGATTGTTTTCATTAATAATACTAAAGCTTGATTTAATAGCATTTGATATTTAATTCTTCAAATAAATCATTGACCTTATATTGTTATAAAATGCTCTTATTGTCAAGTCTCCATTGTGTAATAAAGTCATTACTACTTTTGTTCCTTGACTATCTATATGCTATCAACAATACTTTTTAAAGTAAATCAATCAATAATCTCTGTACTAACCTGTTTACTTTCATTTAAGTAAATGTATACTACCATAACAAATGCTGCTAAGTTGCATAACTATTCTAATCAACAAGCGATTCTATTAGATCTAATACAGAAATAATATATCTATGGCTAAATACATATCGCAAACTCATCTAAACCTTTCTATTAATAAGCAATGAAGTCATAGCTATACTATTGTCTTATATCACATAGAAACTGTTTGACTTTTAGAGAAGATTATCATACTTCTATATTAAAGTTTCTTGATAATTCAATTAATAACAAAAGCCACTCATTACTGAGTGGCTTTTATATATTGTAAGTCAAAAAAGATTAAGCTTGCTCTGCAGCTAATTCTTCTTGAGCTTCTTTGTGTCTCTTTTCAATTTCTTCTTTATCCTTACGAGGCATTGTATCAACTAATACTGGAGTTGCTAAGAATAATGATGAATAAGTACCTACAACGATACCAATCAACATAGCGAAAACAAATCCTCTAATTGAATCTCCACCAAAGATAAACATAATCAATAATACCATGATTAATGTTACAGAAGTATTGATTGTTCTTGATAATGTTGTATTTACAGAGTCATTAACAATCTTATTGAAATCTCCTTTCGTTTTACCTGCAATATATTCACGTACACGGTCAAATACAATAACAGTATCATTCATTGAGTAACCAATTACAGTTAATATAGCTGCAATAAAGTGTTGGTCAATCTCCATGTGCCAAGGCATAATCTTATAAGTTAAAGAGTAAATACCCAATACGAAAATAACATCGTGCGCTACAGAAATAATTGCTCCAAGTGAGTATTGCCATTTTTTGAATGAGATAGCAAGGTAAATAAAGATTGCAATCATAGAACCAATAACAGCCCAGTACGCATTTTGTTTTACGTCTTTTGCCATACTCGGTCCGATTTTAGAAGCTTGAATAACCCCTAAACTCTTACCTTCACCAGTGTTTACAAATTGATCATAAGTTAACTCCTCTTTATAGAAAGGTTTTAGTCCTTCATATAACTTCTCGTTTACTTCTTTATCAACTGCAGCACCTTCTTCTTCTACTCTATATTTGGTAGTAATCTTAAGTTGTTCTTTGTTACCAAACACCTTCGCTTCCACATTCACACCAAATACTTGACCTAACTTATCACCTACTTCAGTAGCTGCAACAGGTTGATCAAAACGCACTTGGAAAGTTCTACCTCCTACAAAGTCAGTTCCTTCATCAAATCCATTAGTAAAGAATGATACAAAAGAAACAATTACAATCACTGCTGATAGTCCATAAGTAGCTTTCTTCAATTTCAAGAAATCAAAATGGAAATTAGTGAACCAGTTTTTAGTTATACTTGTACAGAAAGCTAAAGTTCTTCCTTTTATTACATCTCTATCCATAAAGATACGAGCAATAAAAATAGATGTGAACAAAGATGTAGCAATACCGATTAATAAAGTAGTTGCGAATCCTTTGATAGGTCCATCACCAAAAGCAAATAAAATAACCCCTGTTAAGATATGTGTAACGTTAGCATCAACGATAGGACGCATTGCTCCATGCCAGCTATATGATTCTTTGATTGTCTCTGAAAGATTCATTCCCTTGCGTAGACATTCTTTTGCACGTTCAGAGATAATAATGTTTGCATCCACCGCAGTACCCATTGTCAATACAATACCTGCAATACCAGGTAGAGTTAATACAGCACCTAAGCTTGCTAAAACACCAAATAAGATTAACAAGTTAGCTAATAAAGCAATGTTTGCATACCATCCAGCTCTTCCGTAGTAGAATGCCATCCAAGCTGCTACAATAATTAAACCAGCTACAGCAGATAACATACCAGCATCAATAGCTTCTTGTCCAAGTGATGGTCCTACAACTTCTGACTGAACTATATCAGCACCTGCAGGTAGTTTACCAGCTCTTAAAATATTAGCTAAATCTTTTGCATCAGCAATTGTAAAATCTCCTGAGATAGATGATCTTCCACCTGAGATAGGTCCTGAAGTAACACCTGGAGCAGAATACACAACGTTATCTAATACAATTGCAATTTGAGATCCCTCTCTATAAGCTTTACCAGTTAAGTCTTCCCAGATTTTTGCACCTTTTGGACTCATTTGCATTCCTACAACTGATTTACCAAACTGATCAAATTCATCTTGAGCACCAGTAACAACACTACCACTTAATGGTGGAATACCATCGCGATTAGTTTTTAAAGCGTACAATTCAACTACACCTTCGTTTTTCTTTGCAGGTTTACCCCACACAAAACGAGCGTATTTCTGATCTGCTGGCAATAAATTGCGAACATCTTGACGCTTTAACAATGCATTTACCTTTACAGTATCTCTTGCTTGGAAATAAGCTAAGATTGGCCCCTCTGGATTACCTTCTCCTAACATTAAGTCAAGGATTGGTCCTCTTGAAACTGGTTCAGCTGCAATACTATCATTGTTAGCAGCACCTAAAATAGCTTCTAATTCAGATTTTTCAGAAGTTGTATTATCTACTACCTCTTGTTTTTTAGTATCAACTTTTTTCTCTGTTGACTCTAAATATGCGTTAGCAGAATATAGGAATCCTCTAATCTCTTTGTTTTTGAAAGTTTCCCAAAATTCTAATTGAGCAGTACTTTGCAATAAGTTCTTAATACGATCAATGTCCTTAGCTCCTGGTAATTCTACTAAGATACGCCCAGAAGTACCCAACAATTGAATAGTAGGTTGACTTACTCCAAACTTGTCAATACGCTCTCTAAAAACTCGATAAGCACTCTCGACAGACTCAGCAACCTTTTTTTCTAAAATTGTTTTTACTTGGCTATCAGACATATCTACTGTTATTTCGCTAAGATTTCTATTAGCGAAGATGTCTGAAGAAGCTAATTTTACTGTTCCATTTGACGCTTTATCGAAAGCTTGAAAGAAACCATCTAAATATGTTTGGTTTCCTTGTCTCATAGACTCAGCATCAGCTAATGCCTTATTAAAAACAGCATTTTTTGAGTTATTAGATAAACCTTTCAAGATATCTTTAATAGAAATCTGTAAAGTCACACTAATTCCTCCTTCTAAGTCCAAACCTTTATTGATTTGCTTAGCTCTTACTTCATTAAATGTCTGTCCTAAAAATACCGTTTGATTACCAATAGAATCTAAGTATTGAAACTCTTTATTAGAGTCTCCTCCAGCAAAAGCCTTAGCCTTATCTTCATAATGGTTGGTAACAAAGGTGAATGAAAGTTGGTAAATACTTACCAATGCAAATATTATTGCAAAAAATTTAACGAGTCCTTTGTTCTGCATTATTATTAAAAATTAATTATTTATTATTTTAAAAACGAGCAAATATAAAATATGCATAATACTTAACCAATATTTCCTTGAAGAATATCAGTAAAAAACAGTCGCAAAGTATTACTTTATTTTAACATTTCAGCTTATTAACCCAAAAAATTTGTTAATCCTTTATTCGTTTCTAATATCGCTTCTACACTTGCATTGAATTTTGCCTTTTCAGCATCGTTCAAATTGAATTCTACTATGCTTTCAATTCCATTTTTTCCAAGGATACATGGAACCCCAATAAACAAATCTTTTACTCCATATTCTCCTTGAAGAAAAGCTGAACATGGAACCATCTTTTTTCTATCGTTTAAAATGCAATCTACTATATATGAAACAGATGCTCCTGGTGCATACCATGCTGAAGTACCAAGTAGTTTAGTCAAAGTTGCTCCACCTACCATAGTTTGTTTTGCCACTTCTTCTAAGTCCTGTTCCGATGCAAATTCACTAAAAGGAACTCCTTTATAAGTTGCAAATCGCGTAAGTGGAATCATAGTTGTATCACCATGCCCACCGATAACTAAACCTTCAACATCAGCCATAGGTTTTTGGAATTTTTGACTCAAGAAATATCTAAAACGAGAAGAATCCAATGCTCCACCCATTCCAATAATTCTGTTTTTAGGTAAACCTGTAATTTTTAAAGCTGCTAAAGCCATTGTATCTAATGGATTAGTTACAATTACAAATATGGCATCTTTAGAGAATTTTAAAGCACTTTCAATAACTGTTTTAACAATAGCTGCATTTGTTCCGATTAACTCCTCTCTTGTCATGCCTGGTTTACGTGGTATTCCAGAAGTTACAACAACAACGTTGCTATTTGCCGTTTTTGAATAATCATTTGTAGAACCACTTACAACAGTATCAAATCCTGAAGTAGCAGCACATTGCATAATATCCATCGCTTTACCTTCGGCATAGCCTTCAACGATATCTACTAAGACAACTTCACTTGCAATTCCTCTATTTGCAATAACTTCTGCACAGGTTGCCCCAACATTTCCTGCGCCAATGATAGAAACTTTCATACTTATATCTTTGATTTATGTTATTAAAAAAAGGTCATTACAAATATGCATGACCTTTATTTTTTATTATATGTTAAACATCAATTTTAGCATAAGTAGCATTTTTTTCAATAAACTCTCTACGAGGCGGAACTTCATCCCCCATTAGCATCGAGAATACTCTATCTGCTTCTTGCATACTATCAATTGTAACTTTTCTTAAAATACGGTGTTCTGGGTTCATTGTAGTTTCCCACAATTGCTCAGCATTCATTTCCCCAAGACCTTTATAGCGTTGTACTGAAGATCCACTACCCATTTGTTCAATCAAGCTAAGGCGTTCTTCTTCTGTCCATGCGTAATCTTTCTTCTGACCTTTCTTAACCATATACAGCGGAGGAGTTGCAATATAAACGTGACCGTTCTCTATTAAACCTCTCATATATCTAAAGAAGAAAGTCAAGATAAGCGTTGCGATGTGGCTACCGTCCACATCGGCATCACACATGATTACTACCTTGTGATAACGCAATTTCTCTAAATTCAATGCCTTACTATCTTCTTCTGTTCCGATTGTAACACCAAGGGCAGTAAAGATATTCTTAATCTCTTCGTTCTCAAAAACCTTATGTCCCATTGCTTTCTCAACATTAAGAATCTTACCTCTTAATGGCAATATAGCTTGGAAGTTTCTATCTCTACCTTGTTTAGCAGTTCCCCCCGCAGAGTCTCCCTCCACAAGGAATACTTCACATTTAGTTGGATCTTGTTCAGAACAATCAGATAGTTTACCAGGTAAGCCTCCTCCAGTCATCACAGTCTTGCGTTGAACCATCTCACGTGCTTTCTTAGCTGCATGACGAGCTTGAGCGGCAAGGATTACTTTTTGAACAATTATCTTTGCATCATTAGGGTTTTCTTCTAAGTAACTCTCTAACATTTCTGCTACAGCCTGACTTACTGGAGAAACAACTTCTCTATTACCTAACTTAGTTTTAGTTTGTCCTTCAAATTGAGGCTCCATTACTTTTACAGAAATTATAGCTGTCAGTCCTTCACGGAAATCATCTCCTGTAATCTCGAACTTTAATTTTTCAAGCATACCAGAAGCATCAGCATATTTCTTTAAAGTACGAGTAAGTCCCATACGGAAACCTTGTAAGTGAGTACCTCCCTCATGTGTATTAATATTATTCACATATGAATAAATATTTTCCGCATAAGTATCGTTGTAGATCAAGGCAACTTCAACAGGAACATCTCCTTTATCAAGTTCCATTGAGATAACGTCTCCAATAATTGGCACGCGGTTCCCATCTAAGAATTTGATAAACTCTTTTAAACCTTCTTTAGAGAAGAAAGTTTCTCCCTTATCACTGCCATCTTCTAATTTCTCTCTTGCATCTGTCAAGGTAATTGTCAATCCTTTATTTAAGAATGCTAATTCTCTTAAACGACCTGCTAAAGTTTCATATGAATACTCTGTAATTTGAGTAAAAATAGTTGTATCAGGTTTAAAAGTAACTTTAGTCCCTCTTTGGTCAGTTTCTCCTATTACTTTTACAGGGAATAACGCTTTACCTTTTGAATACTCTTGTTCATAGATCTTTCCATCTCTGTAAACCGTAGCGCGCAATAAATCTGATAATGCGTTAACACACGATACACCTACACCGTGTAAACCTCCTGAAACTTTATAAGAATCTTTATCAAATTTACCTCCTGCTCCGATCTTAGTCATTACTACTTCAAGTGCAGATACTCCCTCTTTTTTGTGAATATCTACTGGAATACCACGACCGTTGTCTTCTACAGTTATAGAGTTATCCTCATTAATTGTAACTTTAATAGTATCACAATACCCTGCTAAAGCCTCATCTATTGAGTTATCTACTACTTCATAAACCAAATGATGAAGACCTCTTACTCCTACATCACCAATATACATCGAAGGACGCATCCTTACGTGTTCCATTCCCTCAAGAGCTTGTATGCTATCTGCTGAATAATTATTCTTATTTGTTTCTTGGCTCATAATTTTTTTCTAAAATAAGTAACGTACAAATATAAACTAATTCAAAGACTTTATCAAGATTAACCTACCCTTATTAATCCCAAATTGCAATCTTTTCACAGTTTTTCTTTCAATTGATATATAAAAACAAATATGAAGATAAAGAGTTTTTTCTAAATCACACCTTCTTCTACAAATTGGATTGAAATACTTCTCTACTTCGACTCTTGTAAAGCTTCTATATTGGTTTTATAGAGTGTTGCAGAATTGTGACATGAACTGCATATTCCTTTCTATTTTTATTTGAGATATAAAATTAAAAAATACACATGATATAGTATTGATTCAATAGTTCTTAAATTAGGGGAAGTTATGGCATGAAATATTAACTATTCAACAGTTCTCTATTTTGAGTTTGAGATAGCTTATTTCAGAAGAATTTGGAAGCTTTATTGGCAATGAGCCCAATTGAATTATACGTTACAACTGATTTAATGTTAACTCACTATAGTAAACTTTGAATAATAGCCTTTATGATCCATATATAAGGCAATTACAAAAATAAAATAGTTACTAACGATATTGCAACTGAGATTCATTTTGCAGCCTATTTATGTCGTCGTTTTTCTTTCTCACATTGCTACAGAAACCCACATCAGATACTTTTATTTTATTATTACCCATCGAAAACGAACTCATATAGACTAATACCTCATAAGTTTCTGCTTAAACTTTTCCTATAACAGAAAAAAAAGAAAGCGCGAAAAGAAAACTTCTCGCGCTTATCAAATATATAATTATGGTAATCTTACTCTAAGTAATTCACTTTAAATTCACAATTGTTGAAAATAAAAGTCTCATTTAGCTTTCTTCCCAATAGTTCTTTAGCAATAGGTGCATCAACAGAAATTGCTAAAACAGATTGATCGTCAATAAGAATCTTTGGCAAAGCTGCTGAAAAAAATAAGGTTACAGAATTAATTTTAACAACACTTCCAAACTCCACTTTCTCACTCACTTTGTTCTCATCTATTTTAGAAATAACTTCTAACATTGATAAGTTTTCCTGTATTTTCTTACTTATATTTTCTTGTTCGATGTGTAGCATCGCCAAGGTTGTTTCATGTTTATCTCCAGCAGAACTTTTAGCATCATTCTGAGCGCCATTTGACATATCTTCCACAATCCCTTTGAAAGCATTAATCTTATCTTCCAACCGCTCAATACAAATTGATTTAAGTTTTTTCTTTAGCGTCATTATTCAAATTTTAGTGTCCTCCCTTACAAGGAATATGATTATTGTTGTTTGAGTCGCAAAAGTAAGTCTTTCTATGAATGAAAAAAATAATTATGCGCAGTTTTATTGCCTATTTTAAAGTAAATAGTAAAATTTTAAACTTTATTTAAGCTTTTTTTCTCAAAAATCAAACTTGTAGATTGCACCACCCATAACTTGGAATCCTTGAACTTGAAAATTATCCCATTTGTCGTATTTATCGTTCAAAATATTATTGGCTTTGACAAAAGCTGTCCAATTCTTTGTTATGCGGTAACCCACACTTAAATTCAAATCAACATATCCTTCTAATTCTCTTACTTGCTGCATTTGAATTGCTTCCATATCTCCGACGATATTCGCATCGATATCCGAGATAGAAAATGCATCATATCGCTTACCTACATAATATAAGTCAACATTTGCATACCACTGTGGATCGAAAGCTACATCAACATTAGCTCCAAACTTCATCTTTGGGAGATTCCACGGCTTTATGCCATTTGTATCATAGTTGTTCCACTGTCCATAAGCCCCAATAGAAGTCTCTTGACTAAACTCGTACTTTAATTCACCAAAAAGACTGAAAGTCTTTACCTTTTGAGCTTCTGTCATAAATGAATTACCTAAGCCATAGGCAACTTTAGCCGTATTTGTTGAATAAGGCGTATGAACAAAAAGCAATTTATCAGATTCGTTCTTATAAGATCCTTTGACATTATAAGATATATTGTGATCTAATTTTCCTCTTAAACCTACGTATATATCGTATTTTTTATCTGTTGGTGTAATTAATAAATCTGGTGCAACGAAAGGATTTACTCCCACTAATTCCTTAAATGAGTTCTGCTGTAGTCCACCTTCTATACCTGCATACGTAATTAAGAGATCTTTGACCAAGTTATACGATCCTTTAATCTGTGGATAAACGTAAAACTTGTTATCTGAACTATTATTTACTTTACCATCATTATAGTAAATACCTAAACCAACTTGTAAAAAGTAATTTTCATCTTTAAAGATTACGTTAGGTTCAAAACCAATATTGAAATGTGTGTTTTTATTGGTTTCCCCTGTGTTAAATCGATCTTTAAACTCTGTACTCACATAGTCTAACACTACACCTAATTGAGCATGCGATAAGTAGCCAATTCTGGTTTGAATATTGGGTTTAATGGAAAATCTATTTTCTACAGAAGAAAAATCATCCCAAAATCTATCGTACTTAACTTCTACATTCTTAAAAGGTGAATTGTCAAATTCTAAATTCGCATTGACAAATATATCCTTATAACGCTGTCTTTCTTTTATCCCTGTAACATCTCCTCGGTTGAAAGCAACTTCTTCTGTTGGTAAACCATACCAATTACTCATTTGATAGCTTCCTCCTAATTCAGTATTCCAAGCAAACCCTTTAAGCTGACCGCCATAAAAAGCGCTTACACTTGTCTTCGAAAAAGCATCATCTAACAACAAATCCTTTATTCCTCCTTGTGAAGAAACGTGTTTTGCAAAACCTGCTATATAACTTGTTTTGTCAAGTTTATAACTCAAGAACACTTCTCCTGTTAAGTTAGAGTAGTTTCCAAATGAACCTAATGCGTAGTTATTATAGGCCTTTAAAGGACTTGTTTTTTCTACTTCAGCTACTTCTCCTTTTTCAGGGACAAACGTAGATTCAACTGGATAAGAGTTAATCGTATAGATGACATTTTTCTTTTGCATATCACCTTCCTGTTTTGCTTCGGGTAAATCTTTCACCTTTGAGGCATCAGACACAGTAGCGTCGTAGTTTCTAACTACATTAACTACTTCTGTTCCCAAATCCTGCTTCTTCTGATCTTGTGCCTGCACCACTGTTGAGCATAGAATTACAGATGCTGCGGCTATATATATATTTCTATTTTTCATTGTTGACTTTCTTTAGCAAAAATTAGTTAGCAATTGAAGAATTGTGTTTTGCTTCTTCTTGTTTGATTAGATTTAACTCTTGTAAAGCTTCTGCTTTAACATCAGCATAATCACCAAAGTTTTTCACTACGCTTTCTAAGATATAGGTTGCTTGGTAGCTATCATTCAAGGCGTAGAAGTTCTTAGCCATTAACAACAAACCTTTTGCTCCGTAATACTTGTATGATGAGTAGTCTTTGGCTAACTTTTGTACTACTTCATTAGATGCCTCATATTTTGCGTCTTTATTTTTAAAATATGCATCATAATACATAGCTTCAGCTGCTACTTCTCCTTTTGCTTGTTTTAAGACATCTTGATAAGCAGTCCTAGCTTTATCTTCATTTGCTGTGGCAAAAGCTGTACGTGCAATAATTAGTTTTGCATCACTGCTTACTCTGGCATCTAATGCTCCTTTTTGCAACACTTTTTCAGCATTGGCCAAAGCTTTGCTATACTCTTTTTGATTATAGTATACTTTCATCAAATTAGACAATGCAAATATTTTGTTTTGTTCTTGAACGGCTTCTTTGTCTAACTGCAATAATTTTTCTATTGATTTTGCTTGATCTTTTCGTTTAAGGTAAATCTCTGATGTTCTAACCAAAGCAAGTTCGGAGTACTCACTTTTTCCAAACTTCAACAAGTTTTCGTAATGTGCCACAGCTTTATCCTCGTTCTTTTGCTCTAAGTACATTTGCGCCAAGTAATAATGTGCTTGGAGTGCTTTTTGTCCATTAGGATAGTTTTTTAGATAACTTTCATAACCTTTGATAGCTTCCTGTTTGTTGTTTTGGATAAATTGTCTTTCTGCTGACTCAAAAGTGTCGCTATCTAACTCTGATTCACTTACAGAGATAAAGTCAAGCCCTTTTACCCAAGCTGCATATTGGTCAACTTGCCCTTTGTCTACATAAACTAAGCGAGCATTTTGAACCGCCTCGACCGCCTCTGGCGTATTGGGAGCACTTGATACAACTTGTTTAAACTTAGACAATGCTATATCTGCTTTGCCTTGACTATAATAGATCAACCCTTGACGCAACATCGCTCTACTTTTGAAAATGGAAGAAGGGAAATCTAAAATTAATTTATCATAAGCTTGTAAAGCTTTTTCTTTTTGATTCAATACATCATAACCAACTCCAAGTTCATACTGTGCTTTATCTGCTAAAGTTGACAAAGGGTGATCTTTGACAAAAGCCAATAAATCATCTACCTTCTTCTGTGTACGATCGACAAAACCATACGATATCGCTTTTTGAAACTTAGCATACTCTATATCTTGTTGATTGGCATCAATGACAACATTATATGCGTCCATTGCTGGCCAATATTTACCTAATACAAAATTGCAATCCCCGATGCGTAAATAAGCATCATATTTACGAGTAGCATCAATAGAAGATTGAGAAACAAATGAATTGAAGAACGAAATTGCACTCTGATATTCCTTTATCTTAAAATAAGTATATCCAATATTGTAATCCACGTTTTTAAATTCTTCTACACTTGAGGCTCCTTGACTATTTTTAAAATCATCGTAAGCGTCAATGGCTTGATTAAACTTATCAAGAGCGAACATAGACTCTGCTTTCCAGTACAATGCCTTTGCAGTAACCTTAAAGTCCTGGTCTTCACTACTGGCACGACTAAACAACTCCAAAGCTTGAGTATAATCGCTATTTGAAAATAACTCTAAACCTCTATATAGCAACACTTTTTGATATACTTCTGCATTGCCTTTTGAATGGCTATTCTCCAATATATTCAAAGCATCTTTATAGTTCTTGGATGTTATATAAGAATCAATCAATAGACCCTCTATTTCCTCTTTATGCGGTGAATTTGGATATTTCAACATAAAAGAGTTTAAAACAGACGGAGCACTTTCAAAGGCGTTTCCAATTTCATAACTCAACTTGGCATAATTCAGAAATGCATCCTCCTGAATATCCTTATTAAAGCTCATTTCAGAGGCATTCTTAAAGGCATTCAGAGCTTGGGTTTTCTTGTGCGTATGTAGGTAACTTTCACCCAAGTGATAATAAGCATTCTGAGCTACAGGGTCGTTCCCCGAAATAATTTTATTAAACTGCTCTATTGCTTTTTCGTAATCCTTTTGTTTGTAGTAAGTATATCCCAGTTGGTAGTAATCTGTATTACTCCACTTACCTTCTTTACCTTTGTATTCTACAAGATAAGGCAAAGCTTTTTCAAATTGTCCAACATTGAAAAAACTCTCTCCTACCATTTTTTGTAGCTCAGATTTTTCTGATTCTTCTTCTGTCTTTTCTATTTGAGCAAGACCTTCCGAAATAGCTTTCTCAAAATTTCCTGACTTGAAGTTCATATCTGCACGATAATACCCAATGCGGTCTTGGTACTTAGACTTATCTCCTACCATTTCGAATAGCTTTTCAGCGTCTTCCACATTGTTCGAGTCATACGCCATATAACCTAAATAATAAGCAGCTTGATCTCCCCACTCATTACCAGGTCTAACTTGTCTCAAGGCGCGTTTAGCCTCTTTGACATTCTTGACATAAAAGAAAGAATATCCCTTTTGGAAGTTAAATTTATCTTCATTCAAGGCACCTACATAAGAAGGTTTCTTAATCTTAGTAGCATAGTGTAGCGCTTTTCGGTAATCCCCTTTATTGAAATAATAATCAGTCACATCAAGATAAGCTTGATGTTGTTTAGCACTGGTAGGATATTTACTTACAAAGTCATCTATTTTTTGTTCTGCATTGCTTTGATTTAATCGAATCGCACAATTGGCGATATAATAAGCACAATCTGCCTCAATTTCAGTATTCAAGGCTTGTTGTGAAGTTTTTACTTTTTGAAATAAAAGTTGAGCGGCTAAATATTGCTCCTCATTGTATAAATTAACAGCATGCTTAAACTCAGTAAATTCATTTGTATATCTTTGTGTTTGTTGAGCATTTGCTGTAACAGCTCCAAGAGCTAAAGCCAAATATGCTAATCTAATATTTTTGCGCATTTGAGTCTGTTTTATTTATTGCCAAATATATCTATTATAGTAATTAAAACATATTTTTCGGCAATATATTGCGCCATTTATCACTATTAACAAAAAGTTTTTCTCATTAAAGATATGAATCTAACCAAGTTAGAATAATTGGAGCTAAAAAAGCAGTCAAAATACCATTAAAAATCATTCCAACACTGGCAAAAGCACCGTACTTATTACTAATTTCCATTGCTTTCATTGTTCCTAACGCATGAGAGGAGGTTCCCATGGCAATTCCCTGGGACATAGGATTACTAATACGCGACATATTGAGAAACTTAAAGCCTATCATACTTCCAAAAATACCAGCGATCATTACAGATGCGGCAGTAATAGAAGGAATACCATTCACTGTGTTTGAAATTTCTAAAGCAATGGGAGTACTTACAGATTTTGGAGCCAATGACAAAATAATTTCCTTATCAGCACCAGTCCATTTTGCGAGAAAAACAACAGATACTACTCCGACAATGCAGCCTAATAACTGACTACATAAAATAGCAAATAATTGTTTTTTAATCTTGTCCCATTGAAGATAAAGAGGAACGGCAAGAGCCACAATAGAGGGCTTCAAAAAAAAGTCTATATAATGTCCTGCAATACTATACTTTTCGTAAGGTATTTTTAAGATCAGTAAATAACAGATCAAAATAGTAGTCGATAAAATAATAGGATTGAAAACAATCCACTTTTTTTTACTTGTCAAAAAAATACCTAAGCTATAAAAAGCCAAAGTTAAAAACAGTAAAAATGTTGGGTCTGTAAGAAATTTCATCTTTTTCTTCTTAAAAATTGGTGACTTAATCCAGTGACAAAAATAACAAGAGCTGTACTGACAAGTGTAGCTATGATAATCGGGATAATAGATTCGCTTAAAATGCCAAAGTAGTTGAGCATCGCTACACAAGGAGGTACAAAGAATATTCCCATATTTTTAATTAGAAAATCTGTAAACCCACTGATGGACTCGACCTTAACCCATCCAATTTTTAAAAGAGTCCACAATAAGATTAGGCCTATGATACTTGAAGGTAATTTGATACCTGTAAGATAGATAAGTAGTTCACCGAATGCGAGACAGCCTATGATAATCGCAACCTGTTTTATTAAGTTCATTTTTCAAATTAATTTGTTACAAAATTACTAAACAATAACAACTCAAGAACTCATTTTTCGATTTAATTCATTTTTTTAACACTTTAGAATCTTCATATTACTCCATATTAGAAAGTGATTTCTTATTGATTTGATAACCTCTAATTAACACACAGGTAATATTATAAGCATACTTTTACAGTATTAAATAAGTAAATAAAGTCTATAAGAATAAACCCATTTTATTATTGTTTTTGGTTAGTTGAGAAAGCACTTTCAGAGAAAGTGTTTTTTTTTATTGTATTATTCTTATAGCCTATTGCAATTCTTTTTTCTTAGTTATTATGTAAAAAACATTTAACTTGCTATTTTTACACAAAATTAGATGTGATTATGGCTCGTACAGTATTATCCTTACAGGGTGTAGATATATTTCAAAATAAGCACAAAGTACTATCCAATGTTAACTTACAAGTTAAGCAAGGAGAGTTCATTTATATTATTGGTAAGACCGGAGCTGGAAAAAGTAGTTTTATGAAAACGCTTTATGCTGACTTACCTTTAACAGAAGGCCATGGAACTATTGTTGAATATGATTTAAGACAATTAAGAGAAAAAGATATTCCCTACTTACGACGTTCGTTAGGAATTGTATTTCAAGACTTCAAATTACTTCCAGATAGAACAGTATATGGAAATTTACACTTTGCCCTAAAGGCAACAGGGTGGACAGAGAAAGAGGCTATTGACCGCAAAATTGAAGAAGTACTTGACAAAGTAGGTATGCGTACGCATATACAAAAGATGCCTCATCAATTATCTGGAGGAGAACAACAGAGAATAGCTATAGCACGTGCACTTTTAAATGATCCTGATTTAATCCTTGCCGATGAACCTACTGGTAATTTAGATCCACAAACCAGTGTAGAAGTAATGGAGCTACTCAAGGAGATCAATGCTAATGGCAAGACAATCATAATGGTAACTCACGATTATGCTCTACTGTTAAAGTATCCCTATAAAACACTGAAATGCGATGATGGAACACTATTCGAAGTAGTATATAAAACAACATAAAAACAACAAAGGCTTTAGTAATCTAAAGCCTTTGTTGTTTTATTGTAATTGTAATGATAGAACTAAATCACTATAGGATTGCTCTATTAAATCTGCTTGAGTTAATTTAAAAAGATTAAAAAAGTAATCACATTGTTTTTGGAGATCTTCCACTGTTTTATTATTTTCTTCACTACAAGCTTCTACTTCAACAAAGCATCCCAATCCATCAACCTGGTCAAAGTGAATACTTACATTGTCAACCTTGTAGATTTTCCTCACTTTTGACACGCGTACTTTAACGCCAAACTGTAGTTCTAATATTGCAGATAAAGCCTGATTGGGCGCATGCTGATAATAGATTACATCAGATTGCTTTACTGCTTTAGTATTTTCTCTATTATAGTAGATTAAGGAACTAAAATTCCCATACTCGCGTAACTTCACTCTTCCTTTCGGAACATCATAATAGGTGTCAACCTGCTTATATGATCCCTCTAACTTAATATTAGACAACTCAGCAATAGCTATAAGCCTATCTAAATTTTCTACTTTGGCTTTAAATTCAATATTCTTTACTTCCATAACTACTTTTGTTCAGATAGGCAATTTAAGGACGAAAAAACAATTATAATATTTTTAATTTTAGTTTAATTCCATTAGACTATGGCGCATTAATCAGCTGAATAATCACCAAGCATATCCAAGGTTGGTACAAAGTACAATGAGCCAGAAACAGCTGTACTAAAATCTAATAAACGATCATAATTACCTACAGGATCCCCAATGAACATATTCTCCAACATCTTCTCAGTAGTACTAAATCTATTGGCATAAGAAATAAAATAGGTTCCAATTTCTCCCTTAGAGGCATTTCCAAATGGCAAATTATCACGAATAATCTTTAACTCATTACCATCTTCATCTTCAATATTAGTTAATGCTGTATGTGAATTACTTGGCTTAATGTCATCTGGCATCTCGATGTCTGACATTTTATATCTACCTATCACTCTCTCTTGCTCTTCTACCGAGGTACTATTCCAACTTTTCATATTGTGCAAGTATTTTTGCACAAACAGGTAACTACCACCTTGGTAGAGATCAGACTCCTCTCCCACCATAGCATAGTGTTCTCTGTCTTGTCCTTGTGGATTCTCTGTACCGTCTACAAAGCCAATTACAGAACGACCATCCCAATATCTAAATGCCTGTACTTCGTCTATGCAGTCAGCAATCTCAATCAAGACTTCTGACAAAGCCATAGACATATCAAAACAAGCTCCCATAGTAGTAGAACGCAAGTGAAAATGCAAGTCACCTGGTGTAGAAACAGCTGTGTGCTTTGGTCCTTTAATCTCATTAAATGTTTTTAATTCTAAAGGCATTGGCATTGGCATATCTAACTTTAACCAAGCTTCATACCCAATCCCCATCACACAACTTGCCTCTGTATTTGGCAATCTGGTGCGAAAAGAGTTATTAAAATTCTCAACTAAAGCGCAAACACGCTCAAAACTATGCTTAATATCAATATTATCTTTAAATACCCAAATGCTAAAAATAGTATTTACATTTGGTGAATCTGTAACATTTTGCGGTGTAAAATCTGCTCTTTTCATATTAAAATTTTAGTTATACTAAAGGTAGTGATTTCCTCTATAATAGCGAAGAATACAAGGATTATCAAAGTAATTTAAAATTGATATACACAAACTAAACAAAAGGGACATCGTGATTAGCTAAAGTAAATTCAAAAAAAACAATCACTTACAATCAACTGTATGTAAAGATTATTTTCATACAATTACAAAATGTATTTTTAATCTCTTGATTACTGGTATTAAAATCACATATTATAAATAATGTTAAATATTTATTCTCAATTTTTATAATACTTTAATTCATATACCTTTACGCGTCGAAATAATACTAACTTTACTGATGAAATATATTTTACTTTCGTTATCATTGGGTTGTTTTACTTACACATATTCACAATCAAATGATTCTTTAGTGAATCACAAAATCAATGAAGTAGTTATTACAACTACACATCACAGTAGTCATAACACATCTAAAATGCCATTGAGCTTTTTAGAAACACCTCAATCTTACGATGTCATCACGCAACATACTTTCGAAACACAAGTATCTACAAACATACATGACATTCTTAAAAATGCAACGGGTTTACAACGTTCATGGGAATCGACTGGATTGGGTATTCAAGGAGGAGAATACTATACCTTGAGAGGTTTCGCACTTCAACCTAACCTTTTAAACGGTTTACCAAGTTATACAAATGCAACTCTTGATATAGCCAATATTGAACAGATTGAAGTTGTCAAAGGACCTAATGGAACACTCTACGGAGGAAATGCTGTTTCCTATGGTGGTTTAATTAACGTGATTACAAAGAAACCACACGACACATTCAATGCTAATGTGAATTATATCACAGGATCAAATAATCTGAACCGCTTTGCTATTGATGTCAATTCCCCCTTGTCGTCAAAAATTTCTTTTCGAATAAACGCGGCATATCACAAGGAAAATTCATTTCAAGATGCGGGATTCAAAGAATCTATTTTTGTAGCTCCATCTGTGAAGTTTTCACTGCTTGAGAATCTGAAGTTATTTGTTGATTTTCAATATAAAGCGGCTGAGTCAGCTCATGCTCCTATGTACTTTCTCTCGAGGAATGAGATGATGTCGTTTGATCGAATTGATCTATTCAAAGACAATTATAAGAACTCATATACTATAAATGACTTATCGATTAAGAACCCTACATTGACCAGTCAGGTTAGACTTGAGTATCAGATTGCACAAAATTGGACTTCCAATACACTGATTAGTATTAACAATACTCGTAGCAGAGGATACGATCAGTTATTCAGTGATTTAAACAATGGCGATGAGTTCCTAAGGTTCTTGTCTAAAGTTAATTCAAAAACCGATGTCATAAGCCTTCAACATAACCTTACAGGAAAATTTAGAATAGGAAATTTCAATAATACTATTTTGTTTGGATTAGATTATCTATCAAAGAAATTTGATAGTTACGACGGAGATTTAATTGACTATGGTATTATTTCCCTTAAACACCAATCTGATACTGCCGAGATGAATAAGTCAGAAATTGATCAAGCATTAGCAGATATCAACACAACACATAATGTGGCGAAAACACAAACTTATGGAGCATACATATCAAATGTAACTGCGTTTTCACCAAATTTATCTTTGATGTTAAGCCTTAGGATAGATCACCTTAAAGGAAATAGCTCTTCTTTCGGAAAGCAAAGCAATTATCAAACTACACTTTCTCCAAAGTTTGGTTTGGTTTATCAACCCATTAAAGATAAATGGGCCTTTTTTGCTAATTACTTAAATGGATTTCTATACTTAGACCCTGCAGTAACATCAAACGACGATGGGACGACTAAGTCTATCAAACCCTTTGACCCCGAGCAGGCCAATCAATTTGAGATTGGTACAAAAGTCAAGCTATTTGACGGAAAATTAGACGCTAGTATATCTTACTATGACATTACAGTTACCAATAAGTTAATGTCTGATCTCAATACTTTAGATGGGTTAAAACAAGGAGGAAAAGTAAAAAGCAAGGGGCTTGAACTTTCTGTATCTGGTCAATTAGTTCCTGGTTGGGATTTCATCTCAGGATTTAGTCACAACTACAACAAAGTAACACGTTCAATTGCAGAAGATGATGGAATCTTAGGAAGAAGACCCGAAGAAGCCGGACCAGCCAATTCGTTTCATTTATGGACTAATTACAAATTGCAAACGGGAGTATTGAAGAATTTAAGCTTGGGCTTTGGTGTTTATTCTACAAGTAGTTTTAATACCTTGAATAGATCGACAATCGGCGTGTTTACCTTGCCAAGTTATACTGTATTGAACACAGCCATTGGGTATGATATTAACAACTTATCATTTATTTTTAAAATAGATAATTTGACTAATCGCAAGTATTTCACTGGTAGTGGTACTGTGAACCCACAAAAAAGTCGTTCACTTTCACTGTCATTAAGTTACAGCCTATAGTTGTAACAAGTACTCTATATAACCATTACTTATTGACACATACGCATATTGTTTATTATTTATATACTATTTAGCTTGAGTATATCTTAGCTATTATTTTTTTTCTGAACTTAGTACAGTTTAAAAAATCAGTAAATAACGATAACCATTTATAACTAAAGAATGAAAAAAACAACTTTAATATTAGCTTGCTCTTGTCTTATCATCGCTTGTGGAGAGAAAAAAAACAATGTACAGACTCAAGATATTCCGATGGAACAACAATCAAATAGTACAGATAAGTTAGAGCAAACACCTACTAAGTTTAACATTGAAGATATTAAATTTAGCCAAGCTGACTTGGGAACCTTCCCTTTCTTTACTTTACCAAAAGGGTTACAAGAGTTAAATAAACCGTTACAGAAGAACTTTGATGTTTGCTACTTCCCTATTGATGGAATAATAACACCTATTGAAGGAAAACTGTTTAAGACAAATGTAACTGCTGTCCCTGGAGAGGAATTCTCACAACGCTACTTTGAAAAAAGTATAGAAGATTACTTAGTTTCGATTGGTGGTGTAAAAGTATTCAATGGAGAAATAACACAGGAACAATACAACAGTTATCACAAACAAGATCCAAATAAAGGAGCAGATGGAGATATTGGATATCCAGGAGAAATAATACAAGTATTTGTCATCCGTTCTGAGCAACAAGGTAACATCTACGTTCAGTATACAGCTAATAATGCTGGTGGTAAACTTAACATAGTACAACAAGAAGCTTTACAACAGACCATTACTAAGATTACGGCCGACGAAATAGCAAAAGATTTAATTGAAAAGGGAAAATCTATTCTTTATATCAACTTTGATATTGATAAATCTACAATTACTGAGGAAGGACAAAAGATTGTTGCTGAAATAGCAACTGCCTTAAGTAAAGACCTTACTTTAAGAATTTCTATTGAAGGTCACACAGATAACACAGGCGACGGTATTAACAATAAAAAGCTTTCTACCGATCGTGCAAATGCTGTGATGAATAGCTTGATTAATTACAAGGTTGATAAAGCTCGTTTGCTGGCAAAAGGATTTGGTGCTGAACATCCTTTAGTTGCAAATGATTCTGAAAGCAATAAGGCTAAGAATCGCAGGGTTGAACTTGTAAGGATAGAATAAGGTAAAATGAGTTAAACCAAAAGAAGAATTGCCTTGTCTTAATTCGATTACTTAAGTTAGAAACAACGAGTACTTCACTCCTGTCTGATTATAAGTTAGCATTTATGTACAAACCATATAAGGTGTCTTGTAAGACACCTTTTTTGTTGTCTTTGGCTATTTATTCAATATAAATACTTATTTTAATTTTTTAATTCAGTGTGTCAATGGCAAAGAATAAAACTACTTATACGGATCAAGAGGTATCTACATTTATAGACTCCTATGTAGAAAATCAACAAAAGAAAGAAGATTCTCTAGAATTGATTAGATTATTTCAACATTGGTCTGGTTATCAGCCGAGAATGTGGGGCCCTACCATTATAGGTTTTGGCAATTATCATTATCAATATGCAAGTGGCCATGAAGGTGATGCTCCCATTTTGGGATTCTCTCCGCGCAAAGATAAATTTTCTCTCTACGTCTTCTCTGATACCGAAAAAAGTAGAATGGCCTTAGTAGATTTAGGCAAATACAAGATGGGAAAAGCGTGCATCTATATAAGCAAAATAACAGATATTAACTTAGCCGCTTTAGAGATTTTATGTAAGGAATCTATCCTTTTTGTAAAAGAGCATTACAAAGTGACTTCAATATAAATACTATAAAAAAATAAGCCCTCATAATTATTTTAGAGGGCTTATTTGTATTATTTTAAATAGGGATTATCACTCTTATCGTGTTTTACCCATATCAAACGAGAAGTATCATATCCAACTTCTTTTGCAATTTCTAAATACTTTACTTTCACATCTTCAGGTAAAGTTTTTTCCCTTGAGAGAATCCAAAGATAATCAAGATTCTTTCCTGCAATTAAAGCATATTTATAATCTTCATCTAAAGCAATGACGTTATAACCAGAATAAAAAGGACCAAAGAAACTTACTTTAAGTGCTGCAGTGCTTTCATCTTCTCTAAACTTTGCTTTCCCATCTGCTTTTTTCCACTGTTTCTCAACATAGTTAAATCCACTATTGAGGACCTTAATACTCCCATCCTCATTTAGACTATATTGTGCCGAAGTATTATCTAAGTCTTTTTCAAAGCGAAAGTCAAAACGTGCGATTTCATACCAGGTACCTAAGTAGTGATCCACTTTAAAGTTAGTAATAGGTGTTGCCTTATCCGGTTTTACTGTGCTACTACAAGATAGCATCGCTCCCATTGTTAGAAGAATTAAACCGAAGCGAAAAATACTGTTCTTCATGATTTTTTGAGTTTCTCCCAAAAATAGAAAGATTCTTTCTATTCTACTATTTTATTTAGAATAACTTTAAATAAAAAGATCTACATACTTTTTATAAAGGACCATAGAATTCTCTGGTTTTATAAAACTAATAGACTGATTATTTATTTTTCATTTGATTTACTATTTCTTTCAAAAGAGCTTTACGCTTAACAGCTGCCTCTTGCTCTTTCTTCTTCTTTTTATCTATCTTATCCTTTACAGCCTTTCTATTGGCAGGTGTATTTCTTCCCATATCTACCGCATATTACTTTTAATATAAGTACTATCTATGTATAGGCAAATTTAGAATAAAAATGACTCTCTTAGGGAATTTAATTAAAAAAGAGATTTTCACGTAAGCATAAACTATAATAGTTTTTAAATCAAGATTCAGAATTACTGTTATTTGAAATTAAAAATATAGTTGTTATATATCTCATAAATACAGATAAGCAACAGATTATTATCTAATCTCCTTTTAAAACCAATTACTTTAGTAAAGAGAGCACGTTTCTTTTTACATACAAAAAGTACAAGTTCAAAAGCAAGTCTATAATTAATATTCACATAACCCTTGGTTATTAGATTATCATTAGTTTTATACCAATTCATACAACTTAATAACTTAGAATACGTCGATTGTAGTAAAGACTAAAATTAGAAAGCAATATGTCAGAAAAAGTAAGCTTAAAAGAAATAGCCATAGTATTTACAAAACTGGGATTTATTGGTTTTGGCGGTCCTGCTGCTCATATTGCAATGATGAGAGAGGAAGTCGTTGTACAAAGAAAGTGGATGAATGAACAACACTTCTTAGATCTACTAGGGGCTACCAATTTAATCCCTGGTCCTAACAGTACAGAAATGGCCATTCATATTGGCTATGACAAAGCGGGTTGGAAAGGCCTTATAATTGCAGGGCTGTGTTTTATTCTTCCTGCTGTTTCTCTAACGGGTGTACTCGCCTATTTTTATAAACTATATGGACAATTACCACATATACAACCTTTAATATACGGAATTAAACCCGCAATTATAGCCATTATGCTTGGAGCTGTTTTTCCTCTAGCTAAAAAATCAATAACCTCCTCCTTTTTAGCCTTTTTAGGATTAATCGTTCTAACAGCCTCTTTACTAGGTGTTAATGAAATCATTTTATTGTTTGGGGCTGGAATTTTAGCCTATGCTTTGTTTTATATAAATATTATAAGGCAAAATACTTTACAAAGTTTTATACTACTACCTTTGTTACTTAGCATACAAAGTACGTTTTTCAACACAACCAATCGGCAGCTATTTTGGATTTTTCTCAAAATCGGGGCTATACTTTATGGTAGTGGTTATGTTCTATTTGCCTTTTTAGATACAGAACTAGTTCAAACAGGATTACTAACAAGAGAACAACTGATGGATGCTATAGCTGTAGGGCAATTCACCCCTGGACCAGTTTTCTCTTCTGTTACTTTTATTGGTTATCAAATTAATGATTTATCAGGAGCTCTTTTATCAACCTTAGCGATTTTTTTACCTTCGTTTGTTCTAGTAGCTTTAATCAATCCGATGATGAAAAAACTGCGCAATTCAAAAGGATTATCTGTCTTTTTAGATGCAGTTAATGTTGCTTCTGTGGCTTTGATTATCGCCGTTTGTGTATTGATGACTAGAGATACTTTAATTAGCTGGCAACCCCTTGTTATTGCTCTTCTAAGTTGTATAGTGGTTTTTAAATTTAAAAAAGTAAATAGTGCTTTTATTGTTTTAGGTGGGGCATTATTGGGTTATATTCTCTTTTAACTTTTAACTTTTCATTTTTCTTATAATTCTAGATACACAGGATTTGAATCTACTTCGTCCACCTAAGATTTCACCTCAATGATGAAAGATTACTTATAAGAAGAAGAAAAACGCTTTATCAATGATATAGCTAAAGAAATTAATACTTCTTCTCACCAAAAACATAGTCAAATAATGGTTGCATTTTTTTTCTTAAATCATTTTAAGTATATTTAGACTTAATAAATAATGTAAAAACATGAAACAATTTTCATATAAAAAAACAGGGATAATATTCTTATTACTATTTGAGTTATTTTCTATTGATGTATTTGCTCAAACTACTTCAAAAACAGAACTTGAGTATTTTACAATTGAAAATACGCCTCTTTATCTTATCAATAAAAGTGATGTTGATTTAGCTATACGCTATAAAAAAGGTCAAGGTATACCAATTGTCTTTATTCATGGTTCGTGGGATGATCATAATTCTTGGCTACCAGTAGCAGAAGAGTTAATTAAAACTACTACTAACCCCATTATTTTATATGATAGAAGAGGACATAGTGCTTCTTCTTTAGATAAAGAACAAGGTACAATATCAATGGATGTCCAAGATGCCGTCTCCCTACTCGATGCTTTGCAGATTGAGAAAGCTCATTTTATTGGACATTCTTATGGAGCAAATATCACAATTGAACTTACTAATAATCACGCTGATAGAGTTGAGAGCATTGTTTTATATGAACCTCCTATTTTTGGAATGCTTAAAGGACAAACTCAATACAAACAAATTTTATCAGAGGTTCAAAGTGAAATGCAAAAAAGTAAAACTTTACTTGAACAAGGACACATTGAACAGGGAACCTTTAATTTTATTGAAAAAGTAGCCTTTGGAAAAGGTAGTTGGTATTCTGTTTTTGATCAAAGAGCCAGAAATACAATGACAGCTAGTTACACTACTTGGCTTGATCAAGCCAATGATCCTGAAAGATTAAATATAAAACCCGAAAACCTTAATCAATTTAGTGGTAGAATAACACTTATTACAGGCTCAGATTCTATCTTAGTATATCCAGCTGTAGCAAAAACAATAAAACAGAAAGTTAATTCAATAGAATTACAGACTATTCAAGGTGCAGGTCATGGAGGACTTATTTCTCATCCCAAACAAACTGCTGATTTGATTAGTAAACATTTAGAACAACTATAATTATATACTTATATATCTTTAATGTACCAGAGCTTATATCTTTACCTAAAGTAAATCACATAAATAATACTCTTAAGAAACCAATAGAACAAGTAATCTTTATAACAGACAAGCAGTTTGATTTTGTCTTGTCTTGTTTTGTGTTTAAAAAATATAAAAGACATCAATTTTTAATTCAAGAAGGAGAACCTGCCCCCTATCTGTTCTTTATTGATACAGGTCTATTAAAACTTATTTATACTGACAATAATGCCAAAGAGCATATTGTAGACTTTGCAATGGAAGGCTAGTGGGAAACGGATCAAAAAGCATTCTACAGCCAATATCTAGCAAGTATAAGTTTAGATTGTATTGAAGATACGCAGGTCTATGCTTTGGATTTAGAAGGATATAATAGACTAAGAAAAGAACTTCCTATGATAAATGAATTCTTTTTAGATAAAACGCACAAGGGATTTATTGAAGGGCAGCAGCGTATTTTATCCATGATGAAAACAATATTACAGAGCGATTCTTTGAACTTCAAGAACGCTTTCCTGGTATTATGCAGCGCGTTCCAAAATCTCTATTAGCTGCTTATCTTGGAGTTTCTAGAGAAACACTAAGCCGATTAGATTTAAAGTGATCTACCTCACTTTTTATTTCTGATATAGGTCAACTGTTGATTTAAGCATTTAATAGCAAATTTGCTATTTAACTTAAATAAGAAAGCAAAATGATTAAAACAGCTATTAACCCTTGGCAATGGCAATCTGAGCGTAACTACGCTCAAGCAATAGAAATTAAAATGTTCAAAGTACTTTATGCTGCTCTGGTCAAGTAGCCATCAACGCTAATGGAATTTCAAGTAATGCTGATATGAAAACTCAGCTTCTACTCTTTATTAAGAACTTAGAAGAGGTAATAAAAACAGCAGATTATCCCCTTAAAGTTATTGTTAAATTAAATATCTATACAATTTATACCACTGAACTGATGTAACATTTTTCTATTTTACAAGAATGTCTTGTTAAGCATAAAATCAAGCAAGCAACAACAGTACTTAATGTAAAAGGATTATTTGAAAATCTAACAGTAGAAATTAAAGCTACAGTTGTAAAATATTTTTTAACAAAGAGGGTATCTCAAAAAAAATCCCTCTTTATCTTTTCAGAACAACTCTTCAGTAAGTTCTTTAACTATGGTTGCCCCAGCCAAAGATCTATTCGCTACTGCGGCCGATACGCTGGTATTATCACCACAAGCATATATACCATCTATACTTGTTTTTTGAAAAGCATCAATAAATGCATTACCTCGTGAGAAATTACACACGAGATTTTACATTTATCATATAGTTTAGGTAACTTTAGTTCAAATATAAAGGCTACTTTTTCTACTCACAACACACGATCAGTAGAATTAGTGCTAAATATATAATTCATTATTTTTAAATAATAAAGTTTCTCATGTAAAAATAATAAAGTTTTTTAATACAATATGAAGAAATCCGTAAACCCCTCAATATTTTGAGTCTACCTACCATTTCAATCAAAAACTTGCGACTTCAGAGTAGTTTTCCAGCCCTCTGCAAGAAAGAAAAGCA
>NZ_WMJX01000059.1 GCF_009711045.1 Myroides albus | reverse complement strand
ACTTTAAAAAAACCGATTGTTTAAAATGCACAACGGGTTAAGTAATGTTTATAGTCATATGTTTTCACCGTTTCTTTTATTTTGAGATTAATAGGGTTTAAATCACTTTGTGGAAAACTATCTTTGAATAGATCTTCATATTTGAAAACAAGTTCTTCGTTCTGAGACAGAAACTCTAAGTTTGATCCAGAATAGAAAAGCATGTGATCAATGTTAGAGTAAGCGACATTTTCATCTTTTAAGGGATTGTGATAGGCCACAAAAGTAGCATCACTTTCATCATCTATTCTACTCCATCCTGTACTAACACTGAGCAAATATTCCAAAAGATTATTTTTGTCTATATCGTTATTACTTAATATTTCCAAATCTTGAAAAGTAATTAACCTGTTTTCAATCTTTTTGAATCTTTTTATATCACTCTCTAATATAATTGGTTTAAGCATATTAGGATTTGTTTTTGAATAGATAATTTCAATAGTTTGATCCTTATATACGCTTTCAAAGACTTCTTGCGGTACTTCAACTTGGGTATTTATATCGCGTTGGGATAATGTTTCATGAAAGCTAACTTGTAGTGTAAAAGTATTGTTTTTTACCCCTCGATGGATTGAATTTGCTATATGTGTACCATTTAATACTTTAGCTGAGGCTATGATTCCATTTGTTTCAAATTCACTATCTACTCTTTTTTGTTGAATAGTAAAAAAGAGTACCCCCATAATCAAACCATATAAAATAGCTAATAGCATTTTTCCGAAATCACTTGCATCTTTGTCTTGATTTTTAGACTGTGTGAGAAGTTCTCCTACATCATAAGTAGATGTAATGTTAGTTAAAGAGAATAAAGCTGTGATAGCGCAAGCAATTCCTGTTACAAAAGTAGTTAGATAAGGATTGAAGAAATAGTTCTCTAAAGAAATAAAGTAAAGGAGTACGGTGAATATTATTACACTAATAACACCCCAAAGTATTTGTCCTTTTTTCATATTAATTTTTTGTTAAAAATAATATAATTACTGATGTAAACGGATTATAATCTTAGTTTTATTTATAATTGTAAAATATGTAAGCGGCTGCCAATATGGAAATTAAATATTTTACCCCTTGTACTTCACTTGAGAAGTATATCAAAAAGTTTTGGTATGGAGATGTGTTATCTGAAGCTGATTCTATTTCAAAATACAAGATTCTTGCCGCAGGTTCAACAGGTTTAATTATTCAACATTGTCGAGGAAAGTCTAATTTGTTTAATTATACTGATCAAAGGCAATTGCCAATTGCTTTTCTCTATGGCCAAAAAAGTGATGAACCTTGTGTAAACTATTTTAAAACACATGGATCAATTATTGGCATTGATTTTCACGCATCTGCTTTTAAGAAGATATTTAACGTTAATACAAATGAACTCACAAATACATTAATAGAAGCCCAAGAGTTAATCCCTATCTCTATAATCGAACAAGTAGTTTATTCTTCTTCTATCTTATCAGCGGTCTCTATTTTAGAAGATTATTTTATACAAAAGATACAATTGAGTTATTCAAATACTTTTATTGTAGATCAAGGTTTGATGTTGTTGAATCAGGATTTTTTGCACACTGATTCTCGAACAATTGCCTGTGATTTGCATATTTCACAGCGACAAGTACAAAGGAAGTTCCGAGAAGATATCGGTTTGTCAATTGAAGAGTATAAAAGAGTGGTAAAGTTTCAACACGCCTGTAATGCTATTTACAAAGGAGACTTTACCAAATTGAGTGATTTAGCTTATAACTACGGTTATGCTGATCAATCCCATTTTATCCGTGAGTTTAAAATGTTTTCGGGAAGTACTCCAAAGGACTTTTTGAATCACTGTATTGCTTTTGATACAGAACAAACGGTAGAACAACCAATGCGTATCGTAGGGGTTCGATAAGACTTTATGTCGTTAGCGTTCTATTTTTAGTGCGTGATAAAGTTGAATTTTGTATTTTAAATTAGATAGATTATGTTGGAAATACATCATTTAAATTGTGTAGATATCGATGCTCCTACTGGAGATCATGCTATAGGACATTGTGTTGTTCTTAAAGTAAATGAAAGTCTTGTACTGATTGACTCAGGTATTGGGGTGGTTGATTGTCTTTCACCAGAACTAAGATTGGGCAAAGAGCTAATTGAGATGGTCGGTTTTAACCTCCATGTGGAAGATACAGTGTATAAGCAGTTAAAAAGATTGGGACTCGATCCCAACTGTGTTACTGACATTGTAGTTTCTCACTTAGACTGTGATCATATAGGAGGTGCAAGTGATTTTCCTAAAGCAAGACTTCATGTTGGGTTGGAGGAATATCACAATTATTTATCAGATAATCCTCGCTATCTTCGAAATTTGTTAGATCATAAACCAGTTGTAAAGTTATATGAATCAGCATCAGAACAATTATTTGGTTTAGAAGTCAGAAAAGTAGATATAGAAGGCGATTTGAAAGTTTACCTTACTCCATTATTTGGCCATACTCTTGGGCATTGTGGCGTTTTATATCAAGTAGCTAATCAGTGGTATTTTTATATAGGAGATGCTTATTATTTAAAAGCAGAACTATTCGATGACAATCATTCGGTTAGTCAGCTTACACAAGCAAGAGCAGATGATAATGATTTGCGCTTAAAATCTATGGATATAATAAAAGGGTTTATGAAGGAATATCCAGATGTGAAAGTATATAGTTATCACGATTTGGAGGAGTATAATTCTGTTGTTTAGCGTCTGTATTCACATTTCGTAGTTTGTATCAATGTGGCTTCGTGTTTAGTTGATAGGCTATTCTCTTTAGTGATGTTGTTCTCATGATGAATGGGAAGTATCTTGTTTTGTGGGATCTTCTTGACACAGAATATTCAATGTAGCCCTTGACTATTTTATAAAGTACTCTTTTCTTTTAATGTGTTTTATTTATCAATAACAATATTGAGTTCCTCCTGTATTTCTTGTCTTTAGTAATTGAAGTACTCTCATTACGACTATTTATTCTCAAGATAGAAGTGCTGCCAGTTTATTTTTGTGGTAGTATTTGTCCTATATAAGAATAGGTTTACACTAAGTAAACTTATTAGTGAAAGATAGGTAAAACACAAGGAAAAGGTGTCGTCAACTTAATTATACTTTAGGCGATAAATCATAAGCTGTATGCGAAGTAAAATAAAAACATATAAAAAAGTGAAGTAACATACAATAAAATGAGGTTTTCAAAACAAGGCAAATAGAGGAACTATTTTTTAACCAAATTTACAGGTGATTTATCAATCGCTTTGCATCCATTTGATAGGGGGTTGCTTGAGTTTTTCTTGCACCTTTCTTGCACCTTTCTTCGAGAAAACCGTGCTTTTGACAAGGAAACCCCCAGAAAAGTGCAAGCATTCCCCAAGGAAGTGCAAGAAAAGCCCTCTAATAGAACAGTCGAATATGCTTTTCAGAATTTGTCAATTTCAGTATTTTGTCAAGAGATTATATAGAAGTGTTTTTGGATCATGTAGTTGTGAATTGATCCCTAAGTAGCAGTAGTATTTTTCTTTTTATTATTCAAAACTGAAGTAGGAGTAGTGAGCAAACCATACTTAGATCACTTTGTTTTTTTATTTTTAGGGTTGTTTAGTTGCTTTGTAATGTCGATATTTAAGCCTTAAACCAAGAAAAACCATTATGAAAAAGCCAATACAGGATTTGTATCCGGAGAATCTTGCACACTGTTATGGTTGTGGAAAGAATAATACACAAGGTCACCAATTAAAAACCTATTTAGAAGGAGAAGAAACGATTAGTAGATTTACGCCAGATTTAAAGTATACTGCAATTCCAGGAAGTGTGTATGGAGGATTAATAGCTTCGTTATTAGACTGTCATGGTACGGCTTCGGCTGCTGCATTTGCTTGTGTAGCAGAAGGTATTAGTTTAGAACAAGCACAAATTCCAGTTCGCTGCGTGACAGGTAACCTCAATGTGAATTTCAAAGCGATGACCCCTCAAGGAAAGGAATTAGTAATTATGGGTAAGTTGAAGCACATAGAGGGACGCAAAATCACAGTAGAAATGACCTTATCGGCAGATAATGTTGTCTGTGCTACAGGAGAGATTTTGGCAATTAAGTTGCGAGAGTAAATGAATTTGTAATAATTATTGCAATACAAGAAAAGTATAAAAGCAAGAAAGAGAGTGATTTTATCACTCTCTTTCTTGTTATAGTTGAAAAGTCATTGACTATTTTTCTATTCCTTGATAAACTTTTAAAGCCTCTTTTAGGATTTGGGCAGAGCGAAGTAAATCTTCTTTTTTCAATACATAAGCCATACGAGCTTCGTCTAATCCTACACCAGGAGTAGAATAGAAACCAGCTGCAGGAGCAATCATGACTGTTTCGCCATTTAAGTCATAGTCTTCCAATAGCCATTTTGCAAAATCATCTGCATTTTTCACAGGGAATTTTGCTACACAGTAAAAAGATCCATGAGGTGCTGTTACTTGTACTCCATCAATTTCTTGTAGTGCTTTTATAAATACATCTCTTCTTTCTCTGTATTCCGTTATAACTTCATCAAAATAAGATTCAGGTGTATCTAAAGCAGCTTCAGAGGCAATTTGTGCAAATGTTGGAGGAGAAAGACGAGCTTGGGCAAATTTCATCGCTGCTGTCATTAACTCTTTATTCTTAGAAACAATACACCCAATACGAGCACCGCACATACTATATCTTTTAGATACAGAATCCACCATAATAGCGTGATTAGCTAAGGCAGGGATACTCATTACAGAGATATGTTTAAAGCCATCATATGCAAATTCGCGATATACTTCATCTGCGATAAGGAATAAATCGTGTTTAACAACAAGGTCCGTCAGTTGTTGCATTTCTTGTTCAGAATACAAATAACCAGTAGGATTACCAGGGTTACAGATTAGAATAGCTTTCGTTTTAGGAGTGATTAATTTCTCAAATTCACTGATAGAAGGCAATGCAAACCCATTATCTATAGATGACATTACAGGTACAATTTTTACTCCATTTGAGATAGAAAACCCATTGTAATTAGCGTAAAAAGGTTCTGGAATAATAATTTCATCATCTGGGTCTAAAGTACTTCCCAAGGCAAACATTAAGGCTTCAGAACCTCCAGTAGTAATGATGATATCTGAGAAGTCAACGTTTAAATGATGTCCTTGATAGTAGGTAGCAAGTTTCTTTCTATAGCTTTCAAAACCGGCTGAGTGGCTATACTCTAATACCTCAAAGTTGGCATCTTTAACCGCTTGTAAAGCTCCTTGAGGAGTTTTAATATCTGGTTGACCAATATTTAAGTGATAAACATGATGACCTTTGCTTTTAGCTTTTTCAGCATATGGTACCAATTTTCTAATTGGTGACTCAGGCATATTAATCCCTTTTTGAGAAATTTTTGGCATAATTTATATATTTTAATCTTTAATAATTGACCAAATCAGACAAATAATTATTGTAAGCTGAATCAATTGGGTAGTGTAGTGCAAATGTATATTTTTTTGGGAATATACTGTGGGAAAATCATTACTAAATAATAAGTTAAATATACTGAATTAGTGGGCTTTTTGGTTATTTTTGTTGAATTGTAAAACAACGTATTAACAACTCATGGACAAAAAAATAATTTCTTTTTTTTCTTCGACACGGTTAATGGCTGTACTTTTTATTGTTTACGCAATTGCATTAGCAGCTGGAACCTTTATTGAAGACCGTTATAACACTACAACAGCGCGCATAATTATTTATAACACCAAGTGGTTTGAATTAATTATGTTTTTCTTCTTAGTAAACTTTATTGGAAATATTAAAAGATACCGTTTACTTACTAAAGAAAAATGGGCAACATTTATCATACATGCCTCTTTTATACTGATAATGATAGGAGCTTTCATTACTCGTTATATCAGTTTTGAAGGGATGATGCCTATTAGAGAAGGAGAAACAGCTGATTTGATTTTATCAGATAAAACCTTCTTAACAGTGATGACTGACGGAGACTATCAAGGAGAGGTTCGAAGAAGAACATTCGAAGAGCCTTTATTGTTTTCTCAAGTAACCAATAACAATTTTAAGCTTAAGGAAGAGTTTAATGGAATTCCTTTTGAAGTAGTTTATAAAGACTTCATCATGGGAGCTACAGAAACCATTCAGGAAGATCCAGATGGAATTAAGCTATTGAAACTTGTTGAGTCAGGTGATGGAGATAGACACGAACACTTTTTGAAAGAAGGTGAAGTAGCGAGTATCCACAATGTATTATTTGCTTACAATAAAGCGACAGAAGGAGCAATTAATATTATTGAAGAAGATGGAGAGTTTTTTATAGATACTCCTTTTTCAGGTACTTATATGGTAATGGCTACTCAGGCTACGGGTGATGTTACTCCTAATGAGAAACAACCGTTAAATCTGAGATCGCTTTATAATATGGCTGGGACTCAGTTTGTCTTGCCAGAAATGCCGATTAAAGGAAAGATTGTATTGGCATCAGATGGTGATTTTAAAAGTAGAATGAGCACAGATGCTTTAACAGTGACTGTCAAATCGCAAGGTTTAGAGCAAGATGTTACTCTTATGGGGAAAGGTGGTAGAATTGGAGAACCTCAATCGATTAAATTAGGAGATTTAGAGTTTACACTTATGTACGGAAGTAAAGGTTATACAACCCCTTTCCAAGTAAAATTAAATAAGTTTATTGCAGAGAAATACCCAGGAACAGAAACAAGTTATTCTTCTTTTGAAAGTCAAGTGACCGTAATTGATGGTCAAGAAAGTTTTGATGCGAGAATTTACATGAACAATATCTTAGATTATAAAGGCTATAGATTTTTCCAAGCAGAGTTTGACCGCGATGAAAAGGGAACTATTTTATCAGTTAACCATGACTTCTGGGGAACTTGGATAACCTATATTGGATATTTTTTATTGTATGTAGGTTTATTGGCTATCTTATTTGATAAGAATACACGTTTTTACGATTTGAGAAAAAAATTAGACAAAATAAGAGAAAAGAAAGCGACAATGATGACTATTTTAGTCTTGTTGTTTTCTACCGTTGGATTTGCACAGCACAATCACAGTAGCAATCCTTCTCAAAAACCAGATGCAGCTTTAATAGATTCGCTTGTTCAAGCGACGGCTGTAAGTAAAGAGCACGCTGCTAAGTTTGGTACTTTGGTTATTCAAGACTATGGTGGTCGTATGAAGCCTATCAATACTTTTGCTTCAGAATTGGTGCGTAAAGTTTATAAAAAGGAAACTTACAAAGGCTTGACTCCTGATCAGGTGTTTTTATCGATGACGCAGTTTACGGTAGCTCAACAAATGCAAGGAGCTCCAAACTTTTGGTATTATGCTGACATTATTGCTCTTCCAAGAGGTAATGATAAAATTACGGAATTACTTGGTTTAGAGAAGGGAACAAAATATGCAAGTTTAATTGACTTTTTTGATGCTGAAGGTAATTATATTTTAGCTAAGGAAGTAGATGATGCCAATCACTCTACTATAAAGAATAAGTTCCAAACAGACTTTTTAGATTTAGATGGGAAATTAGCCTTGTTAAATGCTGCATTTACCAGTGGTATTTTAACTGTATTCCCTATCCCTGGGCACGATAATGACAAATGGGTATCTCCATTGGAATTAAATGAATCTGATATAACAGGAATGGATTCTGTTTTTACAAAAAGTATTTTACCACGTATGTATGTTCCAGCATTATTTGGAGCAAAAGAAACTGGTGATTATACTAAAGCAGATGAGTATCTTGCACATTTAAAAACATATCAGTCTCAGTATGGAAAATCTGTAATTCCAAGTGAGAAAAAGATTGAATTTGAAATTTTGTACAATAAGTATGATATTTTCAAAACACTTTATAGTTACTATATGTTAAGTGCTATATTGATGTTTATCTTTATTGTAGCTGGAATTATTAAAGAGTCTAAAGTTAGTACTTGGGTTGTAAAAATAGGAGGATGGCTTACGATTTTATTGTTTGCTATACACACTATTGGTTTAGGAATTCGCTGGTACGTTTCAGGCCATGCTCCATGGAGTGATGCTTATGAATCTGTAATTTATGTGGCATGGGCTACTGCCTTGTTCGGTATATACTTTGGTCGAAAGTCAGAATTAACTGTTGCATCTACTGCATTCGTTACAGGTATGGTACTTTGGGGAGCACACTTAAATTATATGGATCCTGCTATTTCTAATTTACAACCAGTTCTTAACTCATATTGGTTAATTATTCACGTAGCTGTAATTGTAGCAAGTTATGGTCCATTCACATTAGGAATGATGCTTGGAGTGGTAACCTTAGTTCTTATGATCTTGACAAATGAAAAGAATAAGAAGAAGATGGACATGAATATTAAAGAACTTACTTACATTAACGAAATGGCGTTAACTGTTGGATTAGTTCTTTTAACTATTGGGAACTTCCTTGGAGGACAATGGGCAAACGAAAGTTGGGGACGCTATTGGGGATGGGATCCAAAAGAAACTTGGGCACTTATTAGTATTATGATTTATGCTTTTGTTATTCATGCCAGATTAGTTCCAGCTATGCGTGGTACATGGATATATAATGTATTTAGCGTAGTAGCATACTATTCTATTATGATGACTTACTTTGGAGTGAATTTCTATTTAAGTGGGTTACATTCATATGCTTCAGGAGAGAAAGTAATCACACCAACAATCATATGGTGGTCACTTGCTTTTGTATTTATCATAAGTGTTTTATCTTTTATAAAGTATAAGAAGTACTTGAAGAAATAGTATTTTAATTTTTTATATATTTTCAATTTAAAACAAAAGGTTAGTATTTTTAATACTAACCTTTTGTTTTTTTTATGAATTATTCTAAAAGCTTCTAATTATATTTTGTGTTTTATTCAATATAAAGTGTGCTTTTTATTGTTTTCTTTATGTTTGTGTGTATTATTTGTTTAATTAAGTTAATTAAAATTATGTTTGCTTGTTTATTGTATAATAATGTGTGTAATTTTTATTAATTTAATTATTAATTATTGTTTTTACTAATTTTGTATTAGTAAAAGTAAAAGTTATGAAAAAGAGAATTATACCAATTGCTCTATTGTTGAGTGGTATGGTTTCTTATGCCCAAGTTGGTATAGGAGTAAAGGAACCAGATAAATCTGCAATTTTAGAATTACATGCAAAAGACAAGGGGCTTTTGATTCCAAAAATTGCTTTGGTTAGTCTATTAGATAATAATTCAATTCATGGAGGAAATCCTAAAGAAGGGTTATTAGTTTTTAATACAACTAATAATGGAAATGATTTACTACCAGGATATTATTTTTGGGGAATAGATTACAACGATAAGATAGTACCTAATAAGTTTAGATGGATAAAAATTGGGGATGTTCTTTCTGATCAAGTAAACAATAAAATGTTGTCTTATGGTATTGGTGATAATGCTCAAGGACAGAAGGTGTTTACCTTAACCGATGCTCACGGACATTCAATTGATGTACCGTTAATTAACTTGCAACTATTGACTAAAATTGAGAAGTCAAAAACTAAGCAGGGGACTTATGTTTATACGAATGAGGAAGGTAAAGAGTTTGTTATAGATGTGTTGTCAGATGTGATAAATCACTTTGGTGATATTATCAATAATGAAGAAGTCGTAAAGAATATTGTTAACAAATTAAAGGGGAAATTTGGTAATGTTTATTACGATGGAACCAATTTCTATACATTAGATCCAGATACCGGTGATAAAACTCCAATCTTGTGGAGTGATTTAGATACAACTAATGAGAGCTTTACTTTAGTTCCAGAGAATGGAGTTGATTATTTAGTAATCACAGACAGTAAAGGAGGCAAAGTAAAATTAGATGTTGTAGAAATCGCTAAGAGTGATAAGTTCATCACTGAGCTTTCTGAAAATAAAAACTTCATCGATAAGATTACCAATAACAACGAGTTTGTTGATCAAATCATCAATAAGTTAAAAGGTAAATACGGTAACGTTTATTACGATGGAACCAATTTCTATACATTAGATCCAGATACCGGTGCTAAAACTCCAATCTTGTGGAGTGATTTAGATACAACCAATGAGAGCTTTACTTTAGTTCCAGAGAACGGTGTTGATTATTTAGTAATCACAGACAGTAAAGGAGNGTTTATTACGATGGAACCAATTTCTATACATTAGATCCAGATACCGGTGCTAAAACTCCAATCTTGTGGAGTGATTTAGATACAACCAATGAGAGCTTTACTTTAGTTCCAGAGAACGGTGTTGATTATTTAGTAATCACAGACAGTAAAGGAGGTAAAGTAAAATTAGACGTTGTAGAAATCGCTAAGAATGATACGTTCATCACTGAGCTTTCTGAAAATAAAAGCTTCATCGATAAGATTACCAATAACAATGAGTTTGTCGATCAAATCATCAATAAGTTAAAAGGTAAGTATGGTAATGTTTATTACGATGGAACCAATTTCTATACATT
>NZ_WMJX01000058.1 GCF_009711045.1 Myroides albus | reverse complement strand
TATATAATACAAAAGAGGGTGACCTTTTGGGACACCCTCCTTTAAATTATTTTCCAAAATACTGATTCATTAATTGCTTTGTTCTGAGTTGTTTTGTTTTTTCGAATTTGTTTTTCGCTTTGTCATTCATCGCTTTATTTGATAGACCAAGTGATCTGTTTTTGTTTATATCGTGATCAACAAATTGTAGTTTACTGCTGTAAGATGCCGTGATTTTGTTTTCTCTGTCGTCAATAGCATCGATTGTTATGGTATATGTGTCATTGTTTTTAGAAACTTTTACTTTACCAGTTTTTAGAGGAGCGTATTGATTCATATCTCCATTAAGAACGTTGTAGTACCATGTTCCCCAGTCAAGTCCAGGTTCAGAACCACCACCTTTGCCTATAAAGCCAACTTCTTCTTCCCCGATAGTAAATTCGCCAGTCGGAATATCAGTTGTCATACTTACATCTGTGTACATCGTTAAGCGTAGGTAATCTCCTGACCCTTCTATTTGCCAGTAATTTTCCGGGTAAGTTTTAAGCTTGTTGTTGAATAGAAATATATTCCAACGGTTCAACTCTTTACCTGTAATTGGTGACTTTCCTTTGTACTCTAAGTATCCAAAGTCTAATTGTTCAACTTGTTTATCACTTTTCAATGTTGTAACTGTGAACTCATCGCCTTGTCTAACATTTCCACTGTATTTACCAATGTGACGAGTACCATCTTCTAACTCTACATTGAAGCGTACTTCTTGCTTGCCATTTTTATCTAATACTTTAATACTACCATCTATGATATACAGTTCCGCCTTTATATTCTCTGCCTTGTTATTAACTTGAAGAGTAGCAACATTGTAAATTTGTTCCCCTTCTTTAAGTTCTTCTAATTCCTTTTTAGAGATAACTTTGAATGTTCCCTTTTCAAATTCGCTTGAAGATTTGAAGGTCTTGTTAGGTATTTTTGCCTCCCATGCTTTACTTGCCATTTCGTCAAAGAATGTAATTGTAATAGCATGTCCATCACCTTCTAAATCACCATATTTATCTTTTTCTCCAAAAGAGAAGAAACTTAAATATTCTCCAATCCCTGGATTGTCAAACGGGTTATCTCCCCAGTACCAACCATTTTGAAAATCGTAATTTACTTGATATACTGGTTCAATATCAATATCAGAGTTGTACTTAATGGTATAAGTTTGTTTATTGTTGTCCACTAAGTAACCTTCAATCGAATAGCTCTGATCATTGTTTTTAATGTCTAATTCTCCACTAAGTATTGTTAGCTTTTCATTTTTGTGTGTAATTGAGCTTTCTTGTGTTAGTGAATAAAGTGATTGGCTATCAGAAACCAGATACTTTTGTGAGGTTAATCTTGCATCTAATAAGTCTTTTTCTTCTACTTTGTTTGAGATTAAGTTTAAATTGACAGAGGTATCTTTTGCATCTAAAACGATATTGAATACTCCTGCTTCTTTATCTGTTTTTAAATAAGTTCCCTTGCTGTTTTCAATTGTTAAGTTAAGTGATTTGTCTTCTTCTGTTGGAACTTGAGGAGAAGAATCATCACTGCTACATGAAGTAGTCATGCTTCCTAAGCATAAGCAACTTGCCATAAAGATCAATTTTTTCATTTAGGTGTAATTTGGTTAGTTATAATTTTGTTAGTTCAAAATGTTAAAATGAATTAACGTTTAAATGAGGCTAAAATATAAAAATATTTGATTGTTTGAAGTTTTATTGACAAAAAATGTCTTTTTTATATTTACATATTGTTATTTTCTGTTTTTAAAATGTTAAAATATGTACTTATTGAGAATATTTGCTTTTGTTTGTTTCGACTATTTCTACTTGAAACTCTATTTTTTATGTGACGTATTGAAAAAAAAATTAACAGAAATATTTTTATTACATAGTTATTTGACAAATTTGTGTGCGCGTTTACACAAGTAAAAATACCCTCAAACTATAACGTTGAGGGTATTGATATTGTGTATTTTTTAGTTGACTAATTATTGTCCCAAATAGCGATTAAGTACTCTTAAAGCTTTTTCTTGTTTATACTGCTCTAAGAAGTTTTTGGTGTTCTTGTTATACTTAGCTGAATGAATATCAAAATTTTTGTTTTTATCATTGTTCTTAAAGATCAATTCTCCTGTATATTTAGCCGTAACTATATTTTCTCTGTCGTCTTCAAATTCTACAGAAATAGTGTAGACATTGTTTTGGTTTGTAACAATTATTTTTCCACTCTTGGCTGGAGCCGCATCTTTAAAATCGCTATTTTTTAAATCAAAGTACCAAGTACCCCAATCAAAACCTGCTTCAAATCCCTCTCCAAAACCTGCCATATTTGGTGCTTCTGGTCCTATATTATAAGTACCTGATGGAATAGAAGTTTTTTGGTTTAATTCCGTATATAAAGCAATGCGCATATATTCCCCTGAGCCACCTACTGCCCAATAGTTATCAGGATCTGTTTTTAAGTCTTTATTGTACAAGTAAATATTCCATCTGTTATTCTGCAATCCATTAATAGGCGAAGCACCTTGAAATTCTAAATAACCAATATCTAAGTTGCCAACTGTCCTATTCTCTTTTAATGATGTTATAGTAGCTTCATCTCCTTGTCTAATAGGTCCATTGTATTTTCCTAAATGACGAGTTCCATCAGATAACTCAAGATTAAATCTCACCTCTTGACCTTTTGGTGTTTCTATGACTTTAATGAAAGAATTATCTCGTATATACACCTTTCGATTTATTTGTTTGTCGCTATCTCTGTGTTCAAAATAGGCATATCGGTACACAGGTTCTTCTTTTTCAATGTCTTTAGATGTTGCAATATAGAAGCTTCCCTTATCAAAAGTTGTAGAAGCTTGATACGTCTTATTAGGTATTTTTGCTTCCCATGCTTTAGGTGCTTTTTCGTCATAAAGAGATAGTGAAACGCGGTAGCCGTCCCCGTCAAGTTCACCATAGTTATTTGTTTTTCCAGCAGCAAAAAATGTCATGTACTGTCCGATATTGGGATGTTTGTATTCATCATCTCCCCAATACCAACCATTTTGCAAGGTATATTCGGTGTGATAAAGGGGCTGAATATCAATTGCATCATTAAATTTTACAGTGTAAGTTAATTGATTGCTATCGACAATTGTACCTGTAATACTGTATTTATTCTCTTGATTGATAATTTCTAACTCTGCAGATTGAATAGTTAGTTTTTCATTTTTATTGATTAGATTGCTTTCAGGTGATAAGGTGTAGAGTAGTTGATCTGTTGAGAGTATATATTTATGAGATTCAATGTTAGGTTCTAACAAATCTACACTCTCAATTTTTTTAGAAATTAAACTTAATTCAAGTTTAGTGTCCTCTCCACTTAAAGTTAGATTGAAAAAACCTTTGTCATCTAATGTCTTTAGGTAAGTTCCTTGACCTTTAGTTAGGGCCAATTCGTTTTTTGTTTCTTCTTCTTTCGAAGGAGTTGATGAGTCGTCATTACTACACGAGCTCGTAATACTTGCCATGGAAATAAAGCAAGCTAATACAAATAGTTTTTTCATTTTTCAAGTTTTTAGTTTTGGGTTAGTTTAATTGTTAATTTATTTAACAACACAATATTGCTAAAATATAAAAATATTTGATTGTTTTAAGTTTTATTGATAAAAAATGTCTTTTTTGTATTTTTGTTTAAATAATTGTTTTCGATGTAAGTGTCGAATACAAGATTTAGATCAAAAAATAGAATTGATTTGCCCAAAGAATAATGGGTGAAAATAGGAAGTAGGATGAGTATTCGGTAGAGAAGTGGGGGACGTTTTTGTTTTGATTTAACAAAGTAGAATAGAGGATAAAACAAAAAATCCCTTGAATTATATTCAAGGGATTAACAAAGGCAGTAAGTTACTGTATAAATTTATAATAACGAGCACCTATCAAATGAGGTATCTCTTGTTCTATCCTATCAAGTATGAATTCATTACAAGCTTGTTTTAATGGAGATTTTCTCTCTTTTTTGTGCAGTGCAATATAGGTGTCAAAATCGATTGCTTCAGATTCTTCAATCGCAGTGAAAATGGACTTTGAAGGCATTCCCTGCAACCATTCTGATTGTACTTCTCCCTCAAATACCTTTGATTTAGAGCCTGATCCATAAGCGACAAATCCAAGTTTCGAGTTTTCGATATTTTCACTTGTCTCAGCGAAGTGAGTCAGTGTTGACAAGAGTCCTAAAAAAATAGAGCCAGTATAGATATTTCCCACGTTTCCAGAAGCTATTTCTGAAGGGGCAATTTTGTCTTTGACCAATTCCATGTACTTTTCTGATTTGGCAAATGCTTTAATTTGATCTTTAGCATCTTCCGCTGTGATATCAATTAAATCAGGATTTTCCAACAATACAATTTCATGAAAAGTTCTACGGCCTTGGTAGCAGTAAGGTAGGTGCATTAAGATAGCCTTCCAGTGTTGATATACTTTTTCACTTTGTCTATTGTTTAATTCTTTAAAGTGGGTGTAGGCCTCTGTAATTCTATTGATATAACACTGATTTGAATACTGACCTTCAAATACAGGTTGATCTTTGTGCAAAGTTATTTCCCCTTCTTCAATACCGTGCCAAACTTGATTTGTATCCTTTCCTGTTATTAGCTTTTTCTCGAGTGTGCGATACGGTTTAAAGAAGTCAAATACACTCTCAGTGGCTACACCAGTTTGTGAGCTAAATGCAATCATACGTGGATTTGTACTAATAAGTAGGGCAATAGCACCAGCACCTTGTGTGTACTCTCCTGTAGAAGCTAAGTCATACTTGGCATAATCCGTAGCGATAACGATGGCTTTTTTTGTAGGATTTGCTTTGATGAAGTCTATCGCATTCTGCATAGCATCCACTGCTCCTATACAAGCAAAAGTATGATCAACAGCATCGCAGTTTCTAAAAGTTCCTTGTCCGTATACTTGTTCTAATAATCCCAGTGTATATGATGCAATAGGTTTAGAGTTATCTATCCCACTTTCTGTTCCAACATAAATCTTAGCTATTTCTTTCGGAAGTATATTTGGATTGTCTTTAAGTAGATTATGAGCGGCATTTGCAGCCATCGTCACTACATCTTGAAAAGTATCTAACAAAGCCATCTTTTGTAAACCTAAACCTTTGGTAAGTTTCAGAGGTTCAATATTTCTCGCTTTGGCTAAGGTCTCTATAGGCAAGTGAATTTTAGGGATAAAATATGCTAAACTATCTATTCCAACTTTCATTTTAATCATTGATTTTTGTGAATGGTAAAATTACAGGCTATTCGAATAAATAACTAAATTAATTGGATTAATTTTTTCTAATAATGCTATGTTAATGGTTTAGAGATGATAATAGTGCTGATTTTTATTGATGGGTTAAAGTACTAACCTCCTACTCGTAAATTAACATAGGTATGGTTTCTATTTATTTTAGTTTGTGTCTGTTTAGTTCTTTAAATAATCTAATTTTGTAGCAAATCTCAAGATAATGAAAGATAGCAAGAAAACACAAAAGAAACTACACCAACGCAACAAGCATCACAATTTATATGATTTTGATAAATTGAAACAAGTAGTACCTGAGTTAGGAAATTTCATTATTAAGAATCCCTCTGGTGTTGATACCATTGATTTCGCCATTCCAGAAGCAGTTCTTTTGTTGAATAAAGCGATATTGATGAAGGATTACAAGATAACATTTTGGGAAATGCCAAAGACAAATCTTTGTCCACCAATACCTGGTCGTGCAGATTATATCCATTATATAGCAGATTTGTTAGCGGAAGGAAATCAAGGAAAGATTCCTACTGGTAAGAGTGTCAAAATATTAGATTTGGGAATAGGAGCTAATGTTATTTACCCTATTATAGGCGTAGCCGAATATGGATGGGAGTTTGTAGGTTCTGAGTTAGACGTTGTTTCTATCAAAACTGCGAGTCATATAGTAGAGCATAATCCCCACTTAAAAAGCCATGTTAGTATTAGACAACAAACATCAAAGCGAAATATTCTTAAAAACATTATAGGAGAGAAGGAGTACTTTGATGTTGTTATTTGCAATCCTCCTTTCTTTAAATCAAGAGCAGAAGTAATGGCAAAGACCACCCAAAAACTAAAGAATTTAGGAAAAGAAGTGGTTGGAAAACCTATTCAAAATTTTAGTGGACAGAATAACGAACTTTGGTGTGAAGGAGGAGAGAAAGCTTTTATAACGAATTATATCTACGAAAGTAAACACTTTAAAAGGCAAGCTGTATGGTTTACTACTCTTGTATCAAATAAGGATAATTTAAAGCCACTTGAGTCATTGCTTAAACGCTCAGAAGTAAAAGAGGTGCGTATTATCAATATGGAACAAGGAAATAAAGTAAGTCGTATCTTAGCTTGGAAGTATTAAGCTACTTCATAATTGTGATTTATGATATTAAAATATTTATCTTTAGTGTGTTAAAATTAACATACTATGCAAAATATTGAGCGAAAATTAAAAGAATACCTGGATTCTTCTTCGGTTACAATACAAGAGATTTTGATGGTTTCTAATATAGAACATCCAAAATGGGAGGACAACTCTCACATTATCAAATTAGCTATTGAGCAGATTTTACAACCTGTTGGGGCTCTCCCAGATGAGTATGTATATAGCTATGTTGGAATGCACTTGAAAATACCAGTTGTAGGTAAGCGCCATAGTATTGGTTTTATAGTAACAAATTTAAGAGTGTTGGTACAAGGTGATGTTTCATTTGTAGGAAGAAATACAGGGGCTTTGGGATATCAGTTTACTCAAAACCAAGATGCGAAGGAACTCTTTAACAAAGTATGGAATGACTTTACTGTAAAGTTTAAACTTGATATACCAAAAGAACAGCTGAAAGCCATGCAAGTAGCTTTGCGTGAAGTTATCCAAATCATTTTGCCTGAAATTCAGAGCCTTAATATTTTGCCTGACGAAGTTAAAAAAGCAACAACAATCAAGGGTAGGATAATGGAGTTGGGAATTAAAAGCGAATTAAAGCCATTTGAAGATAATAAGAAAAACTTTGTAAAGTTTATGGATAAGTACCATGTTGCAGATGTTTTGTACGGTGTAGTCATGAAGCCGCTTTTGGCCTCACCTTATGGATTGGTGATTACTCCTACAGGTATTACAAGTCGCGACTTAATGGAAGAATGCGTTTCGAGTACATGGGAAGAAATAAAGGATAACCCAGCCAGAATGGGGAGCAAAGAAGATATGATTCTCATTGGTGAAAAAGAACACTTTATAGCTAATGTCGAGAAGAGTACAACTCCAGCAATGGTTGTTTTGTTGAACGAAATAGCGAATAGTGAGATTGCGTTATAGAATAGTAATATAAAAACGATAAGCATGGGTTCAGTATCCATGCTTTTTTGTTTAGGAGTACAATATCGCTAATATTTATCTTGTAAATATGTCCTAATTTGCAAATTATGAAATGCCACTTAACCAGAAGATTTGTCAACTACATATTGTTGCACTTGACTTCTTGTTAGCTATTGCTTTTAACTTAGAGTGAATATTGAGTTAACTACATAAACAACAAGTTAGTTTGGAATGGTATCATTTCATGCTTATTGTAACTCTTTGATTTTGTTAATTGATTACTTCTAATTTTGCATTTGCTCTATTCTCTATGAGAGATAAATAAGATCCCTTTAGTTTAGTGTCGAAGGTTCCCTTGTAAACGTCTTATTGGAAGATTGTTCGGATATTGTTGGGTAAAAGCCCTGTTTTCCGCACTATATCCGAACAATCTCCGAACAAACCTCCTACAATCTTTGAACAACGTCCATATTTAGTGGCCTCAGAAGCTGTTTTGTAAAATGTCGAAATAAGTTGAATGTGTGTTAAGTTGGTGGTAATGAGGTGTTTTGTGTTTTTTAAGCAAAAGTAGGAGATATAGGTAATATTAGATCATAGATTTAGGGGAGATAGAAGTCGTGTGTTTAAGGTTTACTTAACTATAATTATCCTGGATTACGCATTAGCCAAATACTATAAAGCAATTCTATTTCATATCTCTTTCATTAGTTATAAAACCATACTATAGTATGCTTCACTCACTAATTCAGAGCTATTTTGTATAATTACTTTTCGTTTATATGTCTATCGCGTAATCTGGGATTAATATATAATTTCATAGATAAAGGGAGAATAGAAATACAGTTTCAGAAGTTAAATCTCAATGGAACACCTCCAAGAGTAAAACAAAAAAGAGAGAGTAAACTATTGGTTTTCTATGCGAAGTTTAGAGATTTTGTAACTACCTTTATCAAGGTCAGACACTGGATAGTGAAATGCTTCAGCATTCAACGACTCCTTAATTTAAAATAATAAAGAGGGAGTTAAACTGGACTGGCATATAACCGATTCCGTTACTACGACCCTGAGGATGGGAATTATATCTCACAAGACCCGATAGGTCTTGCAGGTGGTAACCCTACGCTGTATGGGTATGTAGTGGATCCGAATAATTGGTTAGATGTGTTTGGACTTAATTGTCAAGAGCCAACAACTGGTACACCTACAAATCAAGAAGTTAATACGGGGGCAAATGCACCTGAAGGAGGAGGAGTATATTCATTTAATGATAAGAATGGTAATACATATGGAGGTTCTACAAATGATTTTCAATCTAGAATGAATGATCATGTTGGAACAGGAATGCTTCCTGCAGGAAATACAGTTGAGTTTACACCAGTAAATACTGGTAATAGATCTGATAAAGGAGCAAGAAGATTCTTTGAACAGCAAAAAATTGGATTTGATGCAGACGGTGTTCCATTGGCTAATAAATCTACAAGAACTAGAGCAGTAAGTCCCCAAAAGTGGAAAAAGTATGCTCCAAATGGGAAAATAAATTTTAATGATAAATATTTTGATTAATGGTAACAATTTATAATGACTTTATTAAGAATCACACTAACTATGATTTCTTTGACCAAGAAAAGGTGAAAGAATTTCTAGACTTACCTATTATTTATTCACTTGATAGTATACTTCCTGCTTTTAGTAGAGAAATAGGGTATAATGAAATTATGAATATTAGAGTTATTTTAAATTATAAGTATAGAGAACAACGCAATAATCTATACCCTTATTTAGCTGCAAGTTTGGAGACAGTTGTTAGTGAGTTTTTTGTTAATTTATTTGGAGATAAATCAGAAATTATAGATTGTACTAAGCTTGAAGGAGACGTAAAAAAAATAAGTCTTGTAGCTTGTAGAAAATGTGAAAAAGTAATTACTAAGCCGAATTTAGAGATGCTTTTTATAGATACTATGCCAAAAATGACTGAGATAGAAGGGTTGTCTAAACTAATAGACCTAAAAGACTTAACTATATATAGAACACCAAAATTTAATAACTTTGATGATATTAAAGTATTGAAAAATTTATTGTTTTTGAATTTGGATAATAGCAAAACATTGGTAAATCTAGATTTTTTAACAGAAGAGCATAATTTGATATTTCTGGATGTTTCGTTTTGCCCTAACCTAAATATTATGAGCAGTATAGAAGTTTTAAAAAAATTAAAAAATCTAAAACAAGTAAATATAACGTTGAAAAAGAAGGAATTAGAACTTGTTTTAGAAGCTCTACCGAATGTTTATATTAATTCGAATAAATTTAAAAAAGAGAATTAATATTAGATAATATTTGTACATTGTTTTAATTTAAAAGGATTCGTTTTTTCGAGTTGCATGATTTTTACATTGGATGTAAAAAAAATAGAAGAGTTATGTTATGAATCAGAAATATATCCTATCAAAGAGTTTTTAGATGTATATTTAAAAACAAATGACAGCTTTGAAGTATTAATAATTATACAAAAAACCTAAGAGAGTTAATCTTTCTTAGGTTTTTTTGTATAAGGCTATTGCGGACGAAATTATCACTTGGGTATTTGAAGAAGGTAACTTCGCTCCAATGGCTAAGATCAAGGGAAAAAAGAAGTACAGTATCGTGACAGATCACCTTGGTACTCTTATACTAGGGTATAGTGATATTGGTGAGAAAATCTGAGGGCAGAGCGTTAAAAAAATGTCTAGTAGACATTTTTAGCGAATGAGCCAGGCGGCGTTGGTGGCACTTGATTCATTCGGAAAAGCAAGAATGAGTATTGGAGAAGAGGGATTTAGAGAATCTAAGAAGGATAAATTAACACACAGAAAACCAAACGGCTACGCCTATCTCTCTTTTTGTTTTATCCAATAAAAAAGTAAAACTTTAATTGTCTTTAAACAAAAAAGAGAGAGTAAACTATTGGTTTTCTGTGCGGAGAAGAGGGATTTTGTAATTACCTTTATCAAGGTCAGACACTGGATAGTGAAATGCTTCAGCATTCAATGACTCTTTAATTTAAAATAATAAAGAGGGAGTTAAACTGGACTAGCCTATAACCGCTTTAGGTATTACAGCCCAGAAGAAGGGAATTATATCAGTCAAGACCCGATAGAGTTAGCTGGTGGTAGTCCTACATTGTATGGGTATGTACATGATATTAGTTTATGGATTGATCCGTTTGGACTAGAATGTTCAAATTTTAATGGGAGAAGAGGAGAATCACTTGCAGAATATGATTTAGAAAGAAATGGTTTTACTATTGTTGATAGACAGGTACCTATGACTGTTAATGGTTCCGATATACGAGCTGATATTTTAGCAACTAGAAATGGTAAATATTATGTTATTGAATCTAAAATGAATTCAGGACGATTAACTCCTAATCAAAAGTCAAGTCAAATGTTTAGTAATAAAAAGAAAGATATGGCAAATTCTAGTATAACTGGAGGAGGGACAATAAAAGAATCAAAAGGTAAAAAAGGTACTTTTATAGTATCCACGCGAGCAACCACATATTTCATAAGCTAACTT
>NZ_WMJX01000057.1 GCF_009711045.1 Myroides albus | reverse complement strand
ATATAATACAAAAGAGGGTGACCTTTTGGGACACCCTCTCTTTGATATATATAAATTGCTATTTATTCAAAATCAAGAACTCTGAACGCCTATTCTGAGCATCTTGTGCCTCATCACATGGATTACATTTTATCTTTAGATCCTTAGATCCGTAACCTTCATACTCTAATCTATCCTCAGCTACTCCTTGACTAACTAAGTATTCAACAGTTGCTTGAGCCCTATTCTCAGACAATTTCAAATTGTATTCTGCTTTACCTTTACTATCTGTATGTGATGCCACTTTTACACGCATAGTAGGATAGCGTTTCATTACTTTTACTAATTTATCTAATTCGTGCTTACTTTCTAACGTGATTTCCTTCTGATCAAAAGCAAAGTGAATTGGCGCAAGCGTAATGCGGTCTTCTTCAATCATTAATTCCTCTAAAGGTCTTAAGTAAACAACTATTGACTCCCTTTCTTGATCCTTGCCAATTGAAACCTCTAATTCTTCGTTGATATAATCGGCGTGATTAATCTCTACTTTATACGTTTCGCCACAAGTAATATATCCCTCTACTTTACCATCTTCTCTTGTCACAGCTTCAGCCTCAGTCATTCGCTTACTATTTGTAAACTGCACTAAAGCATTTGGAATAACTTTGTCAAATTTCTTGTTTTTTACTGTAATTTCAACATCGCGTTTACATACTGGAAGTACTTTATAAATGTCATTACGACCAATTCTATTGGAAGAAAAGAACCCTATATTCTTACTGGGATAAAATGAAAAAGAATAGTCATCCAATGCGGTATTAATAGGTGGACCTACATTAATAGGTTTAGCATTTTTACTATCTAAGTCAACCATATAAATATCCATTCCTCCAAATCCACCCCATCGATCTGATGAGAAATACAATATATTTTCTTCGCTTACAAAAGGATCGTCGTTGATTGTCCCAGAATTAATAACACTTCCTAAGTTCTCAGGTTCGCCGTAATCTTCATCTTCTAACAATTCAACACGCCAAATATCAAGCTCACCATGACTCCCCTCCATATTAGATGCAAAATACAAATATTTACCATCTGCGCTCATAGCTGGACTCTGGTAAGTGTAATGAGGCTTGGTAAAAGGTAGCTTCTTTACTTTTCTCCACTTTGTTCCTTTTCGTTGTGCTACAAAGAGATTCATTATTCGGTCTCTGCTTTTTACGATTGGATTCTTTCTAAAGCGACGATGTCTATACGATTCGGAAGCAAAGAAAATGCGCTCTCCGTCTGGAGCGAGTGTAGCTCTCCCATCGTTAAAACGCTTATTGATAGTTCCCTTTAATCTCGTTGCTTTAAAAATGGGGTCGGAAGGTGATTTAAACTCCGCTTGGTAGATATCGTAGTTAGGCAATCTCTTATACTTGTCGCGAACTTCAAATAGCTTTCGGGCTATTTTCTTTTCTTGTTTCGTGCGATTCGACACAAAGTATATTGTATCATTTGAAGTCATTAACGCACCAAAATCGTCATAGTATCGATCATTCATTCCTGATTCTTGGTAAGAAAATCGCTCTTTCAACTTTGATAGATTATAATAAGCATCAGGATCTTGTAAAAAGTCTTTTGCTCTACTGTCGGTAGGTTTTAGCTCTGAAAAGTCATCCATCATATCTCGAGCTACCTCATAACGACCACTTTTCTGTAGAATCTTTGCGTAGCGGTACAACACCTCTGGATCTATATCTTTGTCCTTGGCAATGGCTTTACCATAATAAGTAGATGCCTCGATAACGCGATCTAACTTATCATAACAGTTAGCCAGTTGCAAGTAAACATACGCATCTGTATTTCGGCTGCCTCTATCTAAGCGTTTATATTCCTCAGCAGCTTTTGTATATTCAGTATTCTTATAATATTTGTCAGCGCGTTTAAGGCTTGGTTTTTTCTTTGCAAGTACATCCACATTAAAAGCGAAACACATTACTACCAGCATCCCATACTTGACAATATATCTTCCAATCATGTTTATTCTTCTTTTTTTACTAAATCAAATTTACTATAATATTATCCCTTATTAAAGCATAACGCGACAAAACAAAATTAGTTGCCTTTATTCGACTATTTTTTTATATCAATAGATTAAAAAGAAAAAGCAGTTTTCTTCACCATTTAGAAAACTGCCTTAACATTAATTATACAAAACACTTGACTTATCTAAATTAGCAAGTTTTTTATTATTTAACAATAGTTCCTTCGAAAATAATTTTCTTTTTATCTTTTAAACAAATTTTCTTACTACAAAAACCTAAAGAGAAATTATCATCTTTATAGATTGTATCTCCATTAATAACTAATTTAGGCAAGATAACTTCCTTCTTATTAAGCTTAATAAGTGCCCAATTATTTATGTTGTCATAAGAGATAAACAAGGTATCTCTATCCATATTGACATAATTGACATTTAAGACATTTGCTTCCCCTTGATTAATTAATTGATTATTTTCAACTGCTTGCCGTTGTTCGCTTCCCTTTTCTGTTTTCTGTTGACAAGAAAAACTCAGTATCAGAAGAACAAAGCATATAATCTTATTACCTCCTATAATTATCTTCATATTAAAATTCGAAAAAACACAAATAACACATTTACTCTACTAAATTATCTTATCAATAATCTATCTAAAAAAGTACTTACAATATTACATAAAAAAACCGATCACTATGTGACCGGTTTTATAAAAATCTATCTATGACGACGACGAGGTCATCATTATAACCACTACTCAAATATACATTAAGTAATACCTACAAACTTTAAATATTCAAATACGAATATCAAATTTCATCAATGAATCACATATTGAATTTCTGACAAAACAAACCTGAAAATCAATATATAATTGTAAATTAACAGTTCCTTTTAAAGATTATTTTACAACAAATACAAAAAAATGATTGACAAATTCACATAGCAGCCTATGAAATGCGATGCAAAATCATGGTTTGTATAGCGGCAATAAATAATAATTTCTTAACATTATTAAAGCAATTTTTTATAAAAAATCTACGTTTAAAGTATATAACCACAAAAAACAACAACTATGAAAACTGAAAAAATAATCTTATTGCAATCTCTTTTATCTCCAGAAGAACACAATGCTATTCTCAACGAAATGCGAGATAAAGTTGAAGATGACAAACTACTCCATTATCTTTTAGGTAATGACTTTTTCTTTAAACTGAACCTAAATGAGAAACACCAAGAAACAGCATTAATAGATTTCATTGTTCAAAGAGCTTTTGAATTAGATATGGAGTTTTCTAAAGACATCAATACCCTACACAAGAAAATTAAAAACGTTTATCGAAAAAAAGATTTCCTACCCTTAGAATTAAATCAATACACCCTTCAAAAGCTGAAGAAAACACTGCATAAGGACTACACTATAGGTTCGCTAAATAAAGCTGATGATTTCGTATATCTATGTATATTAAAGAAGAAGAACTTAAAAAAACTGAGAAACCTTCACTTTCCTTTTGGGGACTTTGAAAAAATAAGTGATACGTTCGACCAGGACAATTAACTAAATACTTTTACACTTAAACTGACTTGGGGTGACCCCCACATAAGTCTTAAAGAATCTACTAAAATAGGATACATCATTATACCCTAATTCGTATGCACATTCCTTGATAGAAAAGCCACTGTGTTTGAGTAAGTACTGCGCTTCGAGTATAATGCGTTCGTGAATAAGGTGTAATGCTGTATCTCCTATTTCTTCCTTGATAACTTCCGTTAAATGCTTAGCTGTAATCCCCAATAATGATGCATACTCCTGTACGCTTTTCAGATCTTTATACTTTTCATCAACCAATTGTTTAAACTGATAAGTCAATTGATACTGTCTGTTCATATTCTTTCGAAAACCAAGAAGGCAGTACTCACAAGCTCTGTTATACTCATATAATAAAGCAATAACCTTTAAGCGTATCATATCAAGGTGGTAGGCATATTTCTCTTGCAACTCTATTTCAATACTGCTAAATAAGGAATGCACTTCATTATAGCGATCTTCTAATCTATACAATGGCGGATAATCAGCATTTAAATATAGGAGTTCATCAATAATGTTCTCCTTTAGAAATAACTTATACAAAAACGATTTGTGAAAGAAGATCTGCATAACCTCAAAATCTTCAGAAACAGACTTAGTACTGTATATTACGTCAGGTGAAATAATAGAAATCGTTCCTGCATCTATTACAAAACTATGGTACCCAACTCTTAGTTTCATACTCCCTTTTATTCCAAGCACCACAATATAGTAATCCATTTTCTTAGGAGAAGATACTATTAAATGCTTGCTATCGCGAGAAAAAACAATCTCTTTATCTTTTGTAAAAGTGTAATCCATAAATTCTGTAATAACTCTGGCAAAATTAATTAAAATCATTCTATATAAATACAAGATAACTTTCTTTTAACCTTCTGTTTGAACTCCCTTCAACAAAAATTTCACATTGCCGTAAAGTATGAGAAAATAAAAAGCCTTGAGAAATACTTCTCAAGGCTTATATGGTAATAATAATTTAAATCTTAATTATAACAGAACTCTGTAGGAGCAAAATTTAAAGCTCTCAAAAATTCTCTTGGTTGCTCATCTAATTTGACAACCTGCTCATTACTCAAAATGAAATTAGATTTAACCCATTCCTTTGTATTATATACAAGGTTAAATAATTCATTTTGTAATTCTTCTGTTTGCAAACCAAATAATTGAGCTTTTTTGGCTTCAAACCCTTTGTTATTAAAGGCTACTTTCTCCATAATGTTTTGTTTTGTTGTTTTATACTGTTCTTCTTATTTTCAACTACCTTTTACTTGGCTTTATTATAATAATTGAAAATATTGTCTTACCTCATTATACTAATTAACAACAACTGTACCGAAATATTTGTAATTGGCTATTAATACAAATATATTTTATGTTAAAAAGCTAATAAAATAAAACAGCGCAATTTATAACATTACACATTTACTACCAATAAGGCGTATAACAATTCACAATAATTGATACATCTATACCCTTAAGTACTAATAATGAATAAATAAACACGTTTTATTAATACATAATAATCAATGATATTTATATGATAAGAAAATACAATTTAAAAAGAGGTAAAATATGATATAAATCATATAAATATTCACTTGTTTATGCTAAACATAGTCTTTCAATTGAAAGAATTTAGAGTTTTAGAAAGTGATAACTACCTTATTCCCATTTTTTTATTCGCAAACAACAATAAAGATTGTACATAATCACAGTCAAAGCCTATACCGTAAACTTCATCAACACTTAACTCATCAATCGTATCTAACCATTCTCCAGTTTCTGATAGTTCTTCAATAGCGAAAACACACTCACCATCTTTTTCCAGAAATCTACCAATACGCCAATCGTTACTATGCTTTAATCTTAAAGAAAATGCACCATACTTCTGATTGATTTGCTTCAATATAGTAAAGAAGTCTTCACTTAAATCAAAAGGCGTATAAGTGAAATCAATGTACTTAGCCTTGAAAATATCTTCTTTAAACTTGAGATGATCATCTTTAAAGACTTGAGCGATCTTACTTCGATTTATTAGTTCATAACCGTCGATCATATACTCAATTACATTGCGTTTAATCAATACCCATTCCTCATTATAGTCTACTATTATACCGTAGATTATATTCTTCTTTCTACCTTTCAAATGAAGGCCAACATACTGATATAAATACTTTTCGACCATAACCGTAGTTTTAATTAAAAAAACAAGTCTCCTTAAATAACAAGAATAACCTTAAAGAGATTGAACTAAATTTAAGAAAAATAAATGAAAAACTATCATTTACTATGCATTTCTAATCAAGTATTTTAAAAAATATTCAAATATCTATAAGTCAATTTGTTAACTTCATAATCTATTCACTAAAGTTCTGCGACTCTTTTTCTATTGTTCTAAAAGTCAGATTAATTCGGCCTTTTCTTACTTTCTTACATGGAGGTAAACGGTGTAACCAATAATCTTGTGTTACTCCTTTCATTTCAATCAAACTCCCTGTTTCTAAAACGACATCTCTCTTTTGATTCAACTCTTTGTGTTTGAAGCTAAATATTCTTGTAGCTCCAAAACTCAAAGAGGCAATCGATCCATTCTTTTTCAGATCTATCTCTCCATCACTATGCCAAGCCATCCCTTCCTCTCCTGTGGCATAATAATTTAACAAACAAGAGTTATAAGTCTCTCCCGTTTTTGCCTCTACAATTGTTTTCAACACCAATAAACTCTCCGTCCAAGGCAAAGCATATTTAGTAACATTAGAGTACGTATAAGCAAATCTTTCATCTCCATACCAAGCTATTTTCCTCTTTGTACTTATTCTCTTCCCGTTCACTACTGCTTCATCGTGTTTCCAAGCGATTTCATCCAATAACCTGGAATAATAATAAAGACTTTCTTCGACAGTTAAAGCAAAGCCATGTAAAAGTACTTCTCCATCAAAAGGCAACAGATTGTCCCTTTCCTCATCCACAAACTGTGTAAATAAATCCATATCAACATTTTAAAGGACAATATTACAGATAAACAAATAGGGAATCAGAAAAAAAGTTGCGATAAATTAAAGCAAAAAAGGCCAAAGAATTACTTTGACCTCTTTATTGACATTAATCAAAAAGATGTTTTGTGGGGATAAAGTTTTTCAAATTGGCTAAAACTAAATCGTTCTTTTTAATTAAAATCATATTTCTTACTACTATTTTATGTCATTATTAAATAGGACGAGTATAATAACTTAAAAAGTCAATCGAAATCAACCTCTGTAGTAAGAAAAATAAATGAATAATAAATTATAAATGAAAAGCTGTTTTGTTGTTTATGAAATTTTTTTATTACTCACTTTATCTTATCTATTTTCTATACTAAAAAGTAATTTACAATTATCAAAATAACGCATTATGTACTAATTTAGCAGGGGAGTAAAGTACGTAACTTTTATCGAAATGACACATTGAATAAAACACTTAATACATTGAATTAACGCACTTATTTTACTTGAAGTTCCCTAACTTCACTTGGAGATAAATCAAATTGTTTTTTAAATGATTTGTAAAATGTGTTATAATCGTTGTAATTGCACTTGAACGCGATTTCTTTTAAACTCAAAGTAGAGGATACGATAAAGTAAAAAGCATATATATTCTTATTCTCATTGTAAAAACTCAAAAAATTTGTATTGTATATTTTCCTATATCCTATCTGCAACTGGTTCAAAGTTAAACCAACTTTATTTGCTATCTCTACTGGTGTAGGGTACTTCTGATTTACATCAAAATCCATTGCACTATCTATGCGTAGAACAATGTCATGTGCTTGAATTATACTATTTTCAAATCCATTTGATGCGTTGTGTAAATGGGAATCAATTGGAAAAGCACTTTGTATTTCATTAAAAGGCAAAGCAAATCCTTGTAAAATATCAAAATCAGTATTCATAGAAACACGTAAGACTAGTGCCTTGTAACTATTGCTAAACTTATCGACTAAATCAAACTCAATATAGCGATAATGACTAGGCATTTTCTCAAAATACTCTTTATCTTTATTAAGGATATCGCTAAAATCAAACCCTTTACTAATGGGCAATAACTCCGCTAACTCATTAGACATAGCATGAGCTTTATTCTCGTGATCTAACAAAAAGAATAAGGGTAAACACAAAGGTTTACTCTTGCTGCTTACTTTTTTTTCTTTAAGGATTTGCCAATAAACATTCAAGAAGTTAACTATAATTATAAAATTGACCGTCTCTTGAGCATTCGCAACATCAATCCTCCTAAGCAAATCAAACCTCTTAAATAAAAACCAAAGTAAGTGGTAATAATTCTTTTGAATCTTATGACTATTCATTTGTGTTTTAAATTTAAAACCAACAAAGCGCACCATGTAATAACTACCTAAACAATAATTACACAATGAGAAATTGTTAATCTATTTATACTAAAAAAAACACTACCCGTCACTCGTCCAAAAGCAAGTAAGTATTTATTTTGTAAAAATAGTACCTTTTTAAAAACTGACAATAAAAATATTCAAAATATGAGTTTTATTTTCATAAAAAACAACATTCCTTAAACTATTACTAATCATTAAAGTAAAGTATATTCATAATTCGCAAAACAACCTCTTGAAACCATAACAATTGTTTACAAAAAATTATCCAAATTTACATATACAAAAAATTATCCAAATTTACATATACAAAAAACAATTCATTAAAGTATTGAAAAATACACGACATAGCGTTGACAAGTTTTCACAACAAAAAAGTAAGCCTTTTGATAGAGAGCATCTTAAAACTCTAAAAAACACAATGAAGAACTTAACAAAGTCACCTATTTCCGATAAAAAACAAATGATCTGGATAAGCTTTTTTAATTTAATTCGATAACTTTTTAAAGTTTCCCCGTACAAACTTCTATTTTACCACATGGATATTCCGTTTTCAGACTGATTAAAATACTTACTTGCAAGGTGAAAATTATTTAAATACACTATAAGTCAACATCAGTCTCACAAATATATTAAGTATTAAAAACCAAAAATATTATAGCTAATAAAACAAAAAAGACGCTTTAAAAGTGGTTAAACAAAACCTTTCTTTCAAAGCGTCCTTTTGCATAGACAATAACAGAATGCACAGTGGCAAATTGCTTTTTTCAGTATGTCAATTTTAATTATAATTGCAAGCGAAACTGCTGCATTCGTCTCAATCTATTCTTTAAAACTGATGGTTCTACTATAAAATCATAGACATATTGAAAGCCAAATTTAATTGGCAAACGCGAACTATATTCATTTGCTTCTTCTACAGAATAAATAATAGTCCTCGTTTTGATATTTTCTTTAACAATATTCAACATCGCTTGGACAATAATTGTCCCAAGTCCCTTTCCTTGTTTAGATTCTTTTAGCCATAACCCCAGCTCAACAGTTTCATCGTTTATATCGTGAATACCACAACTACCAACAAATTCATTATTCTTTGTATCTAAAACAACTAGCACCATTGCAGCTCCTCGTTCAAATTCTACTCGAGAACTTCTTATATATTCTTTTGTAAACTCAATGTTCTTTACAGGGTCAAAACTTAAGTACTTAGACACTTCTTCAGTTAAATTATCATAGATATCATAGAGAAAGTCATTAGATATTGGCACAAACTTCAAATGGTCTATTTCGTAACTAAAGTCTTCAATAGACACAATATTTCTCTGTTGATCTTTAACCATGTTTATAATGGTTTCTAAATCGTAAATTAAACATTGTTCAATTCCATCCTTAGCCCTTACCCCAAAGATTGACTCCTTGTTTGCAATCAATAATTCCCTTGTATAAAACCAAGCGTGATCGTAAAACAATACAGGATCTAAAGAAGCCCACAGCGCATCATCTTCTACCTGACTAAGATATGGAGGCCACAAATATTTTGAATGTTGACTCCATATATCTTCTCCAAAACTCAACCCATCAAACTCAGTCGTATTGATAAAAACTTCCCACTGCAATCCAATGGCTTTTGCTACTTTCAACAATACACGCAAAATCAAATCTTGATTATTGCTATCCACGGTCAAACGCTCAAGTAAATATGCCACAACGATAGGAGTAGAAATAACTAAACCACCTTTTTGTTCAATTTGATTAGCTAAAGTAACAAGCGCCATGCGTTGTTCGTGAGTACTTCCCCTTTCGATTACTTGTATTAATGCGGGAATATTATGGGCTCTACCTTCCCAATGAACTAACCTATCCCAGGGAATTTGATTAAAATCAATCTTACTTCTATTCAACTCTCTATTCTTTTTAAATAACACATCCTTGATTTAAAAGTAAATCAATCTATTTTTTCGCATTGGGTTTTCGATACTGTAACATATTCAATACTTTCTCCTCACTGATGTTTCTAACAAATGAATTGTGATACACATATCCTAACTTCTCAGCTATTTTTATACTTCCACTATTGTCTTTTTCAACATTGTAGATTAAGTAATCTACATCTAAATTATACTTAGTGTAATCTTCCAACCCCTTAATCAATTCAGTACCATATCCCTTGCCGAAAGCAGCTTCTTTCAACCATATTCCAAGTGAAATTGACTCATCGTTAATATCGTGTAAACCACAACAACCGATAAACTCACCTGTCGCTTTATTGCTTGCTACCAATGTGATATCAAGTCCTTTTTCTAATTGACCTAAGCTATAATCGATAAAGCCCTGTGTATCTTCGAGTTTCCCCGTCGGTACAAAAGGAAGAAACTTTGCTACCACAGGTGTCAAAGCATCAAAAATATCTTGTTTATACTTTTCACTTACTATCTCAAAATGCAAACGATCGGTATCGAAAGCAATATCTTTACTAAATCCCATATATTATATTATTTATTTTTTAAAAAACGACAATAAACGAAGTTCTGTGTAGTCTCAAATGGAGTCATGTGATCACTATAGAAGTAGTCCTGCAGACTAAAATGTCCTTCAAATAGGTTGCTAATATCTTCTGCATTATACTGTATAATTTCTAACCCACTGCATTTTAAAGGACCTTGTTTTGAAAATGTTGCCATAATAATTCCTCCTTCTACTGCACTACTTACCAATTCGCTATACTGTTTTGCCTCTTGTGCAGTTAAGAAATGAAAAACGGCTCTGTCATGCCAAATAGCATACTTCTCACTTGGATGAAAGTCCGTAATATTACTTTCTATCCAAGTTACTTGATGAGCTTTGTCCCCTAACCTTTTCTTTGCACGTTCAAGGGCTGACTTAGAAATATCTAAAACAGTAATATCTGTATAACCTGCTTCTATCAAATGATCAACAAGGTTACTATCCCCCCCACCAATGTCGATTATCTTAACATCTTTGGGTAGATTAAAATCAGTTATCAACTTGAGTGAATGAACAGGCTTAACTTGCGTCCAACTCACTTGGTCCGCAGTTTTTGTATTGTAAACACCTTCCCAGTGTTCTTTTACTTTATCCATAAAAAATTACGTAATAGAAATACAAAAGTAATGAATCCAAAATATAAGGAGTCAATTATAAAAGCAAAATAAAACATAAAGGCTTTTCTCCTTCTCGAATGTAAATAAAGATAATCCACTGATAGCATATTTCTAAGAATATAGACATTTCACAAAACAGTCAATTTGGGCTAATGCAGTTAGCGTACCCTTTCCTTTTAGAACTAACCTCATCTTATTTTCACAAGGTTTAATCCAATATTTACGACTACCAAGATCCTAATTAAAACAAGTAGAGTAAAAATCTTATTTTTAACAAAAACATATCTTACTAATAACGAACACGATAAAGATTATACGCAAAAAAGGTTGATATTTTTCCAATAATCTATTTGCAGAAATCAAAAAGTCGCAGTATGTTTGCATCCGCATTAGAGAAGTAATTATCTNTCATCGGGTAACCGATGCCAGGGTTCGAGTCCCTGTCTCTCCGCTAAGTTTTCGGGGTGTAGCGTAGCCCGGTCATCGCGCCTGGTTTGGGACCAGGAGGTCGCAGGTTCGAATCCTGCCACCCCGACTTTTAGGGTATCAGAATGTGCCTAAATCCGTAAGTATCAATTACTTACGGATTTTTTTATTTTTAAATATATCATAATAATCCATTGTAAATCAATCTTAATGTGAGCTATTAGGGATCAATCTCAAAAGTTGTGTTTAGGCATAAAGCTT
>NZ_WMJX01000056.1 GCF_009711045.1 Myroides albus | reverse complement strand
ATGCTAAACCTACAACTCCTGTGGATCCGGTAGATCCAGATCCAGTTGATCCAGGAACTGGTCAATCAGGAGATTTTAAAAACATACCTGCTGATCAAAAAGCATATTACGCTAATATTGATTTCAAGAAAACTGGAATGGAGCTAAAAGTTGCTTTAGCTAAACTAATTCAGAAAAAAAATGATATATCATATACAGCTAATAAGCATGCTATTGCAATTACCGATCGATCTCCAGATGGAAAATTGTATATGATTTACGGAGAAAAAGGTACAACAAGTGGTAATCACACTTATACTTCAAACTCTGGATGGAATAGAGAACATGTATTTGCACAATCGCAAGGAAACCCTGTTTTGGGAAGATCCAAAGGACCAGGTGTAGACGCCCATCATTTAAGACCTTCGATTATTAAACACAATAGTGATCGCGGAAACTTACACTTTATTGAAGGATCTGGTAAAGCAAGAAAACTTGGAGGTGGATGGTATCCAGGCGATGAGTGGAGAGGAGATGTTGCTCGCATGATGATGTACATGTACCTTGTATATGATCAACAGTGTGATGCTAATTTAATCGCAATAAGCTCACCAGTTTCAACAGATAAAGGAATGGTTGAATTGTTTTTAAAATGGAACGCAGAAGATCCTGTAGCTGACTTAGAGATACAGAGAAATGATTTTCATGGAAATCCTAAAAATGCTAATTCACAAGGAAATAGAAACCCTTTTATCGATAACCCATACTTAGCAACACAAATCTGGGGTGGCCCAGTGGCTGAAAACAGATGGAAATAAAATAAACAAGAGCAAGCTTCAATAAAAGCTTGCTCTTTAACTTTGATTTCTTCATACAATTAAGTAACTTTATGTGAATTTCTAAACATAGAAATACACTTCACTTAAAATATTTAATTGTATACTAAAATCTATTAGTAATGAAGAAAATTTCAATCTTTTTAGTATTAGGGATGGCTTTGGCTATATTTTCTTGTACCAAAGACCCTATTGTGACGGATCCTACTGATATAGAGAATCCCGAAACTACGAATCCGGAAAAACCAAATCCAGATCCAACTGACCCCGATCCCAACACACCTATTGAAGTTAAACCTGGAAAAACAATAGTTTTCCCTGGAGCAGATTTCGAAGTTTGGGATACATTCTTAGGTACACTTCAAGATTATCAAGGAACCAAAATAAAACCATATGCTACTCAAGCCATTGGTACAGGTTGGGACAATAAAAATGGATTAAGTTTAAAGGGTACACCTTCAGCAAACGACTATGTATTTACAGTTGAAAACGTAAAAAAAGTAGTCAAAAATGCAACGAAATTATCTTTACTTGTAAAAGGTACTTCAGCAAAATCGTTAACCTTGTTGGTTTTCAAACCAGATGGTAAATCCTACTATGCTTATAATGTAGGTGATATGTCTGATAGCAAAAATATTACTGCAGATACAAAACCACAGACATCCGATCCAAATAGTACTACACCAAGCTATACAGGAATTATAGATACAAAAGGAAAATGGGTTAAAGTTGTTTTAGACCTTAAAACTGGTGTGACTGGATATAATACTACTGGAACTGGTAAAACCTTTGCTATTAAAGTTGGTAAAGATGCTGCTTATGACTTGGTAATCGATGAGATTAGATACGAAGACGGAACTGAAAGTGATGCTGGTGGAGATGGTGAGCCAGGTACAGATCCTGTCGATCCAGGAGACTATAAAATTCCTGCTGATCAAAAAGCATATTACTCAAGTATTAATTTTAAAGATACAAAAGGAATGGCTTTGTATAGTGCTTTAGCTGATTTAGTTAAAAAAACACATCACCAAACATTAGGATATACTAACAAACTTTGGGAAGCTATGAGTATAACAGATTTAGTACCAAACACTAATGAAGTTTATTTAATATATGGTCATCCTGGGGTAAAAAATGGGGTTCAAGCTTTTTCAAGAAACAAAGCTAATCACGGAGGTAATAAAGGACAATGGAATAGAGAACATACCTATGCCAGAGCATTAGGAACACCTAATTTAAAGGGAAATGAAAAAGCTAATTCAGATGTTCACCATTTAAGACCAGCTGATGTAGAATGGAACGGAAAAAGAGATAATGAAAAATTTGCTAAAGGTTCAGGTCTCTCTGGGCCAGTAAGTGGAGGATGGTACCCTGGAGATGAATGGAAAGGTGATGTAGCACGTATGATGATGTATATGTATCTTAATTATGATAATCAATGTTTACCAACTGGTGTTGCCATAGGCCCTACAAACAAAGTAGATCCTAAAATGGTAGATATGTTGCTGGATTGGAATGCAGAGGACAAAGTATCTGATATGGAGAAAAAAAGAAATGAGTACCACGGTGGAAACCATCAATACTCACAAGGTAACCGTAATCCTTTTATCGACAACCCTTACTTAGCTACACAAATCTGGGGTGGAAAACCGGCAGAGAATCTTTGGAAATAAAACTTAGTTAAATATAGTATAAAAGAGCTTCTTTAAAGAGGCTCTTTTTTTTATACCACTAAATAACCCTAACTTTATAAAATCAAATATTTTTGACAGAATTTGAACAACAAACAAACACAAAACTGAAACACTTTTATTAATTGAAAACACTTTTACAATGAAAAAAAAGTCACTTTTACTAGTCTTAGGACTATCGTTATTAACACTCTCGTGTACGAAAGATCCTATTGTCACTGATCCTACTGATCAAGATTGGACAGAAAAGCCAGCTGATCCAGATGAGGATAATGGTCAAGGAGGTAATGAAGAAACAACAGACTCTGATGGTCAAGGAGTAGATGGAGTTAATGTTAACCAACCAGACATTGTAGCAAACTTCAATGATTGGGAAACTTTTGTTAAAACCACTAATACTTATGGAGTAAACTCTATCGCTAAAGCAGCACCTGGACAAGGAAGAGATGGTAAAAATGCAATGCATATCAAAGGGCAATATCCCGACAAAAATGATTACGTATTTACTATCGAGAATCAAAGTGTTTCCACTACTGCTAAAACGATTATAGTATACATTAAAGGAAAAGCAGCTAAATCACTTTCTTTTAACCTATACAGAGCAGATGGTACTTATGATGTTTATAACCTGCGCACAGATGCACAGATTGAATCTAAGCAAGATGTAGTTATCTCTCAAAACACAGTATTGGAAAAAACTACTCGCATGAGTTCTTATAATCCAAAAAACGGAAATAACGACTATACGAAAACGACTGTTGAAACAGCTAATCAATGGGTTAAATTAACGCTAAACCTTGAAGGCGCAGATTACAATAAATCAGGTAATGGCCCTCTATTCTCAATCAAAATAGGAAACAAAGCTGACTATGATTTATTCTTAGACTCGATTACTTTTGATGATGCGGAAGTACCTGGAAACGGTGGAGAGACTGGTCCTACTAACCCTGGTGAATATACTATTCCTGCAGAATATGCAGCGTATTATGCTGGTATAGATTTTACAAAAAATGGAATGGAGTTAAAGGCTCAATTGGCAAGTCTTGTAACAAGAACACATAAACCTCAGAGTTATACTCCTGGAATATGGGAAGCTTCAAAATATACTGATCAAGATCCAGAAAACAGTGATAATGTAATACTTATTTATGGTTGGACAAACAATGAAAAAGACATTGTAAAAAGAAGAACAATGCCAAAAAGTCAACAAAGTTCTGGAGGTAGTGGAAGAGATAAAGTATGGGAGAGAGAACACGTATTTGCTAAATCACTTGCTGTAGATAAGTCTAAAGAACAAGTCGCTCTTCATGCAGAAGGAAGAAATGGTACAATACCAACGGCTATAGAAGGAATAGCAGGACACGATGCACATAACCTAAGACCAATTAATGGATCATGGAATGGATCAAGAGGTAATAAAGAGTTTGTAAATGGTTCAGGAAATTCAGGTCCTAAAGGAAACTATTGGTATCCAGGTGACGAATGGAAAGGAGATGTAGCTCGTATGATGATGTATATGCACATCCGCTATGAAAATGAAAATGGAGGTGGATATACCAAAGCTACTAAAGTAGGAAAACCTATCGATACTAAAAACGGAACGACTGCAGATGAAATGATTGATTTATTCTTAAAGTGGAATGCTGAAGATCCTGTATCTCCTTTAGAAAAAAGAAGAAATGAATATCATGGTGGGAATCATCAATATTCACAAGGAAATCGCAACCCGTTTATCGACAACCCTTATTTAGCTAATCAAATTTGGGGAATGGAAAACAAATACAAAGCAGCAAATCTGTGGTAGTAAAATATAAAACACTAAAGAGGCTCTATTTTTAAGAGCCTCTTTTTTATTTAATAACTTTTCAGTACTTTTCAATAACCACTATATAAAAGAAAATGAATAATAAATTACTAACGCTTGTGGCAATTTGCCTTTTGACAATCTCGTGTGCAAAAACTCAGAAAGATAAACAAGCTCATCTGTCACAGGACAATAATCAATCGCAAAATACTACTGCTTTAAATATTCCAACTTACAAAATCCCAAAACAACAAGCTGACTATTACAAAGAAGTGGATTTTACCAAAACAGGTCCTGCCCTACTATCACAACTCGCCTATTTACTTGAAAAAACACATAACCCCATTAGTTATACCCCTGGTATAAGACAAGCTCTCCAAACAACAGATCAAGATCCTGAGAACAAAGATAACGTCGTGTTGCTTTATGGTTGGCCTAAAGGTGAAAGCAACGCATTGGAACACCAAAGAAGTATCAATAAGAGATACTTTAGTAAAGGAGAGCAGGAAGATAGCGAAAGAAAAAAAGTTTGGGAAAGGGAGCATGTATTTGCGAAATCAAGAGCCAAAAGCAATACACTTAAATTAAAAGGTTTAATAGCCGACGCAAAAGGCAGTATTCCACACGCAGCGCATACCAGACAACTGGCAGGACAAGATGTACATCATATCACAGCCATTAATGGTTATTGGAATAATCATAGAAATAACAGCTTATTTGTAAATGGAGAAGGCAATTCACATAAAATAGCTAACTACTGGTATCCTGGAGATGAATGGAAAGGAGACGTTGCTCGCATGATGATGTATATGCATCTCAGATACCATAAGAGCGACAATTACACCAGTGCAGATAAAATTGGACTGCCAATAGATGCAAAGCAAACAACTAAAGACGGAATGATTGATTTGTTTCTCAAGTGGAATGCAGAAGACCCTGTCTCTGCGATTGAAGTAAATAGAAATAAATATCATGGTAACTTAAACAATAAATACGCTCAAGGAAATCGCAACCCATTTATCGATAATCCCTATTTAGCAAATCAAATTTGGGGAATGCCACAATACACAGCAGACAACTTATGGAAGTAAGAATAGTTTAGTTTAAAAAAAGATATACTGATCGAAATTTAATCATGTAATACTGTTTTTTAGTATAGTTTTTGATTTACTCATATAAATCAAAAACTATATAAAATGAAAAACAAATTAACCATTTTCTTAATTGCATGCTGTACCTTGGGGTTAAGTTATTCCTGTAGTAAAGACCCAATTGTAACTACCCCCTCTCCTGGTAAACCAATACCTATTCAACCGAATCCTGGAGGGGAGAATAACGGTGGAGGAACTCCCTATAAATACAATATACCTTCCGATCTTAAACCATACTATGCTGATATCGATTTTACCAAAACAGGAAAAGAATTAAAAACGCAACTAAGCAATAAAGTAACAAGTACGCATAAAAAGACAATTACCTATAAACAAGTTTGGACTGCAGTCAAACAATCAGACTTTGTTCCCAATGCAAATCCAGAACAAGTATATCTAATTTATGGACACAAAGAAATTGGACTCTCACCTGAAAAACAAGCTTATACAAGAGAAATGAGTAAGCAAGCTTCAGGAGGCCCAAGTGTAGATACATGGAATAGAGAACATGTATTCACACAACATGCAGGAGGATTTAACACAAAACAGCCTGGAGCTGGAACAGATGCACACAATATTCGAGCTGCAGATACGGATTGGAACTCTGCTCGAGCTAATCGAAAATTTGCGGAAGGAAAAGGCAATTCTACGCCAATAGGACAAGATAGCTGGTATCCTGGCGACCTATGGAAAGGCAGTGTTGCACGTATGATGATGTACATGTACGTTAGATATGGCGAACAATGTGCACCTACTAAAATAGGACAAGGTAAAACGACTTCTTTTGATAATATGATTGATCTATTTCTCAAATGGAATGCACAAGTAAAAGTATCTGAAAGCGAAAAAAGAAGAAATGACTACTTGAGTAATGTCAACAATGAAGCTGGGCAAGGAAATCGCAATCCTTTCATAGATAACCCTTATTTAGCAACTCACATCTGGGGAGGCCCTAAGGCAGATAATCACTGGAAGTAACAAATTTATCTTTTAAAATCTATAATTCATGGCTATATAGTATTCTATATGGCCTTTCTTTTTTAGATTAATAGTATAAAAAACATTTATCAGTTATTGACATAATAATTGTTTGTACCTTTGTTGTCCTTTAATACAAAAGCTTTGAAAAGTTAAACTACAAAGTTTTAAATTTTTGACAGATGAAAAAGTTTTTTATACTACCTCTAATGGTATTTATGAGCCTTACTTATAGCTGCTCATCAAGTGATGATTCTATCACTGAAGATACTGGAACTGAAAATAATGGTGGAGGAACAAAGCCAAAGCCTTCAGTTGTAATGAAAGATAAGGCAAATTATCGCCCTATTGATGAAGCTCAACAACAATATTATAAAGGCATTGACTTTACACTACGTGGTGAAAAGCTCAAAGAAGCCTTGCATGCTTTATTAGTAAAAACTCATAAACAACTCATGTATACTCCAGATTTATGGGATGCCTGTATTGCAACAGATATTAATCTTGACGACCCAAATGGTCAAACATTACTTGCTATGTATGGTTGGCCTAAAAACCAAGAAAAGGAAAACAAACACAAGCGAACGATAGATAAATTTGCAAAAAACAACAATCCTAAAGAAATAAATATTAATAGAGATAAAAAATGGGAAAGAGAACATGTATTTGCAAAATCTAAGGCAGATCCAAAACTTGTTACCTCAAGAGGCGACAAAGGATACTCTGAACAGGGTTTAATTGCAGGTGTAGATGCCCATAATCTAAGAGCTATTAATGGTCAATGGAATGAAGATAGAGGTAATACAATATTTGGAGAAGGAAGTGGTAATGCAGGTATGAGTAACGGCTTTTGGTACCCAGGTGATGAGTGGAAAGGAGATGTTGCCCGTATGATGATGTATATGTATGTTAGATATGGAGCACAATGTAATCCAAGAAAAATAGCAGCAGGAAATGAAGTAGCTACTCCTGATTATGGAGGAACAGGAATGATGCGTATATTTTTAAAGTGGAATGCGGAAGTTCCTGTCTCACCAAATGAAAAACTAAGAAACAAAGTTCATGGTGAACAAAACAAAAGATACTCACAAGGAAATCGCAACCCATTTATTGACAACCCTTATTTAGCTAATCTAATCTGGTGGGGAGGGCAAGATCAAGAAGAACTTGTTGCAGATAATATTTGGGAAAGAATTGAATAAATAGAACTTTTCTTCACATTTAACTATATAAGATGAGCTGTACAGATTTTGTACAGCTCATTTTTTATTTTCTCTTTTTTTCAAACATCAATTCCTTAACCTTCTCTTTATCCTCTTTTTCTTTTTTCAAGTCAAACATAGTACCAAATACTCGATCCCAAAAGGTATTACTAACGCCAAAGCCCAAATCTTCATCTTTGTAGTGATGCAGATGGTGATTTCGCCAAAGTGGCTTCATAAACTTAAAAGGCGGTGCGAAAGCGTGGATAGCATAGTGCATTGAAGCATAAAGTAGATAACCTAACATAAAACCAGGAAAAAAACCAAACACATACTTTCTTAAGACAAAATAAAAGACACAAAATATCACAGCCGCCAATAGTATACTGGGTACTGGTGGCATAAATAACCGCTGCCTATCTCTCGGATAATGATGGTGATTGCCATGCATGATGTAAGCAAACCTTTGTAAGCTTTTCTTTTCACTAATGAGATGAAAGATAAATCGGTGTGCTAAGTATTCAAAAAAAGTCCAAAATACCATTCCTCCTAAGAAAAGAAGAACGAGATTTTGGACCGTCAATTGATAATCTCGATAACCGAGATAAATAATATAAGATAACAAAGGAATATACATCCCCCAAATAATAGCAGGATGACCCTTTGTCAACATTTCTAAATAAGGATTCTTAAATAATTTAGCTTGGCCTTTGTTGTGTATTTTTTCAAATTCCATGGTATATTAACTTAATCGTCTTAAGCTAATATAATAATTTTACCAACGTATCACAACACTTCCCCAAGTGAACCCACTTCCGAAAGCAGCCAGAACAACTAAATCTCCCTCTTTAATTTTACCTTGCTCCCATGCTTCAGTTAATGCAATTGGCACAGATGCAGCCGTTGTATTCCCATATTTCATGATATTGTTGAATACTTTTTCATCAGGTAAACCAAACTTATTTTGAATAAATTGAGAAATACGCAAATTAGCTTGGTGAGGAATCAACATATCAATATCTTCAACTTTTAAGTTATTTGCTTCTAACCCTTCATTGATAACTTCACTAAAGCGAACAACAGCGTTTTTGAAGACAAACTGTCCATTCATATAAGGCGTATAACTAATATCATCTGGATCGTTATCTTGTAGGATCTCAGTAACCCATCTACCTCCCATACCTGGAGCTAATAAGGCTAACTCTTCTGCATGTTCACCTTGAGAGTGAATATGAGTAGATAACAATCCTTTTGTATCATCTTCACTGCGCGTTAAAACAGCTGCTCCTGCCCCATCTCCAAAAATCACAGAAACTGCTCTACCACGAGTAGTCATATCTAATCCAGATGAATGCACTTCCGAACCAACCACTAAGACGTTTTTATACATCCCCGTTTTAATGTATTGGTCAGCAATCGATAAAGCATATATAAAACCAGAACACTGTGCTCTAATATCTAAAGCAGCAACGTTGTTTAATCCTAATTCTCTTTGTAACAACACTCCTGGACCAGGAAAGTAATAATCAGGACTCAAGGTTGCAAAAACAACGAAATCAATGTCCTGTGCCTCTACTTTAGCTCTTTCCATAGCAATGCGAGCCGCTTTCACTCCCATTCCCGAGGTAGTATCTTCTTCTAATAACTTATGTCTTCTTTCGTGAATACCAGTTCTCTCAACAATCCATTCATGATTGGTATCCATTATTTTTGAAAGATCATCATTTGTTACAACATTATCTGGAACGTAATAACCTAATCCACTTATTTTTGATCTATACATTTTGATAAGCTTTTTATTTTAAAACAGCAAAAATAAGCTTTTTAACAACTAAAAAGTATTAAATTATCTACAAATAGCTATTCTAAGCTTTTATTTAATTTTATTTGATATATATTAGCGACCTAACCTTAACTTATACCCATGAAATTAGTAAAAACATCGTTATTATCACTATTTTTGATAACATCTATGTATGCACAAGAAAACATTACTTATCAAAAACCCTCTCAAGAAATTTTAGAGCTTGCAGATTTTGAACGAGCTCCAAGTATCTCTATTGACTACAACAAAGAGTATATGTTACTTACTTACCGCAGTACTTACAAAACGCTAATGGACTTAAATGTCAATGAAATGAGATTAGCTGGACTGCGTATTGATGTAAATACAAATATCTCAAGTACGGTTACATACATTGAAAACTTAAAAGTTAGAAAAGTAAAAGATACAAAAGAAGTTCAAGTAAAAGGCCTACCTACAAATCCGCGTATAACTAATCTTTCTTGGTCACCTGATCAGAGTAAAATTGCATTTACACATACTACGGAAAAAGGAGTTGAATTATGGGTTGTGGATATCAAAACAGCTCAAGCAACTAAACTTACTGAAGATAACCTTAATGCTAATTTAGGAAGTCCAATCACTTGGTACAAAGACAGTAAAAACATTCTTGTTAATGTTATCCCGTCTAACAGACCAGCATTAATTGATACAAAAAACACTATACCTGCAGGCCCAATTGTCTCTGTGAGTGAAGGAGTAGTATCTCAAAATAGAACCTACCAAGATTTGCTAAAAAATAAAACAGATGAAGCTAACTTTGAAACTTTAGTTACTTCTGAATTATACAAAGTAAATCTAAATGGAGAGAAAACTTTACTAAAGAAAGGGGATTTATACGTATCTCAATCTTTCTCACCTGATGGTGAATACTTAATGTTGACTACATTAGAAAAGCCTTTTTCTTATTTAGTAGCATTAAACCGATTCCCTATGAAAACAATTGTTTATGACAAAGAAGGAAATCAGGTAAAGACTGTAAACGAAATACCTTTAAGCGAAATTATGCCTAAAGGATTTATGGCTACCAGAGAAGGCAAGCGAAATATGGGATGGAGAGCTGATAAAGCTGCTGAACTATATTTTGTAGAAGCACTTGATGGAGGGGATCCAGCAAAAGAAGTTGAATATAGAGACGAAGTCTTTACTTGGGCTGCTCCTTTTGACAAAACTCCTGAATCAATTGTTAAGTTATCACAGCGTTATGGCGGTATAGCTTGGGGTGATGATAATTTAGCTTTAGTTTCTGATCAATGGTATGACACGCGTAATACAAGAACGTTTATTATCAATCCTTCAAAATTCAATGAAAACCCAGTAAAGATTGAAGATAGAAATTCTCAAGATGTTTACAGCGATCCAGGAGAGTTTCAAACAAAGCGAAATGAGTATGGTCGCTATGTTTTAAATATCGAAAACAACAAAATGTACTTGATCGGAGATGGATACACGGCGAAAGGTCAATTCCCTTTTATCGATGAATTTGATACAAAAACACTAAAGACAAAAAGATTATACCAATCTAATTATACAGACAAAAAAGAGACGATTCAATCTATTGAGGATGTGAAAAAAGGAACTGTATTGGTATCTATTCAATCTCCTACAGAATATCCAAATTACTACTTTAGAAACATCAAGAAAAAGAACGACCTAAAGGCAATCACAACATTCAAGAATCCTTTTGAAAGCTTAGATGGAGTTTACAAAGAAGTAATTACTTACAAAAGAGAAGATGGTTTAGAATTATCTGGTACTTTATATTTACCAAAGGGCTATGATCGCAAGTCAAAATCTGAAAAATTACCATTGTTAATTTGGGCTTACCCAAGAGAATACAAGGATAAAAACAGTGCAGGACAGGTAACAAATAACCCTAACGAATTTACTTTCCCTTCATACGGATCGTTTGTTTATTGGGTAACCAAAGGTTATGCTGTATTAGATAAAGCTGCATTCCCAATTGTTGGAGAAGGAGAAGAAGAACCTAATGACACTTATGTTAAACAATTAGTTGCAAATGGTAAGGCTGCTATTGATGCAGTTGACGCTTTGGGATTCATTGATCGTTCACGAGTGGGTGTAGGTGGACATTCGTATGGTGCTTTTATGACTGCAAACTTATTGACACACTCCGATTTATTTGCTGTAGGTATTGCGCGCAGTGGTGCATACAACCGTACTCTTACTCCTTTTGGATTCCAAACAGAACAAAGAAACTATTGGGAAGTACCACAAGTGTACAATACGATGTCTCCTTTTATGAATGCAGACAAAATGAAAACGCCTATGTTATTGGTTCACGGAGAAGCAGACAATAACCCAGGTACATTTACATTGCAAACTGAGCGTTATTTCCAAGCGTTAAAAGGCTTAGGAGCTCCAGTAAGAATGGTTATTCTACCAAAAGAAAGTCATGGTTATGTTGCTAAAGAAAACATCTTACACCTTCTTTGGGAACAAGATCAATTCTTAGAGAAACACCTTAAAAATAAAAAGTAAGACCAAATACTATATAAAGTAAAAAGAGGGTGTCCCAAAAGGTCACCCTCTTTTGTAT
>NZ_WMJX01000055.1 GCF_009711045.1 Myroides albus | reverse complement strand
ATCGTATATCTATCACCTGGTTCACTACAGTAAAATCCCTTACTCTAAACCTAATGGTAAATACTTATTCTTTCAGAAATCTGAAATTAATGAATGGCTGCTAAAAAACAAGTATTTGTCTGATGATCAAATTCAGACAAAAGCACGTGAATATGTCTTAAAAAAGAAGGAATTTTAGATTGATTTTTGAGGTTTTAAATGTTGAGGCAGAAAATTAAAGAGCTTTGTTAGTAAGGGTTTATGACTGGTTAAAGATGTTGAAAATTTACATTTAGAAAAAAATGTTGATAAAAAAATAAATTTAAATGCTACATCCAGTATACTTACTTTGTATGTTGAATTTCACAAAACAGTCTTTGTCTTTAATTTTACAATTATTCTCAACTACCCTATGTTTATAATTCAATAATTCAGAACAAGAAAAATATCACCTTTCTATTTAAAAAGTAACCAAACTAATTCGGTTCTACTGACTTTGCAATTTCGGTTAATTTGTTTTTATCTAAATAAAACTTATTATAGAAAACCGCTTCTACTTGCTCTAAAGCTTTTAAGTCTTCTAATGGGTTTTCCTTTACCAAAATAAAATCTGCATCTTTCCCTGGAGCTATAATTCCGTAGTTTTCTTTAAAAAATAGAGCAAAGTTAGTTGTAGCACTTTTCAATATATCAAAATTAGAAAGTCCTGCTTTTTTATACAATTTCATTTCTTCCAGCAATCCAAAACCAGGGACAATAAATTTAGAACTACTATCTGGACTCAATAATAATTTTACACCTTGATCATTTAGTCTCTTAGTCATGTTAAAGCGTTCTTGCATTTCTAAAGCATATTTTTGTTTTTCTGCTTCAAACTCTTCTTTTCCAAGTTTCATTCTATAATTTATCGACTTTTCAGCCCAGTCTTTTTTGATTGCCTCAGGAATATATTGCATTCCTCTTTGATCCATCATTTCTTCAACTCCATACTGGCCATAACCAATAGCATACCACTGCATAGTAGGGCAAATAAACAGCTCGTTTCTCTTGATATAATTTATCCTATCTTCTACCTTATCAGGCTCTCCAATTAAACCTCCTAAATGCTCAATAGAAGTATAAAAAGATTGAAAAAGAATTTCATCGCCCATCACTCCATCTTCTACTACTGGAAAATGGCCTCCTAAGGGCATATTGTGTTTTTTACACGTCTCACTCAATAATTCAAATAAGTGTTGATTTTTTATACTTAAAACTTTAATCTGATCTATTCCATTATCCTTTGCTTTTATAACATAAGAATCGATCTCCTGTTCAGTTAAATCATAACTTCGATGAAAAGGCGGAGCTGTCAAATACAACTTGGGATAATACTGATGCTCGTTGTTATACTGCTTTTTTAATTCAACATCTTGCCACTCCCCTCTCATGGAACGCAACTTAGTAATTCCATTAATCAGATTTAATTTCATTACCTTCTCTAGTTCTTGCTTGCTATCTGGAAAATGAATATGCGCATCTGCAATAGAAGGTAATAGATAAGTACCTTTTGCATCAACCGTATTTTCTGACTGATAAGAAGACTTAGTTGTTATTTCTATAATTTTTCCATCGTGAATAACAACAGTCTGATTTCTTAAAATCGCATCATCCTTCATTGTAATTACATTTACATCTGTAAAAATGTAATCTACTTTAGAGCTTTGAGCTGTTAAGGTTTGAATCACAGCTAAAAATAAAAAGGTAAAAAATCTATGCATGGTGTATTTTAAAAATTATAAAATCCTTGGTTATCTTTTTTTACAAAAGATCCATTACAATTGAGTTTAAAAAAGATAAGTTAATACCAAACCCATACCATTAAATAGCATGTGAATCAATATAACTAAACGAAAATTGTAGTTTAACCGAACATGCGAGTAAATTAATCCTGAAATAAAATAAGGAACCACTACTACCAAGCCACTTAAAAACGACAAACTCTTACTATCATAATTTAACAAATGAAATATAGCAAAAAGAAAAGACATTAAAACTATAGTTATGATTTTATAATTCTTCCAAAGCATTTCAAGCTGAGCGCTATACTTATTGCAAAATCCATAGATCAAGATAAATAGCACACTGGATAGTAAAAGTCTTTGCCCAAAAAAATCCAGTGAATCTAACTCCACACCTGTATAAAACGAATAGAGATAAAGAAATATAATTGTACCCGAAATACTAAAATTAATTGGTTTAGCCACTAAAGGCAACCGAAACATGCATTCTTCTAAAAAGGGGCCTAGTAAACCAACTAAGATGAGCATATAAAACCCTGTTCTTTGTCTTAACTCAGCCTTAGAATGATTCATCGGAATGTCAATCCAACTATTATCGACACAAACAAATATAATCGCTAGGAAAAATATTTTTACTACAATTAATAGTAAGAGGAATTTAAGGGTTATTTTCATTTTTAGTAAAATCATCAAGACCTAGAAAAATAGATTAAGTATTACAAAGTCTTTTTTTAGGTCTTTAATTCTAAACTAAGCTTACCAATCGACCTGTTATTAAAATAGAACTATTTAAATAATAAGAATCAAAATAGGAAGAAAGATACCCAAAAGAGCATTTCATATTAAGTTTTTTAAAGACAAAAGAACTTCCTATTTTACTTTATAAGTAGAGTAATAACTCTTGTTTATTCTGACTATTTACTGTTTTCCTACAATTGGATTATAAATATTCCTTAATTCTTTTTCTACTAATGGAACAATCCAATCATAATGAGTTACATCTATTTCTAATACGCTTACTCTAAATAACTCTTCACGAAAATTCTCTCGAGCCTTTAATTTCATAGCAAAAGTATTTTTTTCAAGTTCTTTGTTAATATGCTCCTTAATACGAGAAGAAACATTTCTGGATTTCCCTAAATAAAGAGGTATCCATTCTTTATTTTCATTTAACTTATTGAGCCTAACTTTTCTTGTATTTGGTACGAATCTATGTTTGTATATATCATCTTCCCATCTATTTATAAAATCTTCTTTCCAAAGCTCAATATCATCAAACATAAAATTATTTTTTATCTCGAAAAAGTAAATTCCTTTAACGTTATATTTATCTATTGAAGGAGTTAAATCATTAAAGCCCTCAATTGTAAATTCTCCTATAATCTCTGGAGCCAAATTTTCTCTAATGCTTTTTGTTATGTTTCCAAAAATCTCTGTTAACAACTGATCTTGTTCTAATATATCTTTCATTTTTATTTTTTAGATTAATTAACTTTTCAAACATATGAATTAAAAGTAAACTTTACCATTTCATTCTATTCGTTAGACTTTGTAAAAGACTTAAATCATATACTAAATAATTCACTTCTGTTTTTTATAAACAAAAATCAAACTTTATATAAATTAAACTTGAGTTTGTTTAAAACTTCCCCTAACTTAGTTCATTAAAAATATTTGATTTTTTAATGTCTTTATATTTTCAAGAAAACGATCCAAGTCTAGAGTCTCAATGGAGAGCCTTGATTTTATTTGGAAAAAACTCCGCCACATATAAGTTTGCCTTTGGAAAAGCTTTACTTAGTCTTATTGATAAAGAGACTACAACTGTTTCCTTATCTCAAATAGCGCCCTTATATGTAGAGAGTATCTTAGAACACCTAAAGAGTAATGACAAACAAGGCAACTCCTCCTCTAGCGTGTTTTTAAACGCTTGTAGAGACTTTAATGATAACACCATTACCTATGATCAGCTTATTTACTTAACTGAAAAACATGGCTTTAATAATGTTGTAGATGCCTTTCAAAATATAAATGGAGGAACGATACACAATCGCTTTTATGAAAAAAATTATAAAGGGACATCTAAAAACATTGTAATCACTGATCATCTTTTAAAACTCAAAGAAAGTGTACAATTCACTAATCTAAACAGTGAAGTTGAAGCCAGATGGAATCTTGTTGAAACGGCTTGGAATTTAGATCTAAATCCAAACTTATTAGAAGTAAAAATAGACCAGGAGCTAAACACGTTATTTCTAGAAAATAGTCTGATGCGTCGTAAGGATATTACCTCTTCTAGAGCCTCTTTAAATGGATATCAAAAAGGTAAATGTTTTTACTCTTTTCAAGATATTTCAATAGTACCAGGAAGTGATAATCTATGCGCGGTAGATCACTTTTTTCCTCATATGCACAAATTGCATTTAAATGAAAATGGAGCTAATGTAAATGGAATTTGGAACCTAGTTCTATCTGATAAATACGTCAACCTGGATAAAAGCGCTAAAGTACCTGAACTAGCGTATCTTGATAGGCTCTACAAGAGAAACGAGTTTTATATAGCAAGTAAACATCCTCTTGGAGAGACCATTGTAAATCAAACAGGAAAAACACCAGCTGCAAGAAGAGCTTTTTTACAAAAACAATATAACTTAGCTGTTAGTTTATCCATCCAAAAATGGAAACCCAAAGTCGAACTAGAACCTCTATTTTAAATGAAAGATTTTACCCAAATACCACAAGAACGAATTTTATATAAAGATGATTACTTTTTTATAATTGAAGATATTTTTCCAGTGAGTCCTGGTCATTTACTTATTATTACAAACATTGTCAGAGAGGATTACTTTGCTCTTACACAAAAAGAGCAGCAAGCTCTCCCTGTGGCTATACAAGCAGCTAAGCAAATAGTACTTACTAAGTATAGTCCCGATGGGTTTAACATCGGAATGAACTGCGGAGCTACAGCTGGTCAAACGGTATTTCATTTTCACTGTCATCTAATACCTCGCTATAACGGAGATATGGAGAATCCTCGTGGTGGTGTTAGGCACGTGATTCCTTCTAAGGGGAATTATTAAATCTTATTACAATAATCAAAAAACAAGAAAGCATCTATATTTAACTAGATGCTTTCTTGTTTACCGTTATTTACTTAAAAAATATTTTACTTACTCGAATCCATGAGACTCTCTATGATACTTTAGATTCTTTGTACTTATTGGATGTTTTGATGACACTTTTAATTTACCATCTACTTTATCTCCAATTAAATCAAAAGTATCAGAAATTGTAAAAGCCCCTCTATCAAATAAAATATGATCATTAGGACAAAGGCATAAAATATTGTCCAATCTATCTTCACCATTATGAGGTCTACCTAACGGCTTTATATGAGCTCCTTCTGCATATCTTATTGACTCAATCTCTAAAATAGTTCCACAAACTTGACACTCGTGATTGTACAACTCTTTTACCTGTCTTGATACAGCAGAATCTCTTACTATTCTAAGTATAGTGGTTTGTTTTCTTTCAGATACAAGATTCTCACCTTCTAAGGTTGGAAACTTTTCTTGATTAAGATTATCAATAGGTGGATTATCAATGCTTTCTAATCTAAATCTACAAACTTTAAAACCACTTTTTCCTTTCTCAATCCAAAAATCAACTACAGTAAATAAACCTGCATACGTATACCCTTTTTTTGGAGAAAACTCTGATTTATGTTGATGCCCCCTAACTACTCTAACAGGTAGTCCTTCAATCATACTTTTATAAAGTCCTCTATTATAAGTATTTTCTAAAGATTGATCCTCAATTTGCTTGCCATCTTTGTTTCCTCCCGCTCCAGTGTAGATTATTTCATTACCCAGATCCATATCATCTTCATAACCACCAGATAAAACAATAGCAGCAACCCCATCATTTTTATTACCGTCAATACCTGCTTGTAGGTTACGATGGGATTGATGAATCCATTATTTCTTTTCTATCTTTAAACCAGTCATTTACTTTTATATCTGGTATCTCTCCAAAAACTATTTTTTTTGCCATATTTTTAATAGTGCCTTAATAAAAGATCAGGTCTTAACTAGATATTCTTTTTAAAATACTCTCTAGTCTCTTTGTCAGTACAATAGATGTAACATCCCTTCATTCCCCTTGTCATTAGCGTTCGATAGGTATTTTTAATAATCGATCGCACAAGATCTTTTGCCTGTTCAGGGTTTTCTTTTAATAGTTTTTTATAGCCTGAGATGGTCTTATCCCCTTTGTCTCTTTTTGAAGGATCTACTAGCACTATTCCATCTCGTACAATGAGATCATCACCAATGATAACCCCAATATAATCGACCTCTAATCCTTGAGCGGTATGAATACAACCAACCTCTGTCACAGAGTTTGGATCAATAATCCAAGTACCTCCATAGTCCATCATATTCCATTTCATCTGAAAAGCAGAGTTTTCAAATGTGATATCAAACGCCTTTGAATCTTTTTTGCTATTCCAAGGCCAACAATAACCAGCCACGAGTCTAGCTCTGTTATTTGTCTCTATGTTTTTTCGGTAAATTAAGTGTTGAAGTTCTAAAGGATCATCCACTACTTTAAAGTCATAGCTTATATCATTTAAAGATTTATTGGCCGTTTCTCTTATTTGAAGGACGTGATCAACCCAAGCTAGATAGCCATCAGATCCATTACATCTAAATTGAGATTCCAGTAATAACCTATGGATATGTATGCCTCTTTGTTTTGCAAACTCTTCAATCACGGCAATTTCACCATAATCGTCAATGTGTACTTTTTGATTCTCATCAATAAAGAAAACAGAAAACATACTAGATTCTAAAATCTCTTGAATTTGGTTTTTACCCTGACGTAAGAATCCGGTTTTTTCAGTAAGCCTGTGGGCCTCATCAACAATAAGAGCATTAAACATATTCTCAGGTGTATTCATAAAAGATCCAGATCCCACAAAGAGTTGTTTTAACTCTACCTTTTTCTTATCTCCTACAAGTTTATGGAAATACACATCCCTTGGAGCAGCTGTTTTAGTAACATACTGAGCTAGTTTTCCAAATCTTGTCAGATAAACAAGTAGATTAATAGCCACAACCGATTTACCCGTTCCTGGTCCACCTTCTACAATAAGTACATTTTTATTCTCCGGACTAGAGGTGAAAGCGAGCTTTTTAGCGGTTTCAAAAACGAGCTTCTGATCATCTATCATCACAAACTCTTGATTACCCTTCATCATGCCTGAAAGCGCATCAGAAAGGGATTTATTAGGTCTTATCTCGCCATTTTCAATGCGGTACAATACCTTTGATGCATCTCCGTATTTAATAAACTGTTTGATAAACTCCCTTAGCTTCACAGCATCTGATTTTAAAAACACAGGAGCTACCTGTAAGTATTGATTATAAAAACTATGGGTGATAATATCGTCATTAGTATAATTATGCAAATAAGCACATGGATGTAGCTGAATCCCTTCTTTTTCAATAGTTGCGTTAAAGGATTGAAGCAGACAAGCATACGACCAAGCTTGATATGAAGGGTGAGCCGTCTCTTGCACTCCGTGTTTGAAGCGAGTTTTTACAATGCCGTCTTTGTCTGTAAGTTCAGCATCCTGCCACTGCTTAAGTTCTATAATAACTACGTGATCTTTTTCTCCATCGCTACCTGCGATAATAAAATCAACCCTTTTTGAAGTTTGGGGAATGTGATATTCGATAGAGATATTACAATCGTTTGGAATATTTGGATCAGCTAAAACCTTATCCATATAACTCAAAGAATTGCGAAAAGAGTTAAGTTCTGCCTGTCCAACCGACTTACCCGTTTTATCTCTTAGGGCATTTAAGATAATACCATCAATATCATTAGTAAGGATATCATCAGAGAATCCTTGCTTAGTCTTGTGATAAACAATCATTTAATTTCAAAATTTATTAGTGACTTATTTTGTCATATAAGGGCATAAAAGCCGTTTTTGAAATTAACAAAGAAAAGCCACTAAAAAAAGAAGAATTTCAAATATTTCTTTGATTAGTGACTTTTCTATTTTTATCAAATAGTACTCATTTACAAGTACTTATTGTTTATCTATAATTCGTTGTATTTTTTAGCTGTTCCTTTAGCTTTTTCAACTGGGTACTTTTCGTTGTTTCGAGCAATCTTTTTAGAGATAATTTCTACAACATTTAAATTGTTTTTCTCGGCTAATAAAAGTCCATACATAAAAACATCAGCAAGCTCCTCCTCTAGTCTTTCTCTATTACAGTCTTCATTTCCCTTCCAAAGAAAAAGTTCTAAAAGTTCCGATGCTTCAATGGATAAAGCAAGTGCTAAATCTTTTGAGTTATGAAACTGTTTCCAATCTCTTGCATCTCTAAATTCGGTTAGTTCTTTGATTAAGTCTTCTATAGTTTTCATTGTATTTTTATTTTGTAGGGTAATTTGTAAAGTTAAAACATATTACAACATGCAATAAATTATAATTTTATTTTAGATGATTTAAAGAATAGGTAGGAAATATCTAACGAACTCTTTTCATAGATTAATTTCTCATTATAATAACCTTTGAAATAATTATTTACTAATATTAGATGCACTTACAACAAAATATTAATTATAATTGTACAATTGTACAATTGTACAATTTTTCATACATTTAATATTATAAATATACTATCTTTGCATGCAAATGGCACAATTAGATTACATAAAAGAAATTGCAAAATACGGTCTCGAAAATGACCAAAAACGACTATTGTCTGTTCTTAATGAACTTATAGAACACTCTAAAAAAACAAAAAAACTTAATTTTGCTATTCAACTTCAATCTATCTTAAAAGATTCTTTAAGATATCAAAAATCTAATAGTTTACTAAAAGTTGGATCTGAAACGCATCTTAATAGAATTGAAGACAAAGAAATCTCAGAGTTAATCCTTGAAAAAATCACATCAGACTACTCTTTAAATGATATAGTTACTGATAGCAAGATATATGATGATTTAAAGTTTTTTATTGAAGAACACAATAAAATTGACATTCTTCACCAATTTGGATTACCCGTTTCAAATAAGTTATTACTACATGGTCCTTCTGGATGTGGTAAAACTTTAGCTTCTTATGTAATTGCAGGAGAATTAAATAAAATGATGGTTGTGATTAATCTTGGAGCAATCGTATCTTCTAAATTAGGAGAAACAAGTAAAAACTTATCTAAAATATTCAAAAAAGCAGCTTTAGATGATTGTATTATCTTTCTAGATGAATTTGATAGTTTAGGTAAAGTTAGAGATTATAGCCAGGATCATGGTGAAATGAAACGGGTAGTTAATACCATTCTACAGTTATTTGACTATTTACCTCAAAACAGTATCGTTATTGCTGCCACAAATCAAAAAGATATGCTTGATGAAGCTCTTTTAAGGCGTTTTGACAACATTATTGGTTTTCAATTACCTACCGAAATTGAAATTAAAAAACTTATTGAATTAACATTAAAAAATGGGAAATTTCAATTTGACAACAAAGCAGCTGCAAATAGAATTATAAAACAATCTATCGGTTTATCGTATTATAGCATACAAAAAACTTTAATTGGTGCAATAAAAAGAACCTTATTTGCTGCTGCCAATGCCCAAAATATTTTATCTAATAAAATAGATACTAATATCTGGAAAAAATTAATAGAGACCGAAAAAGATTCTTTAAATATCTAATTCAGCATCTGCCTCTAATGAAGTATCTAAAATAATATCTTGTAATATTTCAACATTATTTATTAACTGAATCTCTTCGTATAATTTACCTGTATTATCTTTTATAGTTTCTTCAATAGATAATACTATCGAAAAAGGAAAAACTGAAGGATAATTTTCAGGAATCCCTCCTAGTAGTTGTTTTGTGAGTTTAGCATGTATGGCTAATTTGAATGTTTTATCCTCATTAACTAAATCTTTTATATTTATATTAAAAGAAATTTTTTGGGTATTTGAATAAGGTATAGGTTTGGATACATATCTGCCGTTTTGAGACCATGACAATCCAGCTAACTTTGATTTTATTTTGCTTTCAGATGTCATAATATCTTCAGCTTTTTGATTTTTAAAAAAACTAAAAGCCATATGTATTGGATTATATGATAAATGATTATTTTTAATTGGTAAAAATTTAAAACAAAGTGTCGCAGTAACCTTTAATACACCATTTTTTTTACCTAAATTATCCTTTACCAGATATTCAGGGAAATTTAGTGGATATATTTTAATCTTCTCGTTCTCTATACTATCCTCTAAAATCAATGTTACTGAGTTTTCATTAGAAAATAAACTCTTAGTAATATCTACAAAACCATTTCCTACAATTCTAGTTTTTAACTTTTCTACATTTGATGGTACTTTTATCATATCTAATGAAGCTCCATTAATAATTAGAGCTTTAACACTTTCATTAGTTAATGCGGGATATTTCTTTATAATCTTTGCTGCTAAATTAGTTACTAAAGGAGTAGAAAAACTAGTACCTACCTCTTTCATCATCCCAAGTTCAGGTCGAGCTGTTAATAATATTAATGCAGGTTCATCCATCCAATCTAAAGTTACTTCATCATAAAAACCAATATCTCCACCACTTTCAATAACATCTGGTTTAAAATAATGTTTGTTATTTTTCTGTCTACCATATAATAAAGATAAATCATTATATCCCTTCCTAGTATACAATGTTGGAAACTCACGACCACTAGCAATTCCCATAAAAGCACCATCTTGTAAATTATCAGCTGCAGCACCAACAGTTACATTATTTAAACTATCCGATGGTATAGATAAATTGGTATGCTCATGATTAAAATAAGTTAAGTCATAATTTGTATTTTCATTAATACAATTATTATTATTTCCTGTTGAAATAAAAATAAGACTATCTGTTTCATAAGCAAACTTATCCAAAGAATATGTATAATTAGAAAAGCCTTCATTTGTCGTTTTACTAATACCATAACAAGTTGTAAGTGTAAACAACCTAATTGCAGGATACTTTTCCTTAACGTCATATAACATTCTTAATACTTCAACTTCGGAAATATATCCATTACCTTGATCACTAATTTTAATTGATAGTAATTTAGCATCTGCTAACACCTCTCCCGAAAAATTATTTTTATGATTCAATTTACCTAGTGCCACTAGTCCTGCTACAGCAGTACCATGTCCTATTCCTTGTCTTCCAGCTCGATCAATTAAAGGATCTCCGACTCCTGCAAGTTTAAATGATCTATCATTAATAATTAAAGGAGCTAAAACAGTATCTACACTGATTCCTGTGTCAATTACACCTACTAATGGTAAATCTTCATCAATATTAGCAATCGTAAATCCTCTCTCACGTTTAACAGTTCTAAACTCTCCTGGTTTTACTGTTGTAAATGCAGAGCAAGTTACACTTTCTACTATATCAAAATTTCTTACAATCTTTTGTACTTGTTCTGCACTAATATTTTTTAATTCAATTCTATCAATTAAATCGTCATATAGATAAATAATCTCTTCTTCTTTCAGATATTTGATTAGAGAATCCAGTATCTCTTGCATAAGATTTTGTTCTAATGAGAAATCCATTAAAGATAAATAAACAATGCCTCCTATTTCATCCAGATTAAACTTTAATATATCATGTGATCTTAATAATTTAAATTCCGAAATGTAAGTTATATATCTAGCATACTCTAGCTCATGATTTTCTTCCAACTCATATTTAACAAAATTATAAACATCCGATAAAAAACCTTGAAATTTATCCCAATCTACAATAGCAAATAATCCTTTTCTAGAAAAATCATAAAAGGCAGTCCCTTCTAAACCTAAGTTAGAATAATAATACTCAAAATAATCACTAATAACAAACTGATTTTGAAATGTGAATAACACATAATCAATATCATATGGCACATCTAAAGATTTATCTTTCTCCTTTGATTTTTGTTCTAAATCTTTACCTAATCTATTTAAATAGGATTTAAATGAAGTTGCCAATCTATTATAATTCTTATCCTCTAGATCTTTCTCATCTTTCTCACTATCAAAACCATAATTATATTTAAAAGATTGTATTTCGGACAATTGTTTACGGCTTATAAATTTTAAATGCGACTTTCCCACGATTTAATAATAATTTTATTTACAATAAAAAGTTTTAAAAAATTATGTAAATATATCAAATACTTTAAATTAAAAAAAGTAATATTATTCCACCATCTTTTGTTAAAACATGATATAAACACTTTATAATTATAAAGTGTTTATATCATGTTTATCTAACACTATGTTTTTAGTTACCAAACTTGTTTGCTCTTAAATTTACTTAACTTTTTCATTCTTAAACATTGCCTCCTTATACCATTCCTCTCATGAACTTCAATTAAAAGCACCTGTGTTTTGACCCCTATAAACCTAGAGTATTTTTAAATTTT
>NZ_WMJX01000054.1 GCF_009711045.1 Myroides albus | reverse complement strand
TAGTTTTTAATTCACACACAACTTTTGAGATTGATCCGCTATTAGGGATCACAATCAAAAGTTGTGGGATAAGTAAAAAAATTGAGGCTTAAACTACCAAGAGATTTTCTAATTGGGTAGTTTTTTATTATAAGCCATTAGGAAAAGTCTATTCTATATATTTATTTTCTAATATTCTTTTTATAACATCCTTTAGACCGGAATCAGAATTATCAAAATCAAGTCCTAAACTTCCTATAAATGGATAAACTGTCTTATTTCCAATAATAGAGTATTCCTCTTTAGAGTGGTAACTTTGGTGAGTTTCATTTTTAGGAAAAAGAATTAACAAAGCGATTGCTTTCAGATATCCTCCTTCTTTAGGCCCAATTCTATGTAAATATTTTAAAGCTAAATTTTCATAATCATACTTTTCTATATTATTTAGTTTTTTATATTTTGCGTCTAAAATAACATAAGATAAATCATCAAACTCAATAATAAAATCAGGTCTTAAATTATTTGTATGCTTTTTAATTGTTGTTAAATTTATAGGTAAGCTCTGATAATATAAAGTAATTTTAAAGCTGTTTTTTTCAAACACTACTTTTTCATAAATGTTAGCTTCATTCAGAAAATTTATATTATCATCAATGATAGGAGTAAAACCTAGTTCAACAAATGTATCAAATAATTGATAGTAACATGCACGTTCAAACAGTTCATCTAATCGACTAATTCCTTTAAAATATTTATTGTCAGTAGAGTAATTAGCACCTTTGCATAACAACCACATTAGTAATTGATTATAAACGTAAAAATAATGTTCTTTCGATTCAAATTTATTTGTATAAAAAAATCCAAATCGATATTAGTAACATATCTAAACTAACTATTGCTAAGTACATGAAAGAGTTAGGATTACGTAGTAAATTAACTCGTAGATATAGAATAACCACAGACTCTGAACACAATTATTTAGTGGTTGATAATATTTTAGATAGACAATTTAAACAAACTGAACCAGGGAAAGCCTGGGTGTCTGACATTACTTATATCGCTGTTAAAGAAGGGGTTATTTATCTAACTACATACAGTAATAGATTTATATGATAGAAAGGTTATTGGATGGAGTTTGAGTAAAGATATGTCAACAGAAAACACCACTTTAGCAGCCTTTAAAATGGCTAAAAGAATCTTAACATTATTCTGAATGACTGGACGAGCAAATATACAGAGAATACCTTGCTGACGGCAGCTGCGTTATACATGAGCTTGGAGGAATATAATGAAGCGATTGTGCACCTCTAAAAACTGGAGATTACATCAGAACTTGAAGAAATATTACCTACATATAGGAGACTTGGATCAAGTGGAGAAGTATGTGTATTTGATAGAGAATTCTGATCGACTATCTGAGGAAGATATAGCTAGGGCACATTTGTACAGTGCACAGGCATTGCTAAAGAAAGGAGATAAAGCGTTTGTTATGAAGTAAAACAGAATTGGCGACAATGATAAGCAAGACAGTTATTGATGCAGAGGCACGTTATTGTATAGGACGACTACAGTATAAAAACAAACAGTAGGACAAAGCTCAGGAAATGGTCTTTGATCTGGTCAATAATATGGAGGAGCATGATTACTGGGTGTGGCCAAGAGTTTCATCTTGATTGCGGACACGTATGCTACCAAAGGCAATAAACTGCTGGCAAAGAATATGTTGGAGAGTGTGATTGAAAATTATGAAGAATATGATGATATTATTCCTTCAACAAAAGAGCGCTTAAAGAAATTGAAATTAAGGAAGTTAATTGATGAATTACGACAAACCCTGAAGAAAAGCATCGAAATCATCTTCCTTATCCAATTCAAATTTTTGTTTCAAACGATATTTTGCCATGCGGACACTTTTGGGTGCAACATTTAAGAGTTCGGCTATTTGCTTAGTGGAAAATTGGAGGGAAAAATAAGCACAATAGCGCAGATCGGTTTGGGTTAGTTTTTCAGAGGCTTTATCCTGTAATTGCTTGAAAAAATCTGGGTGAATATCTTGTATTTCTGAGCGGATCAGGTCAAAATCATTGTTGATTCTCAGTTCTTCTTTGATAAATTGATTGAGCTGGGGATGTTGGCTTTTGGCAGTTTCTATTTTTTCTTTTAATTCCTTGAGCGATTCGGCACCACGTTCTATTTGCAGCATCCCGACCATCAATTCCTTTTGCAATTGTTCTTTCTCCTGTGCGATTAAAGTTTGTTCAGCTTTTAATCTTGCCGCTTCCTCAATTTGAAGCTTTTCCCGTTCCAAAGCATATTTTAGTTTAAACCTATACGCTACAAACAAAAACAATAATCCTGTTATAGTAATAAGTGCTATGGCACTATACAGCCAAGTCTGTCTTTTTTGAAAAGCATTTTTTTGGTGTAGCAATTCCAATTCTTTACTCTTTTTGTCATTCTCATATTGAGCTTCCAGCTGTTGAATAATTTCGGTCTGTTTCGAGTCGAATACTTTTTTATAAGTCGTTATATATTTTTGATAATAGTCTAAAGCTTTTTGCGTATTTCCCTTTTTTTCATACAGGTTAGCCAACAATTCCAAGTTATTCAACTCTAAATAATAATTAGACGAAGGCAGTGAGTTAGCTAAGGCCTTTTGTGTTAGTAGTGCTTTTTCGGCTTTAGACCAATCTGAAGCCTGCATATGGATTTTGCCGAGTATTGCATATCCGTTAGCCTGCATCTCAATATTGTTGACTTCTTTCGAAGTTCGTAAAGCAAGATTCACGTATTCTATTATCTCTTTTTTCTTTAAAGAAGAATCATATTCCAGGTACAAGTTCGCCAGATACAGTGCAGAAAGAGCCACAACACTTGGATTCTTAATAGAAGTCTCATGTTGCTTGTATAGTGAAATGGATTGTTCAAAAGCATTTTCTGCAGTCTGAAGACGAGAAGTGTCCCTTTTTCGTTCAAATAAATCTACTTCATGGGTACCGTTAATCTGCCAAGCTTTGATCTGCGCATCTATATCTTTGCTTTTTTGTGCAGTTTCCAGTGCTAAACAGACATATCTTGCTGCGTCGTTTTGATTTTCACGCTCCGAATATATTCCGAACTTTAGGTAATAAATATTTGACAAGTACTTTTGTCCTTTATTCTCTTCCAGTAGGGGAATAGCTTTTTCCCAACTCTCAAATGCATCTTCAGGTTTGTTTTGTAAATTTTGCAAATAGCCCATTCTGAAATAGGCAATTCCTTTATAAAGTTTAGATGCATTTTGTGCATAGTAGAACATACTGTCAGCAGCTTTCTGAGCAGCTATGCCATCCCTTTGGATCATTTCAAACTGCACTTGCTGTGACCATGCGAGACAGAGACCGTCTGTATATTGGTGTTTTTGGCCTAGTACAATGGCTTTTTTATTAGTTTGAATAGCCTTATCAAGGTGGGCTAATGAAATGCTATTTGCCAATTGACACAAGCTTAAAATTCGAGTTTGGGTGTCTAACTGAGAATTGGACAGCAATACCTCCAGCGAATCACTTATTGCTTTTTGAGCAAACGAAGGCGTCCATACAACGTATAGGAACTGTATTAAACATATATAAAAAAAACAAGTTCTTCTCATTCTATTTCTGATTGTTGTCAAATATAGAACAAAAAATAGACCTTCGATTTAACACTTGTAAAAGACTAACAATCAATAATTAAACTTATATGTAGATACTTTGTAGACGCTTCATATAATAAGAATATCTATTTATTAACATATTTTTGCTCATATTAATTAGTTAATACCACATCATCACAATGGTAGTTGAGGTATGAACAAACAACTAAGTCAAGGGATGCAAAACTTAAAAACATATCGCTTCTATATCACACAACTTCAACCAACCTACTTTTTTTTGCTGAGTCTGTTTGGAGGTTTGTTACTGATGATTGTTGTCCCTGTCATCTTTTTACTGAAGTATCAAGGTCAATCTATTTACATCTTATACTTAATAGGCTTTGTACTAATGTCAATGACAGGCAATATAATTTACAGTGTTTGGAAATGGCGGAAAGTTCGTGCAAAATATGCAGAACCTGAAAAGATAATTCTAAGAACAAATCGTTTCAATTCCCAATACTTCGGTATTATCCGATTTGAGGACATCAATAGCTACAGCATAAGGCAAAGCTTACCATGGATAAATTGGAATATGGCTTCTCCAACTCTAAAAATAAAATTACAGAACGAAAAAGTCATTCGGTTTCACCCCAAGCCTGACCAAAACAACACCGAACTGGAAGAGTACTTAAAATTCTTATCTGATTTCACTAGGTATTGGGAGGTTTATAAACAGAATTTGAATAAAGAAACTAGTTTTTCTTCAAAAAAGACAATCTCCTCTCCTTCTCTTTCACCGCAGGAAAACGAATATGAGACAGCAATTCGGGCAATTGCTAAAGCTCGGAAGAAAAAACTACGAAAGAATATTGTGATCCCTTTCAGCTTTATTATTGGTTTTGTCTTGTTTGCTCGATTTTTTGGCGGTAAAATAATCGAATATTACAAGACAAAACCTATGAGAGATATGATGACATATTCTCAGCAACGTATGGACCAGTATCCCGTATTGTTAAGAAATGCAATTGCGAAGGAGGGCGCAATATATATGTACACCAACGATAGCTTAGCCAAGCTTCACTTAGTTCCCTATATCAAGAGTACAAAAATTGAGGAGCTAGATCAGTTGAACGCACTGAATACAGATACGCAGATCCTGAACTTTTTGACTCATCCGAAAGAGAGAAACTTCTATCTGTCTCTAGAAAATGAAAATGGAGTTTGGAAACAACTTAAAAGCTCTGGAATAGGAAACCCAAAAGAATCTAAATCTATCAAGTTTCTATTGGACAATAGCGAGGAAAAAGAGACTGCCTCAAACTTAGGTTTACAATTTGTTGGACATTTTATTTTCGAATCCGAAGCAGAACTTAAAAAGCAGCTGTATCGACATGCACCCATGTTTAACAATCGCAGCCATTCTAAACAGCTACAGGCTTCTCAACCGAAATGGTATCTTATAGCTATGGAAAGTGAAGGAATGGATCTAGAAAGTTTTCAAATAGCCTCAAAAACTATTGTCGAATTTTTAAATAATGATCAAGATATTACTTTTTCATTTCATCTGTATAAGCATAACGGAAATGGGGATCCAGTTGAAACTCCCCCAGAGGAAATCACAGACTCTTCAATAAAAGAATTGCAAGAGGCAATAGAAATAAGAAAACGTATTAAAGGGACATCACATAAAAATCAATAAGTATTCGAATGAGAAAACAAACACTATATATAGGTTCCCATTGGTTAACAACTTTAATTATCGTATTAGGTATGCTTAAGTTGGCAAAAGCGCAAACCAGCTTTATATTAGATGATTTTTTGGAAGAATATTATATCAAGTTGACTGTAGAGCCTGAAACAGATGACTCCGAAATACAAACCGTAAGATTCCATGTGTTTGACAAACAGAGTGACAAAAAACTTACAACCTCTTCTGCAGATTGGAGCAGTCGATACTTCACACAAAACTTCCCACAAGCAGAAGGCATATCTGTACCCTATCAAGAGCAGTCTTGGTTTTTGTATGAAGATATTAAATTTGATAGAATTAAAGACGTTGTGCTTCCTCAAACTTATATCGTGCTTTTTGAGAGCATCCCCTCACAGGGATTTGTAATATTTAAAAAAAATTGAATAAGCTGAATTAAGAAAACTATGGTAGGAATATTATACTTGATCTATTACTTTGCCATTACGCTCTGGTATGTTTACCTCTTAATAGGAGGGCTGTTACTATTCTTAGCTAAAAGGTGGTTTATAGTCACTACTTCTTTAGGCGGTAAGATAGGAAGTGGCTTCCTAATCTTTATAGGTGGATTAATCCTGATGCTAGGAATATATGGTGCTTACGTTTATTTAGACAATCAGGTGTTTTATAAATGGCGGGCGGAACTCAATGATCGTAAGCTAGAGCGTACACAAAACACGGTGTTGGATACAGATTTAGACTTTCCTAGGCTTTCTTTACCCAAAGGGACACGCATAAGATGGCGCAATAGATTTGATGTTAAGAAAAAAGAACACGCTACTTTAGACGATATTTGGTGGGTAACACTTTCAGAATCTACAGATTTTTTTGGGTTTGTTTTTGATAAAGATTGGAGTGTGTATCTAAGGGAAGAAACTATAAGAGGTCATCTGCTGGATGTCCAATATATAGCAGAGTTGCCCGTGTGTGGAGAAATTGTTCTCAGCAAAGAGGGAAAGCCAATTCAGGCACATATTGCCGAGAACACAAAACTTAATGGACAATCTATAGCTAAAAACAGTATAGTTTATTTTGAGGTGGATGAAGAATCTCAAAAGAAATACATTCGGATAATTCATCCTGAAGGTAGAGACTGTGAGTTTACATTTGAGTTGAAAATAGATAAAAAATGATTAGAAACAAACAAACACTTAGCAAAAAAGAAAGAAAAGACTTAATCATGCGTTATCGTTCTGCGCAAGCAAATAAGTGGGTAGGTCTGATACTTACTGGTTGTTTAACTTACTTAAGCTACCTCCTTATTCGTTTGGTTTATGATGAAATACGGTCAAATCGTTACAGCATAAAAGATGCGGAGATCATTGATTTAGGATTAGTAGTATTAATTTTTGGCACGCTTGCTATCTTCACGGTATGGATTACGATATTTGCTTTTCGATGGATGTTCTTGGCATATCGCAAGAAAGCAATATTGTTTGAAAAAGATAAAATACACTCTAAAAAAGAAGTGATCCGAGGGCAGCTGGTCGGAGTAGGTGGACGCAGGCAAGGATTCAGTTTCAAGTTTGATAATGGTGAGGAAGTTTCCGTTGATTTTAGTTATCTCATTTCTGGAGGATATAGGATAATCAATTCAGCTATATTGACAAATGCTGAAGTAGAAATCACTAGACTCCCTCACTCTCTGCTGTGTTATGGAGTGCGTTATATCCAGCTCTCGGAACAAAAGCAGGAATTAATGCAGGGAACACAAAAACAGGTAACAGTATCCGGAACAATTACTTTTGCCTTTGTTTTTGAGGTAGGATTGAAAGTTAAATACAAAGGAATCATCAAATTAGATAGACCACAAATGATAATACAGATTGGAAACTATCCAATAAAATTGGCTGTAACAGAACTTCCGATTCCTGGATCCTATACGAAGCAAATAGTACAGAAATACATGGAAATAGAACTATGAAAAATTAAAAACAGATGGAAAAAGCAAGTTTTAAATTTAGATTGATCAAAGTCAAATACATTTACAGACTACTTGGTGCTATTATAGGAGGATTTGCACTGCTTATATCCCTACTCCTTATTGAAAGTTTTTTCTTGATTAAAAACTCTAATTATATTGAGTTAGCTACTTTTTTTATTATCCTTTTGATAGTAATGATTTGTGGGTATTGTGTTTTTAAGATTATTCAATCTACACGCCAAGGACGCGAAACCGTAAGCCTTACTTCATCAGGAATACAATCCAAAGTATTTGGAGATATTCCCTATGCAAAAATTCACTCCTATTGGATAGACTTGAAGTTCACTTGGTTGAATTGGGATAATCCTGCTCCGGGACTAAGGATTCGTTTGAAAAATAATATTTTAATAACTTATGATCTACTATCCAAAAACAATGAAGAAGGAAAACAAGAAGCAGAGGTGTATTTTAGTTTCGTACTACACTTTATGGATCAGATGAAGGCTTTAGATACGCAAGGCGAATTGTCTGAATCCTATTTTAAAGCCTTAGCTAAAATGGAAAAAGCAAGAAAACGAAAAAACAATCCACCCGTTTATCTCTATGCTATACTCCTGCTAATTTTTGGTTCAATCTTACTCTTAACCACATTAATAAAATAGGTTATAGAATGAATAAAAAAGGACTTACTGTTTCGAAAGTATCTGAGAAAGAATTAAGAAAATCGAAGTATCTTAATAATGATGAATATAAGAATCTCTACATAGTATTTGTGAATGTCTTTAATCGATTTACCATTGAACAAATAAGTAAATCATTCTTTGACTTAATTTTAGCCACAATGGCTAATAGTTTATATCATAAAGACTATTGTTGTAATGTTTCAATGCTGAACTTTCATAAAATGTTGGATGCTTGTAAACTCATTCAGCAAAGAGATAAAACCACTTATCTATAAATAGTCAGTCCTTAAAAACACCCCATCTTATTGTTAATCATTGTAATATGATTGTTTTTTAATGAAAAACATTGCAAGATCTAGTATCTTTCGAGTCTAAACCTTGCAAATTATTTACAATGTTAGCACACAATAAAATCCCAAATCAAGTGAGTTTTTTATCAACTTTTGAAGAGATCTTAGATCGAAAACACGGCTTATATAAGTTGGCTAATAAAATAGATTGGAACGTTTTTGAACAAGCTTTTTCGCCGTTATATATTAGTGGAAAAGGTCGTCCAGCCAAACTAATTAGATTAATGGTTGGACTTTTAATTTTAAAACATCTTCGCAATGTATCAGATGAAGTTGTAGTGGCTCAATGGAGCGAAAACAACTATTACCAATATTTTTGTGGGGAAAAATCTTTCGCTACAGGAAAACCATGTGAAGCTTCGGAGTTAGTTCATTTTCGAAATAGAATAGGAGAATCTGGAGTGGAATTAATCTTAAAAGAAAGTATTCGTGTAAATGAAGAAGATAAAGATGATGACAATGTAAATATAGATACCACCGTTCAAGAAAAAACATCACCTACCCCACAGATGCTAAGCTTCATAGAAAAATTATAAAAAAATGTAAGTCAATAACAGAACGAGAAAAAATAGAAGTCAGACAGACTTATACCCGAAATTTAAAGAAGTTATCCATATCTCAGCGTTTTAGAAATCACCCTAAAAATAGTGTAAAAGCAAGGAAAGCTGACAGGAAAGTAAAAACAATAGCAGGACGACTTGTAAGAGAACTTCAGAGAAAATTAGCGCCTGATTCAGTACATCATAAAGAATTAGAAATGTATCAACAAGTGCTGTCCCAAACTAGGAGTTCAAAGAACAAAATTTACTCCTTACATGAACAAGCAGTATGCTGTATCTGAAAAGGCAAAGAACATAAGAAGTATGAATTTGGCAATAAGACCTCATTTGTCAAAACAGACTCAGGAGTAATAGTAGGAGCACTGGGATTCCGTAATGAATATGATGGTCACACCTTAGAAGCTGTATTAGAGCAGGTAAAAAAACTAACAGGTAAAGCTCCTAAAATCGCAAAAGTTGATCGTGATTATAAAGGTAAAAAACAGGTAGGAGAAACAGAAATTCTGATTCCATCAACACCTAAAAAATCAGATAGTTATTACAAACGTAAGAATATTGAGTAATGCTCACAAAAAAAGAGCAGCAATAGAACCTGTAATAGGTCACCTTAAAACAGATCATAGATTAAATCGTAACTTCTATAAAGGGATTGTAGGAGATAATATCAATATTATGTTAGTAGCAGCTGCATTTAATTTTAAAAGAGTGATTAACAAATGTAAATCATCTTTTTGGCTCTTTTTTAAAGAAGCTTTTCATACAATAACCTACTTACTATTTTGGAATAAAATGTTTAAAATGACTTTTTAAGGTTCGACTAATTACCTAAAAACAAAAAAGGTAGAATACCCTTCATAGTAGTTCGACCTTTTTTTATTATATACGATATAATCTAATGTCTATTTACTTTGAATCAACTTTTCTAAACGATTCATCATTTCTTCTTTCTCTTTAAGCATACGCTCATACAAAGCAATCTTTTCTTCATGAAGCTTCACAATTGCATCAATAGAACTATTATTGAAAATAGGATTATAATTAATATCATTAAATGTACTTGATATTATATTAATCGCCTGCTGTTCATCAAAATTTTCAATTGCTTCAACAGGTATCTTAAGTACCTTAGAAATCTGTTGCAGTAATGAATTATCAATTACTTCTTTTTGTTCCAATACTGATATCTTCTTTTGATTCCAATCCTCTCCCAAATCAAAAGCAAGAACCTCTTGTTTGATTCCAAGCATTTCTCTAAAACGCTTTACATTTCTTCCTTGGTGTATTTTATGTTCCATAATTAATAGCTGAGTTAAGAAGGCTCATAAGATAAAGCCATTGATTTAAAAAAGATTGAATCGTAAAGTTACACAAAAAACTAATATTTGAAATACTTCACCTAACAATGTTGCTATTTCAGTTTGTATATGCACAAACAGGCAACCAAGAAAAAGAAGATATTAAGTAATACTAGGTATAGAATCTTCTTTGAGTTAATAGACCTATTTACTTTGTAATGCTGTTCATTAATTGCTTGTAATCTAACGCAAAAATGATTCAGATAAGAGTGAAGTCGTTCTGTTTGCTCTTCCTCTACTTTTTTAAGTTCAGACACGTTTACTTTAACTTCAATATTCTTTATTCTTTTAGATAGCTCAACTTGCTGAGCTATGTTATGTTTCATTGTTTCTTGCAAGTAAACTACTTGTTTAAAAAGTAGCTCAGTGAGTTCTGTAAGTGTTGGTTGCTGCTTTGCCATAACTATCGTCTTATCGTTCGTTTTTTCTTTTTATTGATATCAGGAGTATAGTCCTCATAGTAATTTCCGTAGGAGTTTAGAAAACTAAACAGACTTACTGTATTGGTGTTCCATTTCTCAAATGATATGTGCTTGTCTTGATCTTTAAGTAGAACAGTGTAAAATAAATCATCACTATGTTTGGGAGTATTATTTTCAAACAGTTCATTTAGTTTTAGATTGCGATCAACCTCACTTGCTTTTAGATTTGTGTTAGTGGATAAGTGAATAAACCGGTATCCTTGAATATTGCCTTGTTTGTTTACACTTGGTTTTACTTCTATTTGATGCATACGCATCATATCAATATACTGTTGTAAGCTTTTAGGTTGCTCTTTTAAAACATGGTAGTGCGCTTTTTTAATCTCTTGGGCTATTTGTTTCTGATTAGCTTTTACTTGTTCTTTTTTGTTTTCGTTTTCTTGTCTCATAGAGGTCCAACCATATTTTAAAGCTATTTCATGAGCAATACGTTGGGCTTGAAATCCGATATAATTATCCTTTAATGCCTTTGCATTTTCATCAATACGATTAGCCAGTATGTGAATGTGCTTGTGCTCTTTTTCAGTGTGAACAAAAGCAATGTATTGCGCATTTTTGGGATCTAGCTTTAAACCAACTAAAAAATCATGAACAAGATTGTTTAAATCTTTATCTGTCATCTTCTTACTATCTTCAATAGTAGGTGAGATAACAACGGAGATTGTATTGTTCTTACAGCGTGAGTTTTGATTTTGTAGAATCTGCATAGTTTGAAACATATCTTTCGGAGTTTCCCCCGAAAGATTGTTTCTAACAAGTTCATAACCTTTTTTTGGATTAATCACATAATTAAAAAGAGCTGTTCCTCCAATACACGTTTTTGCTTTAGCTATCATATTACTTTAGTTTTTGAAGATGATCTCTAATTAAGTTTGCAGTTTCAATAGTAACTTCTTTTACGCCTGTGGTATCACCAAATTTAAACAGGTTACCAATTCTTCTAAAGTTATCAGCAAACTTGTTTAGGAGTTTGTAAACTTCAATTTCATCTTGTGTTAGTTTGTAGCTAAGTGCGTACCCAAGTGCAGTACTACGCAGGTACTCAGAAACGCTACAACCAATTTTATCTGCTTTGTTTTTTATAAGCAGAGATTCCGTTAGGGTAACTCTAAATTCTATCTTGTGTTCTCTTTTCATCGTCTTACCAATTTTGCGACCTTCGGGAGAAAAACGAGTGATCTTTGTTCCGGTTCAAATTTTCAATTTGTAAGGACAAAGACACATCTCGATGATTTAAATGTCATTTCGTTGTGGATAAGAACTTCGTTTATAAATTAACCAACAAGCATCTAGTAGCTTATATAAATAGATAGGAGGAATTTGGTAGTGTACTTCAAAAATTCGGTTTTCTTTTAAAGCATCTTGTATATAATCAGCTGAAAAATAATCTAAATCTTCTAGGCTAACCATTGTAAAAATATTCTTAAAGGTCATATAAGGATTTAAGTATTCTTCTAATGTGAGAGAGCCTAAGTAGAAATCATTAAAATCTTCTGTTTTAGGGATAGTTAAATTTCGTTTCTCAAACCCTTTAGGCTTTTTAAAAATAGTATAGCATGCTCTAAACACAGAATGGAGTATGAAAAATCTATATACTATATCTCCAGCAGTTCCTTTATACCGTTTTTTTATTTCTAATACATAATATGAATACTCATTTAAAAATGTCTTATAGCTTTCTAAGCTGTAGGAAGAAAACATTTCTTTAATAATTTTATAAGGGCATTTGATGCCTCTTTTAGTCCACAAATGTGATTCTAAGGGGATTTTGATTGCTTTCATAATTCAAGTTATTTAAGGTTTATATAAAAGTACCTTCTTACATATTGGTAAACTATTCTATATCAGGGATAAAATATACATTTAATCAGCCTGAGTATTATCTTGATCAGTTTTTAGTTCAACAATGCAAGTCATTAAATCGATGAATATGCGTATCATCCCAAACCAAATAATAGTTTCTTTATAATTTTTTAGATTCATAAAAATGAACTTTTTGTAGAAGATATACTATTCGCATCACAAACTATAATATCTTTTAATTGAATAGATTACCTTGAATCAAGTTAAGAAATTGCAGTTGTTAACCTTAAATACTGTAATTATGAAATCCTTCATTAACAAGCTTGAAAGCTTAAAATTATCAAGCGAACTAAAACATGAACTTGAAGAATTAATCAAAAAAAAATTAGTGGGTTTTGTTTTTTATTCACAGAATAACTTGCTCAATCATCCTATTATTACCCTTTGTTTTTACGATATTGATGAATTAAATAATATTCGTAAATGCAAATGGATCACTAAGGGAATTAATCACTACCAAGTAAATATTTATTGCTTATGTATCAAAGATTTTTATCAATCTGATTCTTTTCAGAATATAATGCATTCAACATTAAATTTCCAAAAAGAAAATCTCACTTATGGTTCTTTACTTGATGCCGAACCTTTGTTTAGTTTGCATCAATCCAAGCATAAAGAAAATGATTTTGAAAAATATATTTCTAAATGGTTTGCTAAGCATTACAAAAGAAATACTAAGTTTTTAAAGTCCTTAAAAAAGGAGTTGAAAACTAATCTTATAAATGAACAATCTGCTATGCTTGGTATAAAACAAGTAATACAAGATACAAAAGAAAGAGTTCAACCTATACTATCAGGGAGTATTCAGTATAGTTGTATGTCTTCAAACTAATGTAGACTTTTAGGACGTAA
>NZ_WMJX01000053.1 GCF_009711045.1 Myroides albus | reverse complement strand
TATAAGGTAGAGGCAAGGGTCTTGGCTGGAGATAATTACTATCCTTTATCCCTTGAGGCTACACTAACTATTGAAAAAGCTGATCAAAGGATTGAATTTGAACAGATTCCTTTGATAGATTTAGACAAACAACAATCCGTTCTTTTAGTTAGCCATAGTGATTCGGGATTGAAAGTGAGCTATAGCGTTTCAAACCCCGATATCGCAACAGTGGATACCCAAGGGCTTGTGCAAATAAAAGACGTAGGTCAGGTGGAAATTACCGCAAATCAGCCAGGAAATCAAAATTATCTACCAGCGCAAGCTGTAAGTAGAACATTAGTAGTGACAAATAGTCAAGCGGATATTAGTGAGCTTAGTATTAACGGGAAACGCTATGTTAACCCTGAAAGTACAATTGTATATCGCATGGATTGTGATGATCTTTCCAAAGAGGTTCAATTAAGTATTGCAATCCCTCTGGGGGCGTCTGCCTCGGTTAGTGAAAACTTTGTGATTCACACGCCTAAGGCCGGGATATACAATCAAGATATTACCGTGGAGTCGCACAATAAACAAAAAATACGCAAGTATAGAATTGTCATTGAAAAACCATTTGCATTTAAAGATATTGTTATTGAGAAATTTGGCAATACTTTACTGGTTAACAATAATCCATCGACAAATGGAGGATATAAGTTTATTGCTTATCAGTGGTTTAAAAATGGCAAACTAATAGGAACAGAACAGGTCTATTCTGTTGGAAATAAAATCAATGATATTTTAGATGAGCATGCCGAGTACACAGTGGTATTGACAACGGATAAAAACGAGCAAATCAGCAGTTGTATTGGCGAGATTACTTATCAGCATAAAAATACAGTCACGCTCTATCCAAATCCTGTGTCCATAGGACAAGAGATGAATATTGTGTTTGATTATCCAGCGCAATTAATTAATAATGTCAAGGTAGAGGTATTTAGCGTTAGTGGCGCTTTGATTTACTCAACTGTTTTACATCAAAGAGATTCTGTATTGTCTCTTCCAATGCACATTCAGTCAGGTAATTATTATCTGGTGATGTATATTGGAGATACAAAACAAGTAAAAACAATCATTGTCAAACCTTAAAAAAATAGAGATATGAATACAAAGATCTTATATAGTGCTTTGGTTGTTTTTATATCATTGATAACGCACGCACAAAAAATTACAGTAGAGGGAACCGGTTTTTTTATTCAACCAGCTAAGCATGAGGTTTCCAGTGAGAGAAGTTCTATGGGATATGCTTTTTCACTGGGATACGAGTACGATTTTTTACCGCAATGGAGCGTTAGTACTTCTATTGGCTATGCTAAGCAAAATTACCGTTTTTACCAAGCAAGAAATCAAGGAGGGTATAGTAAAGAAGATATAGAATCGGATAGTTTTGAGTTTAGCTATAAAACAAGTGGTTATTCAGAGAAGATTCACACCCAGAATCTTCGAATACCTTTAACGGTGCAATACCAAACAAAAGGGATACTGAGTTGGTATGTCAGTAGTGGAATGGCCTTTAGTATACCTCTTGCGAAGTCTGAGTCAACAATCAAAATAGACAAGGTTAGCACAAAGGGGTATTACCCCAAGTGGGATGCGCTATTAAGCGGGCCCGATTTTATGGGATTTGGCGAGTTTAATAAGGTTTCAGATACTGAAAAGTACTGGCTAAAAACCGGGTACTCTTGGCTGATCGAAACAGGGGTGAAGCAGCGTTTAAGTCATGATAGTCACCTTTACATAGGCGTGTATTTTGAATTGGGATTAAATGATATTCGCCCTAAGGGAAAGGCTGATAACTTTGCAGTTATCCATGGAAACGACCTTGCAAAACCACTTGAGTATTCATCTGTTTGGTCAGATGAGCGATTCAAGGATCGAAATTTTAAAAATAAAATGATTGGTCTTAAATTACGTTATGCTTTTAGCTTGTAATAGGGCAAATTATTGAAAGTACCAGTAATGAAATTATTAATGTCTACATAACCAAAATTTCACCGTTATCAAATAGGGCGTGTTAATGTGAAATTATATCTCTGAACCCATTTAAAAAATCATACTTTAGTATGCTTGGTGTTCAGAGATATTTTTTTTGAGCTACTTTTTTTTAGGCTTATTGTCAATGGAGTAGTCATGCGGTTTAAGGCTCTGTAAACCGGGTGTTGTTGCTTCTTTTTTACAGCGATAATTAGTAGATTCTGTTTATGATAAAATTATCAGAACTAAGATTTTTTTTGTACTTTTGGAAGAGCTGAGTAAATGTGTTATTTGCAGCAGGTGATAACTGCTGGTTTGCCTCAGTTTTTTGTAGTCTTCACTAAAAATGTGCAGGTACAAAGTCAATTACACCTTACTTTTGAGTTAAAACAACAAACAACAACTTTAAGTTGTTTTTTGTTGTTTTGGCTATTTTAGTATAGAGAGAAAAAAAGTAGTAAAAGAATTAAATGAAAGAATTGTTGAAATCCATTGATCTGGTAAGTGATAAAGAAAAGGCAATCAAGATTTATGAGAATCAAGAAATAGCTTCGGCTTATGTGGCCAATCGCATCGCTTCGGTTATTGTTACTAAACAAGAACAAGGTCAAAAGGCTATATTGGGGTTAGCTACCGGATCCACTCCCAAGGGGGTTTATAAAGAGCTTGTGCGCTTGCACAAGTATGAAGGACTCAGTTTTCAGAACGTTGTCACGTTTAACCTAGATGAGTACTATCCCATGCATCCTGTAGAAGAGCAGAGTTATGTGTCGTTTATGAAATCTAACCTGTTTAACTATATTGATATTCCAAAACAAAATATACATATTCCCGATGGGACACTTTCCATGGAAGCAATACACGCCTACTGTGATTTGTACGAAAAGAAGATTGCTGATTTTGGCGGCTTAGATATGCAGTTATTAGGTATTGGTCGCACCGGGCACATCGGATTTAACGAGCCTGGCTCAGGGGATTGTTCTAAAACTCGATTGGTTACTTTAAATGACTTGACAAGAGAAGATGCCTCAGGCGATTTTGGCGGTAAGGAGAAAGTGCCTGCTCAAGCAATCACTATGGGGATACAAACCATTACCCAAGCCAAGGAGATTATCTTAATGGCCCTGTCTCAGCGCAAGGCGGAAATCATCCAAAAAGCATTAAAGGGCGCTATCTCAGCGGATATTCCAGCAACTTATTTGCAAAAGTTGGCCCATGTCGAGTACATCTTAGACAAAGCAGCGGCCAGTTTATTAGACAAAGGCAATAATTAGAATTAGAACAAAATTCAATTTAGATAAAAAATAGAATGAAGATAGTTGTTACAGGCGGACTTGGCTTTATTGGTTCTCATACAGTGGTAGAATTGCAAAAACAAGGCTATGAGGTAGTGATTTTAGATGATTTGTCAAATGCTTCACTTAGTGTATTAGACGGAATCTTTGCCATCACTGGTAAAATGCCAGAATTTGTAAAACTCGATTTAAGAGATAAAGCCTTAGTACTTGATTTTTTTAATACTCGTCAAAGTCAGATTGATGGAGTCATACACTTTGCTGCGTCCAAAGCAGTGGGAGAGAGTATGCAAAAGCCGTTGATGTACTATGAGAACAACTTCTTTTCTCTTATCAACTTACTTAGCGGCATGCAAGAATACGGTTTAGATAAGCTAATATTTAGCTCTTCTTGCACCGTATATGGACAAGCTCAGGTGATGCCAATTTCGGAGAACGAGTCTATTAAGACTGCTTTATCTCCTTATGGAAATACCAAACAAGTGGGAGAGGAGATTATTGAAGATTTGGCTAAGGTATATCCTTTGCAAGGTATTTTGTTGCGTTATTTTAACCCCATAGGAGCCCATGAATCAGCAATGATAGGTGAGTCTCCTTTAGGGGTTCCTTATAACTTAATTCCTTATATCACGCAGACTGCAGTTGGAATTCGCGAGTTTTTATCCATTTATGGAGACGATTACAATACACCTGATGGTACATGTGTTAGGGACTATATCCATGTGGTTGACTTAGCAGATGCGCACGTTCGCGCATTAAAGCGACTTCTAAATAAGGAGAATACTCAGCAAATTGAAGCATTTAATGTTGGAAATGGGCAAGGATATTCAGTGTTAGAGTTAGTTCATTCTTTTGAGAGAGTAAGCGGTATAAAGCTCAATTATAAGATTGTCAATCGCAGAGCAGGAGATGTGGATATGGCCTGGGCCGATAATACAAAAGCAAGAGAAGTATTGGGATGGAAACCAACAAAGACTTTAGACGATATGCTCTTTAGTGCTTGGGCTTGGGAGAAGAAAGTAAGAGGATTGAATTAACTCGAAGAGCTTATATATAACAAAAAGGTGTATAACTGAACAAGGTTTATACACCTTTTTTGTTTTTATAGGCAGTTGCTGTTTTGTTGTAAAGTTGATAGCAAAACTAAGGAGGTGGTTAACTGTAAAATAGTAAATTTCCTTTTCTTACTTGTTAACCTTGGCCATGTTTTTGCTTATGTAGAAATATAGTTGCATTTTGCAGGGTATAAAATTTAGATTATGAAACTACTGGGTTGGGTAATTATTCTTTTTAGCACTATATTTTTAGGCATCAGCATTGGCGGTATTGGACAGGATCTCCCACAAGAGGGCTTTGTCTTAGGGGCTTTCTTTGGTATTGTCTTAGGCGCTTACCTAATCTATAAGGGTAGGGGCAGTGGCAAACTGTAAACTTTCGCATTGCAAAAGGGGTTGTTTTTTGCAAACGCCTTCTTAATGTAACTACTTTCTATGGGTGGTTAAGTTAAAATCAACTTAACCATGGTTTAATATTTACTTAATATACATCCTAATTATTACACCTACTTTTATCCAAATCTATTAACTAACACTGCGTTTTAATTATGGATAGAAATAAATGGGTTCAAACCAATTACGATTTGTATTGGGATATCTTGTATAGGTATGCCTATAATCTGACAAGAGAACACGACATAGCCAGTGATATAGTACAAGACGTATTTATAGCTATATGGAGTAAATACGATGAATTAACTATAGATAAACCTAAAGCTTATCTGCTAAGCTCTGTCAAGTATAAAAGTCTGCACTACATTAAAAATAGGCCTTTAAATACACTGCAATTAGAAACAGTGTTCCATGTGCTATCAGAGAATGACCTTTTGAGTGAACAAGAACAAGAGGTTTTTCAAAGTCAACTCTTAGATCTAATCTACTCTAAAGCTCAAGAGGTGTTGCCTCTGCGTTGTTTTGAAGTTTTCTACTTGAGATTTTATCAACACTACTCTTATAAAGAAATTGCCAGTCGGCTAAGTATTTCAGAAAGTACAGTGGAGAATCATATTTCCAAATCCCTTAAGATTCTGCGTGTTAATTTACCTACTTCTATTTCCCTGCCTATTTTGTGCATGATCCTGTCTTTTCATTAACCTTGAGGTAACATAAATAACAGATTTGTTACCAATTGGTTAACTCTGTTGTTTTATGTAGGGGGAAATCCACTTGTGCTACTCTTTAGGGTATAAAGCAAGTGTAATGGAAAAGAGATTTAAGCAAATCACAACAGATTATTTAGAAGGGAAAAGCGATCAAACTCAGGATAAAGTCGTTGAGGACTTTATCCGTAGAATGAATCAAAGGGGGATTTCTTTAGAGCAAGTCACATCTGATAGAAAACGCAAAGCAAAAATCTACAATGCGATTATATCCAAGACTAAAGTAAAAAGCAAGTCCTCTAAAGGCTTTTATCAGTTTGCCCTTGTAGGGGTTCTTATGATAGCCTCTGCTTTGTTCTACTTTTTATCATCTCCAGTTGATTCTACCCATATTTATGAGACCACTTCCGTAGAGAGAACAATCATTCTCTCTGATCAAACCAAGGTGACTTTGTCTGCACATTCAAAAATAGTGGTAGATAAGGACTATAATGAATCTAACCGGCAAGTTTCCCTGCAGGGTAAAGCCTTCTTTAACGTGACTCCCAATAAAAAGCTCGCTTTTATCGTAACTACTCGCGATTTGCAAACCAAGGTATTGGGAACCAGTTTTACTGTAGATGAACAAACAACGACAAGTCTTGTCGATGTTCAAAGTGGTAAGGTTCAAGTAATGGCTACTAACGGCGAGGAATCTGTGATTTTGAAGCAGAATCAAAAAGCCTATTATCACAATAACAAACTACAAAAGAAAGACGCCTCTAATCAGATTATATCTTCTTTGAACCAGGCAATGAATATGAAAAATGCCTCTTTTAAGTTTTGGAGCCTTGCTCTACAACAGGAGTTTGATGTGGTGATTGAGTCAAGTAACAATAAGTTGAAGTACATAAAGATAACAGGAGACTATAGAAACAGTAGTCTAAGTGACATTCTCAATAGCTTTTGTTTCATTCACAACTTGACCTATCAGATAAACGGTAAAACAGTAACTATTAAATAATTCTATAAATTATGTTTACAAAAACTGGCTTTAAGTCGAAAACGCGATTGTATTTAGCCTGTTGTATCTTGCTGTATTCTCAAGAGCACTATGCGCAGCAAAGGCAACACCAAAATAGTAATCAGCCTCTTGAATCAATTGAACTAATTCAAGGAAGCGTGTCGATTGCTTCTTTATTTGAGCAAATAGAAGCTCAAACAGGTTATAAGATAGCTTTTTCTTCGGCTTTAGATCCTCAGGGAACTATTGTGATTGACAAGAAAAATATTGGGGTAACCGAGTTATTGAATAAAATTAGTCAGGCTACCCAGACTCAGTATCAGATCAATAGCAGCTTAATTTCTTTTAAAAAACAAACAAAGGAGCAAAACGTGCAAGTAGCAGTAGCTTCTATTGGGGGTAAAGTTCTTGATGAGAACGGATTAGGACTACCCGGGGTAGTTGTCCAAGTTAAGGGAAAAAGCGAAAGCACCTTTACCGATATTGATGGAAATTACACTATTCAAGCGCTTAAGGGAAAGGATCAGTTAGAGTTTACATTTATGGGATACAAGCCCAAGAGTATTGTAGCTCAAAGCAATAGTGTTACTTCTTTGGAACAATCCTATAGTGAGTTAGATGAAATCATCGTAGTGGGGTACGGAACACAAGAGAAGCGAACCCTAACTACGGCAATTGAAAAGCTCAGTGTATCTACAGAGGATATGCGACAAATAGCTTCTCCTGTGGAACTTTTACAAGGGAAAATGGCCGGGGTAAGTATAAATACAAGTTCGGGTAACTTGGGTACTGGAGAAAGGGTATCTATTCGTGGAATATCCTCGATTAGTGCAAGTAATGAACCTTTGTATGTGGTAGACGGAATTCCTCTTTACAACCCTTCTGCTGAATTGTTCAACAAAGGCGAGGCGATGAGCTCCTTAACTACGTTAAATACAAATGATATTGAATCCATTGAGGTTTTAAAAGATGCAGCAGCTGCTTCTATCTACGGTTCAAGAGCCAATAATGGGGTTATTATCATAACCACTAAAAAGGGAAAGAAGAACAGCAGTAGTGTCAAGTTTAATTTTAATACAGGGATTTCTGAGTTTGCCAACAAGAATAAAATTAAGATTTCCAACTCAAAGATGTTTGTGTCTCAGTATAACGAAGCTGCTGATAACTACAATACGCAATATGGTTTAACGGTTGGAGATAATGATTATAAAACCCATATATACAACCCTTTTGGCAACTTGCCTGATACCAATTGGTTAGATGTAATCACCCAAAGAGGGAGTTTTCTAAATGCTGATTTGTCTTTTGCAGGGGGGTCAGATAAGACAATCTACTATATAGGCGGTACTTATATGCAGCAAGAAGGAGTCATTAAGACCAATAGCATGAAAAAGTACAATTTAAATACCAAATTAGAAACACAGGTGACCCCTTGGCTTACAATAGGAACAAACAATAATTTGGCCTATGTCAAGAATAACCAAGTACCGGGTCCTAATCTTGGAACAACAATCGTAGCCAGAGCAATCGAACAGCGCCCTTTCGACCGCCCTTATAAACCTAATGGAGAGTATTATATCGGGGGAACAGAGGAGTTGACCCGTCACAATCCCGTACAGATATTAAATGAGCAAGAGGCTTATCTTGATATGTATCGCTATATCGGAAATCTGTATGCGACTATTAACTTCACTCCTGAGTTATCGTTTAAAAACAGCTTGAATACGGATTATAACTATACTTATGATTATTTGTATTACAACGAGAAACACCCTTATGGAACAGGGGTGGGAAGACTTGTGGATTCTAAGCGAACCATAACCAATATAGAAACTGAAAACGTACTAACATATTCCAATGTTTTTAATGATTTTGGAGTTACGGCAATGCTCGGGCATAGCTTTCAAAAAGTGAGTAATAATACCACGGGAATTGACGCAAGGGGCTTTCCTTCAGCTTCTTTTGATGTGGTTAATGTTGCCTCAGAAATAAAAGGAGCTACAGGATATGTTACTGATTATGCCATGGAATCTTATTTCTCGAGAGTGAACCTCGATTATATGAGCAAGTATATGTTGAGCGCTTCGATTCGTAGCGATGGTTCTTCTAAGTTCGCTCCAGATACGCGTTGGGGATGGTTTCCTTCAGTATCTGTAGGTTGGAATATCGATAGAGAGGACTTTATGAAACAGCTTGATATGGGAGCTAAAGTTAGGTTGAGTTATGGTAGTACAGGAAACCAAGAAGGTATTAGCAACTATGGTTATCAAGCTTTACTCTCGGGTGGAAACGATTACGGATTAGAGAGTGGAATAGCAGTGTCCAGTTTTGGAAATTCAAAGCTTACTTGGGAAAAAGCCAATCAGGTTAACCTAGGGTTTGATTTGTCTTTTTTTCAAAGACGCCTTTCTCTGAGCGTGGATATGTACAAAAAGACAACCAATAACTTATTGTATTCTATGCCTATTCACGCCACATCGGGAATGTCGAGTATTTTGACCAATATCGGTTCAATGCAGAATAAAGGAATTGAGATTTCCCTGGCAACGGCTCTTGACTTAGGAGCAGTGAATTGGCGTTCAAACTTTAATATTGCTACCAACAAGAATAAAATTACTCAGTTAATAGACAATAATGGAGAGCCTTTGTCAATAGGAGGAAATAGAGCCTTGCAAGTTGGTAAAGATATAGGGGCTTTCTACTTGTTTGTACAAGAAGGTATCTATCAGTACGATGGTGAGGTACCACAAGAGCAGTATGAAAGAGGTGTTAGAGCTGGAGATGTCAAATGGAGAGATGTAGATGGGAATAACATTATCAATGACAATGATAGGCAAGTAATTGGCAGTTCAAACCCCAAGTTCTTTGGAGGATGGAACAATAGCTTTTCTTATAAAGGCTTTCAATTAGATATCTTAAGTACGTTCTCTTATGGCAACGATGTGTATGCCAATTGGAAAAGTACCGTATTGGGTAGGTTGGGTGATAGAATGCCTGTGCTTGAAACTTACTATAACAATCGCTGGACGCATCCAGGTAGTACTAATAAGTATCCAAGGGCGATTATGGGAGATACAAATAACAATAGAAACTCGGATAGATGGCTTGAGGATGGTTCGTTCTTTAAGATTCAATCTGTTACCCTTGGGTATAACTTTGACGCAAAAGTATTGCAGAAGATTCACCTGAGTGGGTTACGCGTCTATGTGCAGGCAACTAATTTGCTTTTGTTGACAAAGTATTCTGGTTGGGACCCAAGTGTTAGTCCGAGCTTAGATGCGAGATTTTATGGAAATGACGCTCTGGGAGTACCCCCAACAAGAAATGTATCTGTAGGGGTTAATGTAAATTTTTAAACGATTAGACAAATGAAAAAACTACTTATAGCTCTACTATGTCTTAGCTTATTTGGATGTAGTAAAGAATTAGACCTATATCCTCGTACGGGCTTGGCACCTGAGGAAATCAAACCAAGTGATTTACCTGCCTTAGAACGTGGGATGTATAATAATGTGCAGAATGATCCCAAGAGAGAATCGTGGATTATCTTTGATATTGTTGGTGGAAATGTACAAGGATCAACCACAACAAGTAAAGACGTTATCAATAATACGCTAAATCCCTTGAATGGCTTAATGGTCAATAGTTGGAAAGGGTATTACAGTGCTTTATATCAGGTAAACAATGTGTTGGAAATCACTCAGTTACTACCTGTAGATGCAAATGTGTCTCGCGTACAAGGGACGGCTCATTACTTTAGAGCTTATATCTTCTATAGTCTTGTAACAAGGTGGGGAGATGTACCAGTAATGACTAAAAACTCAATGCAGAAACCTGCTCGCATGCCTAAGGTACAAGTATGGGAGCAGATAGAAAGTGATCTTGATTCAGCCATTAGTTTACTTGGCAATGCAAAGAACTACTATTATGTATCTAAAGATGCGGCTTTAGCTTTGAAAGCCAGAGTGATGCTATCTCAAAATAAGATGGATCAAGCGGCTGAAATTGCCGAAGGACTGATTACAAGTGGAAAGTATGGCTTAGATACATTTGAAAAAATATTCAGAAAGCAAAGTAATACAGAGGTGATTTTTGCCTTTGAAAACTTATCTTCAGAGTCTTCCAATACAATTAGTACGCTTTTCTATAATTATGGACATCCCAACAAGGGAAGTTATGTCTATGCTCCGTCAAAAGAAATCCTTTCTCTTATCACTGAACAAGACAAAAGACGCGATATCTCATTTATAAATGTGGGAGGACAAGATTGTATTAATAAATACCCAAGTGGGCAAACGGGAACTGATCCTGTGATTATCTCTCGTATCGCCGAAATGTACTTGATCAGTGCCGAGGCTTCACCTTTGAATGTAGGGGTGAAAAGGTTAAACGAGCTCAGAGCAAAAAGAGGTCTGGACCCCGTACAGCCTTCAAGTAAAGCGCAAATGCTCGAGATGGTTTTACTCGAGAGAAGAAAAGAACTTATGGCAGAGGGATTTGCTTACTACGACTATGTGAGAACTCAAACTGCTCAAGAAAACTTAAACTTATTAGACTATCAACACCTCTTTCCAATTCCTGGGGGAGAGTTACAATTAAATGAAAACTTAACACCTAATCCTGGTTACTAATGAAAGCAATTAAATTTTTATTATTTACTCTATTTATCAGTCTGCAAGTATCTTGTCAAACTACATCAGATGATAACTATACAACTTATAAGGCAGTTGCTAAAACCGATAGAGCAAAGCAGCTAATTGAGAATACCAATTTAGTAGCTCAGGTTTTCAAAGATTCAACCTATACTCTAACTGAAGGAGTGGATGTTTATGAGTTTGATTATTTGTCGCAAAAAGGCTTGGCGATGAAGACATTTGTTTATGATATAGATCTGAATAGACCCGATGTCTCTGTGGTTGCTTCCCTGCCGGATAATAAGCCGAAGTTTGCGATGCAACCCATGACAGGTCAAGCCACTGCACTTTTGAACACTAAGTTTGATGTCATAGGAGGTGTCAATGGCGATTTTTACGATATGACTACAGGGGTTCCAAGAGGAGTCTTTGTATTTAATGGTATGGTGCTAAAGGATACGTATATCGATAGAAATGAAGGTTTCTTGGCTGTGGATAAAAGCAATAAGGTCTATCTGCAGGATATAAAATTGTTTAAAGAAAATAAAGACAACTATCAACATGTTGTCTCTGGAGGAGTATGGCTTGTTAAAGACGCTGAACTTGTCAAGCAAAGTGATGAGGCTGTGCACCCGAGAACGGCAATTGGGACAACCAAAGATAATCACCTTTTGTTGATGGTCGTAGACGGGAGAAATTACACTTGGTCAAACGGCATGGACTACACTGATTTAGGTGTGTTTATGAAAGCTATTGGCGCGGAGCAAGCACTTAATTTTGACGGGGGAGGAAGTTCTACTTTCTTTATCAATCCCAACGGGAATGCAAATGAATTTCTAATTAGAAATTTACCAGCTGACAACGGTGGAAAAGAAAGAGCTGTGGCTAATGGAATAATTATCACAAAAGCAAAATAGAGATGAAAAAAGGTATAAAACAATTGATCTTACCGTGGATAGTAGCGGTCTTTAGTCTGTTTGTCGTAAGTTGTAGTCAGGATGATTCTATGGGAGGTTTTGATGTGGACACACCTGACTTAAAAATAGATCAAACTCAGTTTTCAGTAGATAAAAACAGCGGAGAAATCCAAGTGAATATTCAAGCTAATCTTCCTTGGAGGCTCCAAGCCAATCAGAGCTGGGTGACACCAAGTGTCGAGCAAGGAGAGAAGGGGAGTCACACGGTGAAGCTTGCCTACACGAGAAATACTTCTTTGGAAGCCAGAGTGGCAGAGGTAGTTGTTTGGATTTCGGATCAAAGTAAACAAACAATTGAACTTGTTCAAGGGCAAGCGACATTAGAAGATACGTATAATAACTATTATGTCAGTGAACAAGGTAGTGGAGATGGAAGTAGCTGGCAAGAGGCAACCAGTCTGTCAAAAGCCCTTGAGTTGGCAGTGAATCAAAATGATGTCATTCACATCGAAATGGGTGAATATCATCCCGATGCAAATGCGCTGATTGACAGTGAGCAAAAAAAGGATTATACTTTCTTGATTCAAGCCAATATAAAATTGATAGGTGGTTATCCTAAGAATGCTACTAAAGAGAGCAAGCCTTCTGTTGAGAACAAAACTATTCTATCGGGTAGTGATTCAAGTGTACACGTGGTGAGTGTGATAGCGCCAAAGGTAAATGGCCTTCAGGTTGTGTTAGAAAATTTAACGATCACCAAAGGCTTGGGAGATCAAGCAAGTAGTAAAGTGAATATTAATGGGTTTGACTTGCCAAGAGATCACGGAGCTGGGCTTATTGTCATGCAGTCCAATCTGGTCTTAGAACACTGTGAGGTTGTTTACAATAATTCAGGAAGACACGCTGCGGGTATCTACATTGCCCAAGATAGCAATGTGGTTGTGAATCATTCTAAAGTAAATCACAATACGGGAAGTAACGCAAACTCTAATGCTGGTGGAATATTTGTAAGTGCTTCGAAACTGCATATGAATTTTAGCGAGGTGTCATTCAACCAAGCAGGAGGAGTATCTGGAGGTATACAGTCTTTGAATTACGCGGAGGTGAACCTTGTCAATACTATTGTCAGCAATAATAAAGCAAGAGCTAATGGGGGAGGATTCTACCATAGAGGAGGTTCTAAATCAGTGATTGTCAATTCATATTTTTACAATAATCAAGTGACCGATGGTCCGGGTGGAGCAATCTCTAATCACGATGCAACAAGCATGCATATGATCAGTAGTACTATTTATGCAAATAGTTCTTCAAAAGACTTCTCAGGTGTGAATAATCAAAATGGCAACAGTATCTATATGTATAACAGTTTGCTGTTTGATAACTACAGTGCAAATGGCAATATACAAGTGAATCCTCAAGGGGAATTGGTCATTAGTAAATCTGCGGTCGTTAACAAAGTCTACGATCAAAAAGGAGGTCAAGTGGCACTGTTTGAAGCTTTGGATTTGAATACTACTGATCCTCTAAAAGTGAGACCTGCTTCACAGAAGAGTCCTATTGCTAATTTTGGATTTGAATTGGCAGAACTTACTGAGCTTAAGCAAAGCTTGCAAATAGACACTCAGGCTATTGAACTTGATTTAGATAATCAATCCAGAGATGGTAAGAAGAGTATAGGAGCATTTGCTCTGTGATAAAAATATAATAGTTTGGTTGTGTTAAACTATGCTAAGGCGCTTAGGAAAGTTGTTTTCTTAAGCGCTTTTAAATTTGAAATAATTGAATCGTAAAAAATAGTAAGATGAATATAAAGTGTATTGTGTTTTGTTGTCTTTTTTTCTGTAGTACGCTCGTCGCTCAAGAAATCGATAAGACGAATTTTAGTTACAAGTACTACCATATGGTAGATATCTTTAACCACATGGCCAATAGTGAGAATGAGATCGTCTTTTTGGGAGATAGCATCACGGAGCAAGGACCTTGGTATGAACTTTTTCGTGGTTTAGATTATCCTGTGGTGAACAGAGGAATATCAGGAGATACAACTGATGGGGTATTATTTAGGTTAGGTGAAGTTATTGAGTCCAAGCCTAAAGTGATTTTTTTGTTAATAGGGACAAATGATATTTATTACAAGCGATCTGTGGATTATATTGTCAGTAGAATTAAGCAAATAGTCAGTGTTATAAAAACAAATAGCCCTACTTCTCAAATCGTTTTGCAGAGTATACTTCCTACTTACAAAAGAACAGAACGTCCTTTAGATACTATCAAGAAGATAAACAAGCAGCTTAGAGTTTTGGCGAAAAATGAGCATATCGAGTATTTAGATCTCTTTCCTTTTTTCTTGAATAATGAGGGAAAACAGTTAAATGAAGACTATTCACTGGATGGTTTACACTTAAATGCAAAGGGCTATGCGCTGTGGGTAGAATTAATAAAGAAGAAATCTTTGCTATAGAACACTTTTTTTATGGGTAGTTTGTCTTGGATAAAGAAGTTACTATGAACTCATTATTATTTCTTTTGCCAATGACTGGCTTTGTGATTTTTACTTACATTCTTTGATTTGTTAATTATTAATTAAAATTTAACTATGTTTGAGCTTCCAAAAAACAAAAGGTTATTTAATAATTAACATTAGCGTCCGATAAAAATTAAAATCACTTCTTTTTTA
>NZ_WMJX01000052.1 GCF_009711045.1 Myroides albus | reverse complement strand
AACCGGAATTACCTGTTCAGTTTAGACCGGAATACCCAGAATGTACACAGGATTTGAAACATATGGATTAAAAAAATAAATAACTATCGCTAAAACTATTAGTGTTATCAACGAACCACCAATAATTCCATAAACAATAATCCATCCTTTTTTTTGTTTTTTTGTTTCTGTTGACATTATTTTAATTTGTACTATATAGTGTCTAAATATAGTACCTTTTTATTTTATTAACAAATAGATATTTTTTGTCCTATTTTAAACTTTAGAATAGAAAAAGCATTAGTTTTACAAGGTTATTTTTAATTAAAAAAGATTTAATGTCGATTGATCACTTCTCTGCCGAATATATAAAAACTAAAATTATTGATTTCTTTATATCTTATGATAACTCTATAATTTTTGGAAATGAAGTGATGTATGGTTCCAAACGAAAAGTGGTTGATTTATTAATGTTAAACAACTCTTTTATTTATGGTATCGAAATCAAGAGTTCTACAGATAATCTAGATAGGTTAGAAGAGCAAATTGAAGAATATAAAAAGATTTTTAATTATATTATTATCTGTACTACTAATAAACATTATCCTACTGTTCAAAGAAAAACCTCAACTGATATTGGGATTTTACTTTTTTCTGATGGAGAACTACTTTTTAAGAGAAAGCCAAGAATAAGAAAAAAATTAGACAAAAAAGAAATACTTTCTTCAATTCCTAGTGATTATCTAAAAAGAACATTTTCTATAACAAATAAAAAGTATAATTCAGATGAGGTTAGAGAAACTCTTATATCTCAACCAATAAAAAAGCTACAAGAGATTTTGTATTTATACCTCATAAATAAATTAACAAAAAATCATTCTCTTTTTATTAAAGAAAGAGGGATAGAAACCCATATAGATGATATTCCCTTACTATCTCTTAGAGGAACTAAAATACAATACTATTAATATAAGTTTTCTTAATATCTAAATATTTATTCTTAAGTTAAGTTTTCTAAAATTAAACTATTAATTAATCCTTTGTTTTAATCCATGATTTAAATTATTAATATTTAAGTCTATTTTAATCAACTCTTCAATCTCTTCTATTTGAAGACCTATATCTTCATAAGCTTCAAATGAAATCTCACTATCTTGATGAGAAGAAGATGTAACAAAATTTATTAGAGATAATTCTAATGCTTTTAGTTTCAAAAATATTTGTTCTTGTAATATAAAAGAATTTTTAGAGAGACAATATTTAAATTCGAATGCTAATCCATAATAAACCCCTGAGAATTTTTGATATCTTTTCTCCCATTCCTTTGGGTCTCCATTAAAATATTGAACATAATCAACTACATCAAATAATTTTGAATATGTGTTTTTCGCAATACCCATTAATTCTTTATAAGAATTTAATTTCTCTTGAAATAATTGATCCTGATTATTTCTTTTTTGATCATTTATGTAAATAAAAATAGAAAATATTATAGCCAATATTGATAATAATAATGATAATATTGAAATTATATTTGAAGCATTCATTGTTTATATGATATAGTTATTAAATCACTAAAATTAAACAAAGTAGGGTTAATTAATATAATGAATTTATGAAAATTACTGAAACCCTAAAGTATTTAACATTTTACTATTTCTTGATTGTTTACTTATTATAATAATCTATCAGTATTAGCTATTTCCCTCACTTTCACTTATTGTCATTTTATAATTACCTAACCTTAATATTGCAATAAGAAGAAGCATTATATGATAGGAATTATAATGTTTAAAATCATAGAAAGCATGTGCAATGTTATTTCTTAAATCTAATCCTTCTTTAGTAAACAGAAACTTAAAATAATAGATATTATCATCACTAATTTTCTCTTTGATAATATCCTTTTCAAAAAAATCAATAAAAGAAACATTCTCTTTATGCTCCATTGTATTATTAATGATCATGGCATGTCCTTCTACCAACTTAAGAAAATCTCTAAAAAGCCCTTCAAACTTTAACACTAGAGAATCTAACACTAATATATATTTATTTATGGAATTTGTTCCACTTTCAATGTCATCTTTATATGTTTCAAAAAAAAGAGATAAAGATGGTTTGAGTAATTCAATCCAATTATTCTGGATTATTCTTTTTTCAATTAATTCCTCAACATTTCCCAACCACTTATCTTTAGTTAAAAAATTTATATACGAGTCATAATTAAGTACATTATCTTTAATTGATTCACTAAAAACTTCATGAATAAACGGGATACTAAAACTATTAATCATATGCTTGTAGATAGTAATTCCTTTAGCATTATCACTAACTACATTCATATTTATATCAAACTTTTTCATAGTAATAAACCTCATAAAAGGAGTTTGTATTTCATTTATATTTGCTTTTGTTGCTTTTGGAATTAAAAAGTTATCATCCTGTACTAAAAACTGCAAAATAACCTCGGAATCCTTAGAATCAACAACTTCCTTAATTCTATTTGAAATATAATCATACATTTCTTTAATCTTACCTTCTAATTCTAATTTAGATATATGCAATGGAAGCTTTATATCGTTTTTGTTTGCTTGTAACTTGACAAAAGCATTATTCTGTAATTGCTTATTACTGGCTCTTTTCGAAATATGTAAAGCTTGTTCTAAAAGTATATTTTTATGAAATGGATTATTTCCTTCTTCTTCCATTAATAATTTTCCCCATATACTCAGTAACCTTTTGTCTTCTTTATTAAAGATCTTTTTATACAAATTCGTCAATACTTCTAAAAAAAAGAACTTCAATTCATTATCTTTAATTAATTCAAATTGGTTATCATAAATTAAACACAAATGATCATAAATATCTCTTTTTACTTCTACTTTAATTTTTTTATTTTTGATAATCTCATTTACAATTCTACAGAAATCGCGTATAGATAGCTTTACTAATTTAGTTCTAAGTAAATTATTTACTTCCTCTTGTTTTATTTTAAAATTTTGTGAAACATATATCAATCCTAAAAAATGTTTATATAAATATACTTTTTCATCTTCATTTAAATTAATATACTCGTCACTCAACTTATTTACAAATATCAAATAATTATCAATTCCTCTATTTAAGAATTTTCTATTCTTGTTATTCAACAAAAAATATATATAGCAATAGTTGAACACATAAATAGGGTTTTCTACTTTTTTAATTCGACTTTCTAAATATATTTTTTGCTTATCATTTAATGTCTCTACCCGGGATAATCCCCATGATAATTGAAAGTCACCTTTATCTTGATCGTATTTCAGTAAAAGAGCAATTTCTTCAATTACATAAATACCTTTTAAATCTTTATCAGTAATTGAATCTATAAAGCCTATTAAAAGACTAACTTTCTTATTATTCAGTACTAGATTAAAATACTTATCATCTTCAAGATAATTATAAAGTTCATCTAAATTCATAACTATAAAATATTTTCCTTCAATTCTATATTATTCAGAAATTGCAATGTTTCTTCTACAGAATAATAAGCATCTAAAAGCAAACTAACTTGCTGATTAATGGGTAAGTATTTACCCCATTTACTGAAGTCAATAATATTCGGATTTTCTTCTATAACTTCCTTTAAATATAAATTAATCTCTTTTGAGTCAATATTAAACTTAGAAAATAATTTATATAAATCTTGAGCTGTTGTTAACTTTAATATTATACTGTTTTCTAAATCGTTATAATCATTTTTGATTCCGTTAAAATCAAGAAATAAACAAATTGTTCTATTTATCTTTGATGAAGCAAAGGTGTATAACTCAGTTTTATTCACATCGTGTTTTAGTGGTCGATCTATTTTATAGTTTACTAGTTTATAGACAGCAAACTCATCTCTGAGTATCTTTAAAGCATCTAATGATGCTTGATCTAAGTAATCAAATTCTTGTTTGCTAATCAAAATCTCTAGCATCTTCTCTTTTATGATATGACTAATATCTACAGGTCCTCCATAAAAAGTAGGCTTATCTCCTGAATTAGCAGGTTGGACTATAATCTTCTTACTATCATTTTCAATGAGTATTACCCTCCATACTCTTGATGCTAATAAGAACTTACTCTCTTCACTGAGCATTGGGTTTAAAGGAAGTTCACCAATAACAATATTTTGATGAATTACTTTATACATTTGTTCACTCTCGAAAACGCTATAAAAGTCTTTTGAATTAACAATATATTCTCCTTCAAGGCTTATCAATAATTCTTGGCCAGTCTGTTCAATAATTTGTTTTTCCAAAAGCGATTGTATAGTCTGTTCTATTTGAATAGCTGTAACATGCTCAAAAGAATAATTTTGTTCAAAATAGTTTATCAACTCATTTTGAGTAATTCCATTTCTACTTCTAATTACAGAAAGTACTTGATGAACTAAAATATCAAATGGATATACAGCATTCGTTTTACTATCTATTACTCCTTGTTGATATAGCTCCCAAATAGCAATACTTTGTAATAAAAACCAGCTATTTGTATTATACAGGACTACTTTACTTTCTTGTCCGTCTTTTCTACCACTTCTTCCAATTCTTTGAACTAGCGAAGCAATATTAAATGTGGAATCAATTTGAACAACTTTGTCTACTGAACCAATATCAATACCAAGTTCTAAAGTAGAGGTACAACAAATTGAAAATGGTGAATAAGTATTTGTTTTGGCAAAGTTCTCAATGTATTCTCGAAGAGATTTATCGACTGAAGAATGATGTGCAAAGAAATTGGTATGTAAATTTCCTTGTTTACTGATCTTTAAAAGATAGTGTGTAATTTCTTCAACCTTACCTCGACTATTAGGAAATATTAAAACCTTATTATTATAAACCTCTTTAAATAGATCTTTAATCAAATCAAGATTATAGTTATTTCCCCCTTTACTTTCAAAATATTTAAAAGAAACACTTGTTGGTTTACTTGAAGAATCTTTTAACACCTTAGTATCTAATGGACGTCCACCAAATTTTTTGATTGATTCTAAATCACCTATTGTAGCAGAAAGACCAATTAATCTGAAATTGACATTTGCCCTTTTCTGGATTCTATATAGCAATGAATTTAATTGGACTCCCCTATTTGTACCATCAAAATAATGTATCTCATCTATTACAACATATTTTAAATTGCTAAAAAGATGTGGGATTTCGTGCGATCGATTACAAAACATAGATTCTAAAGATTCCGGAGTTATTAAAACAATTCCGTTTGGGTTTTTAATAAGCTTCTTTTTAGCTGATTGACTAGCCTCTCCATGCCATTTGGTAATCACTATATCTAAATGTTCACAAAGCTCTTCAATACGCTTAAACTGATCATTAATAAGAGCTATTAAAGGAGAAATATAAAGGACTTGTACTCCACTTTCAGAAAAATCTACATCCGTTAGAATAGGCAAAAAAGCAGCTTCAGTTTTACCCGAAGCTGTTTTTGCAGATAGAATATAATTATCCGTTGTTGTCAATATTCTTTGTATTGCAGCATTTTGAATAGGACGTAATTCAGACCAGTTCTGCTCTGCAATATATTTTCTAATGGGCTCTGAAAGTAAATTGTAACTGCTCATATATTTTATAACTCTTCAATGGTATCTAAATACGATAAATCCATATCTTGACGTTCATCTAAAACATTAACTTCTTTAAACAAAGAGTCCTTATTTAACGTTGGGTTTTGTCTTAATAGATTCAATATGTTTAAAAAATCACGTGTAACTTGTCTTGGGGTCAAGAATTCTTGTGCCCCTGGTTTATTGTAAATCTCCTCCATAAAATTTTTAATATCTTGATCATCAACTTGAGATTCAATTTGATAATTCTGATTAAAAATGGTTTGAAGGTTTTTCAATAATACATAAATCTCATTGTGGTTAAGTGGTCTAAGTTTAATCACAGGTTGTGCAAAATCACGAATTTCTTGAGTTTCAAATCTATTGGTTTGAAGTCTAGTCTTTAAAGCATTATAGCTAAAGAGACCTCTTCTTTCATTTTCTAAAAAGTCTTTTGTTCCTGCTATGTTAAAGAATAAGTTCTCTACCTTACCTTGTAAACAATCGTTATAAATTGTAAGTACTTTTTCATAGTTCTTTTCTCTGGTACCTGAATTTTGAATTTTATAGAGATTAATTGCCTCATCTAAATTTATCATAAGTCCACTATATCCAATACTTGTAAATAACTTACAGAAGTTTTTAAGCATGTCATAGTAATTATGATCATCAATAATTTCTCTAATACCCAATTCTGATCTTGACTCTGTTTTAGTCTTATACTCACCTTTCAACCATTTCAGTGCATATTTTTTTAGGTTTTCATCATTCTGTATATATCCTTGATAATACTTCATAATTACTGATCCAAAATCAAATGCTCCAACATCAGACAACTCATTAATGGTAGTCATAATTTGTGTTTCAACAAGTGGAAGATTTTGCTCTTGTGTAATCTCAGTAAGAGGAATCTGATTATCCTTAGAAACTTTCATTAAAACACTCTCAATCCACTTTTGCAATAAAATAGGCAGTGCTCCTCCTTCAGGTTTAGTTTGAATAGCCAGGTTATTCATAATAGCTGAATAAAGCAGTACTGCTTTACCATCATTGCTATATAATCGGTTCTCTGGAGTAAAATCTGCATTAGCAATTACAAATTTCTGCTTTAACGCTACTGTATTTAATAAGTGAAGCATAAAAGACTTTCCCGATCCAAAATCTCCTATCCAAAACTTCATTATACTATGGCCATTCTTAACATCTTCTAAAGCGCTAATAAAGGCATTTACTTCTTCATTTCTTCCTACTGCAATATGAGAAACCCCTATCTTAGGCACTACACCTCCAATAAGAGAATTAATAATAGCAGTTGCTTCTTTTGGCTTGATATTAGTTGTCATTATTTTAGTATATTTTGATAATATTGTTCTTCAATTGTATAAGTATCCTCTTGTTCTTCAATTAAATTTTCATCAAGAAGTTCATAGGTCTTTTCATTAATATTATTGATTAATGAATCTACAAACACCCCATTCTCACTTGCAAACTCTTCTACTAATTCTCGTGTAATTTCATTATTAAAATTTTGAATCATCTGTAAAAGTTCAATTTCATGTGTGTTATATCCTAACTCTTCATTAAACAAATTTTCTTGTTTTGGTTTTGTTGCCAATTGTTCTAATAACGAAGTATCTAGTTCTGATTCTACATCCTCATCTTCTAAATATTCATTTAAAAGCTCAACAGTTTCATTTAGTTGCTTTTTTACATCACTTATCTTTTCAAAATCAAGCTTAATTTCTTTTCGTTTAACTTCATAAATACCTTGAAGCTCCTTTAATGCACGCTCAAAATCCTTTGTTTTTAAAAAACTATCCAAAATAACATTGAACTGATCTAATTGCTGTTGATTTTTAAATAATACTTTAAGTGTGGTTTTATTCAGTGGTTTATTATTTATTGTCACAGAATCTAAATCTGCCTGGATGTATCTTAAATAATATTCTAAAGCCAATAATTGATCCTGCTTTGCAATGTGCTTACTGGCATCAAAATAGATATTTTCTATGGAAGGGTTATACTTATTAAACTCCGCTAACTGATCAATCTCTTTTTTAAACTCTACTGCATTTTGAATATTTTTTACAATTTGTTCAAATGCAATTTTCCATCTTGTTGTGTTTTGTTTATTTAAAACAAGTTCTGATTCTAAATTTGCAGGTTCACATAGCAAAATCTCCTTCTCCAATGCTTCCTCAAAAACTCTTTGCAAATCTTCAAATAGTTCAATTATTTCAGATTTTGTGTGTATAGAATCTACATTTAACTTGCGTTTGTGTTTATAAAATTCACGGACTTTATTCTCTGTAAGCTTAAAAAAGCATCTATAAATTTCTTGTTTATAGGATTTTAAGCTCGGTCCTTCAGAATAATACTGAGCATAGTATGGATTTGAATCATGCTTTTTTAGTAGAGCTGCTATTTCATCAATTCTAACAGATAAAGTTGTATTATTCTTCTTACAGTACTTTTCTAAAGCATCTATTACCCTACAATACACCAGCCCCTGTTGATTAAAGCAAAATTCAGCTTGATTAAAAGCTGTCTCATGATAAATACCAATTCTATTTAAATATCTAATCTGTTTTGGAGTTAAATCAAACTTTTCTTTAATATAATTCCCGACATAATAATCCTGCTCATTATAATTAATATAACTATCATGAGAATTATTTTGAATTAGATTTCCATAATTATTGGATGATGTATTTGAATCATACTTTTTTAATATACTCGAAGTATATCTGCGTAATTTTGGATACAACTCATCAAGTACACGATAATATGATTCTAATTGTAAATAGTTTTTACTATTCTGATGTTCCTGTTCTAAATCAAACATCAAAGTAAAAGCATACCCTAAATTATCTTGCTCTAATTTTATATATGATTTACTTTTAAAGTCCTGTTTAAACTTATTATAAAAGTTTCTTATTTCCCTTTCAGCATACTTAATGGCAGTAACTGAATAAATGTATCCACTATTCCAATATGGGACCTGTGTTATTTGTTCATTACTTTCTTTTTGAATAGGTTCACTCTGAGTTACAACTTCGGTAGCAATATTTATTGTATTAACTGCATTTCTTTTTTCTAATATCTGTTCACAATAAATTTTAGTTCTTGGATAATGTTTAACAAGAATATTATAATTAGATTTTAACTTCTCATAATCATTAGTAATTAAAAACTCTCTTTCAAAATCAAATAAAAGCACGAAAGCATAATTTATTTCATCTTTTGCCAGAGGCAAAAACACATGAGTTAAAAAATTATTTTTAAACTGATTATAAAATTTTCTAACATCACTATTCGCTGTCTTAATATCATTATATGAATAAACAGAATTAAGTCCCCAATAGGGAACCTCAATTTTTTGTTGATCCATAATTTGCTCTCTTCTTTCTGCCCTTTCCTTTATTAATTGTAGTACTTGAATTACCCCTAAATTGTGTTGAATATTACCTGTTTTTTGCTCTATTGTTTTTATTTCTTCTTTTATAAGAGGTATTTGAGTTGTACTTAAGTTATGTTGAGTATTGACTATACTTTGTTCTTTTTTTCCTATCTCCTCTTTTATAGAGAATATTTGATTTATACTCGATTTATGCTGAGTATTAACTACCTTTTGCTCTGTTGGTTTTACTTGTTCTTTTCTTGGAAGTAATTGATCTCTGTTTGGCCTATACTGCATATTAATTACATCTTGTTTTGATTCAATAGATGATTTTGTATTATAACTACTATTATACTTCTGATTAAATTTATCTGAAGACATTAAAATATATCTAATAGTTTCAATAACTCCTAATATAGCAGGTATGTATGTCCAACAAAACAAGAGATAAAAAACTCCTTGAATAGGTCGATTTAAATAAAACTTATGAATTCCTAAAGATCCTAAGAAAAAAGCTAATAAAGCAGCAACTGACTTATCTTTCATTTATGACAATCTAAATTTTGTAGAAATTAGGGTTAATAATTTGTCTTAAATATATAAAAGATACTGATACTATTAATGATTATTATCCAAACTCAGTGTTTTTATTAGTCTAGTAAGCTATTAAGTCCATTTATTCACTTTATCATATTAATTCACTATCTATATTAAACAAGAAAGCCCTTTAGAGGGCTTTCTTGTTTAATTATAATTTTAACGACTCGACGCTTTTCAACTTTAGAATATCCCTACTCTTTACTTTCAACACCTGACTCCTCACTCCATTCTTCTCATTAACTTCAATTAAAAGCACCTGTTTATCAGAAAAAGTAAACTGATCTAATATAAAAACATTATCTTGCTTACTTTGGCTATTTATCGTTTGATAGTCAGAATAACTTTTAATTGGCTTTAAAGTCATCTCTTGAATTGTCGTTCGTTTTGAAGTTCTTCTATCTTTGATTTTAAAGCTAATGTATTCAACTGTGTATGGTAGATTGCTTTTGTTATTGATAGATAAATGAAAGTAGAGTTTACCATCTTGGGTGTAAATACTCTTCAACCTTGCTTCTACTCCATAACTCTTACTTTTAATGTTTAGCTCTTTCTTGTTCTTTTTGATGATTGCTTTCATAAAAAGATCTGCTAAACTTGGACTAGTGTTTCCTAAGTCTTTAAAAAGAACTTCGCTTTGTTTTTTACTGTTTTGATTCTCAAACTTGGTTAAATCATAACTCAGTTGTATTGGTTTTGCTTTGTAGGTAGCATTGAAATTGTAGTATTTACCATCGTTTGTAATTACTGTAAAGTTTGTAGCTGTGATATCTTCTTTTATTGTTTTTAAGCGAAGTACATTGGAAGTAGCTTCTACTTTATTAGCTATAATTTCACTACTGCCTAAATCCACATATTCAATGCTGCTTGGAAATAAAATATGCGTTGTTTTGTTTTGGGTGAGCTCTACTTCATAAGGCATTACCTCAATATTTGAAAGGTTAATAGCCTTCGGATTATTTTGGGCGGTTACTGTATTTACTGCTAGTAAGCACAGTAGCATATAGTTAATAATTGTTTTCATAATGATTTGATTTTGTTGTTATTGATTGTTATTCTTTAGGAACAAGAAACAGCTCTTGTCCTTGTTTTAGCGTTACTCTTTGAGCTTTTACCTTCTTTGAAAAGTAACCTGATACGCCTTGAATGAGTCCTTTGGTTAGGTCTCCAGCTATTTGATCTGAGGCTGATCTACTCATCGATATACTCGTGCCTGCAGTCTGTCCCATATTGGCTATAATTTCTTTTGAGGCGCTTATTTCTTGAAGGTCTAATACCTCAAGTCCTTTCTGCCCATAATTATCATAACCGATTAGCTCTGTTTGTATAATACTGTTATCTATTTTGATAGAGTTTACACTTAGTTCTAATCTTGTGTTACTTACTTTTACTTTGGCAATGAGCGTACTTGATTCTGGTAGCAAAGCTCCATCAATTACAATGCTCTCTAAGAGTCTTAATTTGATATATCCTTCGTTTATAATGACCTGATCTTCTTTGATACTGACTCTTATACTGTTTTTGTGGTTGGATTCTTTAGGTTGTCCTTCTGCAGTATAAAAAGTAGGGGTACTTTGAAAACTTAGCGGTAAAAAATCAAGCAATGTTGGTGGTTGAACAAGGGATGAAACAACTTCTTTTTGTGTGTTTTCTATCGCGGTTATAGCTTGCTTCTTACTTGGGATTGTTTTAACGCTTGTAGTTTCATTTGAAGATGGTAATTCAGTTTGGTTTTGACCTGTTGGTAAATACTTAGCTGCCATCTGAAAAGACTTTTCCATGAGTTCTAATTGACTATCCATCGTAATGGGCTTTGGTGCGTCTTTTTCTTCCAATTTTTGTTCTAATTCTTCTATTTGCTTTTTGAGTTTGTCGGTTTCTTGGTTTTCTGTATTGTCATAAAAACTACTGAGCACTTCTTGACTTTGTCTGTAGTTTTGATAGGACCTTTCATAAGGTGTAGAGACAGGCTGCTGATTATAATCTTGATGGATATAACTGCTGTTAGACTCCTCTTGGGTATCGTTCCAGTAATCCGCTAAAGAGTGCATCTGATTTTCATTCTCTTGCTTTTTCTGCTCCCATAATTCCTTTTCATAAGCTTTGACCTTATCTGTTGGCATGCCCTCAGTTATTGCTTCTGGAACTATTGCATTGTCAATAAGTAACTCTTTTTCTTCGGGTTTAAAAAGAAGATACATAACTAATAGAAATACAAGTCCCATTAAAGCAAATACGATATGCTTTTTGTATTTTTCTATCAGGTTTTGAAATCCCTTGTTTGATTTAGGTACTTTCTCTATTTGATGGGTTTCATTTATTTTATTTTGATTCATAATACTTAATTTTATTTTGATTCATAATACTTAATTTTATTTTGATTCATAATACTTAATTTTAGTAGTTCACACTTATTTTATCCTTTTGCTTTTCTAGCGAATAGTTAACAGGTTTGATTGGGCTTTGCTCCAACCTGTTTTGTGGCTTTGTTCTAGTTGAAAAACTCATCTTTACTACCAATAGACAAACAAGGGCGTAAAGCGCAAATACAGTAAGAAGCACTCCTTTTTGTTTTGCTATGGTTAAACTATCCCAGTGCACTTGTAGCTTACTGGAATAGCTATGTCTTAAAAATTGTAGCTTTTTCATTGGGACATTTTAGCGTTTTACAACTTCTAAGTCCTTGTTGTCAACTACTGTAAACTTTTCAATGGTAAAGCCTTGCGGGTTGTTATCTGATCTAACCGCTGAAATAAGTTGAGCGCTTGTTATAAGATTTCTCTTGGTAATATTACTTGAGCGAATGATATACTGCGTGGCATATGTATTTGCTTTATAAGGATAAGCAGTAAAATCAATCTTAATGCTATCCACCTCTACCCTTTGCTGAATATTCCCTGAGATAACCCTGCTGTAATATCCTTTTTCAAGTAAGTCTTTGTAGTAATCAAAGGAGCTTTTATCCGCTAGATTAAACGCTCGTTGCATATTGCTCTCAATGGCTGCCTTCTCTGGCGAAAGGGTAAAAAACAGCTCGTGAAAGCGTCTTAGGTGTTCCCTGGCCTCTACTGGCCTATTTATACTTGCGTCTTGTGACAGGGCAAGCATAAGTGATTTACCCTTGTCCAGTACATAGATTTTCTCTCGTTGCTCTTTTGCAAAGTCGTAACTTTTGTAGATGGAAAAACCTACTACTAAAAGACAAACTGCGGCAAATACAATAGCGTAGAGCCTGATCTGTTGGAAACTATTTTCTATATTTCGAAGTGATTTAAATTCCATGGTTTTATTAGTTTTAATAATTTATTGTGTCTATTTTTTCATGAGTTTTCCTGAAATGTTTCCAACTGCAGCGCCTGCACCTGCTGTAGCCATATTGCCTGCAGTGGAAACGGTCTTGTTCATATTACGCATAAAGTTGCCTGCACCACCGGCTTGAATAACCCAACCTGTCACCGTAGGAACAGTAAAATATCCTACAATTCCAATGATCATAAAGATGACATACACGGTATTGGAAGCATCGGGAATGAAGCTTGGATCAGCGAGCATCTGCATATCTCTCTCGATAATTAGGGTTTGAATCTTGGCCAGCATCGCGCTAAACAAATCCGCGACTGGCAGCCAGAGATACACACTGATATATCTAGTGAGCCACTGAACAAGGGTGGATTCAAAACCACTCCATATCGAGATTGCAAAAGCCAGTGGACCTAGTATGGACAGCACCACTAAAAAGAACGTGCGAATGGTATCAATCACAAGGGCTGCCGCTTGAAAGAGCATCTCTAACAGTTCTCGAAAACCATCTCTTATACTTTTTTGCATCTTGTACATCTCTTTTTCTAAATACATCCCTGCCATAGTTGCTATATCAGAAGGTGACCATCCCAATTCATTGAGTTTTTTATCATACTCCTCATTCGAAACTAAATAAGCGGTCTCGGGATTTCGAAGCATGGCTTCTCTTTCCAAAACATCTTTTTGCTGTTGTAAACTCGTTAGATCCATTACTTGACTCTCCAGTATCTCATGGGTTCCCCTAACCACGGGACTTAAAACCGCATTTAAAGTTCCCAGTACAAGGGTGGGGAAAAACATAATGCAAATTCCCATGGCAAATGGTCTAAGCATTGGATATACATCAATGGGTTCTGCCCTTGCTAAGGCTTGCCATACTTTTAAGCCAATGTAAAAAAGAGCTCCAAGTCCTGCTATACTTTTAGCCACTAAAGCCATCTGTGACGAGAGCGGTATCATCTCTTGGTAGAGATTTTGCAATACTTCGTGTAAATTGCTTGTATTCATCTCTACCAGTATTTCTGATTCGACGTTCCATATAGATCTAGTACGCCTTGAGCATTGTTTTTCTTCTTAGCTCTTAGGATACTTATCCCTATGTTTTTTTTGGTGTAATAACTAACCAAGTTGTGATACTCTTTTACCTCTTTATAAACTCTGTCTATTACATCCATGCGCTCTTTGTCATTTAAAGACAAACTCGAAGCGGTTATAATTTGTTTGAGCTCTAGTAAAAGTGCTGTACTCTCATTAAGTAATACCGAATACCCATTGGCAATAGCGACTAGCTCTTCTGCAGAGAAATTAGGATCATTGAGCATTTTGCCAAAGTTCTGTACATACAGTTCTGTCACATCTCCAACAAGTAGCACGGTTTGTTGTACTTTCCTTGCGTCTTTAACTAGGTTATTTACTGCTTGGAGTTTATCGTAATACTCCTTGCCTTGTTTATAGACTTTTTCTACTTCTTTGAAGTTTTTAAGTACATTGTCCACCGTGGCTGAAGTTTGAATAATCTCGTTGGCACTATTGACAATGCCTTGAGCAAAATTACCTGGATCATATACCGCCCATTGGGCGTGAATTTGTATTGGTAGAACTAGTAGCACAGCTACCACAACTACCTGTAATAGTTTTTTCATATCTTATGTTTTAGTTAATTGTTTTTACTCTTTTTATCCTTTTAGAAGTTGGATTAGAGCACTGTTTTGTCTTACTTACTCTTTCTGTCTTTCTTGTACCAGACGCTTTATCGCTAGCTCTACATTACCATCAAGCTTTTTAGTCAGGTTCATTACCTCTAGTTTTTCAGTCTCTTCTGTAGTATAGGCTAAATACTCCGAGTAGCTCACCTCTGTTGCATACACGCCTGAATGAGTACCACCTAAACCAATCCATACTTCTTTATACAGGCGGTTTGGATTGTTGTTGAGATTAATTGATAAAATCTGAGCTTTTTCTTTATCAGTAAGACCAAGCATAGCCTGTATATCATCAAACTTGTTCATATACTTGCGCTGGTCAAGCAGGATCTTACAATCTGAATTATTGATAATACTCTCTTTTACAATCGGAGATTGAATAATATCATCTACCTCTTGGGTAACTACGATTGCCTCTCCAAAGAACTTTCTTACGGTTTTAAGTAGGCTAAGCACCCAGCGCCTTATCATATTTCTA
>NZ_WMJX01000051.1 GCF_009711045.1 Myroides albus | reverse complement strand
AATACAAAAGAGGGTGACCTTTTGGGACACCCTCTTTTACTTTATATTTTATTTAATCTTCATCCTCCTCATGGAAATCTAACCATTCCATATCTTCACTCATTGTTTTGTCCAAGAACATATCCATTACTTCTTCTACATAGTCTTTTGCAAAATACACTCTCTGCGTTTTTCCGATACTTTCTGAAAGTCTATATAATTTAGGTTCTAAGCGATTTCTCAACTGTACATCTAAATCGTCAATGATATACATCTTTAACTGATTTACATCAAAGCCTGCACTACTAAACATTTCATTCAATCTATTGGCCGTCCCGATCAAGATATCATTACCCAATGACAATTGATTCTTATCATCATCCATATCCGTGTGATCATGCGTACCAAAAATGCGCAACCCAGTATATTTGCTATAAAGTTCAAATAACTCTATCAAGCGCTCTACTTCCTTTTTATCTTTTACAACAATGAGTACACGTGTGGCAATTTCACCTTCGACAGGAGCTTCACATCGTTGGATAGCAGCCATAATCATAGCTGTTGTTTTACCTTGTTCTTCTGGTGCAAGAATAACAATATCTTGCCCACTCTTTATCTTACCAAAAGTCGCCTTTTGCATTTCTGTCGGGACTTCTAAACCATTGCTTAAAAGGTTCTCTTGTAAGGTAATATTAATCTTTTTTAATTTCATAATTATTTATTCGCAAATAACTCAACATCCTCTTTAGAAACTTCTTTTCCTCCTAAAATAATGAGTCTTTCTACTACGTTTCTCAATTCTCTAATATTTCCAGTCCAATCGTATTCTTGCAACAATTGTACAGCTTCTTTAGAAAAAGCCTTGGGAACAGTACCTTGTTCAGTCGCAATTTGTTTGACGAAATGCTCTAAAAGCATTGGAATATCATCTCTACGATCATTTAATGCAGGAACCTCTATCAAAATAACAGCCAAACGGTGATACAAATCTTCTCTAAAACGCCCCTCAGCTATCTCTTTCTTTAGATCTTTATTAGTAGCTGCTAAAACACGGACATCAACTTTTACATCCTTATCAGCACCTACGCGTGTGATTATATTCTCTTGCAAGGCTCTCAGTACCTTAGCTTGAGCAGATAAACTCATATCTCCAATTTCATCTAAGAAAATAGTTCCGTGATTTGCAAGTTCGAACTTTCCTGGACGATCTTTCACAGCTGAAGTAAAAGCGCCTTTTACGTGTCCAAATAACTCACTCTCTATTAATTCTGATGGAATAGCTGCACAATTTACTTCAATCAAAGGATTAGCTGCTCGGCTACTTTGCAAATGCAGTTGATGTGCTACTAACTCTTTACCTGTACCATTAGGTCCTGTTATTAAAACTCGTGCTTCTGTAGGAGCCACCTTTTCAATCATACTTTTAATGCGATTAATTGGCTCGCTATCACCGATCATTTCATACTTCTTGTTTACTTTTTTCTTCAAAATAGTATTTTCAACAACAAGCTTACTTGTATCTAATGCATTTCGCACAGTGGTAAGTAATCGGTTCAAATCAGGTGGTTTTGATATATAGTCAAAAGCACCTAAACGCATCGTGTTCACAGCAGTTTCAAGATCTCCATGACCCGAAATCATAACGAAGATAGTTTCTGGTTTAATTTTCTTCGATTCTACCAATAATTCTTCACCATCCATTTTCGGCATCTTAATGTCGCTAATAACAAGATCGTAATCTTCTGCTTTTATCTTTTCTAATCCCTGTTCCCCATCTTCAGCGACTTCAACTTGATAACTTGTTGACTCCTCCTCTAAAATCTTTTGTAATACTCTTCTAATTGCACTTTCATCTTCTACAATTAAAATCTTTGATACTTTTGTCATACTTAAATATTAGGAGTTCCTTTTTAATACCTCAGCCATTTGTAAAGTTCCTTCCAAGACGGACGTTTTCCATACATCAATATACCAATACGGTATATCTTAGCTGCTAGCCAAACTACAAGTATAAATGTAGCAAATAATATAAAAATAGACAATAAAACTTCCCATACAGGCACCCCAAATGGAATGCGCATAAGCATCACAATTGGAGAGGTAAATGGTATCATTGAAAACACCGTTGCAATTGAACCGTGTGGGTCTTTTATAACTGTAAAAAAGCCTATATATACACCCAACATAAGGGGCAATAAGATCGGAAACAAAAACTGTTGAGTATCTGTTTCATTGTCCACAGCTGCACCAATTGCAGCATATAGTGAACTATACAGAAAATAACCTCCTATGAAAAATACTAAGAAATACACAAACATTGAAATTAATGGTAGACTTAGTATTTCGTGTACGTAATTTTGAATATCAGTAAGTAATTCGGGAGAGAACATTCCAGCAGTTTCAACTACTTCAACAGTAGTCATTCCAGGTGTACCATTTATCCCTAAAAAGAAACTACTACCCATTAAAAGAAAAGCACCTACAATACCCCATATTATAAATTGAAGTATCCCCGCCATAGATGTACCAATTATTTTGCCCATCATTAACTGAAAAGGCTTAACAGAAGAAATAATAATCTCAATAATTCGATTTGTTTTTTCTTCTATGACAGAACGCATTACCATATTCCCATAAATGATAATAAACATCATAATGAAATAACCAAATGCTCCACCAATAATGATCTTTATCTCATTTAATCCTCTAACAGTTTCTTCTCCTGTGGCTTTTGTTAGTTTTAAATTTACCTTAGACTGAGCCTCATCTATAATTTCTGTATTAATTCCTTTATTCTGTAGGTTGATATGGGTGATCTTGTCAGCTATCAACAACTCTACTTTACTAATAAAACTAAGGCTTGGGCTATCATTTGAAATGTAAATAATATTCTTTTCATAGTCACTTACATTCACTTGAGCAGGAATATATATTAACCCTTCGTATTTTTCTGCGGCGACGCTATCTTTTAAGATACCTACATCGATTGCAGACAAATCTTGATAAACAAACGCATCATTACTCTTAAACTGCTTGATAAACAAACCACTCTCATCGTGAATAGCGATTTGTTTTGCATCCCCTTTCATAGAGGCTAAATAGGCTACAAATACCATTAGCGCAACAAAGAATAGTGGACTTAAGAATGTCATTACTATAAAAGACTTATTTCTAACTTTCGCCAGAAACTCTCTTTTTATTATTAAGGGTAGTATATTCATTTTATTTACTTACAGTTTGAATAAAAATATCATTAACAGTTGGCAACTTTTCGACAAAATGAGTCACTTGTCCATTTTCAGTTAGGATATGAAGAAGTTCATTTGGCATTGCATTACCTAAATCAATCTCCAATTGTAGCTCATTGTTCAACGACTTAAACTCTGTACTAGTCATTTTAAACTTCTCAGACAGTTTCAACATGAGGCGTTCAACATTATCAGATAAAATTCCTACTTGATACAAATGTGTTCTAAACTCTTTCTTTACATCAATCAACTTACCTTCTATCAACTTATTTGACTTATTGATTAAGGCAATATAGTCGCACATCTCCTCTACACTTTCCATACGGTGAGTAGAAAAAATAACAGTAGTACCTTTCTTTTTTAATTCTAATATTTCATCTTTAATGATATTAGCATTAACAGGATCAAACCCAGAAAAAGGCTCATCTAAAATAAGTAATTTAGGATTGTGAAGAACAGTTACTACAAACTGTATTTTCTGAGCCATCCCCTTTGAGAGTTCTTGTATTTTCTTATTCCACCATTCTTCAATCCCAAGTTTTTCAAACCAATATTGCAACTGTCTTTTTGCTTCTTGTTTCGATAATCCTTTTAATTGTGCAAGGTACATTGCTTGTTCTCCAACTTTCATTGTTTTATAGAGTCCTCTCTCTTCTGGCATATAGCCAATATCTTTAATATGAGTTGGATTCAGAAGCTGACCATCCAAAAGGATTTGTCCACTATCGGGATAAGTGATTTGGTTAATAATACGAATTAGCGAGGTTTTACCAGCTCCATTAGGCCCAAGCAATCCGTAAATTGTTCCTTGAGGCACAGAAAGAGATACATGGTTTAGAGCTACTTTATCAGAATATTTTTTAACAACGTCTTTTACTTCTAATATAGGTTGCATACTTAAGGTCTATTATTTTGTGTAAAAATACTTTTTTATTTTCAATTATATAGAAGCATTCTACATTTTAGTAAGGGTATAAAAAAACCCAACCTTATTTGGAAAAATAAGGTTGGGAAAAATTGCTATGAAAAAGAAAATCCACTGTTTAATAAGTGTACGTCAAAAGTATAATTAATTTTCCAATTAAGAAAACATTTCTCTAACTTTTTCAAAAAAAGATTTGTCATTTTTTGACGGAGTAGGTTTGAAGTTCTCGTCTTCTAACATATTTTCGAAAAATTCTTTCTGTTCTTTTGACATTTTTTTAGGAGTCCACACATTTACATGTACTAATAAATCACCATTGCCATAACTGTTAACAGATGGCAATCCTTTGCCTTTTAGACGCAAGATTTTACCTGATTGAATACCTTCTTCAAGTTTAATTCTCACTCGTCCTGTTACAGTCTCAATTTCTTTTGATCCTCCTAAAGCAGCTTCTGCGAAGCTAATATATAAATCATAGTGAAGATTATCCCCTTCACGCTGTAATGTATCGTGCTCTAATTCTTCGATAACTACTAATAAATCTCCAGCTACACTATTCTTTCCTGGTGCCTCATTACCTTTACCAGAAACCTTTAACTGCATTCCATCAGCCACACCCGCAGGTATTTTGATTGATACTGTTTCCTCTTGTAAAATTAATCCATCTGCATCTGCACCTGCTGGTTTATGATCCATTACTTGCCCACTTCCATGACATGTATCACAAGGAGCTGAAGTTTGCATACGCCCAAGCATAGTATTCATAATCTTAACAACTTGCCCTGCACCATTACAAGTTGGACAAGTTTTATAAGTTACTCCATCTGCTTGTACTTTACGCTTAACTTTGATCTTCTTCTCTACGCCATTTGCGATATCTTCAAGAGTCAATTTCACTTTAATACGCAAACTTGTACCCTTCACGCGTCTTTGACCAGAGTTTCCTCCGAAGCCGCCAAAACCGCCGAAGCCACCTCCACCACCGAAAGCACTTCCAAATATATCACCGAATTGGCTAAAGATATCATCCATATTCATATGGCTACCTCCACCAAAACCGCCTGCACCATCAAATGCTGCATGTCCATATTGATCATATCGAGCTTTTTTATCTGGATCGCTCAATACTTCATAAGCCTCTGCTGCCTCTTTAAACTTTTCTTCAGCTTGCTTATCATCTGGATTCTTATCAGGGTGAAACTCAATAGCCTTTTTACGATATGCCTTTTTAATGGTATTCGCATCTGCACTTTTATCTATCCCTAATATTTCGTAATAATCCTTTTTCATTTTAGTATATTTCTTTTATTTATAATTTAAGTGATTACTATTGCCCAATAACTACTTTTGGGAATCGTATAATTTTATCACCTAACTTATACCCTCTTTCTAAAACATCGACAATCTTCCCTTTCATGTCATCTCCAGCTGGTATTTGTGTTACTGCTTCAGAAATATCAGAATTAAAATCGTCTCCTTTATTCACTTCTACAATTTCTAAACCTTTACTTGCCAAAGTGTCACTCAGTTTCGTAGATATTAATCTCACTCCAGTCAAATGGTCACTTTCTCCGTGTTTTTCCAATTCTGCAATAGCGCGCTCAAAATCATCCAAAACTGGCATCATTGCAAGCATAACTTCCTCGCTGGCTGTCTTATAAAGTTCCACACGTTCTCTTGTTGTTCGCTTTTTATAATTTTCGAACTCGGCAAAAAGTCGCATAAACTTGTCCTTTTCTTCTGCCAGTTTTATATTTAACTGTTCTTCAACACTTAATGTATCTTCCACTATCGTATTTTCAGTATTCTCAACGTTCTCTTGAATTACTTCGTTCTCAGCATTAATGTCTTTATTTTCAGTACTCATATCTAGAATTGTTATTTTAATAATAGTTTTACCTATAGTCCATTATCAAATCCTTTGCCAACTGATTATTGCTGTCACAATGACATATTTTGAATGAAAATAAATTATAATTACTACTAGTTCTTTACACCTTATTAGAGCAAATTACAATGTCTTAAACAGTGCTTACAACTACCGTTTAGCTACTTGCAGTAAATCTACAAGTGCCTCTTGTAATTCGGGAAACTGAAAAACAAATCCCTTAGATACTACTTTTGCACAACTAACATCTTGACCTTCTAAAACTAAACACGCTTTTTGTCCTAATACCAGTTTTAATGCCCAGCTTGGTACACTTGGCAACCAAAGCTTATAGCCTAATACATTAGCTAATGTGTTAGTAAATACTTTATTTGTTTCTGATTTAGGAGCTACTGCGTTAAATATCCCCTCCTCTTTATTCTCCAACAAAAACATATACATGCTAATTAAATCATCAATGTGAATCCATGAGTATATTTGATTTCCTGTACCTAATACTGATCCAACATGGTATTTTATTGGAGCAATCATTTTCGGCAATGCTCCTTCTTCTTTGTCTAACACTAACCCGGTACGCAGCATGGTTACATCAATCCCCAACTTTTCTATTTCTCCGTTTGCAACCTCCCATTGATTAACCACTTTTCCCAAAAAATTAGTTGCTTTCACATAGTTATCTTCCTCTTGTTTATTATCTCCATTCCTATATATACCAATAGCTGAAGCAGCAATAAAATGCTTAACTTGATGATCTATAGATGACAACACACGCATTAACAATTTTGATCCATCAACTCTACTACTCAAGATTTGCTCTTTTCCTTTCTTTGACCAACTGCCTCCAATATTACTCCCTGCTAAGTGAATAATAACATCTACATCTTCAAATGCTTTGCGATCAATTTCCTGCTTCGCTATATCCCAATAATAACCTTCTGCTCCCATAAAAACACCTGAAACCATATTTTTAGAAGAAGTTAAGTACACCACCTGATAATCGCAATCAAGCAATCTTGAAACCAACTTTTTTCCAATAAAACCTGTTGCACCTGTTACAAGAACTTTCATATTATCCGTTTTATATATTATTATAATGATTTAGTAAATATATTCTATAATGGAACAATACCTCTATATAAATGTAAAAAAAGCCTAAAAAACATCTTAATCAACTCCAATAAAGACACTTACATAAATCCCAACTCAAATCTTAAGGTTAAAATAATGTTAATTTACAGTACTATGCTATACAAAGTACCTTCTTTTAGATATATCTTTGCATAAGAAACATGAAGCCAATATAAAACTTATGAATATTGAAAATACCAAAGCCCAAATGCGAAAAGGTATTTTAGAATTTTGCATCCTGTCTATTCTAAAAGAGAGAGATTGCTACACCTCTGAAATACTCGATGAGCTTAAAAGCGTAAAACTCGTAGTGGTAGAAGGAACAGTATATCCATTACTAACGCGGTTAAAAAATGACGATTACTTAGCCTATCGATGGGAAGAATCGAATTCAGGACCACCACGAAAATATTACAACTTAACTGAAAAGGGAACAGGTTTCCTTGAAGAATTATCTAAAACCTGGGAAGAACTTGCAAATGCTGTTTATAAAATAACATCTAAAGCCTCTAACAATGAATAAGACATTAACTATAAATATCGCTGGATTAGTATTTCACATAGATGAAAATGCCTATCAAAAACTTGATTCTTACTTGAAAGCCATCAAAAATTCATTGTTAAAAGAAGAACAAGATGAAATAATTCACGACATAGAAATTAGAATTGCCGAATTATTCTCAGAAAACATCAGTGACAAAAACCAAGTAATCACGATTGCCGATGTAGATACAGTCATTAATATAATGGGGAAACCTGAAGATTATAACTATGGTGAAGAAGAAACAACATCTGAAAATCACTATACATTCACAACTTCAAAAAAACTATATAGAGATAGCAAGAAAGGGATTCTTGGCGGAGTACTTGCAGGTCTATCCCATTACCTAAGAATTGATCTTTTGTGGTTGAGAATTATCTTCTTGATTCTAGTTCTTTTTTATGGAACAGGAATACTTCTTTATTTCATTTTTTGGATTGTAGTACCAAAAGCAAAAACGACATCGCAGATATTAGAAATGGAAAGAGAGCCCATCAATATCAATACGATAGAGAAAAAAGTAAAAGACAATATCAACTACGTAGCAAATAAAATCAGCGAAGTTGATTACGATAAGATCAAGACAGAAACTGAAAAAGTAGGACAAAAAAGCGCGAAATGGTTTAAAAACCTTTTTGGTGTATTCATAATCGCGTTAAGTAGTACCATTCTCTTTGCAATTATTGTAGCTGGAATAACCACTTATGTCAATAAAGAAACAATCATTAGAGAGGGAATAGCTAATCATATTCCCTTTTTTAATGATGCCATGTTTTCATTTACCTTGAGTACTTTGTTAGTTTTCATGATTGCAGCCTTACCTTTTATAGGACTATTACTCATAGGACTTAGATTAATATATACAAACATTAGATATGTCTTCGCAACCCTATTGGGACTATTCATTGTTTGGCTTATTGCTATAGTTGCCTTTGCCTTGCCATTTTTAAAAATGGAGAATTACAATTCCTATTATACAAGCGAAAAAACTGCTCAGATTGCAGAAGTAAGTAACAAAATTAATATCGATTTTCCACAAACAGAAGTCTTAAATATTACATTAGTTAAACCAAGTTTCTTTGAGTCAGACAATGCTGAGATAATACAGCATTTAAGTGAAAAGAATATAGTGCAAGTTCCTATTACTTTTGAAATAATCCCATCTTTTCAGGAATATATTTATATAAAAATAGAAGGAGATTTTTCAAAAACTGTATCTACAAAAAACAAAACGTTAGTGAATACACCAGAAATAGAACAAATTCAAACCAAGAAAATACAAGACAACCTTATTATTTCTGACACTTACCTATCAGATGAGTCAAAGCAGTTAAAACTATACATCTATCTACCCATAGGAAAAAGTGTCTATATAGACAATAAAACAAGAGAACTATTAGGCAATGAAAAAGAGTTATTCAAGCCTAATCACATCTACCAAATGAAAGAAAATAAAGTAATGGAATGCATTGACTGCTAATCCACTGATTCAAAATTCACAGTAATTAGCAGAGCCCTCTGCCAAAAGTGAACAATCTGTGTAGTTAAAAATCGTGAAATAGCTCTATGACTGGCAAAAAAAACAAGATAGATAAAATAGCGTATCAACTGACCTGAATAAAAAAAGCTGTTCTAAAAATAGAACAGCTTTTATATTTTAGCTTATATGACTAAATTAATAAGTTCCTGATTGATTTTGAGCATCTTGAATCATCTTCTCATTTGCGCGAATACCAAACTCCACACGTCTATTCTGAGCTCTGCCAGATTCTGTATCATTTGAAGCTATAGGATCTGCAATTCCAAGACCATCAGTCTTAACACGCGATGCAGCGATACCCTTTTGCACTAAGTATTGCTTAACAGATGCTGCTCTCTTTTTTGACAAACTAAGGTTGTATTCTTCTCTACCTGTATTATCAGTATATCCGTAAATATCAATATAAGTATCAGGCTCATCCTTAAACACAATAATTAACTTGTCCAGGTTAGTCTTAGCTTTATCCGTTAAAGTAGCTTGGTTTAATGCAAAGTTCACAGAGTTTTCACCTAAGATTAATTTGATACCTTCACCTACGCGTTCAACTTGTGCGCCTGGTACAGTTTCTTCAATCTTGCGTGCTTGTCTATCCATATTATTTCCAATAACACCACCAGCAGCCCCTCCAATAACACCTCCAAGTACAGCACCTAAAGCACCGTTACCTCCTTTACCAAGGTTATTTCCAAGGATACCACCGATAATAGCACCACCTGCAGCACCAATAGCAGCACCTCTTTGTGTGTTATTAGAATTTTTTACAGAGTCACAACTTGTAAAGCCGATAGAAGTAGCAAGTAGCAAACTTGCCAAAGAATATGTTGCAATTTTTCTCATACCTATTACTATTAATTTCTAACAAATTTATACGTTACATCATACGTTTGTCCTCCTGCATAAAACTTATCCACTAATTCAAAAGAAGCAGCAGTTTGGTTTTTAACTTGCATAGAATAACCTGTAGTTACGTGTTTTGCTTTTACGCCTTCATCAATAAATTTGAATTCGAACTTACCTGCTGGAGATATAGTCCATTTAAAATCACTTTCAAAACTTGGACAACTTCCCCCTTTTGTCAAAGAGATATGGCCTGTATTATTATTTGATACAAACTTCCATTGACTACCAACAAAACAATCTGCATCAGCAATATTGAATGAATTTACTTTTACAAATTCACCACCAATTCGATTAACCTTTACAAGAGTCCATTCTCCTTTCAATCCAACTTGAGATTTAGAATCCATAGTCGGTTTACAAGAAACTACAGCTAAAGCAATAGCTCCCAAATAAAGTGCTTTTTTCATATCATTTTATTTTTTTCAAATTTTTCAATCACAAATTTACAAATAATCAAATAACAACAGACACATCTCTGCCAAATTGACACATTAATTTCCTTTGGTATCTTTTTTGTCTTTTGTACAAGCAAAATACGAACATTATATAACATATTAAATATAATATTATGACATCTGGAAAAATTAACGTTACCGTGGAAAATATTTTCCCACTTATCAAAAAGTTCTTGTATAGCGATCATGAAATTTTTTTAAGAGAGTTAATTTCTAATGCGACCGACGCGACATTAAAACTAAAACATTTAACTACAATAGGAGAAACTAATGTAGAATATGGTAATCCTATTATCGAAGTTAAAATAGATAAAGAAAATAAAAAACTTCATATTATCGACCAAGGACTGGGAATGACTAAAGATGAAGTAGAAAAATACATTAACCAAGTTGCTTTCTCTGGTGCAGAGGAATTCTTAGAAAAATATAAAGACTCAGCAAAAGATACAGGAATCATTGGCCATTTCGGTTTAGGGTTCTACTCTGCTTTTATGGTTGCTGATAAAGTAGAAATATTTACTAAATCATTTAAAGATGAGCCTGCTGCACATTGGACTTGTGATGGTAGCCCAGAGTACACTTTAGAAGCATGCGACAAAACTGAAAGAGGTACAGAAATTGTATTACACATCGCAGAAGACTCTCTTGATTTCTTAGAGGACTATAAAATCCGTGAATTATTAGTAAAATACAATAAATTCATGCCTGTGCCTATTAAGTTCGGTACGCATGAAGAAGGTGAAGGAGAGGATAAAGTAGAAGTAGATACTATTATCAATAATCCTAATCCAGCTTGGACAAAACAACCTTCTGATTTAAGTGATGAAGATTATAAAAACTTCTACCGAGAGTTGTATCCTACACAATTCGAAGATCCTTTATTCAACATCCACTTAAACGTAGATTATCCATTTAACTTAACAGGTATTTTATACTTCCCTAAGTTAAGTGCTGATCTTCAAATGCAAAAAGACAAGATTCAATTATATCAAAATCAAGTATTCGTAACAGATAACGTAGAAGGCATAGTTCCAGACTTCCTGACTATGTTAAAAGGAGTAATCGACTCTCCAGATATTCCACTGAACGTATCTCGTTCTTACCTTCAGGCAGATGGTAATGTGAAAAAGATTTCTAACTATATCACTCGTAAAGTAGCGGATAAATTAAAATCGTTATTTAACGAAAACAGAGAGGATTTCGAAAGTAAATGGAATGATATCAAAATCGTACTAGAATACGGTATGCTTTCTGAAGAGAAGTTCTACGAAAAAGCGGGAGCATTCATGCTTTATCCAACAGTAGATGACAAATTCTATACATTAGAAGAATTAAAAGAAGCTACTAAAGACAACCAAACGGATAAAGATGGCAATTTAGTAATCCTTTATGCATCCAACAAAGATGCTCAACATAGCTATATTGCTGCAGCGAAAGACAAAGGATATCAAGTATTACTATTAGACTCTCCTATCGTTTCTCACTTAATTCAAAAATTAGAAAGTGACAACGAAAAAATGACTTTCGTGCGTGTAGATTCTGACCACATCAATAACTTGATTAAGAAAGAAGATACTGAGATTTCTAAATTATCTGAAGATGAACAAAAATCATTACAAGAAATTGTAGAGAATATCGTACCTAAGGATAAATATACTGTAAAGCTTGAAGCTTTAGATAGCACAGCAGAACCGTTTATTATTACTCAACCTGAGTTCATGCGTCGTATGAAAGAAATGAGCCAGTCTGGCGGTGGAGGTATGTTCGGAATGGGTAATTTTCCAGAAATGTATAACCTTGTGGTAAACACCAACTCTCCACTTGCAACTAATATCATTGGTAATACGGATGAAACAACCAGAACAGAAAGTATCAAACAAGCGATGGACCTTGCCAAACTATCTCAAGGTTTATTAAAAGGGGAAGAACTTACTGCTTTCGTAAAAAGAAATTTCAACAATCTGAAATAAACAATAATACTTCCATAGAAGCCCATAACATTACTGTTATGGGCTTTTTTTGTTTTATAATGATACAACAAATGAATTAACAACTGTCCGATTTTTAGGGAAGTCTACACAGCCTTTTAGTGATAAACATAAACTTAGTTTGTTAGACCTATCTCAATCCATGCATCTAAGAAACTCCAAAAATCAATATCATACTTTGGTTCCTTATTAGTCCACCAAATAAGATACTTTGCTTCATCAACACTCTTTTCTATATCAACACATAGGTATCCTGCTCCTGCATTGTGAAATAAGTAATATGTTTTACTCAAATCAATATCTAATGTTTTAATTTCTTCTAAGATTCCCCACTCAGATTCATCTAGAAACTCTATCTTATCTAGAGGGAGAAAACCTAAACCACCACTTAAACTTTCATACCAACCATTATGTACATTCATATAATAAGCCCTAATATCTTCAGGTAGATTTTTCAAAAAGTCACTCTCCGTTATTGGCTCATTACCTTCATAAATCAGTACTTCATTGTTAATTTCAAAAACGTATACTATTTTAAACTTATTCAAATGTTGCACAATAAAAACATCTTTTAAACTGTTTTCAAGTAATGTATATGTTCTAGTAAGCTTTTCTTTATATATTAACCAATACTTTAATACTATTTCTTTTCGGTTAACAAACTCATTAGTTTTTAAAAGTTCATTCCATAAAGAATGTTCGAATACTCCTTTATAATTTTCCCCTAGAATAGTAGCATTCTTTAATCCATTTTCTATTAAAATCTTATTTAAATCCATTATTTCTTATTTAAAAAACAATCANCGTCTGTTGTTTCTAATAACACTTCATCAAAGTTATCTCTTGGTCGAAAGCTAAATACTTTTGTCTCTATTTCTTGTACGAATAAGTAAAGGTCACTATCCGCATAAAAGATAAACTTTGCAAAATCTTCATCAGTGTGCCAATTTAAGTTGGAATCTATGATTCCGCTTAAAAAAACATCATCATATCCAATTATTAGAGCTGTTTCTGAGCCATACAAGAATACCCCGTTTTCATTAAACCCATTGGTTATTTGTAAAATATTCTTATAGATTTCGGATAAGTTAACACTAAATTGTTCAGTAAATAGTTTGTCTAATTCACCTAACTGTTTATTAGATACAAATGGTTGAATAACTTCATTATACTCACTCTTAACCTTTACAAGATCATTGATTAATTCATTAATTTGTTTCATGTTACTTTATTTTAAGGATAAACATTCCTTTTCATTATGTATCAACTAACTGTTTTACTTTCCCCTGCAGACATTCCTTTTTTATCCTATTTTCACAGACCTTACACCATAAGTATGGATATAAAATTATGTTTTTTTTGAAGGTTATTAATTCTGTTTAAAATAAAAGCCCAAAATTATAATCTTCAGAATCTATGTATCAAATGGGTTAATCATCCTATTAAATTCCTCTTCAAATGATAAAATAACATTAATATTACATACAAGTTTAAATTCATAAAGATTATTTTAATTATTCATTGTCATCAAATTATATATAGCTTCACTTTTATAACCTCCTTTTTCAGGAAGTTTATCCTCAAAATCACAACAAGCTATAGCACAAATATTGTTTGACCAATACTTTTCTAATAACAGTGTGCTATTATATATATCATCTAAAGAATAGTCAGTTTCCTTATAGTAGGCTAAAACAATAGTAAAGTATAAGAATCCATCTGGGAAAATTTGTTTTTTCACACTATCCCTATCTGAATTTAATTCTATCAATAGATCAAAATCTACATTTCTTCTTAAATTTACTTCTGAAACTAAATATTCTACTTTATTTATATCACTACAGTTGATATAAATTTCTATTATCAATTTATCCATGTTTAAACTATTGGGGTAAAAAATAGAATGTAATATGTTTCTGCTCCATTTTTTGTTTGATGAAAACAAAATTAGAAGCTAAATCATTTTTTAAAAACATTATTCAATTAGAATAGTATTTATTTGTCTTCTAATCTCATCATATTTACTATATTAAGTAAGTTATTAATATGTATAAAGATGTTTGTCCTAAAATATTAAATATTATAAGGAGGTTTTAAATAAGGATTATCTCTTTTAAACTCATATTCTACCAATTCCTTATCAGACAGTTCTAACAACATTCTTATATACTTCGGTAGTCTTTCATAAGACATATTAGTTAATATTTTGTCTCCTTCAGGTATTTTGTCCCCTTTAGTTACATCGTAGTAATTTTTTTGAATATCGATTATTTCTTTATTTCTATTTACATCTAAGCTTTTTATATAACTATTATTATAGACTATACTTACTGAAGTAAGGTATCCCTTCTGGAATTCCTTAGTTATTCCAAACATAACATTCCCTCTACATTCATTAATCTGTATCGGTTCTCCATCTTCATTATAGATATGTTCTAAACCATTTTTTAAACCATCTATAAATTCTGCTTCACTTTCTATCTTACCTTGCCATTTATTATATATTACTCCCGTATAAGGCTTCGTTAATTCTGGGTCTAAATAGTATGTTACTATCCCATTTACATCATTCTCTACATAAAATGAATCATCTATATCTTCTAATCTCATCATATTTACTATATTATTTCATTGTTGTCCGATAAAAAGAGTAGTTTTTTCAGACT
>NZ_WMJX01000050.1 GCF_009711045.1 Myroides albus | reverse complement strand
AATTATATCTCACAAGATGTACTTGCTCGGGTGCATACGACTAAACAGCCTTAAATCTTCTTTTGTGATTTGATTGTCCATAATAGTTGTTTTTTAGGTTAAACAACTAATTTATGTGGAGAGTTGGAGTGCTTAGTACTACTGGAATAATCAAGCATTGGTTGGCGTTAGAATGAAATGTTGATTTGCAAAATGAATTAGAAATCAATATTAATTTTTTAGTTATGATAGGGTTCGAATAAATCGTTTATATTAATAGAAATAAAAAAGGTTAGCAATCACTAACCTTTCTTTATGCGGTGAGCCCCGGTATCGAACCAGGTTTCCTATTTTATTCTTTAAATATATTCATCCTTTCAGATTATTTCGGTCAACTCACCTTCGATACCGAAACTCAATGAAACAAGTAGATTTCCTAAAAGACTTAGTATATAACTTAGTGAAAGGTTAGTTGTAATTGATTTTATTGTTTCCATACCTAGTAGATTTTTATTATTCAACCATTTGTCAGCGAGACATACCAAGATATCTTTTAGATGAATCATACCAAAGAACGCAATAGGAATTTCCAGCTTGTTATATTTAGATATTAAATATTTCAGAAAACTATTTCACTAAAGTACAAAAATAAACTTAATCAGGAGTATGTCTTTTAATTTCAGTTAGTATAATGGTACTTTGTTCAGTTATTACTATTTCATAATCAATAATAAGACTAATATTAACTCCATTTTTAATTAAAGCCTTTGAAGTCTTTTCATCTAGTGGAGTTCCATCAGTGTTTCTATTCCATTTGTGCTTGTTAAATTGATATTCAGTATTAATTTCTGCATCTGTTAACTCTACTACATTAACTTCTAATGTTCGTAAATTTAAGGATATGGTATCTTGATCCCATAATAAAACCTGACCTACAGCTTGTTTACTGTTAGTTAGATAAATATTTATGTTCTTAAATTCACCAATAAAAAATTTAAGTGCAGGATCATTATTTGGTATGAAGTTTTCATTTGAATAAAGTCTTTCAGATATATTATAAAAATCTTCAGAGGATATAATTGCTGAAGTTACTTTTCTATCTAATTGTACTAAATCGGTAATACAATTTGTTATCGCTTCCGATAAATTATCACCAAAGTAGGATACCTCTTCTCTTCTTTCGTTTAAAAAGGAGAGGATTTCATCATCAAAAATTTCAGAAAATTGTTGACCTAGAATTGACTCTGTACCAGGTAGATTAAAAGAGTGTTCTCCATTAATAAATACTCCTTTGAGATTAGCCATATATAATAGCTTTTGTTCAACATCTTCTTGTTCAACATCTTCTTGTTCAACAAAACTTTTTATTACATTAATAAATAATGAATCCTTTTTAATTTTAGCTTCTAATGTTTCTTTAAAATTATCGACTTTAGTTTCGTCTAAAACAGCTTCTGATATAGCGTTTATTCTTTCAATATTTACATCTTGATTTATATTTTCAAAAAAAGATATAATTAATTCAGCTCTTTCTTCTAGTTCTTCTATTGATTTACATTTTATTAATTCTTTCCAATGGTCAAAATTATTTCTAAAAACATGAATTTTATCTACAAAAGAATTATATAAATCTTGTAATTTTCTTTTATCTTGATATGAGTATTGCTGGAACTGTAGCTCGGTAACTCCCTTTCTAATTAAATCGATTAAAAGCCCAAAAACTAACCAATTTCTGGGATCTGGTGGATAATAGGAAACTCCTGATTCCCGTTCTATATAATCCCAATTAGTCCATTCTAAGTATCCACTAAATTGCAGATCTCTTAAATCTATAATCTTTTTTATTAATTCTGCTATGGATAAATGAAAATGTATCGTATCAAATATTTCTTTAGTAAATGTTAAATCAATTATATTTTTAGAAAATAGAAATATAGACCAATATTTTAAACCTATTTTGACATGTAAAAGATAGTCTGAGAATTTATTAACTTCAGAATAAATGTTATTTAGTATTTTTTGATTTTCATCATCTGTTTCTAAGTCTTTATGCGTATAGTAAGCAATTTTAAAATGTTGGAGTATGTGGGTATTATCAAGATTATTTATCTTTGTAAAACTGGTATAACATTTTTTAAAAACTTGTAAACTTTTTATTTGAATACAGTTATATAATTGTCTATTAAAAGAATTAATTGTTAGGTATATAAACTCGTTAATTCTTTTCAGATTATTGATATCTATTTTATCTACATCGGGAGAATTTAAAAAGATTGGATAGGTTAATTTAATATCTAAAATATAATGATATAATTCTAAAACTCTTTTTATACAAAAGGTATGTATTTCATTGTATGAAATATTACTTTTTAAAAATTTGTCTGATGTCTTTATATAAGATGCGGGAAAGTTAATATATTTTGTAAAATTAGATAAAGAATCTTCTCTAATACTAATAAATAATATATTACTTATAAAATCATTTAAGGTGTCAAAACTCTCAATATTTTTGAGATGAATCGATTCTTCAATTGATTTCCATATCGTTGATTCAATTCCTGTAGTGATATCAATACTAAATTTATCTTCCTTCATGTTTTTTTTCAGTTTCAATTTGTAATTTATAAAGCTCTAATAAAGTATTTAAAGATTTATCTAGTTCAGTACTGTTATTATTTTTTACTGATTGCAATACTTTTCTTTTGATATCATCTAGATAAATATTCGTATAACTTAATTCTTTATTTGATGTTCTGAATGTTAAGAAAGGTAAAAGTATTCTATGTACCCATGAAAGTCTCTCGTTTTCCTTAAGTTTAAAAATAGTATTAAGCTCTATATTATTTTGTTTAAATAATGTTACTCCCGAATAACTTTCAATTTTTATTTTACTTGATTGTATCAACCATTTTAATAAAAGAAGATTTACATCTATCAAATACTTACTTTTATTTTTTACTTTATATTCTGTTTTAGGATTATGATATAATAGACGATTAAAATCAATTAAAATTGTATTATCAGCATACTTTAGCCCCAAAGTTTCAATTTTTCGCTTATATATTTTGAAACTGTTCGCTTTTACCAAGCTAAGTTTTAGCTCCTCTTTAGCCACTTTTATTAATTCTTTTTCTAAAAGTTTATTGAGTTCGTTTTCGTTACTAAACAAAATTATTTTTCTAAATAAGACTCCAATTAGTATTATAATAATTAATGATAAATATGTTCCTGCCAAAACCATTCGTGTAAAATAAAACTCAGCAAGTGTTTCTCTATAAGTGGATAAAATAATAAAACAAATAATTGTAGATAAGGTCAAATATATGGTTAGATACAATAAAGACTTTTTAAACAATAAGGCAAAAGTTGTTGGATTCTTAATAGCTAAATTAGTGATCAAAAAACCTACAACTACTAGCGAAATACTTATGATTCCAGTTATGTTAGTTGTGCGTTGATCCACTAATAATTTAACTGTTGCAATATCTAAGTTGACAATATTTATTGTATTAATGTCTATAAACATTGATGAACAAAAAAACAAAAAGACTAATAGAAATACTGTAAACCAACTGTTTTTATGTGAAAAAAGATCACTAAACTTATCTGTTATTTTTGTTAGAGTACTGTCGTATAGATTAGGATGATTAGATTTAGTTTCTTTTTTTGCTAAATAGTTTAGCCACATACTATTTTTTCTAAAGAATGACATTTTTAAAATTTTACGCTAAAATAAAATAATAAAACTTTGATGAGTAAAAAAATAGTTGATTATGTAAAAAAATGAGTAAACTTAAATTAGATTAATACTATAATTGCTGAATCTGTTATTGGTTGTATTGCTTAAAATATTTTTTTGATTTAATAGTAAGTGCAATCATTACTTTAGTTAGAATAAACGATTAAAAAGCCTTTTATCAATGGCTTAGTATATAACCTAGTGATAGGTGGTAATGCGGGTTCACAATCAGCCACACTGATGATTCGAGTATTAGCAGTTGGAGATGTAAAAACAAAAGATTGGATTAGATTGTTTGGGAAAGAATTTTTTGTCTCTTTATTATTAGGTATTACAATGGCATTGGGCGTGTCTTTACTGTCTTTTTTTCAAGCACCTTCAGTTACACCTGTTTTAGCTATTTCTATGGTAATTACAGTAGTGACTGGGAGTTTACTTGGAATGTTACTTCCATTTTTATTGACAAAGCTTAGAATTGATCCTGCTACTGCAAGTGTTCCATTAATTACATCAGCTTGTGATATTATTGGTATTTTGATCTATTTATCTTTTGCTTCCTGGTATTTTGGAATTTAAAAGAAAATTACTGTGATAGAACTATTTGTTAGGAATAATTATAGGGCAGCAATTTTCATTTTCAATTTTAATATTGGAAGTACTGCAACACGTTTTTAAACCATTGAGCAGCATGGCACGTACTTTTAGCAATTCTTTGATTTTAGAATCAACACGGCTTACTTTTTCTGTTATTTTTTCTGTCATATTTTGACAAGACGCTTCATTTGCATCCATCATATCAAGTACTTCAAGTACTTCATTTAAGGTAAAACCTAAATCTTTTATCCACTTAATAGACAGTAAACGTTGAAATGTTTCTTCCGAATATTCTTTATAGTTATTTGATCTTCTTTCTTTTTTGTCAACTGTGATAAGTCCCTGTTTTTCATAAAAACGGATTGTGTCTTTAGATAATCCAGTGCGTTTTACTAACTCGCCTATTAACATATTTGATAAAATTATTTGATTTTTTACTTGACAGTGGACTATACTCCACGGTTTATATTTGCAAATATAAACAAAACTAGTAGGCATGAGTCTACTTTAATAAATTTACATGAATACAAATAAAATGATGAAACAAAAATGCTCTACAGCAATTAGTGAGTCTAATAAGATATCCAATGACATTTCTTTATTAGATAAATATTTAACGGTATGGATTTTTCTAGCAATGCTTTTAGGTGCTGGTGTAAGCCATCTTTTTCAGCGTTCTGTAGAAGCTATAAATATGGCATTTACAATTGGTGGACATACCAATCTTTTACTTGCTTTAGGACTTATTTTAATGATGTATCCGCCTTTGGCAGAGGTGCGTTTTGAGCTATTACCCAAAGTATTTAAGGATACTAAAGCATTATGGCTTTCGCTTTTACTAAATTGGATTATAGGTCCTTTAATCATGTTTGCTCTTGCGATAGTATTTTTTGCCTATATCGCTCCAACATTTATTGGTCCTGATGATCGATGGACACTTTATATGGCAGGCCTTTTACTTGTAGGAATAGCACGTTGTGTGGCTATGGTTCTTATATGGAATCGCCTAGCAGGGGGAAGCAGTGAATATGGTGCTGCTTTTGTAGCTTTAAACAGCATTTTTCAGATTATAACATTTGGTTTTTATGCTTGGATTTTTATTTCAGTTTTACCACCGTATTTTGGAATGGAGGGCACGATTGTCGATGTGAAGTTTAAAGAACTCTTCAATAGCGTGCTTATTTATTTGGGAATCCCTTTTGCATTGGGAATTTTTGGACGAATTTTTCTTGTAAAAATAAAGGGCAATAATTGGTATGAAAATAACTATCTACCTAAAATTGCTCCACTTGCTGTTATTGCGTTAATCTTTACAATTTTTGTAATGTTTAGCCTTCAAGGTGAAAGAATGTTGACTCAACCCTTTGATGTTCTTTGGATTGCGTTACCTATGTCAGCTTATTTTGTCATTATGTTTATGGTGAGTTTCTTTATAACGCATCGTCTGGGAGTGGATTATCGCAGAAGTGCAACGTTAGCATTTACGGCTTCTGGCAATAATTTTGAATTGGCGATTGCTGTTGGAATTTCAGTATTTGGTATTGCATCACCAGTGGCATTTGCTACAGCCATAGGACCACTTGTAGAAGTGCCAGTTTTAATTGGTCTTGTGCATTTGAGTCTTTATTTCAAAAAGCGCTTTTTTAAAGGAAATGAAGGGGATAACCTTAAAGATGAAATGATGAAAAAGTAGGTATTTTATCCTTAGACTCTCTTTTTTGACTTTATTATATTTACAATCTTATTATTTAAAAACTGAAGATGGAAAAAATATTTTTTTTAGTATTCGTATTATTCTTGTCTCAAACGACAAAAGCTCAAAACCAAACGTTAAAAGAAAATGTGAATTTAGGAAGACCTGTTGTTATAGACAAGATATTTAAAGTAAGTACTATCGATGATGTTTCAGTAGATGTACCTGTTACTTTTATTAATGGAGTAGAAAAGGGACCTACTTTTACCATTATAGCGGGAATTCACGGCATGGAGTATCCTACGATACTGTCTCTTTTGGAAATTAAGAAAGAAATAGACCCGAAAAAATTAAAAGGTAATCTGATTATTATACCGATTGTTAATGTAGAGCCCTTTTATAAGCGAACACCATTTGTAAACCCGTTGGATAATCTTAATCTTAATCGTGTATTTCCAGGAAGCGCTACAGGAACAATTAGTGAAGTAATGGCAGATTGGATGACCAAAGAAGTATTTGGAGTTACTGATGTATTGTTAGATATGCATGGGGGAGATGTAGGTGAAGATCTTATTCCTTTTATGTGTTATTATGACAATAAAGAATTTAAAGAGCAAACAGCACTTGCTTTGCGATTGAGTGAAATTAGCGGGTTTGATACAGTGGTTTCTTATCCTTATATTCTACCAGCTGAAAAACCTGCGATGTATGCTTTTAAGCAAGCGGTGAGATTAGGAATTGCTAGTTTAAGTATAGAAATTGGAAGGTTAGGAAATTGGAATAAAGAAGAAGTTTCTATGACCAAGGATGCTATCTATCGTATGATGAAGGAATTGGACATGTATGAAAATAAGAATGTTAAACCTGTAGAATCGGCAAAAATTTACTACAATAGACAAGCCTATGTATCTGTTCCTGTTCAGGGAATTTTCTATAGTGATGTAAAAGCTGGGGATAAGGTAACTAAAGACCAGCAGATTGGTTATATTACTGATATATTTGGAAACGAAATTCAAAAAATAACGGCTCCAGAGAGTGGTACTGTTCTTTATAAGGTTGGTACTCCTCCTGTTAATAAAGGAGAAACATTATTTTGTATTGGTTATCAAGTACAAGATAATTAGTATGTATTTTATACTTTGTAAATGAAATACTTGAGTAAGTGAACACTTCGTTAATCGTTATCAAAATGGTATAATTTTATATGTAATTGGTATAAATAGAAATATTTTTGAAAGATATTTTTGTACAAATTAATAAAGCAAGTACATTGATAAGTAGATTATATGTGTTTATATTTTTCACATCTATAGCATTACAAGCTCAAACAAAAAATAACAAAAGCATACAATCCATTTGAAATGCAACCACACTTATTAATTACAGAGGTATAAAATTTTAGTTGATCCGATGCTTTATCCAAAGGGCGGGTTGATATCAGTAGCTAGAAAACAGAATAGCCCTTTGGTTGATTTACCTATTCCAATTTCAGAAATAGTAGAAAGTTTGGATTTGGTTTTAGTAACGCATAATCATTTTGATAGTGATACGGTTAAAAATGAGTTTTTTATTCCTCCTTTTTTGTTTTTACTTTATAGTGCTATTTATAATGTAAAAGTTGATAATAATAATTGAAATTAAATATTCGAATTAAAAAGGAGGAATTTATTTGATACTATGAGATTTTTTGGAGATAAGGGAATTGGGTATTATACATTTGATTCGTTTATGGATATTCAAGCATTGCATTCTTCATGTAAGAGTAAACATAAATGTTATTTGATCATGAATGTAAAAGCAGACAGTGTGTTAACTATAGATTTTAAAGAGATTGGGGTTAAACAGGATACTCTTTTTTTTCTAGATTCGAGACAGCGATTTTCTCTAAATCCTAGTAGCAAAAGTGAGATTATTATTTTCAATTCTGAATTCTATTGTATCGCTTTTCACGATAATGAGTTGACTTGTGATGGTATTTTATTTAATAATATTTATGATACCCCCTCTATTAATATAGCTCAAAAAGATTCTGATATTTTAGACAACTTATTTTCTGAAATAAAGACAGAATTGAATCAAGGAGATTATTGGACGGAAGAGATGATTCGAACCAAGTTAAAGGAGTTAATTATTACAGTTAGCAGAATGTGGCTCAATCAAAATCCCAATCAAAAAGGTTTAGGTAGTGGAGAGGATGAATTAAGTAGAAAATTCAGTCAACTTGTTGAAGAAAACTTTTCGACCTATCACAGTGTATCAGATTATGCAGCACTGCTAAATGTAACGGCAAAGACGTTGAATCGCAAGATTGTGAGTGAGAAGAAAATGGCTCCCAACACATTTATAAAAAATAGAATTGTTCTTCAGGCTAAGCGTTTATTATCCAATACAATGCTTACTGTAAAGGAGATAGCAATAGAACTAGGATACCAGGATCAGTCCTATTTTGTTCGTCTGTTTCGATCACAAACAGGACAAACACCTTTAAATTTTAGAAACAGGAATAACAAATAAGAAAAAAGTGCTGTGTTTTGAGAAATATGTCTCTTGATTAAAAAGTGATACATGGGTAATTTTGTCTTATAAATAGTAATAAATAAAATAGATGAAATCAACTGTTACAGCCATTTGGCAAGGAAATTTTAAGGAAGGAAATGGATTTTTAAAGGGAGAGAATTCCACTCTAGAAGGAGTAGAATATAAGCCAGTCTTTGCTAAGGCAAGTGGTCAACCCATAACAAATCCAGAAGAACTATTAGGATCTGCTCATGCAACATGTTTTAATATGACTTTAAGTTATATTTTATCTCAAGCAGGGATAAGTGCCGAATCATTGCAAACTGAGGTTGTTATCGGAATAAACAACAATGTTATACTTAGCTCAACTTTAAATTTAGTTGCAAAAATACCAGGCATTGCCGATAACGAATTTCAAGATTACGTTATAAAAGCAAAACAAATGTGTGCAGTAGGAAATGCTTTAAAAGTAGAAATAGAAGTTAATGCTCAACTTTTATAGAATATCTTAGCAATGATTAAAATCTCTTTTCTTTGATTAGAGATTTTAATCAACCATTTTAATCAAGTTAATTAAATAATCTTGTCTATATGCAAACTTTAAAATTTCATAAAACGGAGTGTGGTGTTGAATTCTTATTAAACGTTCTGCATATAGAGGGCAATGATATAAATAGAAGTTACTTAAAAAATATACCATTTAATACGGATTTCTTTGAGGTTATTTTTTTTAAAAAAGCTCAGGGATATCTTGTATTAAATCACCAAAGAATTGAACTCACAGATAATAGTATTGTTTTTATATCTCCTTTTCAAAAACGGCAGTGGAATTTTACATCGAAGGATTTAGAATTCACTGTTTTACTTTTTCAAGAGGATTTCTTAAATGAGTTTTTTGAAGACAAATTATTTTCTTATCGTTTGCTTTATTTTCATCAGTTTCATTTTCCCTTAAAAATAAGTTTAGAACGAGATAGTATTGACATTTATTGCAAATTACTCCAAGAGATTAAAACAGAGCTCGTTTTTACAAAATCTGACAGTATACATATTGTGCGTTCTTTGTTGTATTATATTTTGCATAAATTAAATAGAGAATATGCAACGTTAAATTCCTTATCTGTAGATAGGCAAGAGCAACATTATGCTTTTCAATTTAAATATTTAATGGAAAAGCATATTGAAAAAAAACATAGAGTAAATGATTATGCTGAATTACTAGGGATAAGTAGAGTTTTATTGAATTCGGCTGTAAAAGAGCAGTTTAATGTAACAGCAACCTATTTATTAAAACAGAGGTTGTTAGTTGAAATTAAGAACTATTTGATTCATTCTTCCATGACAGTTAGTGAGATCGCTTATAAATTAAATTTTTCTGAGCCAAATCATTTAATGCGATTCTTTAAGACACAAACGGGTATGACTACACGAGAGTTTCTACTGGAGCACAACGAAATAGAGAAAGACATTTAATTGGTCTTATCAAATTGGTAGGATATAGAATTTGATTGGTATTCTACTTCTAATACCAACAAAGTACTTTAGTTGTTTAAATAATTGAACAATTAAAGGATATGATTTCTCAAGAACAAATAGATATTTTAAAAGAGCAAATAGCTATTGCTGATGCAATTGTTGTTGGAGGAGCTTCTGGTATGTCTGCTGCTTCAGGGTTTAAGTTTTACTATCAGCATGATGAGGTATTTCAAATGATTGCAGGTAATTTAGAAAAGAAATACGGGTTTTATAATTTTTTTGATGGTCTATATGATCCTCATCACACTTTAGAGGAACATTGGGCCATGTTGATTCGTTTGTCGCATTATATTCATTATTGTGAGACAGGAGAGACCTATAAGGATTTGGCAGCCTTATTGGAGGGTAAAAACTACTATATAGCAACAACGAATCAAGACGCTCAATTTTATAGAGTTTTTGATGCTAACAAAATTACAAGAATTCAAGGAGATTGGCGCTACTGGCAATGTAAGAAACGTTGTCATGATCAAATTTATGACAACAAAGAACAAACATTAGAGTTAAGCAAATACATAGAGGCAGATAAGCTCACAGACGCTTTAATTCCTAGATGTCCTAAATGTGGTGGGTATATGGATGCCTGGATACGATCAAGAAATTTTCTAGAGGGAAATTACTACCAACAAGAAATGAAGTTGTATTATGATTTTATTGAAAAGCACGCAGGAGATCGTATTTTGTTTTTGGAATTAGGAGTAGGATTAATGACTCCTATGTTTATAAAAAAACCATTTATAAGCATGGTTTACCAATTGCCCAATGCTTTTTACGCAACATTAAATCCTCAACATGCAATTGTGCCTGAAATCATTACCTCTAAAGGTTTGGCATTGAGTGATGATATTTCAATTATTTTGAAGCAGCTTCTAAATAAGCCTATAGATCCCGTAGATCATTTTGATTCGGAGAAAATTTTCAACCCTTCACGTGTATATTAATGGATAGTATCATACGCGCTAGAAAGGCTATTTTACAAGTTGATATGGTATTAATTGGAGCTAGCAATGGACTGTCTATTGCTCAGGGTATTCATATTTTTGCTGATAATCAAGATTTTAATGATTATTTCAGTGATTTTTAAAAAAACAATGCAATAAAGAGTATTATACAAGGTTGTTTCCATCAGTTTTCTAAAGAGGAGCAAAAATGGGCGTTTTATAGTAAGATGTATCATTATTTTACTGTAGATAGAGAACCTACTCAGGTTATGCAACAGCTATTGTCCTTAGTTAAGAATAAGCCTTATTTTGTTGTTACTTCAAATATTGATTCACATTTTATAAATTCTGGATTTGATCCGAATGCTATATTTGAGATAGAGGGTAATTGTCGTTTTATGCAATGCGAAACTGCTTGTCATGTTACACTTTATGATGCCGAACAAAAATTATTGGCGTTTTACGCAAAGCAAGAAAATGGGAGTATACCAACCAAACTTGTGCCCAAATGTCCTAAATGTGGGGGCAATATGAAACTTAATATAGAGGTTGATTCTCATTTTGTAAAGGGAGCTACTTGGCAAGAGAACAACCAAAAATATAGGACATTTTTGGATCAAGCTAAGAATAAGCAAAAGAAAATTGTTTTATTGGAGTTAGGAGTAGGTTTACGCAATGTATTGATAAAACAACCATTTATGAATTTCACTTATTACAATTCTAATGTTTGTTATATAACTTTTAATAAAGGAGAGATTTATGTACCTATTGAGATTGATTCACAGTCAATAGCATTAGATGGTGATATTGGACAAAGCTTAAGCGAGATTGTAGGGCTTAATGGTTGCTGATTAATTTATCAAAATGGTAGTTTAAATGCTTGATTGGGTAGCTGTTTTAATTATTATTATGAAGAGATTTGTGTCAGATGTTTAATTATATAAAAAAGATAATTATGAGTAAAAAAGCATTATTAGTAATAGATATTCAAAACGATTATTTTGAAAACGGAGCTTGGGAACTGGTGGGATCTTTAGAGGCTAGTTTAAAGGCACGAAAAATGATTGATCATTTTAGATCACATAATTTACCTATTGCACATATTCAGCATTTTGCAGTTCAAGGCAATATCCCTTTTTTCCATGAAGGAACAAATGGGGCAGAGATTCATGAAAATGTAAAACCACTAGAAGGGGAGAAATTAATTAAGAAGAATTATCCCAATAGTTTTAGAGAAACTGATTTGTTAGCCTATTTGAAAGCTGAGGGAGTTACTGAAGTTGTGATTACAGGAATGATGTCTCATATGTGTGTAGATGCAACAACAAGAGCAGCAAAAGATTTTGGCTTTGAATGTACGGTGATTTCAGATGCTTGCGCTTCAAGAGATCAAGTATTAGACGGAAAAACAGTACCAGCTTTAGAAGTTCATACAGCGTTTTTAGCAGCATTGACATTTTTTTACGCCAATGTTGTAACTTCAGAAGAATACTTGTCTGCTTAATTAGATTTAATAGAAAGCTGGAATATGATGTTCCAGCTTTTGCTTATTTCAAATTTTCTAGCCCAAACTTAGCTAATTGCTCTATAATTGGAAGTGTTTTCAATCCTAGATTTGTGAGGGTATATTCTACTTTAGGGGGAATTTCTGGGTATGCTTTTTTGGAAACAAATTCATTTTTGACTAAAAAATTTAGCTGTTGAATAAGCATTTTCTCACTTATACCAGGAATTGTTTTCTTTAGTTCCCCATATCGTATAGTTCTATCATTAATCTGAAATAATATTAATAGCGTCCATTTTCCACTTACAAGAGACATTGTTTTCCTTACTGGACAATTCTCATCTGATGTATTTATTTTTTTTAGGTTTTTTTCCATTTGATTATCAGTTATTCTAACTAATTAGTTAGTACCTAACCCATAGGTAGGTACTTGTGTAAAAGTAAAATATTAATTTAATTCGTATAACAATAAATTTAAAAAAGTATGAAAAATCCAATAGAAGTAGTAGCAGCTTATGTTGATGCACTGGGAAAAGGTGATATTCCAACTGCATTTTCTTTTTTTGATTCAAATGTTAAATGGCATCAACCTGGTAATAATCAATTTTCTGGAGTAAAAATGGGTGTTGAATCAATAGGAGAGATGCTTAATGCAATGATGCAAGTATCGAAAGGAACGTTCTCTTTAGTTCCCAAAGGCTCTTTGATGGTAAATGGCAATCTTGTTTCTATGCCCTTAAATTTTACGGGTACTGTGGAGGATCGAACTATCAATATGTTTGGTATTGACCTATTTAAAATAGAAGGAGATAAGATTGTAGAAATATGGTTGTTTTCTGACAATCAAGAAGAAGAAGATGTTTTTTGGGGCAAATAATAGAATTTCACCAAAAAAAATAAACCAATAGAGGAATACCTTCTTGTGGTATTCCTTTTAACTTTTTACAATAAAAGTTAATGTTTGATGTGACTTTTATTCTATATTTGCTTTTTAGCAAACAAGGATTATTACTTTATAAAGTATGTTTTTTTTCAATTAGTTTATTCTAATGTATTGATAAATAGTTATTAAAATCCTTGATTTTGTTTATTTTCAAAAGTAGTTTAAATCAAACTTTATGTCTAAAAAGACTATAAATTCTCGCATTTCTTACACTAATCGTTACCCAGATAGCGATATTGTGTCTTTCTTTATTTTTTAATACTTAAGCATTTACTAGCTAAAAGTATTTCAGTTATATTATTTTCTCTATAGATTTTTCATGTTTTTTACTTCAACCATCTAACTAAAAAGTTGTGATAGTAAAAGTCTCGCGTGTTGGTTTTTTGACCAAATGTGAAAAATGAATTTATTGGATAAATCACGAATCAGTATGGTTTTAGAATAAAAGGTTCTATAGAGAGCAATTTATGTTCAATTTAATTATTTATTATTTTATGGTATCACAACAAGAAGATATTTTTAAGAACGTTATTTTGCATGCAAAGGAGTATGGATACATATTTCCATCTAGTGAAATATACGATGGTTTAAGCGCAGTCTATGACTATGCTCAAAACGGTGTAGAGTTAAAGCGAAACATTAGAGAGTACTGGTGGAAATCCATGGTACAAATGCACGAGAATATTGTGGGAATTGATGCCTCAATCTTTATGCATCCAACCACTTGGAAAGCTTCAGGTCACGTTGATGCATTCAATGACCCTTTAATTGACAACAAAGACAGTAAAAAAAGATATAGAGCAGACGTTTTAATTGAAGACTACTGTGAAAAGTTACACCAAAAAGCATTAAAAGAAATTGAAAAAGCGAAAAAACGCTTTGGAGAAGCTTTTGATGAGGCGCAATTTATTGAGACAAATCCATGTGTAGTAGAATATTACGCAAAGAAAAAAGAAATCTTGGAGCGCATGGCTCGCGGATTAGATTCTGGAGATTTAGCGGATGTAAAGGCCTTAATCGAAGAGTTGGAAATTGCAGATCCGGATACTGGTTCTAAAAACTGGACGGAAGTGCGTCAATTTAACTTGATGTTCGGAACTAAATTAGGTGCTTCTACTGATACAGCGATGGATTTATACCTGCGCCCAGAAACGGCACAAGGTATTTTTGTCAACTTCTTAAACGTTCAAAAAACGGGACGTATGAAGATTCCTTTTGGTATTGCTCAAACAGGAAAAGCATTCCGTAACGAAATTGTAGCACGCCAATTCATTTTCCGTATGCGTGAATTTGAACAAATGGAAATGCAATTTTTCGTGAAACCAGGAGAGGAGATGAAATACTACGAGTATTGGAAAGATACGCGTTTGAAATGGCATTTATCATTAGGTATGGGAGCAGAAAACTACCGTTACCACGATCATGAGAAATTGGCACACTATGCCAATGCTGCAACAGATATTGAGTTTAATTTTCCTTTTGGATTTAAAGAATTAGAAGGAATTCACTCTCGAATGGATTTTGATTTAAAAGCACATGAGCAATTCTCTGGAAAGAAATTACAGTTCTTTGATAACGAAACAAATTCTTCTTATGTTCCTTATGTAGTGGAAACTTCTGTTGGGTTGGATCGCATGTTCTTGTCTATATTCTCTAAATCACTGCAAGAAGAAACACTAGAAGACGGCTTAACAAGAACAGTATTGAAATTACCTGCTGTATTAGCTCCAACAAAAGCGGCTATTCTACCTCTTGTAAAAAAAGATGGACTACCTGAAATTGCACAAGAAATCATGGAAGATTTGAAATGGGATTTCAACGTTGCTTACGATGAAAAAGATGCTGTAGGACGTCGTTACCGCCGTGCAGATGCACTCGGAACTCCATTTTGTATTACAGTGGATCACCAAACACTAGAAGACAAAACAGTTACCATCCGTCACAGAGATACGATGAAGCAAGATCGCGTTGCAATTGTTGACCTTCGCACGCTAATCAATGAGGAAGTATCAATAAAAAACTGGTTAAAAAGAGCCATGTAAAAAGAAACGGTACACTACATACAAATACAACGATATCATAGTCGATTTGTATGTAGTGTTTTGAATAGATTTACAAAGAGTTATTCATGTAGTCTTCCAATGTTTCTTTTAGTCTATCTTGTTTTGACCCCTATAAACCTAGAGTATTTTTAAATTT
>NZ_WMJX01000005.1 GCF_009711045.1 Myroides albus | reverse complement strand
AAACCGGAATTACCTGTTCAGTTTAGACCGGAATACCCACATTATTAGAAAACACAGATCAACCAATTAAAGAAATAGCTGTTTTATGTGGTTATCAATATGTACAACATTTTACAACTGCATTTAAGCGAAGCTACGGTATCACTCCTGGGAAAATTAGAAGAAAATAAAAAACCCCAAGTGCGACATACTTGGGGTTCTTCTAACAAAAATAAACTAACAACTCAATAAACAACAAATACAAAATGCTATTTGTAATTCAATTGAATCACTTACAAAGAGCGCGACAACAAATCTCCATGTAACTTTTTAATATTTTAAAACTACTTATTCAAGTAATCTGTATTCAAACTTTGGAAATCCTCTATTTCCTTTCTCATCTCTCAAACTTAACATTTTAAACTTATAGAAGTTTCCTTTACTATCACGTACAACATAAAATACATCCTTATAAAGAATTTTATCATTTGCTACATCTCTCCATGTACTTCCTATTGTACGCAAATCATCACTAAATAGATTCTCTTCAACATCTTCTTTGCTAAAACTCTTATAGTAATCTTTATTATGTAATGGCATTTTAACTCTATAAGCAAGGACACCGCCATAACGATTATGCAAAATAAAGTCTGAAAAACCATATGATCCTTTAGGAGTTCCCTGTTGATCAACTGTATTAGTAAATACTGTAAAGTTTAAATCCCATTTACCTTTACTTGGTTCAACAGCGACTAATGATTCACTATCAAAGCTAAAAAATTGAAAATTATAAGCATTGTTCTTAGTAATAAGAACTTCTTGGTGTGTCTTCTCATTAAGACGTGCATACTGCAATAAATATCCATTGTCACGTTTCAATATTCTAACTTTCATCCATCCTCTAGATTCACCACTAACATTCACCGAACCGACTGATACGCCATCATTTATACCTGGTTTAAATCCTAAATTCAAAAGAAAAACTTTATTTTCATTGTCTTCATTCTTAACTTTAGAGATAGCAGTTTTATTAAGATCTCCATCTGGAAAATCAATGTATTTCACATTAGTAGCATCAAAAGTACCTATTTGAACAGACTGTTTAAGAGACTCTAATTGACCTTCAGTTACTTGATCAAGATTAACACTATCAAATTCTCCAGCAGCCATATAAATAGAGCTATTGAGTTTGACAACATGCTCGTTTCCACTAAAAAAAGCTAAATCCCAAGAATCTCTCTTTACCTCGTAAGTAGCAATACCACCTAAATCAACATAAACCTGATTTTCTTCATTTGGGCCTCCCAAATTAGGAGAGATTACTCCTCCAAGAGCAGCGTCGAATGTAATAACCATCGAGCTGTATCCTTTAATAGAAGGTTCTTTTATACTATAATTAACCTTATCTATATGAAACTGAATTGTTTTATCTCTGCGATCAAAAGGATAGATTAAATTCTTAAATTGAAAACTTACAGTTCTTGTACCTTTTTTAAAAGGGACTACTAATCTATTGTTATTTGCCTCCGGGTACAAACGATAATCGATACCATAAGTAGCATTGATTTCATGAAAAACAATTTCAACAGTACCATCTTCTTCGGCAACATCAGAAAAGTTCATAACGATTTCTCTGTCCTCTTTTATATTTTCATAAATAATAGACTGTTCTTGAAATGCAACAATAAATTCCCTTGATTCACTATTTCCGTTACTTGAATCCTTTTCGCATGAAACAAATAAAGTACTAATAATAATAAGTGATAATATGTGTTTAAAAACACTCTCCATATATTCAAAAATTTAAAAACCTAAATCATATTGTAGCTTAACAAAGAAACTTCTTCCATATCCCAAAGGAATTGAGGAAGCTCCACCTGCATGAGCTGTTCCAGAACTAGTACTAGACTTAATATCAGTAATATCAAATATGTTTCTAACCCCTAATGTTGTCACAAGTTTTCGATCCAAAAAAGGTTGACGAATTGTAAAATCAAGCCATGAATAGCTTTCCTGCTTTCCTTTAATATAATAATCTCCTGTTAAATCACTCTCCATCTTATATTTTGTTTCTTCCCCATTATACTTATAGTATAGAGACAGAGAAGTATTCCATTTTGGTAAACGATAACTCACATTTGCTGTAACTTCAGGAGTATACAAAAACTTATCCGTAGCATCAGGTGCTCCGTAGATTTGCTGAGCAGCTCCTGAAAGAGTGAATCCTATACCTAAATCCAAATTATTCCACGACAATTGATTTAAGAATGTAATACCAAGATTTCTGTATTTATCAACATTTTCATATTTAAACTTCAATCCCTCTGGTGACACAACTTCAATTACATCTATTTTATCATCAACTACAAGATATCTTCCTGTTAAATTTGTAGAAACTTCCACATCATTGCCTAACTCAATACTTTTCTTAATGTTCATAAAAAAAGTCTTACCTTTTTCAGGTGTTAAATTAGGGTTACCTTGTAAATCATGATTTACATCAACGAAATAAGTATACAACTCCTCATAATTAGGTAATCTTGGAGATGTTCCTACAGTAGCTCTTAATTCATAATCTCCAGGTAGAATATACTTGGCAACAACATTAAATTGGTGCTGACTATCGAACAAATTCGAAGTCATCAAACGATATCCTGGTCTCAAAGTTAACTTAGGAAGAACATTAATTTCAGACGATGCATAGAAATCATAACTACCAATAGATTTTCTCTGAGGAGTTTCACCAAAAGATTCCGTCATACTTGAATAACCTTTATTCTCAGTAATTTCATAACCTACTTGAAACTTAGCTCTCTCCCATTTAATAAAATCACTAAAAGTACCTCTGGAGAAAAACACCTCTCTACTTTCTGTTCGGTACTTAGATCTGTCAAACTTTTCATCATACCTAATTCTATAACGATACAAATCAACTTCTTTTTCTTGTTTCTGATAAGAAAAGGATAGATCAAATCGAAACAGATCATTAACATTTCCTACAGTATTAAGAATATTAGACCACCTTTTTGTATTATTTATTCTATCTAAGGCTATTGGATCCGAAGTATCAAAAGTTGGATCTTCGTTAACTTCAAATAACTTATTGTAATTCTTCATGCGTTCGTTAAAGTATTCAAACTTGTAAAAAACACGGTAAGAATCTTTGTGATATGTCAATAAACCCTTTACATTATTCTGATTCTTAGGAAGCCATTCATGCCCCCTTTTATTCTCGTCTCCATAATATGTAAACCCCTTACGATCATCATACCAACCTTTAAAATCATTATGTGTATAAGACAAACTAGCAAAAAGGTTATCATTAATATTATGACTTAGCGTTAATCCTTGAACGTGTTTACCTTTGTTCTTAAGATTATATTCCTTCCCTACAGATTCTTCTTGAATAAAAGCTCTTACATTCCAATCGTGAATATTACTTTTCTTCGTAATAATATTAATTATACCTGTAACAGCATTTGCACCATAATCAACCCCCATAGCACCCTCAACGATCTCAATACGCTCAACATCATCCAAATTAATCTGAGTCAAATCAGTATTATTACCAAAACCCTCATCGCTAATCATCGGAATATTGTCAATTAGAATAGTAAAATACTGACCATCTAATCCAAACATTTTTACGGATGACCTACCCGACTTTGCGTTTGGCAAGATTGAGATATTCATCACTTGATTCAAAGCATCTGCTAGAGTAACTGCACCAAGATTTTCAATTCTTTGACGGTTAACAATTGTAACATTATTAATAGCCTTATTTATTGATTGTGGGTTGTATTGTCCTGAAATAACAATTTCTTCTAACTTTTGTTTAGGAGTTGTAAGTGTATCTTGACTATAACCTATTAACGATGTTAAAGAAAATAAACCAAGTATTAATCCCAATTTATGAGCCATATTTTTATTTACTCTATTTGATTTTGTTTGATGCAAATATAATAATTAATATTATTTAAACTCATTTTAAATAATAAAAAGAAATAAAAAAAACGCATAACATCTTGTTATGCGTTTTATATAGTATCTCTTAGTTTTTAGGAAGGAATACTTCAGCCATCATACAACGTGCACTACCACCGCCACAAGCCTCGATCGTATCAAGACTACTGTGTAAGATAGAGCAGTGTTTCTCTATTGCTTTTACCTGCTCCTTCGTTAAACTATTATAAGCTTGAGTAGACATTACTAAGAAAAGCTCATCATTAGTTCCTTTAACTTGCAACATATTACCTGCAAAGTTATTCACTTGCTCTTCGGAAATAGTAATTACTTCCTTTCCAGAATCTTTCAATTGATTTAAAACTAATTTTCGCTCTTGTTTATCATCAATACAATCAGCACAAATTACAGCAAATGTCTCAGCTAAACACATCATCACATTAGTATGATAAATATGTTTTCTCTCTCCATTAACATTTTGAAATGCTTCAAAAATGATTGGATGCATATCAAAATCCTCGCAAAACTCAATAACTAAACTTTCATCTGCACGAGGAGATAAAGCACAATAAGCTTTTTCATTCTTGCGATCTAACAATAAACTACCTGTACCCTCTAAAAATAAATCATCTTCTTCCGCAGAAGTATAATCCCATACATCCGTAATCTCAAAACCTTTCTCCTCTAATAGATCTAAAATATCCTCACGGCGTTCTAATCTCCTATTCTCAGCGAACATAGGATATAAAACAATCTCACCTGATTCGTGAAAGGAAATCCAGTTATTCGGGAAAATGCTATCCGGAGTATCTGGTTCAACAGTATCATCGACAACAATAACATCAACACCTACTGCTCGCAATTTAGCAACAAAAGCATCAAATTCTTCTTGAGCTTTTGCATTAACAGTTGCAGGTGTAAGATTATCTAAAACTTTTTGGTAGTAATTATTGACTGCTGTTTGCTCATTCATACGAAAAGCAACAGGGCGTATCATTAAAATTGTATTAGTAGTCTGTAACATATAAATAAAATTAATCGCGAATTAACGGTAAAGTAGAACATCTCAAAAGCCCTTCTTGCTTGGCAATCTCAGCATAAGGAATCTCTTCTACTGTAAAGTTATTATTTCTGAGCCATTGGTTCAATCTTGTAAAATTCTTTTCAGAAACAACAACATCAGGAGAAATTGAAAAAACATTAGAAAACATATGATACATTTCCTCTCTTTCAATATGAAATAAATTTTCCATTCCAAAAATTTTCACCAACTCACTATACTCTGCTTCATCATAAAAACCTCCTTTATAGATAATTGCTTTATCAAGCCCTACTGGTTGAAAACAACAATCTAAGTGCAATGCATTATCACGAGGCTCTACTTTTGATTTCACCAAATCAAAGCTCAATACTTTTTTATTTGGAAACAAATCTCGAATAAACTCCACACCTTCTTTATTAGTTCTAGCTGTAATATGTGATTTATAATCTGGTCTTTTATATGTACCAATAAATACATAATCATTCCACAACATTACATCGCCACCTTCGAAATGCACTTCCTCAGGTGCTGATATAATATTTTGGGGATTAATCTGGTCTAAAACTTCATGTATTGCATCAAGCTCACGATCTCTATCAGGTAATATATTCGCCTTTATAAACTTATCATCAATTACGAAACCAATATCACGAGTGAAAATTTGATTATAGTCTTGTATAATTTCTGGTCTAAATACTTTAACATCATATTTTTGAAAAACCTTATTAAAAGCCTCCATCTCATTGACCATATCTCTTTCTACAGGATACGTACCTGCTTTAATATGTTCTAATGATTTAGGATCATAAGCCTCTTCTAAAGTTGGTGTGGGTCCATTACTGGTAGCTGTACCAAGGACCACAGCCCGCAAACGAGCAGTTTCATTCTTTACATTTAACTGTAACATATCTTTGTGTTTTCCACAAATATAGGAAAAAACAATACTAAAAACGTGTATCCTAAAGTTTGACAATAAAAAAAGCTGCATTAACAAATACAGCTTTTAGATACTCTGATAATAAATTATCTTTTATCGATAGAAACAAACTCTCTTAATGGTTCACCTACATAAACTTGGCGTGGTCTTCCAATAGGTTCTTTGTTTATTCTCATCTCTTTCCATTGAGCAATCCATCCTGGTAAACGTCCTATAGCAAACATTACAGTGAACATTTCTGTAGGAATTCCCAACGCTCTATAGATAATACCTGAGTAAAAATCAACATTTGGATACAAATGTCTTTCTACAAAATAAGGATCTTTCAATGCTGCCTCTTCTAACTTTTTAGCAATATCTAAAACTGGATCATCTACTCCTAATTTACCTAATACTTCATCAGCAGCTTTCTTAATGATACGAGCACGAGGATCAAAGTTCTTATACACTCTATGTCCAAATCCCATTAAACGGAAAGGATCATCTTTATCCTTAGCTTTAGCAATATATTTCTCAACATCACCACCATCATTCTGAATTGCTTCTAACATTTCAAGAACAGCTTGATTTGCTCCTCCATGTAATGGTCCCCAAAGTGCAGACACTCCAGCAGAAATCGAAGCAAACAAACCAGCGTGTGAAGATCCAACTATACGCACTGTTGACGTAGAACAGTTTTGTTCGTGATCTGCATGCAAAATAAATAACTTGTCAATTGCATTTTTTACAACAGGATCAATTTCATAAGGTTCAGTTGGCAACGCAAACATTAATCTCAAAAAGTTATCAACGTAACTTTGCGTGTTATCATAATAATTTAAAGGATACCCTTTAGCTTTTCTATATGTCCAAGTTGCAATAACCAAGAATTTACTCATGGTTTTACATACAGCCTCATACAAATCTTTTTTACAATCTGCATTAACAACTTTAGGATTAAAAGCAGTCAAAGCACTAGTCAAAGAAGCTAAAACTCCCATCGGGTGAGCCGTTTTAGGAAAACCATCAATAATATTCTTCATCTCTTCATTAACTAATGAATACTTGCGAATATCTTTTTCAAATTGTTCGATTTCAGCCTTAGTTGGTAACTCACCAAAAATAATTAAATAAGCAACTTCTAAGAAATTTGAATTTGTTGCTAAATCTTCAATCGAATACCCTCTATATCTTAGAATTCCGTTTTCTCCATCAAGATAAGTTATTGCACTTTGACAAGAACCTGAATTTTTATAACCAGGGTCATAAGTGATAGCTCCAGTTAAAGCACGTAATTTCAAGATATCAATAGCTACTTCATTCTCAGTACCTACTATAACAGGAAATTCGTGTCTTTGGCCATCAACCTCTATATAAGCTGTTTTAGACATATTGTTATTATTTTATTTTTTTTACTAGTTTTCTATTTTTCTTATGTTTTAAACATTCAAAACGTTTTCAGTAGGAAAGGTAAGAATTAATATGCATACATACAAGTTAAAAAATAGCATAAAAAACGACTAAAATCATTATCACAACTCTTTTACATTGTGTTTATCCTAACAAAAAAAGGTTATAAAGTGTATTGAAGAATCAATACTAAAATACTTAAAATAGTATAAAAAAAATACGGCCTTATTTTTCAATAAGGCCGTATATATTTAAAGATTTATCTATTTTACTTTAAAAGCTTTAGATTGAGGATAATAAGCTACATCTCCTAATTCTTCTTCTATTCTCAACAGCTGGTTGTATTTTGCCATACGATCTGATCTTGACGCAGAACCAGTTTTAATCTGACCACAATTTAATGCTACAGCTAAATCTGCAATAGTACTATCTTCAGTTTCTCCAGATCTATGAGACATTACAGAAGTATATCCTGCATTTTTCGCCATATTCACAGCAGCAATAGTTTCAGTTAAAGTACCAATTTGATTCACTTTAATTAAAATAGAGTTACCAATATTTTGATTGATACCTCTCTCTAAACGTTCAACATTAGTAACAAATAGATCATCACCCACTAACTGTACTTTATCACCAATTTTTTCAGTTAAGTATTTCCATCCTTCCCAGTCATCTTCATACATACCATCTTCAATTGAAATAATTGGGTACTTAGAAGCTAACTCAGCTAAATAATCAGCCTGTTCTTTAGCAGATCTAACTTTTCCTTTATCGCCTTCAAACTTAGTGTAATCATATTTGCCATCAACATAAAACTCAGAAGCTGCACAATCTAAAGCAATCATAACTTCATCACCGAATTTATAACCAGCTTTTTCAACAGCTAATTTAATAGAGTCTAATGCATCTTCAGTACCTTTTAAAGTAGGTGCAAAACCTCCTTCATCACCAACAGCTGTACTTAAACCACGATCGTGTAATACTTTCTTCAAGTTGTGAAAAATTTCAGTTCCCATTTGCATAGCATGACTAAAATTCTGAGCCTTTACAGGCATGATCATAAACTCTTGAAAAGCAATAGGAGCATCAGAGTGAGAACCACCATTAATGATATTCATCATTGGAACTGGCAATGTATTAGCAGAAACACCACCTACATAACGATATAAAGGCATACCTAATTCAGCTGCAGCAGCTTTTGCTACTGCTAAAGAAACACCTAAAATAGCATTAGCACCTAATTTACCTTTATTCGAAGTACCGTCTAAATCAATCATCAACTGATCAATTGCATTTTGATCAAAAACACTTAATCCTACAACTTCTTCAGCTATAATAGAATTAACATTTTCAACAGCTTTCATAACGCCTTTGCCCATGAATGCCTTTCCACCATCACGTAATTCAACAGCTTCATGTTCTCCAGTTGAAGCACCTGATGGAACAGCTGCTCTACCAATAAAACCACCATCTGTGATTACATCAACTTCTACAGTAGGATTCCCCCTAGAATCTAAAATCTGACGTGCGTGAACACTAACAATTGTACCCATATCTTTTTTGTGTCTTAAAATTTAGTATTAACAAATTTACGAATAAAATAATGAATTAATAAATTCCTCAATCTCTTTTCCAATAACTTAAAACCATAAAAAAAGTAGCTAAAATACTAGCTACTTTCTTTTTGACATATTCTCAACAAATTCGTCAAATAAATATCTTGAATCATGTGGCCCCGGAGAAGATTCTGGGTGATATTGCACAGAAAATACATCCTTATTCTTCATTCTCATACCTGCTACAGTACCATCATTCAAATGTAGATGTGATATTTCAAAATTACCATTAGCAGTCACATCCTCTTTAATAACAGCAAATCCGTGATTTTGAGAAGTAATCTCTCCACGACCTGTAATCGTATTTAAAATAGGGTGATTAACTCCTCTATGCCCACTAAACATTTTAAAAGTATTAACTCCTTGCGACAAACCAATTAACTGATGCCCTAAGCAAATACCAAATACTGGCAAATCTCCTTCTAAAATCGATTCTACAACAGACAATACTCCTAACTTACCTAAAGCACTTGGGTCACCAGGTCCGTTCGACAAGAAAATACCATCTGGTTTAAAAGCCATCAATTCTTCGTAAGAAGAATCATAAGGAAATACCTTTACAAAACAATCACGCTCACTTAAACAACGTAAAATATTAGTTTTGATTCCAAAATCCAAAGCTGCTACGCGAAAACGCGCATTCTGATCTCCAAAGTAATAAGGTTCTTTAGTAGATACTTTAGAAGCAAGCTCAAGCCCATCCATACTAGGAATACTCTTAACAAGAGCGCGCAACTCCTCAATAGATTTTCCATCTGTAGAAATCACAGCATTCATAGCGCCATTATCGCGAATATAAGCAGTTAATGCACGTGTATCTACATCAGATACAGCGACAAGCTGATGCTCTTCTAAATAAGTATACAAATCAGACAAAGAATTAGGTCTTGAGTGGTAAAAACTAAAATTCTTACAAACCAAGCCGGCTATTTTAATACTGTCTGAATCTACTTCTTCACTATTAACACCATAATTACCAATATGTGCGGTAGTTGATAACATGATTTGACCATAGTAAGAAGGATCTGTAAAAATTTCTTGATAACCAGTCATCCCTGTATTGAAACAGATTTCACCGTAAGCGGTACCCTTAATACCAACAGATTTACCGTAAAAAACAGTACCATCATATAGAACTATGATAGCTTCATCTCTTTTATTGTATTCCATTATAATTTAGTTGTATTGAATTTGTGGCAAAAATAGAATAAAAAAAAAGACATTCTTAAAAAGAATGTCTTTTTTATATCATAAATTACAATATGTTATTGTAATACTATTCATTAGTTTCAGCATTAGTAGCCTCTACAGCAGGTGCATCAGCTTCAGTAGCTTTTTTCTTCCCTCTACGAGTAGATTTCTTAGCTTCTTTCTTAGCTACATTGTAAATTTCGTTAAAATCAACGAATTCAATCATAGCCATATCTGCGTTATCTCCTAAACGGTTACCCAATTTAATGATACGTGTATATCCACCTGGGCGATCTCCAACTTTTACAGCTACTTCTCTGAATAATTCAGTTACAGCATCTTTATGTCTTAAGTAAGAGAAAACAACACGACGATTATGAGTATCGTCAGTTTTTGCTTTAGTTACTAATGGCTCAATAAACTGCTTTAAAGCTTTAGCTTTAGCAACAGTAGTATTGATACGCTTGTGCTCGATTAAAGAACAAGCCATATTCGCTAACATAGAATTTCTATGACCAGCTTTTCTACCTAAATGATTTATTTTTTTTCCGTGTCTCATTGCTTTCTAGAATTTAGACTTCACAGCCTACATTATTCTTTATCTAATTTGTATTTTGATAGATCCATACCAAAATTTAGCCCTTTAACTGCAACTAGTTCCTCTAACTCTGATAAAGATTTTTTACCAAAGTTTCTAAACTTCATTAAATCGTTTTTGTTAAATGAAACTAAATCTCCTAATGTATCTACTTCAGCCGCTTTTAAACAATTCAATGCTCGAACTGAAAGATCTAAATCTACCAATTTAGTTTTTAGAAGCTGTCTCATATGTAATGATTCTTCATCATAAGACTCAGTTTGAGCAATTTCATCAGCCTCTAAAGTAATTCTTTCGTCAGAGAACAGCATAAAATGATGAATCAAAGTTTTTGCTGCTTCAGTTAAAGCATCCTTTGGATGAATAGAACCATCAGTGATAATATCAAAAACCAATTTTTCGTAATCAGTTTTTTGCTCTACACGATAGTTTTCAATAGCATACTTAACGTTCTTAACTGGAGTATAAATTGAATCAGTAAAGATAGTTCCGATAGGTGCATTTGGCTTTCTATTCTCTTCAGCAGCAACGTACCCTCTTCCTTTCTCAATCGTCAAATCTAATGTAATAGACACGTTAGCATCTAAATTACAAATTACAAGATCTGGGTTCAAGATCTGGAAACTTGAAATGAACTTTTGGAAATCACCAGCAGTCATTTGTTCTTTACCAGAAAAAGAGATACTTACAGTTTCATTATCAACATCTTCGATTTGACGTTTGAAACGAACTTGTTTTAAGTTAAGAATGATTTCAGTTACATCCTCAACAACACCTGCTATAGTAGAAAACTCATGATCTACACCTTCTATACGAACTGAAGTAATAGCATATCCTTCAAGTGAAGATAGAAGAACTCTTCTTAATGCATTACCAATAGTCAATCCATATCCCGGTTCTAAAGGTCTAAATTCGAATTTACCTTTAAAATCGGTCGAATCAATCATGATAACTTTATCGGGCTTTTGAAAATTAAATATTGCCATATTTGTTTCGACTGAATGTCAATTATTATTTGTTGTACAACTCTACGATTAACTGTTCTTTGATGTTTTCAGGAACTTGAAGTCTTTGTGGTACATTTACGAAAGTACCTTCTAAAGTTTCAGGATTCCAAGTAATCCACTCATAAACAGCACTAGAATTAGATAACGAACGTTCGATAATTTCTAGAGTTTTAGATTTTTCACGAACTGCAACTTTATCACCAGGTTTTAGTTGATAAGAAGGGATATTAACCACCTCTCCGTTTACAGTAATGTGTCTGTGAGAAACAACTTGACGAGCTGCACGACGAGAAGGAGCGATACCCATTCTGAATACAACGTTGTCTAATCTTGACTCACATAATTGAATCAAAACTTCACCAGTAACTCCACGAGCAGCAGCTGCTTGTTTGTAAAGGTTACGGAATTGTTTTTCTAAAATACCGTAAGTATATTTAGCTTTTTGTTTCTCCATTAACTGGATAGCATACTCAGATTTTTTTCCGCGTTTTTTTGCTAATCCGTGTTGTCCTGGAGGGTAATTTCTTTTTTCGAAAGATTTATCATCTCCGAAAATAGCTTCGCCGAATTTACGAGCGATCTTAGTTTGTGGACCAGTATATCTTGCCATTTCTAAAAATTAAAAAAAGGTAGGGATTATGAATTCAGGTCACTTTCCTCCGATAATCTATTCCTACCTTTGGTTATACTATAAATTAAACTCTTCTTCTCTTAGGAGGACGACATCCATTATGAGGGATTGGAGTAATATCGATAATCTCAGTTACTTCAATTCCACCGTTATGTAATGATCTGATAGCAGATTCTCTACCATTTCCAGGTCCTTTTACATAAACTTTAACTTTTTTAAGTCCTGCCTCAAGTGCAACTTTACCGCAATCTTCTGCAGCCATTTGAGCAGCGTATGGAGTGTTCTTTTTAGAACCTCTGAATCCCATTTTACCTGCAGATGACCAAGAAATCACTTCACCTTTTTTATTAGTCAATGAAATGATGATATTGTTAAACGTCGCATTAATATGAGCCTCACCTGTTGATTCAACAAGTACTTTACGTTTTTTTGTATTCGCTTTAGCCATATTACTACTTATTATTTAGTTGCTTTTTTCTTGTTAGCAACAGTTTTTCTTTTACCTTTTCTAGTTCTAGAGTTATTCTTAGTTCTTTGTCCTCTTAATGGAAGACCAGCTCTATGACGGATTCCTCTATAACATCCGATATCCATTAAACGTTTGATGTTTAAAGAAATTTCAGATCTTAATTCACCTTCAATAGTGTAGTGAGCTACAGCTTCACGAATTGCTCCGATTTCATCATCGTTCCAATCTAGAACTTTTTTATCTTCGCTAACGTTTGCTTTTTCAAGAATTTCTTTAGCTCTGCTTGAACCAATTCCGAAGATATAAGTTAAAGCAATAACTCCTCTTTTGTGTTTAGGTATATCTACCCCTGCGATTCTTGCCATAATTATCCTTGTCTTTGTTTAAATCTAGGATTCTTTTTATTAATAACGTAAAGTCTACCTTTTCTACGTACTATAATGCACTCGGCACTTCTTTTTTTAACTGATGCTCTTACTTTCATTTTAATAGCCTCTTTAATATCTATAAGTAATTCTTGCTTTGGTCAGATCGTAAGGACTCATTTCCAATTTTACTCTATCACCTGGTAGTAACTTAATATAGTGCATACGCATCTTACCAGAGATATGAGCAATTACGACATGTCCATTTTCTAATTCTACACGGAACATTGCATTTGATAACGCTTCTACGATTGCTCCGTCTTGTTCTATTGCTGCTTGTTTTGCCATAAAAATTAAGCTATTGCTCTTCTATTTTTACCACTAGTCATCATACTATCATACTGTTTATTTAACAAGTATGAGTTTATTTGTTGGATAGTATCAATTACAACACTAACCATAATTAGTAACGATGTTCCACCATAAAACATAGCCCAATGATCTTGAACACCTATCACTGTTTTCATTATTGCAGGAAAAACAGCGATCAAAGCTAAGAATAACGAACCTGGGAAAGTAATCAAAGACATGATTCTGTCTAAGAAATCCGCAGTTTCTGTTCCTGGTCTAACACCAGGTATAAATCCTCCACTTCGTTTCAAATCATCAGCCATCTTATTAGTAGGTACTGTAATTGCGGTGTAAAAGTACGTAAAAATTATGATTAATAAAGCAAAAAGTAAATTATACTCCCAACCAAATACATTATGGAAGGTTGTACTTATAGATTTTGCAGTATCCGAAGTTGATAATCCAGCAACTGCTGCTGGCACAAACATAATCGCTTGAGCGAAGATGATTGGCATTACTCCAGATGCGTTAAGCTTTAAAGGTATCCATTGACGGTTACCACCTAACATTGATTGATCATAAGTTCCAGAAGCACTTCTTCTTGCATATTGAACAGGAATCCTTCTAACAGCAAGCGTCAATAAAATACAAGCAATAATGATTAACAACCATAAAATTACTTCAATCACCACCAACATAAGACCACCATTACTACTTTCAGTTGTTCTCGATTGAAACTCTTGAACGAACGCCATTGGCAATCTTGCGATAATACCAACCATAATTAACAATGAGATCCCATTTCCAATACCTTTATCAGTAATTTTTTCACCTAACCACATTGCAAAAATAGTTCCGGTAACTAGTATAATTACTGAAGAAAACAAGAATGAGAAAGAATCGAAACCTAGCAAAAATGCATCTGATGGCAACTGCAAGTACAAATTATAAATGTAACTTGGCCCTTGTAACAAGGTGATACCAATTGTCAACCATCGCGTAATTTGGTTCATTTTCTTTCTACCGCTTTCTCCATCATTTTGCAGTTTTTGAAGATAAGGAACCGCGATTCCCATCAACTGTACTACAATGGAAGCAGAAATATAAGGCATAATACCTAATGCGAAAACAGAAGCTTGCGAGAACGCTCCCCCTGTAAACACATTTATTAACCAACCAACACCTTGATTAGTTTGCTCTGTTAAAGCTTGCAATTTTGTAGCGTCAATACCTGGAAGAGTAACTTGTGTACCGAATCGGTACACAAGTAATAATCCTAATGTAATTAGAATTTTATTTTTTAGTTCTTCAATTTTCCAAATATTGGCTAATGTTTCAAAAAACTTCTTCATCTTGTTTACTAAGATTTTATAACGTTACAATTTCTCCTCCTACAGCTTCGATTGCTTGTTTAGCAGAAGCTGAAAATTTATGAGCAGAAACTTTTAATTTAGCTTTTAATTCGCCACGTCCTAAAACCTTCACTAAACCATTTTTAGAAGCTAAACCTAAATCTACTAAAAGAGCGAAATCTACAGTATCTGTAACTACTCCATTATCAACCAAACCTTGTAAAGTTTCTAAGTTAACAACGTTGTACTCAACTCTATTAATATTTTTGAAACCAAATTTTGGTACACGTCTTTGAAGTGGCATTTGCCCTCCTTCAAATCCGATCTTTTTAGAATATCCTGAACGTGATTTTGCTCCCTTATGTCCTTTTGTAGAAGTTCCTCCTTTTCCAGAACCTTCACCACGACCAACTCGTTTGTTTTGGTTGTGTACTGAACCGTTTGCTGGCTGTAAATTACTTAAATTCATACTTTACAAAATTATTTAATTTCTTCTACAGAAACTAAGTGTTGAACTTTTTTTACCATTCCTAAAATTGCACTTGAAGCTTCATGCTCCACTACTTGTCCAATTTTACGAAGTCCTAAAGCCTCTAATGTTCTCTTTTGAATAAGAGGACAGTTGATTTGGCTTTTTACTTGTTTTACTTTTATTCTTGACATAACTTCCTTCAAATTAACCTTTAAATACTTTTTCTAAAGAAATTCCTCTTTGTTTTGCAACTGTAGAAGCACTTCTTAAGCGTAATAAAGCATCGAAAGTAGCTTTAACCACGTTGTGTGGGTTAGAAGAACCCTGAGATTTTGATAATAAATCTTTAATCCCTACTGATTCTACAACTGCTCTCACAGAACCTCCAGCAATTACTCCAGTACCCAAAGATGCAGGCATCAATAATACTCTTGCTCCACTGAATTTACCTTTTTGTTCGTGAGGAATAGTATGACCATTCAAAGGAATTCTTACTAAGTTTTTCTTAGCATCTTCCACCGCTTTAGCGATTGCTTCAGAAACATCTTTTGATTTACCTAAACCATGACCCACTACACCGTTCTCGTCACCTACTACAACTACAGCTGAGAATCCGAAAGCACGCCCACCTTTAGTTACTTTAGTTACACGATTAACACTAACCAAACGGTCTTTTAAATCAAGACCACTTGGTTTTACAAATTCTACGTTTTTATAATTTTGATACATAACTAATTAGAATTTTAATCCAGCTTCTCTAGCACCGTTCGCTAATGATTGAACACGTCCGTGGTATAAATAACCATTTCTGTCGAAAGATACATTTTCTATACCAGCTTTTAAAGCTTTTTCTGCAATTAGTTTCCCAACCGATGCAGCAGTTTCAATATTGGTTCCTCTTGTTATACCAGCTTCTCTTGAAGATGCTGAAGCTAGAGTTACTCCATTCACGTCATCTATGATTTGCGCATAGATCTCTTTATTACTTCTGAATACAGAAAGTCTTGGTTTTGCTGTAGTTCCAGTAACCACCTTTCTAATTCTGAATTTTATACGTTGTCTTCTTTCAGATTTTGTTAATGACATAGTCTTAATTTTTAAGCTGATTTACCTGCTTTTCTTCTTAACTCTTCACCCACAAACTTGATACCTTTTCCTTTGTAAGGTTCTGGTTTACGGAATGAACGGATTTTAGCTGCCACTTGACCTACTAATTGTTTGTCATGTGAAGTCAATTTCACTAGTGGGTTTTTCCCTTTTTCAGATATAGTTTCCACTTTTACTTCTGAAGCAACATCTATTACGATATTGTGTGAAAAACCTAAAGCTAAATCTAACTTTTGACCTTGGTTAGAAGCACGATATCCTACCCCTACCAATTCCAAAGTGATTGTAAATCCTTCAGATACACCTGTAATCATATTGTTAATTAAACTACGGTATAAACCGTGTTTTGCTCTCTCATCTTTATCGTCAGATGAACGCTCAACAATTACATTATTTTCTTCAACTTTAACACTAACTGTATCAAATTTCTGAGTAAGCTCTCCTAATTTACCTTTAACAACGATCTCTCCTTCTTTAACGTCAACCGTTACACCAGCAGGGATTGCTATTGGACTTTTTCCTATTCTTGACATCTCTTAGTCTTTTTAAATTAGTATACGTAACAAACTACTTCTCCACCAACATTAAGTTGTTTCGCTTGTTTTCCAGTCATCAATCCTCTTGATGTTGAAATAATAGCGATTCCTAAACCATTTAAGATTCTAGGAAGGTCAGCTGCAGAAGCGTATTTACGCAAACCTGGTTTACTAATTCTTTGGATATCTCTAATTACAGACTCTTTAGTGTCCTTATCATATTTTAAAGCTATTTTGATTGTTCCTTGAACTGAACTATCATCAAATTTATAGCTTAAGATATATCCTTGATCGAATAAAATTTTCGTGATTTCTTTCTTAAAGTTAGATGCTGGAATCTCAACTACTTTGTGGTTTGCACGCACAGCATTTCTAATTCTTGTAAGGAAATCTGCTATTGGATCTGTATACATTGTTTTTACCTTTAAATCTTAATTACCAACTTGCCTTTTTAACTCCTGGTATCAATCCATTATTTGCCATTTCACGGAAAGTAACACGAGAAATACCGAACTGACGCATATACCCTCTTGGTCTTCCTGTTAATTTACATCTGTTGTGTAAACGTACTGGAGAAGCATTTTTAGGCAATTTTTGTAACCCTTCGTAGTCTCCAGCTTCTAAAAGAGCTTTTCTCTTATCAGCATATTTATCTACTAATGCTTGTCTTTTTACCTCACGGGCTTTCATTGATTCTTTAGCCATACTTAATTCTTTTTAAAAGGTAATCCTAATTCAGCAAGTAAAGATTTCGCTTCTTTATCTGTATTAGCAGATGTTACAAAAGTGATATCAAAACCAGCGATTTTGTTTACTTTATCAATATTGATTTCAGGGAAAATAATCTGCTCAGTAACACCTAAGTTATAATTTCCTCTTCCGTCAAATCCGTCAGATTTAATTCCTTGGAAATCTCTAACACGTGGTAAAGCAGAAGTTACTAAACGATCTAAGAACTCATACATTTTCTCTCCACGTAAAGTTACTTTAGCTCCAATTGGCATACCTTTTCTCAATTTAAACGTAGCAACGTCTTTCTTTGAGATAGTAGCAACAGCTTTTTGTCCTGTAATTTTAGTCAATTCCTCAACTGCGTAATCAACTAATTTTTTATCAGATACAGCTGCTCCAACACCACGGCTAACAACGATTTTCTCAAGTTTTGGAACTTGCATAACGTTTTTGTAACCAAATTCCTCAGTAAGAGCAGAGATTACTCTGCTTTTATACTCTTCTTTAAGTCTTGGTATATAAGCCATAACTATAATACTTGTTTTGATTTTTTAGAAACTCTAACATTTTTTCCGTTCTCATCTTTCTCGATAGCTACTCTTGTAACTTCGTTAGTCTTAGGATCTACGATCGCTAAGTTAGAGATGTGGATTGGAGCTTCTTTTTTAACAATTCCACCTTGAGGGTTAGTAGCACTAGGCTTAACATGCTTAGAAATGATGTTTAACCCTTCAACAATAGCTTTGTTTTTTTCACGTAATACACGTACTACCTTACCTTCTAAACCTTTATGGTCTCCAGCAATTACACGTACTGTATCTCCTGTTTTTATCTTTAGCTTAGTCATCTTTTGAAAGAATTATAACACCTCTGGTGCTAATGATACAATTTTCATGAATTGTTTTTCACGAAGTTCTCTCGCTACTGGACCAAAAACACGAGTTCCTCTCATCTCACCTGCAGCATTCAATAATACACATGCGTTATCATCAAATCTGATGTAAGATCCATCGGCTCTTCTCACTTCTTTTTTGGTACGAACAACAACTGCAGTTGAAACAGCACCTTTCTTAACGTTTCCGTTTGGAGTTGCTTCTTTGATTGAAACTACAATTTTATCTCCTACAGAGGCATAACGACGTTTCGTTCCTCCTAACACGCGGATTGTCAAAACTTCTTTTGCTCCCGTGTTATCTGCTACTTTAAGTCTAGATTCCTGTTGTACCATAATTATTTCGCTCTTTCAATGATTTCAACTAATCTCCAACATTTAGATTTAGATAATGGACGAGTCTCCATAATTCTAACTGTATCACCAATGTTGCAGTCATTTGTTTCGTCGTGTGCAACATATTTCTTAGTTTTCAACACGAACTTTCCGTATAAAGGGTGTTTTACTCTCTTTACTTCAGACACAACAATAGATTTCTCCATTTTGTTGCTAGTAACAACACCTATTCTTTCTTTTCTTTCTTTTCTATTTTCCATCTTTCGGCAGAATACAATTATTGTAACTCTCTTTTACTTAACTCTGTCTTAACTCTAGCGATGCTTCTTCTAACCGTTCTGATTTGAAGAGGATTCTCAATTGGAGAAATCGCGTGTGCAGATCTTAAGTTATTATATGCGCTTGTCAACTGCGTTAGTTGATCTTGTAATTCAGCTACAGATAGACTTACTATTTCTGATTGTTTCATGATAAATTTTAGATTATGCTTCGAAATCTCTAGCGATTACAAATTTAGTTCTAACTGGAAGTTTTTGTGCTGCTAAACGCAATGCTTCTTTAGCAACTGAAATTGGCACTCCACCAACTTCGAACATAATTCTTCCTGGTTTTACCACAGCAACCCAGTACTCTACTGCACCTTTACCTTTACCCATACGTACTTCAAGAGGCTTTTTAGTAATTGGTTTATCTGGGAAAATCTTGATCCACAACTGTCCTTCACGTTTCATGAAACGAGTAGCTGCAATACGAGCTGCCTCAATTTGACGAGAAGTAATAAATGAAGTGTCCATCGATTTGATTCCAAACATACCATTTGAAAGTTCATGCCCTCTTTGAGAAATCCCTTTCATTTTACCTTTCTGTACCTTACGGTATTTTGTTCTTTTAGGCTGTAACATTTTTCTTCAGTTTAAAAATTACTTTCTTTTGCGTTGGTTAGTTTTACCTTTTGGAGATCCTGCTGATTTAGATTGTTTTTTATCCATTCCAGCTAACGGAGAAAGATCTCTTTTTCCATAAACTTCACCTTTCATGATCCACACTTTAATTCCCATTCTACCATAAGTAGTGTGAGCTTCAGCAAGTGCGTAATCGATGTCAGCTCTGAAAGTTGATAAAGGAATACGTCCTTCTTTAAAAGTTTCAGAACGTGCCATTTCAGCACCATTCAAACGACCAGAAATCATAACTTTAATTCCTTCAGCGTTCATTCTCATCGCAGCAGCCATAGCCATACGAATCGCACGACGGTAAGAAATTCTGTTCTCAATTTGACGAGCGATACTTGCAGCCACAAGATATCCGTCTAATTCAGGACGTTTGATTTCAAAAATGTTAATCTGAACTTCTTTATCAGTAATCTTTTTTAACTCTTCTTTTAGCTTGTCTACCTCTTGTCCACCTTTCCCGATAATAATACCAGGTCTTGCAGTAGTGATAGTAACGGTTACAAGTTTCAAAGTTCTTTCGATGATTACTTTAGAAACACTAGCTTTTGATAAACGAGCATGGATATACTTTCTGATTTTGTGATCTTCAGCGATTTTATCACCGTAGTCATTTCCACCATACCAGTTTGAGTCCCATCCTCTAATAATACCAAGGCGATTCCCGATTGGATTAGTCTTTTGTCCCATACTGCTTATTAATTGCTTTGTGTGTTATTATTAGATCCTAACACGATTGTTACGTGATTAGAACGTTTTCTTATTCTATGTGCTCTTCCTTGAGGTGCAGGACGTAATCTTTTTAACATCATACCACCATCAACTCTGATTTCTTTAACGATTAAACCAGCTTCTTCAATATTTGAATCACTGTTCTTCGCTTGCCAGTTAGCGATTGCAGATAAAAGCAATTTCTCTAAATTACGAGAAGCTTCTTTTGAACTGAATCTTAATATATTTAGAGCTTTTTCTACTTTCTGTCCTCTAACTAAATCCGCTACTAAGCGCATTTTTCTTGGAGAAGTAGGGCAATTATTTAGCTTAGCGAAAGCAACTTGCTTGTTAGCCTCTTTAATCTGCTCAGCTCTCTCTCTTTTACGAACTCCCATAGCTTCTTATTATTTTTTACCTTTATTCTTTGCACCAGCGTGACCTCTAAAAGATCTTGTTGGTGAAAATTCTCCTAATTTATGTCCTACCATGTTCTCTGTTACATATACAGGAACAAATTGACGACCATTGTGCACTGCGATAGTTTGTCCAACGAAGTCTGGAGTAATCATAGAAGCTCTTGACCAAGTCTTGATAACTCCATTTTTTCCACTCTCTACGTTTTGTTGAACTTTCTTCTCTAATCTAAAGTGAACATAAGGTCCTTTTTTTAACGAACGTGCCATGTCTTAATCTTTTATTTCTTTCTACGTTCAACAATATACTTATTACTCGCTTTAACTTTTGAACGAGTTCTGTAACCTTTAGCAGGCATCCCGTTTCTTGAACGTGGGTGTCCTCCTGAAGAACGACCTTCTCCACCTCCCATTGGGTGATCTACTGGGTTCATCGCTACAGCTCTTGTTCTTGGTCTTCTACCTAACCATCTAGATCTACCAGCTTTACCTGAAACGATTAATTGGTGATCGTGATTAGACACAGCTCCGATAGTAGCTACACACTCTAATAAAATTAAACGGATTTCTCCTGAAGGCATTTTAATAGTAGCATATTTACCATCTCTAGCAACTAATTGTGCAAATGTACCTGCTGAACGAGCAATAACAGCACCTTGTCCTGGACGTAATTCGATACAAGAAATAACAGTTCCTAAAGGAATATTTCTTAAAGGCATCGCATTCCCAACTTCTGGTGATGCTTCTGGTCCTGAAACTACAGTTTGACCAACTTTCATACCGCTTTGTGCAATTACGTATGATTTAGCTCCATCTGCGTAAGCAATCAAAGCGATGAATGCTGTACGGTTTGGATCATACTCGATAGTTTTAACAGTAGCTGGAATTCCAACTTTAGTTCTTTTAAAATCTACCACACGGTATCTTTGTTTATGACCACCACCTGTGTAGCGCATGGTCATTTTCCCTTGACTATTTCTACCTCCAGATTTTTTTTTCGGTGCTAGTAAACTACGCTCCGGCTTATCAGTTGTTATAGCGTCAAAACTATTCACAACTCTAAAACGCTGACCTGGGGTAATAGGTTTTAATTTTCTAACTGACATTATTTATTAGATATTTGAATAAAAGTCTATACTCTCTCCTTCTTTCAATTCAACTATTGCTTTCTTGTAAGCATTAGTTTTAGCGTTGATCATTCCACTTTTAGTGTACTTAACAGAACGCTTAGCAGCATAGTTCATAGTATTTACACTAACAACAGTAACTCCATAAGCAGCTTCTACTGCTTTTTTGATCTCAATTTTGTTAGCTCTTCTATCAACTACAAAACCAAAACGACCGAATATTTCGCCGTCTTTAGTTATTTTTTCTGTAATTATAGGCTTAATTAAAACACTCATCTTCCTATTATTTACTTAAATTTTCGACAATTCCAGCTACAGAACCCTCAGTTAACACTAAACTACCAGCATTTAAAATACCGTAAGTGCTTAATTCTGAAGTAGTTACAACAGCAGCCTTCTCTAAATTGCGTGATGACAAATATACATTTTTATTTGATTCACCAAACACAAATAGAGATTTTTTATTTTCCAACCCTAAACCACTCAACACTTTGATAAAATCTTTAGTGCTTGGAGCTTCAAAGTTAAAGTTTTCAACAACGATTAAATTTGATTCTTTTGCTTTAATTGAGAAAGCAGATTTTCTTGCTAATCGTTTTAAACTTTTATTCAATTTTAAAGAGTAAGTTCTTGGTCTTGGTCCGAAAACTCTACCTCCTCCGCGGAATACTGGAGATTTAATACTTCCTGCTCTTGCAGTACCAGTTCCTTTTTGTTTTTTAATCTTGCGAGTACTTCCAGAAATCTCAGCTCTTTCTTTAGCCTTGTGAGTTCCTTGTCTTTGATTTGCTAAATATTGTTTAACATCAAGATATACTGCGTGATTGTTTGGCTCTATACCGAATACTGAATCTAAAAGTTCAACTTTTCTACCAGTATCTTTTCCTGTGATATCTAAAACTTTTACTTCCATTACTTCTGAATGATTACATAAGAGTTTTTGTGTCCTGGAACTGCTCCCTTAACAACAAGTAGATTCTTATCAGCAACTACTTTTAAAACTCTAAGGTTTTGTACTGTTACATTTACTCCTCCTGTTCTTCCTGCCATACGCATTCCTTTGAATACTCTAGAAGGATAAGAAGATGCACCTACAGATCCTGGCGCTCTTAAACGGTTTTTTTGACCGTGAGTAACTTGTCCTACCCCACCAAAACCGTGACGTTTAACAACCCCTTGGAATCCTTTACCTTTAGAAACACCTTGTACGTCAACAAACTCACCTTCTAAGAACAAATCTACAGTGATTGCATCACCTAGTTTATACTCTCCAGCAAAATCCTTAATTTCAACAACTTTTCTTTTAGCAGATGTACCAGCTTTTTTAAAGTGACCTAACTCAGCTTTAGTAGCATGTTTATCTGATTTGTCATCGAAACCAAGTTGTAACGCTTCATACCCGTCAACCTCATTGGTTCTGACTTGGGTAACGACATTAGGACTTACTTCGATTACTGTACATGGAATGTTTTTTCCATTCTCATCGAAAATACTAGTCATGCCGATTTTTTTACCAATTAACCCAGACATAAATATTAATTATTAATTATAAATTGTTTTATTCATTTAAAGAGCTAAGTATTAAGAGCAACTCTTAATACTTAGCTAGAATATTATTTTCAGTTAAGAAAAGTTAGTTATTATCACACTTTGATTTCAACTTCAACTCCACTTGGTAACTCTAATTTCATTAAAGCATCAATTGTTTTTGAAGATGATGAATAAATATCTAACAATCTTTTGTATGAACTTAATTCAAACTGCTCTCTTGCTTTTTTGTTCACGTGAGGAGAACGAAGAACAGTAAAGATTTTTTTGTGAGTTGGTAACGGAATTGGACCTGTTACAACAGCACCTGTACTTTTTACAGTTTTTACGATTTTCTCTGCTGATTTATCAACCAACATATGATCGTAAGATTTTAATTTTATTCTGATTTTTTGACTCATTTTACTCTAAAATTAAGCGTTACCTTTTGCTTTAGTGATTACTGCTTCTGAAATGTTTGATGGCGTCTCAGAGTAGTGAGAGAACTCCATTACAGAAGTTGCTCTACCAGACGATAATGTTCTCAATGTAGTAACATAACCGAACATTTCTGATAATGGAACAGAAGCCTTAACAACTTTAGCACCATTTCTATCATCCATACTGTTGATTTGTCCACGACGACGGTTCAAATCTCCAACGATATCACCCATGTTTTCTTCAGGAGTCAATACCTCTAATTTCATGATAGGCTCTAAAATGATAGCTCCAGCAGCTTTAGCAGCAGCTTTATACCCCATCTTAGCAGCTAATTCGAAAGATAATGCATCCGAGTCAACCGCGTGGTAAGAACCATCCACTAAAGTTACTTTCATTGAATCCATTTCGAATCCAGCTAAAGGACCTTGTTTCATTGCCTCTCTAAATCCTTTCTCTACAGAAGGGATATATTCTTTAGGAACGTTACCACCTTTAACTTCGTTTACGAATTGTAATCCAACGAATGGTTTTCCATCTACGTCATCAGCAGGTCCCATTTTGAATACGATATCCGCGAATTTACCACGTCCACCAGATTGCTTTTTATAAGCTTCTCTATGATCAGCGAAACGAGTAAGAGCTTCTTTGTACTCAACTTGAGGCTCACCTTGGTTAACTTCAACTTTGAACTCACGTCTCATACGGTCAATAAGAACGTCTAAGTGTAATTCACCCATACCAGAGATTACAGTTTGTCCAGACGCTTGGTCAGTTTTAACTGTAAAAGTAGGATCTTCCTCAGCTAATTTAGCTAAAGCAGTACCCATTTTATCCATATCCGCTTTTGTTTTTGGTTCAATAGCGATACCGATTACAGGGTCTGGGAATATCATACTTTCTAATACGATAGGATTCTTCTCATCACATAAAGTATCTCCAGTTTTGATATCTTTAAATCCTACAGCAGCTCCAATATCTCCAGCCTCAATATATTCAACTGGGTTTTGTTTGTTAGCGTGCATTTGGTAGATACGAGAAATACGCTCTTTGTTTCCAGAACGAGTATTCAATACATAAGAACCAGCATCTAAGTGTCCTGAATAAGCTCTAAAGAAAGCTAAACGACCTACGAATGGGTCAGTAGCAATTTTAAACGCTAATGCAGCAAACGGCTCAGTAACTGAAGGCTTACGTAAGATTGGCTCTTCTGTATCAGGATTAGTTCCTTCGATAGCTTCCTTATCCATTGGAGAAGGTAAGTAACGACAAACAGCATCTAACATAAACTGAACTCCTTTGTTTTTGAAAGAAGATCCACAAGTCATAGGAATGATGCTCATATCAAGAGTAGCAGCACGTAAAGCAACGTGAATCTCATCCTCAGTGATAGAGTTTTCATCCTCCATGTATTTTTCTAATAAATTTTCATCGTATGCAGCAATCTCTTCGATTAACTGACCTCTGTATTGCTTAACTTCATCCAACATATCCGCTGGGATCTCAACAACATCAAAAGTAGAACCATGATTCTCATCATGCCATACGATTGCACGGTTTTTCACTAAATCAACGATACCTTTGAAATCAGCTTCATCACCAATTGGTAAAACAATCGGCACTGCATTAGATTTCAACATATCTTTTACTTGCTGACATACTGCTAAGAAGTTAGCACCTTGACGGTCCATCTTATTAACAAATCCCATACGAGGAACTTTATAGTTATCAGCTAATCTCCAGTTAGTTTCTGATTGAGGCTCAACACCATCAACAGCACTAAATAAGAAAACTAATCCATCTAATACACGTAATGAACGGTTAACTTCAACTGTAAAGTCAACGTGTCCCGGAGTATCGATAATGTTGAAGTGATATTCCATAGACTCAGGAATCACAGCTCCTTGAGTTGTAGGGAAATTCCAAGTACAAGTAGTAGCTGCTGATGTAATAGTAATACCTCTTTCAGCCTCTTGCTCCATCCAGTCCATTGTAGAAGATCCTTCGTGAGTCTCTCCCATTTTGTGGTTTTTACCTGTATAGAACAAAATACGCTCTGTCGTAGTTGTTTTACCAGCATCGATGTGAGCAGCGATACCAATGTTTCTTGTATATTTTAAATCTCTTGCCATTGTATATAGTTTCTGTATGGATTAAAATCTAAAGTGAGAGAATGCTTTATTTGCCTCAGCCATTTTGTGAGTATCCATTCTCTTTTTAACTGCAGCACCTTCTTCTTTAGCAGCAGCTAAGATTTCAGAAGCTAATTTTGCAGCCATTGACTTTTCATTTCTTTTTCTCGCATACAAAATCATCCATTTCATCGCCATAGAAATCTTTCTATCCGGACGAATTTGCATTGGAATTTGGAAAGTTGCCCCTCCAACACGACGAGAACGTACTTCTACGTGAGGCATAACATTTGTCAATGCATCTTTCCAAACTTCTAATGAAGTTTTCTCCTCGTCTTGTTTTTTCTCCTCTACGATAGCTAAAGCATCATAGAACACTTTAAAAGCTGTAGACTTTTTACCATCCCACATTAAGTTATTCACAAAACGCGTAACTAATTGATCATTAAATTGCGGATCCGGTAAAAGAGGTCTCTTTTTAGCCTGTCTTTTTCTCATGTCTTCCTTCTTAAACGTTTATACGATTACTTTTTGTCTTTAGGGCGTTTAGCACCATATTTAGATCTTCTTTGAGTTCTACCGTTTACTCCAGCAGTATCCAAAGCTCCACGTACGATGTGGTATCTAACACCTGGTAAGTCTTTTACCCTTCCACCTCTAACTAATACTATCGAGTGCTCTTGTAAATTGTGTCCTTCTCCTGGGATGTAAGCGTTTACTTCATTACCATTTGTTAAACGTACCCTTGCAACTTTACGCATTGCAGAGTTTGGTTTTTTAGGTGTAGTAGTATAAACACGCGTACAAACTCCTCTTCTTTGAGGACAAGAATCCAAAGCAACCGATTTACTCTTCTTAGTCAATTGGGTTCTCCCTGTTCTTACTAATTGTTGAATTGTTGGCATAATGTTTATTAATAATTTCCACAAATAATTTTCCCGCACACTATACGGGGTTGCAAATGTAAAAACTTTTTTGAATTATTCAAAACTCAATTCATTAATTTTCAATCATATTAAACTTTTTTTTTAAATCATTTTATTTCATTGCGCTTTGCTATTAAAAATTAGCTTTCTCCTAAACTAATATTATCAAACACCTTCATTTAAATCATTATATGCAAAGCAACCAAATTCAATATTATTGCGTTTCAAGCAATTCTATAGCACTTTTATACAAAAGAATACGTTCTCACCGCGTAATTATATAGATACATATAGTTACTCTTTTGTAAAAAAGAAAACCTATCCATACAAAATAGTATAAATAGGTTTCCGATTGATAAACTTACACAAGCATTAAGATTATAGCCATACTTCCACTAAGTGATACCACAAAGCTTTACCCTCAATAATTCTAAATACCGCAGAAGATTTTCGCTCATTTCTATCCTTTCCTGTTACTTGAATTTCTTTATACTGAACAAGTATATGTGAGAATGTAGCACTAGCTTTTACATCTTCTAAAAACACTTTTCTTCCTGGAAACTTTCCATAAACAGAAGGCAACCATTGTACAAACGCTGCGTAGTCCATTTGCTTTTCATCTCCATTGACCATAACAAATGACTGATCGAATGTACTTGTTATACGGCCTAATACTTCATCTTGATTAGCTAACTCTCCACAGAACCACATCTCTATGTTTTTACAAAAGTCTTGCACTTGTTGTACCCCTAACCCTATTTCTTTTGTTGTATACATAATTATTTACTTTTATTAACTTCTCTATTCAACATGCTATAAAATACTATACCTATTAATTGTACTACACCTAAACCTATTAAAGCAATTGCAAAAGCCTGAGAATAGCCACATACACTTTTTAAACTGAAAAACAATGTTCCTATAATAGCCCCACCCAAGACACTTCCCACTTGAATGACAGTACTTACTATTCCAGATGCTTGTCCTACTTGATCCACTTCAATGTATCGAATACTCTCTTTCATCATCACAGGCATAATGATTCCGTGTCCAAATCCAGCAAATAAGAAAATCAAATGCATTCCTAATGTTGGTGTTTCATACTTACTAAACAATCCTCCCAAGAGGATAAATGAAACAAGCAACAACCCTAAACCTAACTTAATCCAAAACCCACTCTTTCTCCCTCCTTTCGCAAATAAGATTGGCCCAAAGAAAAATCCTACTCCATAAGGAACAATAGCCAATCCAGACGCTAATACTCCCCAATCCAAATAGGATTGTAAATAATAAGGATAACAAACAAAGAGTCCAGCTGTAAAATTATAGAACAAGATAATAGGTAAGCTAAAAGCAAAACCTTTATTGTCAAACAATTTCATAGACAACAATACAGGGTAAGCGTGTCGTTCTCGATAACATTCATATTGCACAAAGCCAATCAATAGAACAATGCTCAATCCAATAATCGCAAAAATCCACCAAGCCCATTGATAAGCGCGCCCATATATTAAAGGTGTAATAAAACACAGTAGTGCTCCTATTACTAACAATACACCACCTATATCTAAGGGCTGTTTCTTTAATGTTTCTTTAGACATATGCGTATATATCCCATATAAACAAACTGCTGCCACTGGTACATTAACCAAGAAGATAATCTCCCAAGTCATTCCCCACAAATGAACACTCAATAATACACCTCCTAACAATTGTCCTACAATAGCAGCTAATCCAAATACAGAACCAAAAAAGCCTAATGCCTTTGCTCGCTCTGAATCATCAAATAGGAGTCGAATAGATGCTAATACCTGAGGAGCCAATAGCGATGCTCCTATACCTTGTAGAAACCTAGAAAAGATAAGTAAACTAATCGTAGGGGAAAAAGCACACGCTATAGAAGACAATAGAAATATCCAAAGCCCAGTAGTAAAAATGGTACGTCTACCATATATATCCCCCAACTTACCACTACACACCACTAAGGCAGCATACGTCAGTCCATAAATAGCAATAACCATTTGCAATTGATTTTCTGTTGCTTCAAAAGAATCCTTTATTGCAGGTAAAGCCATATTCACAATAAAATAGTCTAAAGGAGAAAGAAAAGCACCGATTACTAAATAGCGCAATACACTCCATCTATTTTTATACGCACTCATATTCATTTTTTTTATTCCTTTGCAAAGAAAGCACCTTAAGTACAAAATTAATTGTACTATAAAAGGTTTTTCTAGTACGGAAATATGCGTTACGACACACTTGAATCAATAGCTATACGAGAGATTACTCTACATGAAGATAGTGTAGAAATACAATCCACTTCCCAATTGCTGCTTGTTTATATCCTACAGGGCAAAGGAGTCAGTGTATATGAATCCCATGAAGTACCTTTCCAAAAAGGAAAACTATACGTTATTCCTTTTAATACGCATTACCTCTTCTTGAGTAAAGAATGTACCCTACTAGTCATCGAATGCCCTCAAACCTTCATCACACAGATACGCATGGAGGCAGACCGCATCGAGACTTGTGATAATATCAACAAGCTAACCTATATCACCCACAACTATCACGCAAAAGGAGGATGTGTCTTCCATAGCAAAGAAGACGAAACATTTGCAGAGCACCTGCTTAGAAATATACAGAGAGAGTACCAACAGCAAGCACTGGATTATTTAATTATCAGACAGAGTGTGTCTATTTTGCTCAATCTTATTGCACGCAATCTTATACAGTGTGACTACAAACAAGTAAACGAAAACAAGAAAGTACAAGATGTCATGAGTATCATCACCTATGTACAAAAGAATATTAAGGATAGAGAGAAACTATCCATAGAGGTCTTAGCAAACACCTTTGGAATTTCAAAAAACTACTTCGGAGAATACTTCAAAAAGCAAATAGGTATATCCCTACAAGACTATATCTTAAACTACAAACTAAAACTAGTAGAAACAAGACTGAAGTACAGTACAATGCGATTAAAGGAAATCGCCTTTGAATTAGACTTCAATGACGAGAGTCATCTATCTAAATTCTTTAAAAAGCATACACAATTAAGCCCAACACAATATAGAAACTTACACAGGGAAAAGTAAAAACACATGCAAACAATCATACTGCATCTAGTCTATGTACAAGACATTGAATAGTTTCAGTAGTAAATATATTAAGATATTATCGATAATCTATTTTACTTATTCCTTCACGATACTATTTCAACTAATAAAATCATTATATTAATTATTGATAACACGTACAGTGTATATCTCTTTATCGATGATTTTATATTGCATTTCTCTACAAACAGTATAATTAGTTAATTGACTATTTTTTCAGTTTTAGTAACTGTATACCGCTCAAAGGATAATAATCTCAAAAAGTTGCAAGAGCAGACAAGTAATCGAATTAAAAGGCGCTCTATACGCATCCTCTTTTTTCACTTGATTATCCTATATATACGCAGTAATTTTGTAGTCGTATATTACTAAGTTTTAACTTCAGTAATTGTACAGTCATATAACCTAACATTTTATATTACATTTGCACCATGGAACAGGACAATCAAATATTTGGTATTCGTGCAATTATCGAAGCCATAGAGGCAGGAAAAGATATCGACAAAGTTTTTATTCAAAAAGAAGCAAGTGGAGAATTAATGAATGAGCTGCTTAAAGCACTTAAAAAGAACAACATTAATTTCTCATATGTTCCAATTGAAAAACTAAATCGATTAACAAAAAAGAATCACCAAGGCGCAATAGCAAGTATTGCTCCCATTTCTTTTGTCTCGTTAGAAACATTAGTAGAAGGTGTATTAGCAGAAAAAGAGAAACCTCTATTTGTTATTTTAGACCAAATATCAGATGCTCGTAACTTTGGAGCGATTATCCGTACAGCTGTATGCTGTGGTGCAGATGGAATCATTGTTTCTAAAAATGGTGCAGCACCTGTGAATGGTGATACGGTAAAGACTTCTGCAGGAGCAGTGTTTAATATACCTATTTGTAAAGTAGACCACATCAAAGACGCTGTCTTTTATTTACAAGGTTCTGGAGTTATTACATTAGGAGCGACAGAAAAAGCAGAAAAAGAAATCTACGATATAGATCTTAATACTCCTTTAGCAATCATTATGGGTAGTGAAGATAAAGGTATTAACCCCTCTGTACTTAAAATCATAGATGAGAAAGCAAAATTACCTATGTTTAGCACAATAGATTCATTAAATGTTTCTGTGGCATGTGGAGCATTCTTATATGAAGCAATTCGTCAAAGAAGATAGACAAATGGAACAACCCGCTAAAAGACAAATGCGCAAACCAAGCTATCCTGTATCAGATGATTTAGCGAGGTACCTTAAAAAGTATAAACGTACTACAAAGATTAGTATTTTATATGAGGACTTGTTGCGCTTTAGTGGCTATGTAAGCGTGGAAGATAAATTTGGTAATGACACGCTGTGGTACAGAGTTTATTATCCAGAACATGAATATGCAGAAATCGAAGCCAATCTTGCGAAAGTGTACACTTTACTTCATTCTGATGGAGATGTGACCCTATTAGAGCACTTGGTGGTCGATACCATAGACTTTTGTTCTTTTGGAAACTCACAACCGTTCCGCATTAAAATTAGAAACAAATTAAATGACATCTATACTAATTTCTACGTCAAAAAAGCAGATGCCTCTCGTATCTACGGATTAGAATTAGAAGAAATGATGTCTCCAAATACCGTAAACTACCTTGTACACAAAGATACATTGATTGAAGAACACATCATGGGAATACCAGGAGATGTGTTCATCAAAGAGTATTTGCCTCAATGTACTGAGTTAGAAAAATCACAAATCGCAAAGGAATACGTAAAGTTCAACGAGCGTTGTCTAATTGGATTATTAGGTGATATGCGTTCGTACAATTATGTCATTATTCCCACTCACGATTTTGATCACGTTGTCTATCGCATACGACCAATTGACTTTGATCAACAATGTTATGAGGGCAATCTAAAGTTCTATCTACCTCAATTCTTTAAAGAGAATAACACAATCGTACAATTAGTATTAGATAAGTTTAAAGATATTTCTATAGAACAATATAGAAAAGAGATTCGCTCAGTATTAGTGAGAAGGGTTATAAGTAATCAAGACAGGATTCAAGACATACTCAATGTCATGAAACAAGATACAATAGCTCCTAAAGAGCACATTGACCAATTAAAAATGGAGATGTATGACTTTGTTCATGAAAAAGCTTTTAAGTATTGTAACAATATGGGAGAGATACTTGAAACGGCAATAAAGTTTACAATTAAGAATTACAGAAGCGTCTTTTAGAAGACGCTTTTTATTTATACTCCCTATACTTCTGAAGGTAATCCACGTAAACTATGGGTAAAGTAGGTCGATAACAGTTAGAATAATCAATAGGTTTTTCCTTCGGGATTACAATAAAATTACCATTTTCATCAAAACACTGCATAAAGGGATCTTGCGAGGCATCATAACTAGGTTTTTGCCAATCGTACTTATAGTATTTCTCAGGTATTTCAGGTTCTTCAATCACATAGCTAAGAATTAAACCTGCGATAAATCCACTCAAGTGACCTTCCCAAGAAATCCCTTCTTCTACAGATGGAAACATATACCAGACAGTTCCTCCATACAAGACTACAATGACTAACGACACAGCCATTAATCTATAATAACGCGTCTGCATCCCCTTAAAAAAAATAAAACTGACGAGCACATAAACAAGACCACTTGCTCCAATGTGATAACTTGGTCTTGCAAACAACCAAGTACCAAATCCCGACAGCAGAATACCCAAAACAACAACTTTCCACGTTTGCCTCTTATAGAAATACTGCAGGATGATAAGTAGAATAAACAATGCACCCGAATTATTGTACAAATGCTTTAACCCTCCATGAATAAAAGGACTAAAAAAGATTCCCCTTAACCCAGACCAAGTCCTTGGATACACACCATATTCATACAATTCTAAGAAGTAAGTCCAATCACACCAAAAGGCACCCCATATGAATAAAACATAAAATAGGGGCAATAAAATGATGTTTATTGAAAAGGCAGGCACTTTCTTCATAAAACTAATGTAAGACATTTATTCATAAAATCCATTCAAAACTCCGGCTACTAACCGCAGTACTTTAATTAATCGAACAAAGTCTTTTCAAGAATGAAAGGAAGTTTCAAAAAGCATTGTATTTTTGTTTCTACAATTACTAAGAATATGATTATGATGGATGCACCATTAGCAGAAAGAGTAAGACCAAATCACTTAGAAGATTACGTCAGCCAAGCTCACTTGGTAGGTGAAAATGGAATACTAACAAACCAATTGAAAATGGGCTTTATACCGTCCCTAATTTTTTGGGGACCTCCAGGTACAGGTAAAACCACATTGGCAGAAATACTTGCTAAACAAAGCGAACGTCCTTTCTATGTGCTAAGTGCAATCAATTCAGGAGTAAAAGATGTTCGAGAAGTAATTGAGAAAGCCAAGCAAAACACAGGATTATTCACGACGAAAAATCCAATCTTATTCATTGACGAGATTCACCGTTTCAGCAAGTCACAACAAGATTCACTACTTGCTGCTGTCGAACGAGGATGGGTTACTTTAATAGGTGCTACTACTGAAAATCCAAGTTTTGAAGTTATCCCTGCACTGCTTTCCAGATGCCAAGTCTATACCTTGAATGCTTTTAGCAAAGACGACTTACAAGCCTTGTTAGAAAGAGCAATTACCCAAGACGAGGTGTTAAAAACAAAAAAGATAGTATTAAAAGAAACCGAAGCTCTCTTTAGGCTTTCGGGAGGAGATGGTAGGAAGCTGCTAAACACTTTTGAACTTATCATCAATGCTACAGGTGGTGACTATATAGAAATCAATAATGAGATGGTGCTCAAAGTAGTACAACAAAATACTGTACTATACGACAAGACAGGAGAACAACACTATGATATAGTTTCTGCTTTTATCAAATCCATAAGAGGAAGTGATCCCAATGGTGCTGTATATTGGTTAGCCAGGATGATTGAAGGAGGTGAAGATTTGAAGTTTATAGCAAGACGCTTAGTAATTCACGCATCTGAAGATATAGGATTAGCTAATCCGACTGCACTGATTATGGCAACTAATGTATTCCAGGCTGTATCTGTCATTGGTTATCCAGAAAGTAGAATATTACTGAGTCAATGTACTATTTACCTGGCTACTTCTCCCAAGAGCAATTCCTCTTATATGGCGATTGGCAAAGCACAACAAGCAGTCAAACAGTTTGGAGACCTCTCTGTTCCAATCCACTTGCGAAACGCTCCTACAAAATTAATGAAAGAGCTTGGTTATGGGGAGGAGTATGACTATCCGCATAACTTTAATAACAGCTTCATCACTCAAGAATACTTGCCAGATGATTTAAGTGGTACAGTATTTTATGAACCAGGAGATAATGCAAGAGAAAAGAGTACACGTGAATTTCTGAAAAACAGATGGGAGATCAAATATGAATACTAATATATATAGAACCAAAAACCTGCTGTTAAAGCAGGTTTTTTATTTGTAGTAACTCTTGCACTTGGACAAGAGATTTATCACTAACAACTTCTTGAGGATGATAGTAAATAGCATCCATACCAACACTCCTTGCTCCTTCGATATCTGCTAAGAGATTATCTCCTACCATGACAGTCTTGCCAACGTGAACCTGTGCTTGAGATAACGCGTATTGAAATATTTTAGGATCCGGTTTCTTAACCCCAGCATTCTCAGAGTTTGTAATTGTCTGGAAGTAATCATAGATACCAGAGTTTATTAATTTTCTGTTCTGAACTTCATTAAACCCATTTGTAATTATATGTAGACGATAGGACTCTTGTAAATAGTCTAAGAGATCGATAGCCCCATCAAACAAATAATTGTAATTAGGTAAATAGTTCAAATACTTATCTCCCATTTCAAGTTGTTTTGTAGTCGTAGTTGAATAACCTAATTGGTCAAACGTATCGCGTATTCTGCCAATTCTCAATTCCTCTTGTGACACTTGATTAAGACTGTATTTATCCCAGTATGTTGCATTGATATCTACATAAAACTTCAGAAAGTCTTCAATAGAAAAGGGAAATTTCATCTCGTCGATAACTTGTTCAAAAGCCAAAGCCGAATTGCGTTCAAAATCCCATAATGTATGATCTAAATCAAAAAATATATCTGTCTTGTCCTTAAAAGGATAATTCATAACTCGTTATTTTTAATAACTGCAAAAGTAAGACTTAAAATTAAATACTGTTTGTACAAGTTACATTAAACCTTCATCCGCAAAGCTATAATAGCTGTGTTCTGTTATAATCACATGGTCCAACAAAGAGATATCCATGATTTTCCCACCTTCCTTAATCTTCTTGGTAATCGCAATATCTGCCTCACTTGGTTTTAGCTTACCCGAAGGATGATTATGAACAAGAATCAATCCTGTTGCGCGATAGTCTAAAGCCGACTTAAAAAGAATGCGAACATCGACAACTGTTCCCGTCATTCCTCCTTTACTCAAAGATAATTTGTGATTAACCTTATTCGAATTACTCAAAAGTAAAACCCAAAATTCTTCATGATCTAAATCACCTAAAACAGGTTGCATAATTTCAAATACATCTTGACTACAAGTAATTTGATCCTGAGTCAGCTGATCTGCAGATCTTCTTCTTTGACCAATTTCTAAGGCCGCTATAATAGAAACAGCTTTAGCTTCTCCTATCCCTTTAAAGGTGGTTAATTGCTTTACTCCTTGTCTTGCGAGTAAAGCTAAGTTATTGCTATAGAATTGCAATAATCGCTTTGATAATTCCACTGCTGTTTCCTGCTTACTTCCCGATCCAATCAGAATAGCGAGAAGTTCTGCATCACTCAAAGAAGCCTTACCTTTGAGAATCAATTTTTCTCTTGGTCTATCATCTTCTGCCCAATGTTTAATAGTAAAATTAGTTTGCTCCATACATATTAGATTAACACTTGTACAAGAGCAACAAAAATCAAGCCTGTTAAAACTTGCGGATCGTTATAAAAAAAGCTTCTAATAGAATTCAATTAGAAGCTTTAAGTATTTATACTTTTAAAATAAAATTATTGTAATCTTTCTGAAATAAAGGTTTCCATATTTAACCCTCCATAGTTACCTGAACTCATAAATAACAATACAGTATCAGATAAATCCAAAGCATAAAGGTAAGATTTAAAACTTTCAGCATTAGTATAAGTTTTCAATCCCTCTTTTGCAAAAGCACTTAGCATTTGATCAGAGGAAATCTCTTGCATACGTTTGATCTTCAATGCATCCAAAGAATAAAACACAACTGCTTCGTCTGCTTTATCTAAGGCTCCTTTATACTGTTGCAAAAAGTCAACATTCAAACTACTGTAAGTATGTAGTTCAAGACATGCAATAACTTTCTTATTTGGGTATTGCAATTTTACAGCTTCTGTGGTTGCAATCACCTTGCTTGGTGAATGAGCAAAATCCTTATAGACGATAGCCCCTCCCTTGTCGAATAGCTTTTCTAATCGCTTAGAAGCACCTTTAAAGGTAGCTATTGCTTCATAAAAGTCATCTTCATCTATTCCCATATTTTGACATACCCACTTGGCTCCATTCAAATTACTTAAGTTATGTGCTCCAAAAACTTCAAGTGGCATAGGTCCCTCTGAAGTTTCAAGATAAGTAATTCCATTCTCAATCGAATAAGCAGGAGTATTATAAGCTATCTTTCGAATGGGATTAGCTGTTTCTTCGACAAGTTTTTCAACAATAGGGTCTTCTTCATTGTACACAAGTATTCCACCATTGACAATCTTATCAATAAAAATCTTAAACTGCTCTACATAATTTTCAAATGTAGGAAACACATTGATATGGTCCCAAGCGATTCCACTCAACAAAGCAATATTAGGTTGATACAAATGAAATTTAGGTCTAAGATCTAAAGCAGAAGATAAATACTCATCACCTTCAATCAACATAAAGTCATTTTCCGCTGTTAAATTCACCATCCTGTCAAAACCTTCTAACTGTGCTCCAACTAAATAATCAACTTCTCTATCGTGATAATGCATTACGTGTAAAACCATTGAAGTAATCGTCGTCTTCCCATGAGATCCACCAATTACAACTCTTGTTTTATTCTTTGAGTGTTCATATATAAATTCTGGGTAAGAGTAAATTTTTAAACCCAATTCTTTTGCTTTAATCAATTCAGGATTGTCGTTCTTAGCATGCATTCCCAAAATAACAGCATCGATATCACCTGTTATCTTTTCCTCAAACCATCCCTCCTTTTCAGGTAAAAGTCCCTTCTCTTGTAATCTTGATTTAGATGGCTCAAAGATAGCATCATCACTACCTGTCACTTGATCACCTTTATCGTGTAATGCCAAAGCTAAATTGTGCATTGCACTCCCTCCTATTGCGATAAAATGTACACGCATTTTATATATTTTTTAAACTTGAAATGTAAAATTAATACTTTAAACTTGAACATGAACACTTTTTGAAATGAAGTATACTATTTCGGTATAAATTACGCTTTTTAGAAATAAAAATGCAGTAGAATGAAAATCAATTTTATTGTTTAATTTTAACAAAAATTTAAAACTATGGAAAATCAAAATTTCGAATACCAAAATAACAACCAGTATCCCCAAAGATCACCTGACTACACTTTAGAGATTATCAGTTTAGTACTGGGTATTATAGGTTTAATCACCTCTTTTATCCCATGTTTTTACTGGTTTGCTCTGTTGTTTTTAATTCCTTCATTAATACTTGGAATCGTAGCGATTAGCAAGACTACAAAAAACCGTACTCCTAAGGGGTTTGCTATCGCAGCCACAGTCGTTGGCAGTGTAGGAATGCTTATTTGTATTGTCTGGCATACCATATTTGCTGCGGCATTAACTTCTGTTGCCAGAGATATAGATAATACAAACTCATACTACGACAATACACTATATCAAGATGAATATCAAACGGATAGCATACAAGAAGATACAGAATACATTTGGACAGAAGATACAGAAGAAGACGATTAAATACAATTAATATCTTGAAGAGAGAATACGTACTGATCAATAGTATATTCGCTGCCTTACTTGCAATCTTATTTGGCTATATCAGCATCTTAGCTTTTACAGACATAAGTGGAATCCATATACGTTCCTCTTGTGAAGGAATGCCTATCCAATATTGTAGAAGTAGAGGTTTGACGAGAGACTTTATCTCAATTATGCAAAAGGGGTATAGCCAGACCATATACATTAATCCATATAGTCAACGCATATTTACATTCTTCATCTATGCCTTTGTTACGAGAATACTCAGCACAATTGTCTTGCAATGGTTCACGAGTAAAAAAGTTTTTATATTAGATATAACGGTGCTTACACTCTTATTTGCGTATGCATTCTTTCCCTTACTCCTTGGGTAAAGTAACACATGTAAATACAGATAATAAATACTATTTACCCTATAAATAAAAAACATTATCTTCTACTTGCCTGATAACGATCAAAGTATTCGCATTCCTGAATTACTTCTTGGTAGAAATTCGTGTCGCTATACTGTTCTTTCAATTTAGCGAATCCCTTCCACTTTTTAAACATAATATCATCCCCCCACGCGCCGTAATAATAATCCTTGCTATGGTATTCTTTTACATAAAAATTGTTTCGCTCAATTTTTGCTTCGAAATAGGCTAACTTCGCTTTTTGTTCTCTTGTAGTAGCCTGTTTTTGGGCAATTGCATAGTATTTTTCAGCTAACTTCATACTTAATAAGATAGCTTTATTGTTACTACTAATAGAGTTACTGCCATATTCGTTTAGGATACTATTGTAATAAAACACCCTTGCATTTCCAAAGTAAGTCGTATTGTAAAACGCATTACCTAATAAAAGAGCATTATTATAAACATCTTCTCCCTTTGCAATCTTATCTTTCATTTCCTTGATTTTTTTCAAGAAAGAAAGCTTGGTATACTTCACTCTTTGTTTTGCTTGATGATCACAATCGTTACAATCTTTGATATTTCCGTTAAATGGATTTCCTAATAATTCAGTATCCTTATATAATAAGGTCTCATATTCATTAGAAAAATAAGCATTTTTTCTCTTGACAGGCTGTGCTTTCTCCATTTCAACAATAGCTTCCTCAATTTTATCTTGATAGAAAAAATACAGCGCACGACTTTCATAAATATCACTTAGATTAAACCCATAACTATCAACAAACAATTGTTCGAAAGCACTTTTATTCTTGCTCAATAGGTACTCTTCCATTTCACGAGATTGCTTCAAATTACTGTAATAAGAAGGTCCTTCTGAAACTAATACTTCAGCCATAATAGTATTATTATTCTCTTTATACACTGTTGAAAGAAAGCGTTTCACCCAATGTGCTGCATATTCATATCTAAAAGGATCTGAATAATCACGCGTATTCAAATTTTGAAACAACCATTGCATTTCAGTTAAAAGACGTGCCTCCACCTTTGAATCCACTTTTTCAACTTGAGAAACAGCATTGATTAAAGAAAATAAACGTATCTGATCTTGAATCATTACATCATCACTTTTCACTAACGCTTTAGCATCCTCCAAATACTTTGATGCACTGCTAAAGTTTCCTTGAAAAATATCTAAATAGGCCAGCGTTAATTTCCACAACACAGGATTGTGTAGTTTCTGTTTTTTATTGCTAACATCCCTTATCCATTGATATGTACTTTGATCAATCTTTCCTTCGACAGATTTAAAATAATCTGCTTTAGATTTAAACCTATGCTCCGTAGGAATATTGACTTCCTGCTCTTGTACATTAACCCATCTCGTTAACAAATAATCAATATGTGGACTACTCGGATCAATAGCATAAATTTGTTTCATGCTGCTAATCTCATCTTTATAATACCCCATGATAGCCCAAATAGCAGTTTGTACATTAACATCATCTGTCATTTCTACTATCCTTTGGATAGCAGTGTTATCTAATGGTTTAAAATTATAAGTGGCTATTTGACGTAATTGAGGTTCAGCATTGTAAATTTCAGCATACAATAGATTAGAGGTTTCATAATTTCCAGCTTGATAATAAGCACCTGCCACATAGCCAAGTCCTCTATAATACAATGTGTTCTTTTCTTGTTTATGTGCTGTACGCTCAAAATAGCTTATGACAGACTGACGATTACCCGAATAAAACTTTGCTTTTAGCACTTGAAACCACATGCGGTTACTAAAAAACTTATCTGACTTATTCATTTTATCGTAGAATTGCTGTGATAAAGTCACAATATCATTGTCCACAGGAATTTCTACATACTCTGAATAATTCCAATAATCATATGTACGACTACTATAGGCATCTATCCGTTTTGCAATATTCAAAAAAGTAACAAAATTCATTACTCTTTCATCTTTTAAATCTAAACCGTATTTACCTGATTTATTCTTTTTCTTATTCAAATCTAAATACAGTAATCGACTATTATTCTCACTATCTGAATCATCCAATAGGTAATAAGCAATAGCTTCTTTAGAAACCTTATTTCCTAAATACACACTCCAATCTTCTACAATATTATTGTGAAAAACATCCGTATTCGAAATATATTGATTATTGTAAAACCGTTCGTAAGGAGCAAAAAACATGGGTTGATAAGATTTATCAACGAATGCTTCAGGCGTAAAAGAGGAAGTCATAGCGTAACTCCAATACCCATCTGCACAAGCATAACTATAAATACCTACACCTACAACTGCAGAGAAGCTACTTGCAAGTAATAAGTTCTTTAAATACTTCTTTTTCATAAGAGTTTATATTTTTTGAATTCAAATCGTATAATATAATTTCATTGGGACAAGCATTACTCACCTTTAATAGGTCCTTTTTCATTTCTAACAACTGTTCTGAAGTAATACTTTCAATCTTAATAAGATCACCTTGTCTAAAAAACTGTCCGAAATAATCCCCTGTTTTGACCACTTCAAACTGCTTAGCATTCACTAATTTAAAAGCGTCATTTGCTGACACATCTTCTAAGCGTATGCGGCTAATCATCCGAACAACTTTACCTTTTCTACTCTGAATCAACCAAGAATAGATTGGCAAAGCATAGTTTAGGCGCAGAGGATATCCTTTGATATAAGCGATGTACTTATTTGCAATATTCCTATCGTAGATTGAGTTAAGGCTATCCGCAGCTATACTACCCATATTGTAATACATCAAGACACCATGATCAACATTGGGTATTCCTGTTTTCTCAGCATATTTAATCTGGTGTAAGCGAATAGTAGACGAAACTTTCCACTGTTCTATTCTCTTAATTTCTTCTATTAAAGTAAAAAAGTTTTCTCGAGATTGTAATGACCAATCACAGTCAAGTTGTACTTCTGTAATGGAGAGTGCATTCCGCTCATTCACCTGCTTAATGAAGTGAACGATCTTCTGTGCTAACGCCTGAAGATTAATATTATTTCGAAGCATCACTTCATTTTTAATATAAACCACAGGGACGATCGAAATACCTTCACTCACTTTCTCTTTAAATAGGATAGGACTTATAGGTATTGCCACGTCATTTTGCATTGCAACGTCAAAGTAACGCATATACAATTTAGTGACATTAAGCTCTTGAATAGATTGTTTCTCTATACTATCTAATTCGAAAGTAGTCTTCCAATAGTAGTAAGAGAGCTTGGTTTCACCTTCTAATTTATTGGGTTGCTTACTACAACTGATCAATAAAATAAAAGAGGATAAAAAAAAGATGAATTTCATACCTTAAACTTAGGTTACACGGTACAAAGATGCAAAAAAAAGCACCTGAAATCAGGTGCTCTTAAGATAAATATTTTTCTGTAAATCAAATTACTTTACTATTGTCATTTCATCAACGATGTGTTTAGCTCCAGCAAATTTATCAATGATAAAAAGTACATAGCGAATATCCACATTGATTGTTCTTTGTAGTTCTGGGTCGTAAATAACATCTCCTGCCATAGCTTCAATGTTACCATCAAAAGCTAAACCAATCAATTCTCCTTTTGCATTTAACACTGGAGATCCTGAATTACCTCCTGTAATATCGTGATTAGTTAGGAAGTTAACTGGTAGATGTCCCGCTTTATCCGCATAAGGTCCATAATCTTTTGCATTGTACAAATCAATTAACTTTTGAGGATTTTCAAATTCCTCATCGCCTGGTATGTGTTTAGCAACTGTTCCCTTCAAAGTAGTAAACCAATTTTCCGCTGCATCATTCACCTTCTTTCCTCTTGGTAAATCTTTAACAGTACCGTAAGTTAAACGCAGGGTTGAGTTTGCATCTGGGTAATACTTTTTATCAGGATTACTCTTTTGCAATCCGTCAACTAATAATCTAAATGCCTTTTGATACTTGTCCTCTAACTTAGCTAATTCCTCTGTTTTATGTCTGCTTTTCTCCATTAAAGCCAAAGACAATTTAAACAACGGATCTCTTGAAATAACGACACCTTTTGGTTTATCTAAAAATGCCTTTAATGTATTGATATTAGCAAAAATACTCTTTGAAAATGCTTCATTGACAAACTTTGTAAAATCGCCCTTATACTCCTTTTGAATCTGAGCTACATAAGGTGCAATCTCATATCCTTCGGATTTAGAAACGTAAAGTTCTAATTGTTTTGCCAACATTTCTCTTTCTAAAGGTTCATATTTACCTTTATATAAATTTGATGCAAAATCTTCAAACTCTCCACGCATTTCATCGCGAGTAGATTTTTTTCCTAAGGCAAATTTCTCAACTCCACCAGCCAATCTGTATGGAATAGCCACCATAGAAGATGTTCTCATCATAGAGATCAAATAATTATCATGACGTGCTTTTTCATTAGTCGCAGCATAATACGCATTGATATCATTTATTACATCGCCATATTTTGCTTTATTTTCTTCTTTGTTAGCCCAACTGTCAAATGCCTTTTCATTCTCCGTTTTTACTGCTACAGTTTGATGCTGTGTTAAGGCATCAATCATCCCTTGTCTATTTTTCCAATAGTTTGCAACACCAGCATATTTAGAGGCATAATTCAAACGTACTTCGTCATTTTCAGACATATACTTTTTCATTACATCCATACCTAACTTAGACCCTTCAACCCAAGCAGGATACGCAAACTTGATATTTTGTTCAACACCTTGAGCAGGCATCCAACGATTTGTACGTCCTGGATATCCAAGGATCATAGAGAAATCTCCCTCTTTAATACCAGCTGTAGAAACAGGTAAATAGTGCTTAGGAGCCATTGGAATATTCTCTGGTGAATATGGCGCAGGGTTCCCCTCTTTATCAGTATATACTCTAAAAATAGAGAAGTCACCTGTATGTCTTGGCCATTCCCAGTTATCAGTATCACCACCGTATTTTCCAATACTATTTGGAGGTGTACCTACTAAACGAACGTCAGTGTAATCTTGGTAAACAAAGTAGTAAAATTCATTTCCTTGAAAAAAAGAACGAACAGAAACAGTGTATTTTCCGCCTTCATCATTCTCTTTTTGAATCTTAGCAATCTCCTTGTTAATTGCTTTTTCTCTATCTAATTCAGACATCTTGTCATCAACTACAGATAAAATACGGTCTGTAACGTTATCCATACGAACAAAGAAGCGAACAGATAGTCCCTTTGCCTCTCTTTCAGATTGCTTATCCTTTGCCCAAAATCCATTTGTTAGAATATCATCTTCAGGCGTAGATAGATTAGCAATTTTATCATATCCACAGTGGTGGTTTGTTAAAACTAAACCTTGACTTGATACGATTTCCGCTGTACAACCTCCATCAAATTGCACAATAGCATCTTTTAATGAATGATTGTTAATACTATAGATTTCTTCAGCAGTTAATTGTAGTCCCATTTTTTCCATGTCACGTTGATTCAAACGCTCAAGAAACATCAAGAACCACATTCCTTCATCAGCCTTAACCTTTACAGGTAATACAAATAATAATGCTGATAAAAATAACACGATTTTTTTCATAATTGTTATAGATGTTAGATTGCGAAGATAAAAGTAATTCAATAGATTTCTTCACAATAAAAAAAATAATTCAAACGCTACTAAACAAGACTCTTTACTCCTCGTCTTCTTTACACCCCTTATTCGGTATGTTATTGTTATTATCATAGCGATCTTGTAGTTCGTCGACTACAGATTTATCCCATAATTTAATTCCAGTAATATAGGCCGTTCTCGCAATAAGAAATGCAGCTACTGGAGATGTAATAAACAAGAAAAATATAATAGCCAACACTTTTGTAGTAGTAGAAAACTCAGAAAAATGAATTGCAGCACCTGCTAAAATACATCCTATACCCAAGGTCGCAGCTTTAATAGTGATAGATAACCTGGTGTAAAAATCAGGCATCCTCACAATTCCTATCGAAGCGATCAACACGAAGATAGCCCCTACCGTACAAAGTATCATTATAAAAATATCAATCATCTCTATTTCTTTTAACTAAATAAAATGCAAAGGCTACTGTACTTAAAAAGGCAATTAGAGCCAAAATGATAGCCACATCCAAAAATATAGGGTTATCAGCAATCAAACTGAATAAACCTATCACTCCTACACCCACCGTAATCAATAAGTCTAAAGCGACTACGCGATCTGCAACAGTTGGTCCTTTAATAAATCTGATAAAAATAAATATCAAAGACAAACTGATAATAGGCATTATAACATATAATAAATAATCATCTACTGTCATCGCAATATCTCTAATAATTTAGTTTCCGTACGTTCTTTCATATTCTTGACGAACTTTTTCTTGTCTTTCAAATACATCGTATGTATATACACATAGCTCTTATCATCTGCAATATCCATTACCATTGTACCAGGCGTTAGTGCAATAATATTTGTCAGCATTGTAATCTCAAAATCCGTTTTGGCATCCAGTTGATACTTAATAATACCTGGAGTTGTGTGGAAATTCGGTGTCATTACATCAATAGCTACTCTTAAATTTGCTTCCATCATATCATATAAAAAATACAGAATGAAAACTAATATTTTAGGTACGCGATAGAAATACTCTTTCTCTGCCATATTGGATCTACGCGTCAGCATCCACAAAATAAAGAAACCTGCTACGGAACCAAATATAAAGTTAGAGTAGTTCAGCTGTCCCGTTAGAGCAACCCAAACAAATGCCAGTAATAAGTTTAATAAAAAATACTTTAACATACTCTCCCTATTTTAAGTGATGCATCACTGATTCTATATAAATACTTGGATTCTTTAATTCATAAGCAATGCGTTCGGTTATTTCGAAAACGAATGATGCCTTCAAACCTATAAACAAAGATACCATCGCCAATCCTACTACAGGTAAAACCAAGGCAATCTTTCCTCTCTTGTGAAAAGTAGCAAAGTGGTCAATCTCTTCTGCATTAGGTTTTGGCAGATCTTTCCAAAAAACTTCAGACCATATACGGGCTACAATAAACAAGGTAATAAAACTGGCAAAAATCAACGTCGCCAACAACACATAACTCTCCTGTTTAAATGCTTCTTGAAACAACATTATCTTGGGCCAAAAACCTGATAAAGGTGGAATACCTGCAAGTGAAAACAAGATAACAGCAAAAACAAGTGATAACCTTGGGTAATCTTTATAGAAACCACCTAAGCGGTACACATCTTGGGTCATTCGAATCTTTTGAATGATTCCACTCATCATGAATAAATTACTCTTGACAATCACATCGTGAATCAAGTAAAACACTACTCCTACTAAAGCCAACTCCGTATAGATACCAATACCAGCAATCAGATACCCTATATGACATACAATGAAATAGGAAAATATACGACGCATATTCCTTTTATTGATTACTCCTAATGCGCCACTAATCATCGTTAAAATTGCAATAACAATAAACACACCAAGGATAAAATCATCTGGTTCAAAGACAACAGTAAAAATACGCAACATAGAGTAAACCCCCATCTTTGTCAATAACCCACCGAATACAGCACCAATCGCTGAAGGGGGAGTATGATAGGATGATGGCAACCAGAAATACATAGGGAACACCGCAGATTTAATACCAAACCCAACGAAGAACAATAAAGCAGTTACTGTCACCAATCCCCTGTTTTCTACCGCTGCTACGTGCTCTGGCAAATCCGCAATATTCAAACTACCCGTGATTCCATATAAAATCCCGATAGCAGTCAAAAATATAGAGGAGGCCAACATATTCATGGTTACATACTTTACAGCCCCTTCCATTTGCCTTTTCTTACCTCCTAAGGTTAACAACACAAATGAAGATATAATCACAACTTCAAACCAAACATAGAGATTAAAGATATCACCTGTCAAAAAGGCTCCCATTAATCCCATAATAAGAAAATGGAAAATAAAAAAGTGCCCATATCTTATCCTACTAATATTTGTTGCTGCTGTAGAATATACACCTACAGCCAAAGATACAATAGCAGTTAGTACAACCATTGTTGCACTAAGCGTATCACTAACAAAAGTGATTCCAAATGGAGCTTGCCAACCTCCCATTTGCATTGTCATATTTCCATTCTCCCATACCAATGCAAACAATCTCAAGCTAACCAGGAAAGCAATACAGTTTCCAATAACGCTAATTGTCTTCTGCGCTTGCACATTCTTCCAAAAGAACATCAAGACAATAGCAGTTAACATATGTGCAAGTATAGGTGCTAAAATAAAGTTCGAAATCATATATCTAAATCTTGTACATTAAGAGAATCGAGATCATCAGTACCTGTTGTTGCGTGAACTTTCTTCAATAGAATAATTGCAAAAGCTGTTAATCCAAAACTAATCACAATAGCCGTTAAGATTAACGCTTGTGGTACAGGATCTGCATACACATCCGTAAAATGAATACTATCCCCATCTATAATTGGCGCTCTACCTTTGGTCAGTTCTCCCATCAAGAAAATGAGAATATTAGCTCCATTTCCAAGCATCATAAACCCCAAAAGTAATTTCACCATACTCCTTCTAAGTATTAAGTATATTCCTGCTGAATATAAAATACCTACTAATGCTACTAAAAGTAATTCCATATTCTTCTCTCTTATACATTTTCTGAAATAGTAAACAATATTGTCAATACTACTCCAATTACTACTAAATACACTCCTATATCAAAAAAAAGTGCTGTTCCTACAGAACCAATTACAGCCACTGAATCAGCAAACCAAATACCGGTCAAAAAAGGAGAACCCAAAATAACTGGTAAAAAGCCACTGACAAATGACAACGTTAGTCCTATAGGTATTAACAATAAAGGCGACACTTGAAACAATCTCAGTGTGCGTCTTGTACTATATGCAAAAGAGTGTAAAACAAAAGCAATAGATGCGATCAACCCTCCTACAAATCCACCACCCGAAAGGTAATGTCCTCTAAGTAATACAAACAAAGAAAACAACAGCAAGAGCGGTAACAAATAGTTGGTTGCCGTTCGCAAAATCGTAGTGTCTAACCTTCTCTTTCTAATTCTCGAGTTCTTCTTCATCTTCTTTATATTTTAACATACTGAAAACCCCTAATGCAGCGATTGACAACACAATAGTTTCAATCATTGTATCAAACCCCCTAAAATCAACTAAAATAACATTTACTACATTCTTCCCTTTCGCAAGTACATAAGCATTCTCGGCATAAAACCTACTTATATCCTTATCTGCTGGAGAGACAAGTGCTTGAAGAGTGATAATAGAGATTAACACTCCAAATGAGATAGAAATAACAGCATCACGAATCTGTAATCTTCGATTATTGAATCTTAGAAATGGCGGAAGCTTGAACAAGACCAATACAAACAAAACAGTTGTCAACGTATCGATTGCAAACTGTGTCATACCAAGATCTGGAGCACCGTAAAAGACAAATATCAAACAAATACAATATCCTACAACTCCTGTAGCTGCAATAGCAGTCAATCGCGAAGAAGTATTAATAGCAAATATTACAGCCACTACCGTTATCAAAAATACAACTAACTCATAGATCCTAAACTCCGATAGCCCTGTTGTATTCACTCGCAAAGGCACGTCTGTAAACAATTTATATCCTACCAAGCCGATGAAAAAAACAATAATTACAGCCAAATACGATCTCAGATAACTACTGTGAAAGATAAAAGTATACTTATAAGCGAGTAACCTGAACTTTTCTGCCAGTATAGAAAAAATATGCTGAGGAGCTAATCGATCAAAACGCTGGACAAAACACATCGGATTCTTCCACTTTTTGAATACAAAATAAATAATGCTTCCTAATAGTATCGTACATCCGCTTAATAGCAAACTACTATTAACACCATGCCAAATCTTTAAAGGCATCTCAACTACTTCTCTATTAAGAGAAGCAAAAACAGCAAGTATAATCTCCTTATAGGCGATAATCGGAAAAATACCCAATAACAAAGTAAAGAAACTCAATACTATCGTAGGAGTCAATAACATCCAATCTGGCTTATGAGCAATGCGCACCTTCTTCATACCTTTGCCAAAAAAGGGTTTAAACCCAATTAAAAAACCTGATGCAGTCAAAAATACATTGGTAATAAAGAGTGCTCCAGTAATGAGCAATATCCAACTGTCATCCGAAAAGTGCAATCCACTTTCATAAATGAGTTCCTTACCAATAAAACCAAAAGTCAAAGGAATTCCCGCACATGATAAAGCTGCAATAACAGCTGTTACTGCAAGCAAAGGAAAGTGCTTACGCAGTCCACTCAACTCATTGATATCTCTTGTGTGTAACGCGTGATCAACAATACCTGTGATTAAGAAAAAGGCAGCTTTATACAACGCGTGCGCTAACACAAATACCGCCATAGCATACATTGCTAATTCTGTTCCGATTCCCAATAGAAACATCAACAAACCTAAAGCAGATATAGTCGAATAAGCTAAAATACCCTTCATATCCTTTCGGAACACGCTGTGAAAAGCACCAAACAACATAGTCACTCCTCCTACCACAAGTAAAATTGTATTCCAGTAAAACTCCCCTCCTAAAATAGGAGTAAACCTCGCCACTAAAAACACTCCTGCCTTCACCATTGTAGCGGAGTGCAAATAAGCAGATACAGGTGTCGGAGCCTTCATTGCTCCAGGTAACCAAAAGTGAAAAGGGAATTGAGCTGACTTTGTAAAAGCAGCCACAAACAAAAATAAGATGATTAATAAATAGTATGGACTATCTTTTAATACATCACTGTGGTTTAGCAACTCACTTATAGAGTAAGTTCCTGTAATAGTTCCAACAATTATCCCAAAAGACAAAAGGAAAAAACCTCCTAAACCAGTGATTGAAAAAGCCCATAAAGCACTTTTACGGGATTCTTCTTCCTCATTGTTAAATCCTATCAAGAAAAAGGAACTAATACTCGTTAATTCCCAAAAGATAAACAGTGTGATAAGGTTATCTGAAGTAACAACACCTAACATGGCCCCCATAAATATAGTGAGGTAGCATAAAAAGCGATGTAAGAGCGGATGCCCCTTTAGATAAGAAATTGCATATAAATATACCAATGTTCCAATTCCTGAAATCAATAACCCAAAAAGAACAGATAATCCGTCAAATTTAAAATCCAAACTAATTCCCAATGAAGGAACCCAGTCAGTCGTATAAATTAGGCTACTTGTACCATCTTTTATTGTTGGTAAAAAAGATAATAGATATAAAAAAATTGAAAATGGAAGTAGGGATATTATTGCAACATATTTAGTTCTTACGAACTCTTTCAAAAATAGTACTATAAAAGCAAGTACAAAAGTGAGAAAAATTAATGTTAGCATATAAGTTATATTTCTCTAATTACATATTTCCAGTTTAGTGGTAAATATAGACAAAAAAAAATAAAAATATGACTGCAACTTGCCGTAGAACAATAATTAACGCTAATTTTTCTACACTTTTTCTTGGCTCTAAGGATTAAAATAGAATATCCTTAATTAACTATTTTTTATTCAACATTTCCCATAGTTTATCTTTTAATTCTGTAAGCCCTTGCTGAGCCACAGAAGAAATAAACATATACGGTACTCCGCTTAATTCAGAATCAAGTTGTTCTTTTAACTCAGATTTCAATTCATCATCCAGCATATCACACTTAGTAACAACCAAAAGACGATCTTTATCTAACATTTCTGGGTTATATCTACGCAATTCATCAACTAAAATTTCATACTCTTTCTTGATATCATCAGCATCTGCCGGCACCATAAAAAGCAAAGTTGAGTTGCGTTCTATATGTCTTAAAAAGTAATGTCCTAAACCTTTTCCTTCAGCAGCACCCTCAATAATACCAGGTATATCTGCAATCACAAAAGATTTAAAATCGCGATAAGCCACAATACCTAAATTAGGCTTCAAAGTTGTAAACGGATAATCCGCAATTTTAGGTTTTGCAGAGGTTAAAACAGATAGAAGTGTAGATTTTCCTGCATTTGGAAATCCAACTAGTCCAACATCTGCTAACACTTTTAACTCTAAAATCACATCTAACTCTTGTCCAGATAATCCTGGCTGAGCATATCGCGGTGTTTGATTAGTAGAAGATCTAAAGTGCCAGTTACCTAAACCACCTTTACCTCCTAAAGCTACAATTTGTTTTTCTCCGTGTTCTGTAATTTCAAATAGAACTTCTCCTGTCTCTTTATCTTTTACAACTGTTCCAAGAGGTACTTCGATAATTCTATCTTCACCATCAGCACCAGTACTTCTTGAACTACCACCATCACCTCCATGTCCTGCTTTAATATGGCGCATGAATTTTAAGTGAAACAAAGTCCAAAGACCTTCATTACCTACAATATAAACATGTCCACCTCGACCTCCATCACCTCCATCAGGTCCTCCTTTTTCAATAAATTTTTCGCGGTGTAAGTGTGTAGATCCTCTACCTCCTTTTCCAGAGGCAACATATATTTTTACATAATCGACAAAATTCCCTTCAGTCATCTTTCTTTTATTATTATTACTCTTTACAATATGTAAAAAGTTTTGGGCTGCAAAAATAGTATTTTTTCAAATACAAAAGTGCTTATACTAAAGTATCTATAACTTTACTTAGACGCTCAGTCACTTCTTCTATTGATCCAATCCCGTCAACAGCAGCATATTGATTTTTATTATTATAGAACTCAATAAGAGGTGCTGTTTTCTCATTGTATTCTTTATAGCGGTTTCTGATTTTAGTTTCATCTTGGTCATCAGCTCTACCACTTGTCTTACCTCTTTCTAAGATTCTCGCTACTAATACCTCATCATTAGCATCAAGACCAATTGTACCTACAAAGTCAATACCTTTCTCCTCCAACAATGCTTCTAAAGCTTCTGCTTGTTTTATCGTTCTTGGGAATCCGTCAAATAAAAACCCAGCTTTATCCATATTCTTAGCTACTTCATCAGCTAACATATTGATCGTAATTGAATCAGGAACTAGTTCCCCTTTATCAATAAATACTTTAGCTTGATTACCTAACTCTGTTCCATTTTTCAAATTGTAACGAAACACGTCACCTGTTGAAATGTGAGTTAAGTTATATTTTTCTTTAAGAAATTCAGCCTGTGTTCCTTTTCCTGCACCTGGCTTTCCAAATAAAACGATTGCAATCATTATGTATTGTTTATCCTGTTAGTGTATTATTATTCTTTAATTTGGTATATCTCTGGTATATTTCTACCGAATTTATCATAGTCCATACCATACCCTACGATAAATTTATTTTCTATTTCAAAAGCGACATAGTCTAAAGGAATATCCTTTTTATATGCCTCTGGCTTCAGACAAAGTGTGCATATTTTAACTTGTTTCGGACGTTGTTGATCAAATAGCTTTTTTAAAGCTACTAATGTATTACCTGTATCTACAATATCTTCAATGATTACAACTGTACGATCAGTCACGTCTATATCTAAACCAAGTAACTGATTCACTTGATTGCTAGATTGAGTTCCAATATAAGATGCCATTTTCACAAAGCTCATCTCACAGTCTCCCTTATACTTTTTTATCAAGTCACTAAATACCATAAAAGATCCATTAAGAACTCCAATAAATACAGGAATGTCTCCTTGCATATCTCTTTCTATTTGAGTTGCAATTTCTTCTAATCGATTTTGGATACGCTCTGCTGATATAAACGGCACAAACGTTTTGTCTAAAACTTGTATTTCCATTGTGTTGTGTTATTGATAATTTGCAAATATACAAAAAGAAAAAACCTATATCAGTTTATTAACAAAGGAATTACATAAACACATAAATAATCTTATTATTCCTCTTTAAACTCCGTTTTCTCTAAAATAAAAACATTCAAATTTATCAATTATTCAAAAAAATAGAAACAAAAAACGTAGCGCTTCACAACGCTACGTCTAAAACAAACTAATTCAATCTAACTCTAAAACCAAAGTAGAGTCTTATCGTTGAGATTACTTTTAAATATCTTACAAAAACATTATTGTAATTTCTATCCTTTCAAATATAGCGCAATTTATTATTAAAATCAAAACAGAAATTAACTTTTTATTAGCAAAACAATATCTTAAAAAAGAATAATAACCAATACATCTGTAAAATATGAAAATATATCTTATAAAAATAAGACATAAATATTATAAATATAAAAAACTACACTTAAATAAAACAAAAAAACACAATATCATAAAATTAACCAAACGAATACAAGGACCGTACTTCAAACCATTTGTCGAATGTGTTTTTACTGACACCTCATGGCATCATCAACCACAAGATCAAAAGATTGATAAGAATTATTCAGATACAAGTCAAACAGCCAATACAAGCAGTAAAACTAAAACAACATCATCAACCACTACACCTATGCTTATTATATTCAAAATCTCCTTAATACTCCTTCAACATTTCTTCCCCCCTCCTTCAAGTAGTATTATCTCGGAAAAATGTTGAAGCTGCTGTGAAGAACTTATGCAAATAAGGCATAAATACAGCAATGACTACTTATCGTTTAAAAGAGAAATACATTTGCCTAAAACAAAACAATCAACTAATAAATAGATTGTATAAATGACCTCCCTCCTTCTGTTAAAAAACCTGAATTCGATCTAAGTCAGCAGTTAATTACTACCTGATATTAATTGACAATCTTCCTATAGCTTTGTAGCGAGATGCAAGCACATTTCTTGGGGCTTTCTTGCACCTTTCTTCGACAAAAAGGCTCTCTAAGCCAGAAAACTCCAAGAAAAGCGCAAGCAATCTCCAAGAAAGTGCAAGCTAACCCCTCGAATAAAATAGATTAATCTGCTTTTTAAAATTCGACAACTTGATCATCATTTTCGGTAATTTCGTCAATAGATAAAAAAGAGATAATCTTCTATAGTGAATAAATACATATAAATTACTAAATCGAAGGCGATAGTCTAATTGCCATTCTAATATCGAACTCGCATTAAACTCAAATGAAAAACACACTATATTCAGGACTTAAACCTCAACATCTTAGTACTTAAGCCTTAAAAAGACCTATTCTTTACCAATAATTCTGATTTCAAAAACAACAAATTCTCTTGAACAACAATTAGATTGAGTTAAGCAATACAAGACGAATAGCAATATGATTCATTTTATATTTTTTTAAATTATCTTTGCCTTAATAACAATACAACTACACAATGAATTACTTTTCTACTGATTTCCGTTTGGGAATATTAGGAGGAGGTCAATTAGGTAAAATGCTCCTATATGACACTCGTAAATTTGACATCGCTACCAATGTACTAGATCCCAGCAAAGATGCCCCTTCTCAGTATGGAGCACATCAGTTCTTCCAAGGGGATTTAATGGATTTTGAAACTGTTTATCGCTTTGGTAAAACAGTGGATGTCTTAACGATCGAAATAGAAAATGTCAACTTAGATGCACTTGATAAGTTAGAAGAAGAAGGGCTTAAAGTATTCCCTTCTCCTAAGACACTTCGATTAATCCAAAATAAAGGAAATCAAAAAGATTTCTATACTACTCATAATATCCCAACTGCTCCTTATAAGAGATTCTCAGATATAGAAGCTCTAAAAACAGCAGCTACAGCTAATGAAGTAACGATGCCATTCGTATGGAAGTCAGCTCAGTTTGGGTATGATGGCAATGGAGTAAAAGTAGTTCGCTCGATTACTGACTTAGATGTACTACCTAATGTAGAGTGTATCGCAGAAGTAATGGTTCCTTTTAAAAACGAATTAGCTGTGATCGTAGCCCGTTCTGCTTCTGGAGAAATCAAAACATACCCTGTAGTAGAAATGGAGTTCCACCCAGAAGCTAACCAAGTAGAATATGTGATCTGTCCTGCGCGTATCGATAGCGCTGTAGCGGATAAGGCAAGGGCTATTGCGCTACAAGTTTCTGAGAAATTTAATCATGTAGGTTTATTAGCTGTGGAGATGTTCCAAACGCAAGATGACGATGTATTAGTGAATGAAGTGGCTCCTCGCCCTCATAACTCTGGACACTACTCTATAGAGGCGAGTTATACTTCCCAATTCGAACAACACATCCGTGCTATTTTAGATTTACCTTTAGGGAATACGGATAGCAAAGTGGCTGGTATCATGGTAAACTTAGTAGGCGCTGAAGGATATACTGGACAAGTGTACTATGAAGGAATGGAAGATATCTTAGCGATAGAGGGTGTGACTCCTCATATCTATGGTAAACGCGAAACTCGTCCTTTTAGAAAAATGGGACACGTAACAATTGTCAATAGTGATATGACTAAAGCGAGAGAAATAGCTCAGCAAGTAAAAGAAACTATTAAAGTAATCAGCAAATAAATCTTATGAAAATAGCAGTAGTAATGGGCAGCATATCGGATATGCCTGTCATGCAAGATGCAATCAATATTATTAAAGAATTCGGTGTAGAAGTAGAAGTGGATATCGTATCTGCTCATAGAACACCTGAGAAACTTGTAGACTTTTCTTCTAATGCTCATAAGCGCGGTGTTAATGTGATCATCGCAGGAGCAGGAGGAGCAGCACACTTACCTGGTATGGTAGCTTCAATGTCTCCACTTCCTGTGATTGGAGTACCTGTTAAATCGAGCAACTCTATCGATGGATGGGATAGCGTACTATCTATCTTACAGATGCCTGGAGGTGTACCAGTAGCTACAGTAGCCCTTAATGGTGCTAAAAATGCAGGTCTTCTGGCAATACAGATATTAGGTAGTCAAAATGAAGACCTTCTCAATAAGATGGTAGATTATAAAAATGGATTAAGAGAAGCGGTGCTTAAAGCAGCAGAGTCAATTAAATAATTACAAATTACGGCGCTCTTCGAGCTAATTACGAATTACGTAGGTAATCGCAGTTAATATGAAGAGCGCCGTAATACTTAAAATAAAACAATCCTCTATAGCTTAATCAAAAGCATGAAAGAAGACAATATTATACAGATTAAGAGCTTCAAATTCGCTGTAAGAATCATTAAAGTTTACCAACATTTAACAACTGAAAAGAAGGAGTACATATTAAGCAAACAATTACTTCGTTCAGGCACTTCTATTGGTGCTAACATAGAAGAAACTATTGGTGCGCAAAGTGAAAAAGACTTTCTTTCTAAATTATCTATTGCTTATAAAGAAGCTCGTGAAACCCATTATTGGATATGCCTTTTAGCAGAAACAGATTACTTTACACCTAAAGAAAAAAACAGTTTATTAAAAGATATTGAAGAATTACTAAAACTCATAGGTAGCATCCAAATATCACTTAAAGCTAAACTAAAAAGTGCCAAATAATATTTACAACTCAAAGTTATTCTTTTCAATAAAAAACACTTCATTTACATCAATATACCTCATCTAAAAAATGTCATTCTTATTTTGAAGTAATTAAACATAAGGATGTGATCTTTCATTACCCTCAAAAATACATAATCGATGAATATACTCATCGATCTCTATTATTGAATATATAGCGTACACCCCAAAATATTAGATATAGATTAGAAGTGATATATATACTTAATGCCGTAGGCAAACCATTTGTAATTCGTAATTTGAAAATCGTAATTAAAGAAACAGGCTGTGTTGACCTGCTGCGATCAAATCCCTAAAAACTCTATTAATTTCTGAGTTCTTATTAATTACGTCCAAGCCCAAATACGGTAAACAATTCATTACATCTTCACGCCCTTTAAAGACAATGCGTTCACATACCTTGTCAATTTCTTCTGACATTTTACATGAAATATCACCACCTTCCTTTACTACTTCCCAACTTTCATGCGCCTTCTGATAAAACATAATCTTGCGGTTCAAAAAAGAAGATTTCATATTCTCAATAATACTCTTGTGCTTTATGATATATTCCTTATTAGATAAACTGTCAAAGTAATTTTCTGCCAATTCAATAAAATGAGCTTGCATCCCAATGTGATTTACAGCTAAAGTAAACTTAGCAAAGGGCAAAAAGGGAAAGCTAAAAACATCATTGTTGATAACCTTAGTTTCTTTAGCAATAGAGAAAGCACGTTCCCTACCAACCCTAACTCCTTTTACGTTAAATGAATCACTACCCGTAGAGATTAACCCTATTGTATCCCATTCTTTGACAACTTCAATTTCTTCAGGTAAAAAGCAAAAAGACTTGTAGATTGGATTCCCATCAGCATCTGTCACGAATGTACCATTGCGCTCAATACGACAGTTCGCAGTAAAACCAGTACTGTGGTGCAATCCAGTTGCGACTTTCCAATGTCCTGTTACGATATACCCTTCCTCTATTTCAATTGCTACTCCTCCCACTTTACCACTTCCTGCTAAACACACTTTGGGATTGCTAAAAAGAGTTTGGCTAAAACTACTATCTAAATACCCTACAAACATATTTGCGCCACTACACAATGTCACAGTCCACCCAAGACTACCATCAATAGTAGCTAACTCTTCCTCTACCTCCAGAGCTTCTATAAAGTCTAATTCTAATCCATTAAACTCCTTAGGTACAAAAAGATTAAACAAATTATATTCATACAGGATTGCCAATTGTTCTTTTGTCAAGTATCCTTGTTGCTCAGCTTGAGGAACAAATTTTCGCAAGATATTCCTATCCTCCAAAGATATTTTATTACTCATTTGTTATCATGTTTTTTGATTGAATACAAATCTATCATTTTTTAAACAGAGAACCTTTACAAATAAAGACTTAACAAACACTTCTGCTGTTTTTTGACAATTCTAAAGCAAAAGAAGATATTATCAATATACAATCTTACCTATCATAAAAAACTAAAGGCTTCTCATACAAGCCAAACTACAGAAACATTGATATAGATTTAACAACAAATTCCTTGAAAATAACGTACTTTTATACTTTAAATAAAAATTAATTATACAAGATATGTCGGCATTGAACAATCCATTTAACACAGTCCATGGAACAGCTCCATTCACTCAAATTAAAACGGAAGACTATATACCTGCTTTCCAAAAAGCAATACAAAATACAAAAGCAGAGATAGACGCTATTACTGCTAACGCTGCAACACCTACCTTTGAAAATACCTTAGAGGCTTTAGCGTACTCAGGGATGGAATTAGATATATTGTCTAATATCTTCTTTAACCTGAACTCAGCTGAGACAAATGATGAGATGCAGAAAATAGCACAAGAAGTTGCTCCTATGCTATCAGCATTGAGCAATGATATCTCTTTAAACGAGGAATTGTTTAAACGCGTAAAAGCAGTTTATGAACAAAAAGAGACACTGAACCTTACTATAGAACAAGAAACCTTATTGACAAAGAATTATAAAAGCTTTGTCCGCAATGGTGCATTGTTATCAGAAGATAAAAAAGAAAGATTAAGAGCAATAGATGCAGAGTTATCTACAACTGCGTTGAAGTTTGGAGAAAACGTATTAGCAGAAACGCATAAATACCAACTACACCTTACGGAGGAAAAAGACCTAGCTGGTCTTCCTGAAGGTGCTGTAGAAGAAGCAAGAGCTTTAGCTGAACAAGAAGGTAAAGAGGGGTGGGTATTCACATTAGACTATCCAAGTTATATCCCCTTTATGACCTATGCTGATAATCGTGAATTGCGCAAGGAGATGGCTATTGCAGCTGGTAAGAAAGCCTTTCAAGACAACGAACACAACAATGAAGCTAATGTTTTAAAGATTGTGAACCTACGTCACGAAAGAGCTAATCTATTAGGATATGCTACACATGCACACTTCGTATTAGAAGAGCGCATGGCACAGAGCCCTGATAAGGTAAATGCTTTCTTAGAGGAGTTGTTAGCGAAGGCTAAGCCTGCAGCTGATAAAGAGTTTGCTGAATTAACTGCTTTTGCAAAGAAGATAGACAACATTGATGTATTGCAAAAATGGGATGGTTCATACTACTCTGAGAAGTTAAAACAAGAGCGCTTTAGCTTAGATGACGAATTACTTAAACCTTACTTTCAATTAGAGAATGTATTAGACGGTGCTTACCAAGTAGCGAATAAGCTATACGGATTAGTGTTTACAGAAGTACAGACTATAGAGAAGTACCACGCAGATGTGCGTACATTCGAGGTAACGAATGAGCAAGGAGATTTTATAGCTGTGTTCTATACAGACTTCTTCCCACGCAAAGGAAAGAGAAACGGTGCTTGGATGACTTCATTCAAAAACCAATATATCAAAGACGGCATCAATGAAAGACCGCATATCTCTATCGTGTGTAACTTCACTAAACCAACTGCTACTAAGCCTTCATTACTTACATTTAACGAAGTAACAACGCTATTCCACGAGTTTGGACATGCATTACATGGTATGTTAGCAAATACAACTTATCCATCGTTATCTGGAACTAATGTATATTGGGACTTCGTAGAATTGCCAAGTCAAGTGATGGAGAACTGGTGTTATGAAAAAGAAGCTTTAGAGCTATTCGCTAAACATTACCAAACTGGTGAAACTATCCCTATGGAATTAATAGCAAAGATCAAAGAGAGTGCGAGCTTCTTAGAAGGAATAGCTACAGTACGTCAATTGAGCTTCGGTCTATTAGATATGGGATGGCATGGTCAAGACCCTACTGCTATCACAAGTCTAAAAGACTTCGAAACAAAACAATTTGCTTCTACACAACAATATCCTGATGTAAAAGAGAATGCAATGAGTACTTCATTCTCCCATATCTTCCAAGGTGGTTACTCATCTGGATACTACAGCTATAAATGGGCAGAGGTATTAGATGCTGATGCATTCGCATACTTTAAGGCTAATGGCATCTTCAATAAAGAAGTAGCTACTAAGTTTAAAGATTATGTTTTATCTCAAGGGGGAACTGATCACCCAATGACATTATACAAAAATTTCAGAGGTCAAGAACCTACTCCTGATGCTTTATTAGAAAGAGCGGGATTGTTATAAGTTAACGGTGGACGGTTTACAGTTAACAGCTGTAGACCGTTTAACTATAATCACAAAACAACTAAGCCCATTGCAGTGCAATGGGCTTAGTTGTTTTATATAGAAGATAACCTATATTGTAGTTATTAGATAGCAGAGGCAATCTATTGCCGTCTCTAAAGCAAATTACTAACCATCAATTGTAAACTATAAAAAACATTCTTCATTATACTCATAATCATCCAAAGTAATTGGCATCTTATCTGCCTCTTTTAGATTTTGTTGTGCCTCATTAAAGCGCTCTACTTCAGAATCTACCTCTGGGGTTTTAATACTGCCCAAAAGTGCTTGAATGCGATCTAATTCTCTTTGCTTATCTTCACGCAAATATCCCTCTGCTAATTCACAGACTTCACTAAATATCTTACCGCCTACCAACTTTAAAAAAACAGCATCGGTTTTATCATTATCTATACCGTCATCTTCACTATAGACAATATTGTAATTTCCAATAATCTGTATAGCTTTCTGTAAACGCAATTGATCTGCATCTCCTAAAGAAGCCATCATTTTATCTTCTGAGTCCATATAGGCTTCCATATCCTCTACGGCTAACCTCAGTTCATTTGTTTTTACTTGTTCTTGTATTACCTCAACTTTACTCTCTTTTTCAATTACAGCAACTTTTACTGCTTTGTCTTTACAACCAACAGTGAAAAGTGATAACATCAATAAGGTTAATCCTAAGTGTCTCATATATCTAATTTAAAAAACAAATGTAAATCATAACCTATCCATGAGACAATAGCTATAAACAGCTAATTCGAAAATAAAAATGGAGAGATGATTACTCTACCTCTCCATTTATTCAAACAAAACAACCATAAATTGAGTACTCAAATTCATTAATCCTCTAAATCCCCAAATTTACCAGCGTTGAAATCATTTACGGCTTCTATCAACTCTTCTCTTGTATTCATTACAAAAGGACCATAGTGCTCGATTGGTTCGTTAATTGGTTCACCTGCCATGACAAGCACAACTGCATCTTTGCTAACTTCTACATCAAAATTCTCACCATCGTGTTGCATAACAACAACGTGATCGGTTGGAACAGCATATTCCCCGTTGACAATTATTTCTCCTTCGATTACTAACAATACAGTATTATAGTGATCTGGAAAAGTATAATGAGCCTTTGCCCCAACCTTACCTTTTAAATTTGATAAGTGAATTGGAGTAAATGTAGATGCAGGACCTTTTGTCTCCTCGTATTCTCCAGCAATAACTTCTACAAATCCAAGACCATCTTTTAGAGCGTACTTTTTCATATCTGAATGCTCTATCGCCTGATATTTAGCAGGACCTTTTTTATCCTTTGCTGGAAGGTTAACCCATAACTGTACCATCTGAAACAGTCCCCCAGTTTTACTCCATTCTGTTTCGTGAAACTCTTTGTGCAATACTCCAGAAGCAGCAGTCATCCATTGCACATCACCTTCTCCAATAATACCTCCACCTCCACTGCTATCACCGTGTTCTACACGTCCTTTATAAGCGATCGTTACTGTTTCGAATCCTTTATGAGGGTGAACACCTACACCTCTCGGAATTTCTGATGGTCCAAACTCATACTTAGAATTGTAATCTAACATAATGAATGGATCCATTCGCTTCATACTCATTCCAGGCATGCTTGGAATAAAATTATGTACTCTAAAACCATCTCCTACAAAGTGAGCTGGTTGCGGTGCTACGATTTGTTCTATGCTTTTTGTTTTCATATCTCTTTGTTTTTTGTATTACAAATTTACGACCAACAATCTCCTTAAACACTTAACCTACAACAAGAAGCAAATCGCATAAAAAAAGGAGACTTACGATGTAAGTCTCCTTTTTTCTATATTAAACAGTAATAATCTTATTTAATCTCTACGTTAATTCCCTCACTATGTGCACTCATCTCAGGAGCATACATACTTTGCATTGTAGTAATGCCATTAGAGAATGATCCTTTTGAACTCGCTCTCAAATCATACTCAAAAACATAGGTTCCCCTTTGCATTCTTGAGATAAAAAAGTTCGTTGAAGCATCTCTTGTTTCTTCGTAGTACGACAATTCTCTACCCCATCTATATCCAGACAATACCGTTGTAGGTTCAAATCCACTTGCTCTCATATCTTTGATATGAACATAATCCATATCCCTATCTATCTCAATTTCTAAGCGTACTGTAATTTTATCCCCTACTTTAACAGGAGTAGCAGCTGTGATTTCTTGTAACACTTCTCCTTTATCAGTATTTACCTTGATAAATAATTGTTTATTAAAACGGACTCCTGTACTCGAAGAAGTTATCTTATCTATATTTTCAAAATATTGCCAATACATTGCCCCATAGGCTATCCCTGGAGAAGTTTTCTTTACTTCAACCGACTTCATCAATGGATTAATCTCTCCTTTTGACCAAGCTTGTTTAACATATCCATTCGTTAATTGTTCTTCTTTTACAATATCTAAAGGTTCCCCTCCTATCTTAATACTAACTCCTTGCTCTGCATCAATCCATGACTTGCCAATTCCCATTAAAGCGTAAATTGCTTTAGCTGTTGCATGATCAGAAGACCATCCATTTGTTTGTTTGTTCTTCAACAACCATACTTTCATATTCTCGATTTCTTTCTCATACTTGGTCGGGTTAATCTCATTAGCTGCCTCAAGTAATAAAACTTGATTTACTATAGGCAATTGATACCATAAATACCCTGATTTATTGTTCTTCCAATAGGTACCCATTTCATCCGTTTCCACTGCTTGACTAAAGATAGACTTCAACAACTTATTTGCTTTACTGGTCTTCCCATAGCGGTTAGCAATAATGGCATGTACCCCTCTTGTATAGACATCTTCAGCAACATCTGCATCTTCAGCATTTTTCAAGTAGTAATTAAACATCGTTGTATATTCCTCCTTGATTTTGATATCGTCAATAAAGAACGAACGAACGTATAAATACTGTGCATTTATAGGAGCATAGTTTTCTTTCTTGTTTTTCATTTGACGTTGGTAACTCTTGAATTGTTCTCCATCAATATACTGAATAGCATTAGACAACATCGTTTTATAATCAAAGCCCAAATCACCTGATAACATTCCCATCTTTTTTAAGGTTCCAAAACCTTCTACGATAGATTGCGTAATGAACAAGTTTGAATCACTTCCTGCAAACCAAGGGAAACCTCCATCATTGTTTTGCAGTTGAGCTAACTTAGTAAACTTATCTTTACGGTCTAATTGCATCTCATTCAAATCGAATAACAAAGCAATGCGTTTCATTCTATCTTCCTCTTTCTCTGCTTGAACTAACCAAGGTGTTTCTGCTAACAATATTGAGCGTAGTTCTTCATTCTTACTTAAACGCGATGTAATTTCACCTGACTTATTCCATTGATCAAATACTCTTTTGATTTTAGGATTGCTATTTATAATCCCTGTAGAGATAACATTGGCATAAAGTTGACGGAATATGCCATCTGTATTTTTTACGTCATTATCCCTCAGACTTGGCAAGGAGAATACAGCATTCCACAGCGGATTTGTAGTCATCTCAAAAGTCAATCTATAATCTTGCGTTGTATTGGTTCTGCCACTTTCTAAGCGATCGAAATTAAAGTGTTTATCTTGTCCTTCTTTCACGTAAATAGGCATCACCTCTGTTAGTAATATATTATTAGTTAATACAGGTAATACAGATTCTTCACCATCTGAATACTCACCTGATTTAGCTACAACTCTATATACAACTGCTTGTGTGGTTTCAGGAACACTGATAGCCCATTCTACTACAGCAGATTCTCCTTTTTTTGTTGCAAATGCTTTTAGATTCTCGCTATTAGCAAAAGTTTCATCTATTGGCTGCATTGTCACAGCATCGAAAAACATTAAAGCTACTGTTCCATTCAGATCCTTACCACTTAAATTAGCCACTTTAGCTGAAATATTCAATTTATCTCCTTGTCTCAAGAAACGCGGTGTATGAGGAATAACCATTAGCTCTTTCTGCGTTTGGACTATTTTCTCAATATAGGCACTCTTCAAGTCTTTCGTATGTGCAAAAGCCATAAACTTCCACTGAGTTAAAGCCTCTGGTGCCTTAAACTCAAACACAATATTCCCATCTTTATCTGTTTTAAGTTGTGGATAGAAAAATGCCGTTTCATTCAGATTACTTCTACTTTCAATTTGCGCTAACTCTTGTAGAGCTGCTTCTTTCGTAGTAACTAAGATTACACCATTTGCTGCTCTACTACCATACAAAGCAGTAGCTTCATTTCCTTCTAAGACATTCATTTCTGCAATTAAATTTGCTGCAGGCAACTCTGTTCTTACTTCTCCATCTACAACATATAATTCTCCTGCTTCAAGTGAAGGACCTACACCTTTTGCACCTTTTGGTCTTACTCTTCCAATACCTGGTTCAGCCATAGCGGAAGCCATAACAGCTCCCCCCTTAACAGGACTTGGTGGCGCAGAAGCTAAGATAGCATCAGAAGAAATGTTATTCCCCTCAGCAATAGAGTAATAATTATACGAAAAACCAAAAGTGTTTAGTTTTATTAATTCAGGTATATAATAAGATTCATAACTATCAATAGTATATAAGATAGTTGTAGGATAATTTATATTATCAAATACTTTCCTAAATGAGTAGTAGTTACTATTATCATAATATTCTTTTCTTTTCACAAAACTATGATTCATGGAGTGAAAAGTAAACTCGTCTAACGATTTATCATACATAGATGCTAAAACCTCAGCAAATACTTTATCTTTTTGTTCTCCTTTTATGGTCAAACTCCATGATTCTTGCTGACCTGGTGCCAACTTATCCCTGAACGTTCCCATTTCGATCGAGATACTTTCTCTATCTTGTGGCACAGTAATACTGATAGACTCCGTTTGATATAAATTATCTTTAACTGCTGTAAAGTAAACGATTGCTTCTCCTTTGTATTCTTTCTTAATTGGCAGTTCTATATTCGTAATTCCCTTGTCAATCACAACCAATTTACTTGATCTACGCTCGCCCAATGCATAAAGCTCCACCAATACTTTTGTCTGATTAATGGCAGCTCTCAACTTAAAAATGGCTGAGCCTCCGTTTGTATAAGTACCTTGCGTTTCTTCTACTTGAATTAAATCACTTAATGGTGAAGTAGTATCTAACTTATTGACCACCTGCACAAGCTGATCAACTTCTATCAATTCGCCATTTGCTCCGATTACTTTACCTTTTAAGACATAAGACCCTGACTTAATTGTATTCGATTCTTTCCAAGTAATTTCCTTTGATTCCTTGGTATTAAATCCTCTTGTAAAGATTGCCTTTCCCTCTTTCCACTTTTTCTTATCCAATTCATTACCATATGGCAAATAAGGAAACAGTTTCACAAATTCACTATAAGAATATACTTCTTCGTCACTTAACTGATAATGCTTTTTGTTTAGGACACGTGTAGGATATAGGGATTTCAGCTCATACAAGGCAACCTCCCCTGTTGTAGGGTAGTCTTCCTGATTTAAAGTCTTAGTTGATATTGTAAAACGAGCTAAATCCTCTGGAGTTAATACATTTCCTAAACCAAAATCAAGCATAACTGATTTATTACCTACTCTTACTATACTTGAAACAGAATGTGTTTCTCCTGTTTCATCCACAACATCAACATTGACGGTATATAGATAAGTTTGCGTGCTGTCTTTATCTACTTCTTCTTTCTCCGGAATAGCTTTAAAGTCAACAGTAAACTTTCCGTCCTGATCTGTAACTGTTTCGCCTTGTTTAATTTGCTCTATAGGATAATAAGGTATAGACATTCGCTTATACCATGGCATAAAAGTGTACTCTATAGATCGATCAATGCGATAGACAACTTTAGCATTGCTGATTTTCACTCCTGAAAAAGCGATTGCTTCTCCCGTCACCGTAACTTTATCATTAATTTGATATGGTTTTTTAACCTTGTCTACTTTTACCTCAAACTTTGGACGCTTGTATTCTTCTACGCTCAAATACTGTACTCCATTTGCCCCTTGTACTTCAATACTATATCTGCCCAATCTTCCACTGTTAGGCAATACGAAAGATCCTTGAATTGAACCAAACTCATTAGAAGTCAACTTAAGTGTCGCTACTGAATTGTTGTCAACGTCCTTCAATATAACCTCTACTTGCTTATTTGGTTCTATCTTTTCTTTCACCCCTACAAGAGAGGTCAATATGCTTTTAAAATATACTATTTGACCTGGTCTGTAAATTGCTCTATCAGAAAAAGTCTTTGCCAAAGAATACTTTTTATCTTCTATTTCATTTAAGTAGTCATTCTTATAATATCTATTTGAATAAATAATATTATCGCCTTCAAAAGAGAAATTTCTATTTCCTGTTTGTTTATCTAACGACAAGTCATGCTCCCCCTTACTATCGGTCACTATAATTGTTTCCCAATAGTTCTTATCATCCTTATCACTTCTCGAATTTGCCACTTTAATACGAGCGTTTGCCAATGGTTCACCTGTTACTCTATTATAGGCACGCAACGACTTTTTCCCAAAGACAATAACTTTATCAGTTACATTTACAGGAATGTATTCTACGTTGTCTTTTCCGTCGATTAACTTATCAAATGGAGAAGAACTCACAACGATGAAATACTTACCTGCTGTTAGAGCATGAAGAGCGACGTGTGATGCATGTGTCTTATAGTCATCATATTTCTTTAATGACAATTCATACGAATCTACACGCGTACTTTGCGTTGTTAAATATGAATACCCCTCTTTCTGATGTAGATCAAATTCGAACTCGTTGCTATTGTTCTTATTTTCATTGGCATAAATATGTACATATACCTTATCTGTATTTTTGTACTCTACAAATAGGGGAATGTGTTTATTCTCTAGTGCATAAGTTGAAGTTCTTATTGCAATTTTGGCATTACTTATATTCTGTTTAATACTTGTAAAGAACTTTTCTTCTTCAACTGTGATTTTTCCCTTTAGCGTAGACAAAGCTTTATCTGCAAAAGCCAATACTTCTTGTCCTTCAACTTTAAAGTCATTTGTCACAGAATACTGAGAAAAATTATCGTAAAGAAACTGAGCGTACACTTTATTGACTGCGACATGAGTTGCGTTCTCCTTCAGCAATTGTTCATAAAGTGCCTTTTTATCCACTGAAGTCAAACGATGATTATTCTGAACTTGATACAAGCTGACATAAAGTACCAAATCTTTTTGATTTCTCTTCTGCAAATCACTGATTACTTCTTTTTCATATTTTTCTCCTTCTAACGTTTTAGCCTCAATGTCTTTTTCACTTAAAGTATAGTCATAACTAAACTTTAAGAAATTAGCATAGTCTAAACGAATAGCTTCGTAAACTGAAAAATAGGATAAGTCAATAGAAGACTTCTTGTCGTATAAAAACAATAATTGCCAATCCTCTACTAAAGTAAATGGATATTGCTTACTCAAGGCGATTGCACTCTTATAGTACTTGTTTATTTGGAGATCTAACATCTCTATAGTAGCAAAGCGAATATCGCTATTGTCATTTTTATCTGCTAATGCTGTCCTATTAGAAATTGTATAGAGATTTTCACTTTTATAGATAACGTAAAGTTTAGCTATATACGCATCTATAACTGCAGCATAAATACCACTTGCACTTTTGCGTTCGTCTTCAAAAGAATCCATTATTACGTTGACATTATAATCTTGTTCAGCCTCCGTAGTAATCATGATTTTCGCCTTATAAAACATCGCTTTCAAAAGACTTGCTTGGTCTTTTTGTTTACGAGATAAGTCAATAATCTGTTCTACTTCAGACCTCATTTCTTTAACTTCATAATTGCGCTCTTTATCCAGAACGTTCTTCCAAAGTTTAGAAAGCTCATTATTACTTCCCCCCTGTCCAAATGTAATAATAGGAGCAAAAAGCATTAAATACATCCCTATATTCTTCATAATTCTTTTTTATAATATTCTATAAAGTTACTATAATAAGAAATGACATTACCAATATCTCATCACTTCTTCAAAAAGAAAACGAGATTTGTCGAAAAGAATTGTGGTTTAACACCTTTAAATAATATACTCGCATCTCTTAATATCCCCTTATTAAATACAAGAGATCTATTAATAATTTAGAAACAATACCCCTTTTTTCCCAACTAATACTTCACAATTTGATAATACTAAAATCTCTTTATTCACATTTATACTTGGTTACTTTGATGAAACAAAAATTATAAAAAATGAAAAAAACAATTATTCTATTTTCAGCACTTTTTACCTTGATGGCATGCTCAAGTGACGACAACAGCACTAAAATCACTGACAACGAAAAACCAATCGAGAAACCAGAAGAACCAGGCAAAAAGTACAAAACAGAAAATGTGATTATTCTTTCAATTGACGGGCCAAGAATGTCTGAGACATGGTTAGAAGAAAAACAACAATACATCCCAAATCGCGTAGAACTACTCAAGCAAGGGGTGTTTATCAACAACTTCCAAAACAATGGTATGACGAATACGAATGCGGGGCATACTGCACTTATAACGGGAGTGTACGATACTATAAGTAACAATGGTAAAGAATTACCTACTTATCCTTCTGTTCTACAACAGTGGTTAAAACACAGCAAAGCAGACTCCCTAAAAGCATGGGTAATCGTTTCTAAAGATAAATTAGCTGTACTAAACAATAGCAAACAACAAGAGTGGAACAATAAATATATGCCTGCAACGGATGCTGGTATAGCAGGTAACGGAACAGGATATAGAGAAGATATGGTTACCATGAATAACTTAAGAGATGTCATGGTTAAACATTCTCCAAATCTAATCGTAGTTAACCTAAAGGATGTCGATTCTTATGGACACGGAAATAATTGGAAGAAGTACATCGAATCTATTCAAATTACTGACCAATCAATTAAGGATATTTGGGACTATATCCAAGCACTACCTCAATACAAAGACAAAACAACATTAATCGTATCTAATGACCATGGAAGACACATTGACGGGCACAAAACAGGTTTTAAAGATCACGGAGATGATTGTACAGGATGTCGTCATATAGAGTTTTTTGCTATGGGACCTGATTTTAAACAAAACGCTACTATTTCAACTGGAAACTACGAGCAAATTGACGTAGCAAGCACTGTAGCTGAATTATTAGAATTTCCTTTAGAATACGCAAAAGGAAAAGTAATAAAAGATGCTTTTAAATAAGCTATACAAAAAGAGATCATTCTCGATTATACGATAAACCCATAAACAAAAGGTCATTATATGCATCATGGAGTTTGCATTTATTGATAATAAGCGCACTATAGTAATATTAACAAACTAATAAATGAGCTTTAAATCAAAATCATCTTCTCCTAATGGGCTAACACATAATCGAAGCTTAAGATAATTAAGGCAATATATCACTGTCCAAAAGAAAAGAGGGTATCTAAAATTTAGATGCCCTCTTTTTCATTTATCTATTTTACAATTGTTGCATATTATGTTACCTTACAGTAAAATAGCCATCTTTGCAAACCAAGTTTACCTATAACTTAGGATAAATCGGATCTGTGATAGGCTTAGCTGGACTTACATATACTTTTTTACTTTTAATGTATTCTTCACCTCCTACTTTACCTTCAACCAAAACAGGTACAACTACGTTGCCATTAGGTCTAATCTGAAAATAGTCAGACTTAAATACTTCATTCTTTACTGTCGTTAATTCCAATCGTCCATCCAGTGCTAAATTTGCTGTAGACACGACTTTATAATTAAAACTGGTATACTCTTTTCCAGATTTATCTACCATATGAGTATTAATAAAATCCGCAGTTACATCTTTATCGTTTACTGTCATTCCACCGTCATCAGAAGAACAGCTAAAAGCCAAACTACTTAATACCACTGTTAAAACCAAAGCTATTTTTTTCATATTATCTCATTTTAACACAAAATAAAAAAAATAAATTCACAATACCTCTTAAACAGAACACATTTTAACACATCATCAAGTAAAAGTATCCAAAAGAGATCAAATACGGCTACTTTCTAATAAAACTAAAAAAGGGATACTGAGTTCAGTATCCCTTTTCTTTACTCTTGTTTGCGTTTTGGTCCCTTAGAAACAGGCCATTGTTGACGTTCACCTTTTTCATTTAAAGGAAGAACAACCTTTTCTCTTGAAACTAATTCTTCTTGTTCGCTCGCCTTATAGGCTAATATAGCTATCAAGATAGCATTATTTTGTATATCGTCATACACGATTTTATCTGCAGTATCTCTATTGGTATGCCAAGTATATTGTCCGTATCCCCAACTCAATGAACTCAACATAAAACCTGGTATGTCTTTACTCACAAATGAAACGTGATCAGACCCTCCTCCAGAAGGAGAACCAGGAAAATGTGTTTTAAGATCTTGCTTAAACGAAGTAGGTACTGCATATAACCAATCTGATAGATATTGATAAGCATGTAAGAATCCCTGTCCCGAAATATTTGCAATACGTCCAGTACCATTATCTTGATTAAAAACTACTTGAATCTTGTCGTGCAGTTCTGGGTGATCTGCAACAAATGCACGAGATCCATTCAATCCTTGCTCCTCACTTCCCCAGTTTCCAATCAAAATGGTACGCTTAGGATTCGGCAAAACTGTTTTCAAAATACGAACTGCTTCCATCATCGTGATAATTCCAGTGCCGTTATCAGTTGCTCCTGTTCCACCATCCCAACTATCTAAATGTGCAGAAAGAACAACATATTCATCTGCTTTTTCACTTCCTTTAAACTCTGCTATGGTATTATACGTTTTGGCAGTTCCAAGATCCTTAGACTGCGCATTGATATTTACCTTTGGAGTAATTCCATTCTCCGCCAATCTGTAGAGTAGTCCATAATCTTCTAATGACAAATCTACTACTGGAATTTTATTAGTATCTGTTCCGAATATTTTATTCGCTCCCATTACCCCACTCCAAGATGACTTTATTACTCCTACAGCACCTGCATCTTCTAATACTTTAGGTAATTCCTTTTCAGTAAACCCAGTATTCTTAAGGCGTTGAGACCATGCCTTTGATGCTGCGGTTCTTGCTACTGTCATTTTTGTATAAGATTCTTCTGTAGCGTACTCCTTCCACTGATAGTCTGGTCTTCCACTCTCCTGATGCATTGAGATCATGACAAACTTGCCTTTAATCGTAGATAACCAAGAGTTAAACTCTGTAGTGTTCTTTGCATCCACAAGTAAAACTACTTCTGCCTCAACTCCTTGCTTTTTAGTTGCGGGGCTCCATGCTAACTGCGTTCCTTCAAGGCTTTTTAACCTTGGAGAGGTCATCGTAATCTGAGTAGTACCTCTTTCCCATCCTTTCCAAGTTCCATATTCTTCATTACGAGCTTCTAATCCCATAGCGATATATTGGTCTTTTACCCAATTATGTGCTTGCATCATTTGTGGTGTTCCCACTAAGCGAGGCCCAATGACGTCCATTAGTTCAAATGCATAATTCTTTAATTGGGAATTAGCTGTCCCTTCTTTGACAATTGCTTCTACAATTGGGTCTTGTGTTGTTTGCGAAAAAATAAATGAACTTGAAAATAAAGTTACTCCAAGTACTCCTACTTTTATAGCCTTGTTAATTCTCATTTTGGTTAGTTTTAATAAAATTATAGGCCAGCAAAATACACAATTAGTACCTTAAGTACAACAGAACTACTCACTTATCTATAAAAAGTGACAATCTTTAACAAATTCACATAAAAAAAGGTGCTTCAAGCACCTTATATCTATTCGTAATATTCATATTCATAGAGAACTCTTGATACGACAAGATCCTTTACTGATTTTTCTAACACAGCAGGATTCCCCTCTTTATCCTTGCCCCATACTTTATAGGTTTGTTCTCGCTTTTGTTCACTATCTCTATCCTCTCTGATCACTTTCTGGATTGTATTATCATCATTATAATAATAACTTTCCACTATGTTAAACGCTATATCAGAGACAGTTCCATTACTTTCAATAGATAGCAATTGTCCTTTATCGTTGAAAGAATGTATTTTATTAGATATAAAATCTCCATTCTTTTGATAGGTGATTAACTGGTTATTTGAATTCCATTCCTCTGTAGATATAATCGGAGAAACACCCTCTATCCCTTTTACTTTCAGTTCTCTTTTGTTTCCTTTATATGGTTCGTAATCAATCTTTGAAACGGACAAATCAACGTTTCCAACCTCTGGTTCTTGAACAACTAAATAGCCTTCTACACTTGTAATAAACCCATCTGTATTAAAGTGGTAAACACTTTTTTGAGTTTCAAACTTCTGTAAATCTGTAGTTATTTTTGTATACGTTTTGACTTTCCCTTGTAATCCTTCTACTTGTAAATCATTTTGAACCTTACTATCTTCCGTCTTACAACTGGCCACCGATATTAACAACAACAATAACACTAACTTCTTCATATCTTTTATATATTATTTTTAACATAGAAAATTAACACTTTTACTCCAAATAAAAAAATACTTTAATAGACAAATAAATCCCCCTAAGATCTTATATATTCCATATCTTCGATTTAGCACTTCATTTCCCTTTTTAGATTTAGGGGGCCGTGATTTATACCCACTGGTAAAATTCTTAACTATAGCATAGACTTTACTTTATCTTTTATACCTGATAATTGTAAGTCTATAGGTACTGTGCTTATATCTGTTAACTATACATACCAGTATACACAAAAGCGGTATTATCTTATTCATAATATTCATAGGTATAAGTTATCGTAGTTATAAAACCATCTCGGTGATTATAGACTGTCTCCATAGGATTGCCCATAGCATCTAATGCTCCTTGTGCTACCTCAGTATACTGAACGAATAAATCATCAGTGGTAATGACTATACACACGAGCTGTCCTTCTTCACTATATTCATACATTTCTTCGCTACCCATATCATGCGTCTTATTCGTTTCATAAATCAGTCTACCTTCAGCATCACATCTGCCCAATATAGTTTTATTATTATTCGATGGAAAAACTGCATAAATAGTACTGCGATACTCAGTAGGGTATAACCATTCCTGTACTTCATGATAATCTCTATTGGTAAAACCGCTAATTCCTTTAATCTCTCTTTTTTGATTCTCATAGGCACCATAGACTAAACTCTTTTTAATAATTTTTAGCCCCGTACTCTCACCTATACTATATGCTGTTACAGATTGTATATACCCCTTATCATCAAAGTTATAATCTGTATCATCACCCCATTTAATATTTGATCTATCAGTATAAGTATGTACTTTAAGTCTTTTGACCTTACCCTTCAGGTTCATCAACTGCCAATCCGTGAGTGGTTGTGCCTGTGCAGACGCAAACAGCATTATACACAGTAACGTTACTATCTTATTCATAATATTCATAGGTATACTCTAATTCATAATTAGCATCTATGTCCTCACTAGATATTTTTTGTCTTGTTACATTAGCATACTTATCGAATGTTAAATTAGTTACTTTAATCTTACCATAAGACTCAGTCATAAAACTTGATTTCTCCAACACTTTATACCCCTTCTCATCATACTCGAATATATTCCTAGATATAGTATCCACCTGACTTTTACCTATATACTCTCTTAATACTACCTTATAGGATTGTCTCCCCTTATCATCTGTCTTTACTACCTCCTTATGTATCTGTCCTTTTTCTTCTTCATTATCTATCGTTGTCATATACTCATCCCTAGTAAGCCACTTAGTTGTTGTCACATCATATAACTTATGATCTGCCCCATACGTTTTACTAATTCTAGTACTATCTTGATAAGATGTATATTCCATTCTAGCCAATAAAGAATATTCTCCTGTCTTAGTCTCATCTAAGAGCACCTCTTCTGATATCTTATATCCTTGCTCATCATACAGAGTGATTTGCTTACTTGCTGCTCCTAATAAAGCAACGAAACTATTAGCCACTCTACTCTTCACCTTTCCATTTAACCCTTCTAACTGCGTATCAGGTATAGGGGTAATGGTATCTTTAGTACAACTCGTTAGTACTAACACTAGCATAAACAGTAAACACTTTTTCATTTCCTTTACTTTAGCCTTTTTTATTAATCGTAATATTCGTAGGTGAAGGTTTTATTAAGCACTAATACATCATCCTCGTAATGCTTTTGTACTATTACATTTCCCTTAATATCTAGTTCTACATTTACCACTTTCAACTCTGTAGATGTATTTTTATTTAAATCATTTACTCTAAAACTAATTAAATATCCTTCTGTATTGAACGTATTAACTGTCTCTAATCTTTTACCTGGCAAATCGGTTGAACTTCTAAATTCATCTTCGTACAAACTTTTTACTAAAAGTCCTTTTTCATTAAATGTTTCAGTAGTTATGTTAATCAAAACTTCTTTTTCTTCACTACTTTCTCCCCACGAAATGCCATTACTAATATTAAGGCGAACACTATCTGACTGCCACTCTTCTGTCCCCTTAGCTATCTCTACTTTATCACCTAAAAAGCTTGTCGTACTTCTTTTATTACCTTTATATGGTTCATAGTTCTCCATCATATTTAAAAACATAGTAACATCAGGTGCTTTATCATCAGAAACTGACATTTTTTTAGATAGATAATACCCCTCTTCATTATAAACATTTACTTCTTTAAAGTATGCACTTTCACCTACCCCATTCATAACTATTTCCATATTCTTCACCTTTCCCTTTACCCCATCCACTTGCCAATCTGTAGGTATTTGCCCTAAACAAGAGACAGAAATAAGTATAAAGGCCAATATCAACATATTCCTCATATCGAATTTTATGTTAAAGATACGCTATTCCTTCATTATCTTATTCTAAAATTATTACGAAAAACGTTATCATCTTAATTTTTCTCTACCAAATCTCTTATCAAAATAAACGGTCCTATCCCAAGTAAAACAAGAGATTAACAATAATATACCACCTACTTTTATACTCCGTCTCGAAAATGTACCTTTGCGCAGATTTTTAATTAAAAGATTTTTAAAACAATGAAAAACCTTAAAGGAATTCTATTCGCATTGATTTCTTCGGGTACATTTGGTTTGGTGCCTTTGTTCTCCTTACCATTGATACTGCCGAACTTGCGACCAGAAGGAGTGGTTGCTATAGGCATACCGACCATTCTATTTTATCGATTCTTATTTTCATCTGTGACTATGGGCGCAGTATGTTTGTACAAAAAAACAAGCTTAAAAATTTCTATTAAAGATCTAGCAGTCGTCTTTTTCTTGGCGTTATTGTATGCCGCAACAGCCAAATTCTTAGTCGATGCGTATGAGTATATAGATAGTGGACTAGCCACTACTGTACACTTCTTATACCCAATATTCGTCAGTATAGTCATGATTATGTTCTATAAGGAGAAGAAGTCTATCGCACTCTTGGTAGCATCTATTCTATCTCTAGTGGGAGTGGGTATGATGTGTATACACGGTGAGGCTTCACCTTCACTGATCACAGGTCTAGTACTCTCTGCCCTGACAATATTCACTTATGGACTGTATATCGTAGGCTTAAATAAATCTAGAATATCAGAGATGAACTTTGATTCATTGACCTTCTATGTATTGTTAATGGGGTGTTTAATCTTCTTATTCTACTGTCTTTTCACGACAGGAATACAGACGGTGACACTAACGAGTGATTGGATTAATCTTATCCTATTAGGAGTATTCGCTACCTTCATTTCTGACTTATGTCTAGTACTAGCAGTGAAGCACGCAGGTAGCACCGTTACCTCTATCTTAGGATCTATGGAACCAGTAGTAGCTGTACTAGTAGGTACCTTATTCTTCGCAGAGCACTTCGACTGGATGTCTGCTACTGGACTACTTTTCGTTCTTGGAGCCGTGACTTTAGTCATCTTAAGCAATAAAAACCAACAGGCTTAATATTCAAAAATGACAGTTAACAAATTATATCTACATGATATAAAAGTTGTTAACTGTCATTTTTTTATTTAAAATCGCGTATTACCTTGCGAAAAGATAAAAACCCTATTTACTCCCCTCTTTCTAACACATCGTTTAGACTCTCTTTTCTAACATCAACTAACTTCATTTGAGGATAAACAAAGAGTTGCTCTTTAGCGTAAATCTCTTGAATTATTGTAAGACATTGTTCTTTGCTTGCATACATCTGTGGATTTACCAAAGTAGGAGGATTGAGCACCTCAACTAAAATTTGTTCTTCATCACGGTGAAACATCATGGTGTGTTTTCCTACTTGAATTCCAACAAAATTATCCACGAGATGAATTGTTTCTTCGAATATTTCCACACATTCGTCTAAAGATAACTCAAGGTTTTCTTCGGCAATATTCTCATAATAATCAGTATAAAATACTTTTATCATACGTCACTTTAGCTATTGATATTAAACTTTAAGATTGACTACTCGACTTAGTCAAAATTTCAAGGCTAAAGGTATTTCTTTTTTTGTTGTTCATACACTTGTTATTTTCTTTATTTCAATCAACAGAAATAGCACTCAAAATAAATTTAAGTAGGTATACAATAACGCTGTGCAAAATAAAAAGTAATTCCCCCTAACAGATAACAGCCTACATCTAAAATATCTGCAGTGTAGCGAGGGTTAAATTGGGGAATATAGTATTCAAAATAAAAACTAAAATAAAGTACTACACTAATAATCATCCAAAGTGACAACTGAAAGGAGTTGCCTCTAATCAATCTAACGACGATGAGAATAATTGATAAAACAATAGGGATAGAAAGTATATCATTCAAGTAATTGTTTACAAACACTGGTAGGACGACACCAATTCTTTGTAAAGTATATACACTAGATCCAATAAGCACTATCAAGATAAAAAACCAACTCTTTAATACACTCATGCTACAATCATACCGATTAACCAAGCCAAGAACATTGCAATAGCCATCACAACAAACCATATCCCATATATCAATTTAAAAAATACGCGTATCACAAACCAGGGGTGCTTAGTCATCTTGAGTAAAAACTTTTCTATTGCAGAAGGCTCCTCCGCTAAGGCTTTAGCAATGCGGTCCCTCTCGTCATCTTTTCTCCTTTCCTCTCGTTGTTTTACAATATTCAGCGCCTGTCCACAATGCGTACAGTATTCCGCATTTACACTAAACGTTCCACAATGAGAGCAGCGAATATGAACTTTTTCTGATGACATACTTATTTTTTAAATTCCTTCAAAACTACATTATTTTACGACAAAACAAAAAAAGGCCTTTATGACAAGACGCATAAAGACCTTTTATATTCTAACTAAATATTGTCTATTTTTTCACATCAATATTATGTTGACCATGAGCACCTCTTCTGTGCTCCATCACTTCTAAATTCTCATCTACGAAGTATGCACTACCGAATCCATTCACATAAGATCCTTTAATTACCTTAAAATTAAACATAATAAAGTCTTCCAAATTATCAAGGACTTCTACTACTTTACCATGTCTTGTTCTAAGATCTTGAATAGCTTTATCATATAGAGGATTTGTTTTTTCCACTAAAACTGCTTCTGAGTCTATTGTTAAACGGTGGCGAGCGTACAACTGCTTAGATGTACTCTCATCTTCAACGAACATGATAGATACCGTTTTTCTATCTCTCAAGTTCTTAGTGTGTTTGGCCATGAAGGAAACCAAAACCTGAAATTCATTGCCAACTCTTGAATAAGGAGCTGTACTTACTAAAGGAGTACCATCCTCATTAATCGTCGCAAGCATTACTGACTTTACAGAGTTTACTAATTCTTCTATTTTAGGAGCTTTAGGCTTTACTTTATGTTGATCGAAATCAGGATTTATTGTTGATGATCTCATAGTTTAATGTTTTAATTTCAAGCGAAGATAATAAATTATTTAAACTAAATAAAAATAATAAACCAACAATCTTTTATCACATGTAGATCCTTTTAACTCTTTTCGATAAACAAATAAAACAGTGGTAAAATAGAAAAAGGTTAGCCAATGGCTAACCTTTTTTGTTATAATAAATCTAACTGATAGATATAATCATCCATTACATATCCACAACCGATATCAAAAGTCTTAGACTCTATACACTTCATATTATTGCGGATATAGAAATCTATAGCGCGTTGGTTATTTTTATTTACTGTAAGATATACAGCAGTAGCTCCCTCTCGTTTAGCATAGTCTACTACATGCTGAAACATAAAATGCCCCAAGCCTTTTTCCTGTTTATACACATTAGTATACAACTTAGAAAGAAACACACGATTGTCCTCCATAAGCTTATAGTTCGTGTAGCCTAATAACTCATCCCCTTGCATTAACAGTTCCCATTGGTACCCTTCTTTTAGTTCACCTAAGATACGCTCGTCACTATACATCATCGGTAGCATATAGTCTATCTGTTCTTGCCCGATAATATGAAGGTAAGTATCCTCCCATATCTTCTCTGCTAAAGGAAGAATTAAGTGTATATTATCTTTATCTACAGGTATAAACGTGGTTGTTTCTGCTAAGTTAATCATTGTTATAATTTTTTATAAGATGACAAAAATATGATAAATACACTGAACTCGGCTTATAGATACAAAATTTACCCTTCTTTTGACAATAAGGATATTTTAGTTAATTTTGTTAAAAAATTTAAATATGAAAAACAATTTAAGAATACTAGCACTATGCCTAGTAGGTATGTTTGCGGTAAACTGTTCCTCTGATGACAATTCTATTACAGAACCAGGCAAAGAAGAAGTAGATCCAGGTATAGAGATCAAAGAATTAAAAGTAATAGACAACTTCGTATACTCTTCATATGATAATGAAAAACACATTGAAGATATCACTATTACATTCTTTTACAATGAAGATGGTACTGTTAATAATACAGAGGAAATCACTAAATCCTTTGATGGAAAAAATGAAGTAGAAAAAGAAATACTTACATACACATATGAGAATAATCTCCCTTTTGCTATGACATTAGAAACCTACACTACTGATAAAAAATACGAATATTGGGATTTACAGTACATTTATGAAAATAATAGAATAGTTAAAGCAGATGCAATTACAAATGAAACTGAAGGAAATAAATCATTATACTCATTCTATTACAATCCAAAAGGACAGCTAATTCGAACAAAAAATTCCACAGACAAAACTGATCAAGAAACGACTTACAAATATGACGATAGAGGAAATCTTATTGAAGTTAATAGTAATGGAATAATAGAACTTATCACTTATGACGACAAAAAATCCCCTTATACTAATATGAATATAAGCGATCAAGCCTATTCAATAGAATTTTTTGAAACTGAAGAGCAGTTTTTAATTCGTAGTCCTCACAACGTAACAGGAACTACCTTTGATTATAAGCCTTCAGACCAAACTTACAATGATAAGTTTACTCATCAAAACACATATGATAAGGATGATTATCTAGAAACTTCGACTGTAATAAGCACAGTAAATAATAGAGGTAAAGTATCGGAGATAAAATACACTTACAAAACAATTAAAGTTCTTGTGAAAAAATAAACAAAAAAAGGCGTTCTTTCGAACGCCTTTTACTTTATATCCTAATCAGATATTATCCTTTGTAGTTAGTCAAGAAGTCAACTAGAGTACGTACTCCACTTCCTGTACCACCATTACCTTTGTAATCTCTTGGTGCATCCATCCATGCTGGACCAGCGATATCGATATGTACATAAGGTGCTTTTGCGAAGTGTTCTAAGAACTTACCTGCTGTGATAGTACCAGCAAAACGTCCACCGATATTCTTCATATCTGCTACGTTAGATTTCAACAAGTCTTTATAGTCATCCCAGAAAGGTAACTTAGCTAAACGCTCGTGTACATTGTATCCTGAAGCGATGATAGCATCGATAATCTGCTCATCGTTACCCATAATACAAGATGCCGTATCTCCAGCCACTACTAATGCTGCTCCAGTAAGTGTAGCTGCATCAATAATCACTTGTGGATCATACTTAGTCGCATAAGCAATAGCATCTGCTAAAATCATACGTCCTTCAGCATCTGTATTCAACACCTCGATTGTTGTTCCATCGTACATCGTGATCACATCTCCTGGTGCATAAGCATCTCCTCCTGGACGGTTATCAGTAGCTGGAATTAACCCAATCACGTGTACGTCCAATTTGTTCAAAGCAGCAGCATAGATAGTACCTGCCATACAAGCAGCTCCTCCCATATCACTCTTCATAGAATCCATTGATCCTGCTGTTGGTTTCAAACTCAATCCCCCTGTATCATATACCACACCTTTTCCAACTAAAACTATCGGTTTAGCGTTTACTGGTTTAGCAGGCTTATATTCCATAATCGTAAAAGTAGGTTGCTCTACAGAACCTCTATTAACTGCCAATAAACCACCCATCTTTAGGTCTTCGATTTCTTTGCGCTCCATAACTTTCACACTGAATCCCGCTTCTTTACCTAAAACTTCTATTTCAGTTGCCAACTGTGTAGCATTCAAAAAGTTTACTGGTTCATTTACCATTGTACGAGCCCAATAAACTGCTTTTATCGTGTTTTGAAGATCTTCTATTTCCTTAACTGAAAACTGCCCTTTAACCTCAATTGTTTCTAAGGCATACTTCATTTCAGCTGCTTCTTTAAAGTACTTTAAGAATTGATAATTTGATAAAGCTAATCCTTCTACCACTGCCAACGTCCCAGTGCCATTACCTACCACTGTGATATTATTAGCTTTCTTGTCAAGCTGTTTGCGAACGTTAAAACCTGCCAAACGCATCTTTTCTAAGTTCTCATTTTCTTTGACAAAGAAGAAATACTGACCACCAATCTTTGCAAAGTCCTCCTCTTTATCGCTTGCTTGAAACTCTTTTGCAAAATCAAAAATTACTACAGGAAAATTTGTAGTATCAATCGTTTCTTTTCCAATAACAAAAACAATATTACTATTTGTTTTTAGCTCGTTAATTAATTTTATCATCCTTTTTATAATTTACAACAAAGATACATTTTTAGACACAACTAAAAAAGAGCTTTCCGCAAAACTCTAATCTAATCCATAAATATTCTAATAGATATATTTTACGTTTAAAGATAACTATTTATCGAATAACAATAAATTATTCTTGTTTTATAAAAAAAAACTATTACTTTTGAAGCATTGTAAAACCAAACAAATAAACTACTATGATTAAATTATTATTCTATTGGGTGACACTTTTAGTAGCGTTTTGTGAATGGGTAATTGATATCGTATTTTAAAAAATCAATACTATGAAACTAAAACTACTTACTGTACTTTTCTTAATTGCCTATATTTTTTCATTTACCTCTCACTTCAAAGATTTTACAGAAGGATTAAAGGAAGGAAATAATGCATTTAAAGAAGGAAAAGACTATGCCACTATAGTGGTGAAATCAGATAAAACACCTAATTTAAACAAAACGTTAGTTAGTAAAGAAAACAGCCAATCAATCACGGCACAAGTGACAACTGTAGAAGAAACTATCACATTTGAAGTTTCTGAAACAAAATCAACAATGACAAGCTTTTTATTGGGATTATTAGGTCTAATAAGTCTCTTTATAATACCTATGCTATTAATTGTTTTATTCAAATTCTTTAAGAATTTATACAAGGGAACTATTGTAGATGCTGATCAAATAGGACGTCTAAAATTCTTAGCCTATATACAAATTACATTCGCTATAATAGGGAACACTATCGTGTACTTCACTCAACTTGAACAACAGAGTATTGCCAGTTTCTATAACTTAACACTTGTTAAAACTACAGCATACGACATCACATTATTCTTTATTCCCTTAATTTTGTTGATGATTGTAGAAGTATTGAAACAACATTTGCGTCTAAAAGAAGATGCAGATCTAACCATATAACCCCCACGATATGCCAATAATAGTAAACCTTGATGTCATGATGGCTAAGCGAAAGATATCGCTTAATGAGTTGGCTGAGCGTGTAGGTATCACTGTGAGTAATCTATCCATACTCAAGACCAATAAGGCAAAAGCCATACGCTTTAGTACATTGGAGGCAATCTGTAAAGAGTTAGATTGTCAACCAGCTGATATACTAGAATATGTAAATGAAGACTGAGCACTGCTTGGTCTTTCTTATTCTTATAAACTGGCATTTCCCTGAACTACAACAATTAACCACCAAACAATAGGCACACTCTCTACCCAAAATAGCGTAAAGAATTTGGTGCGCTTAGGAGATGCATAATAAATAAAGAACAGCGTAAGAAGAACAATCAATAAGTTATTCCACGCTTGTATAGGTTGATACCCTACCTTAAAAAATTCGATAACATAAAAAGGAATTAATAACAATCCCAACAACCACTTGGTATTAGCTATTCCAAGCATCTGAGGTAAGGTCTTTAAATACTTGTCGTCGTATTGTAAGTCAACAACTTCGAATATCCCGATTAGAATAAACACTAAGATAAAACGCTGTATAAACTTAACTACAATATCCCAACTGACCGGTATATCCGCATTCATCACCGGTACTATAAGCGTTACAGTAGCCCAACACAGACAGACGATATATACTTTAAGCCCTGCCAGGTTGCGCAGATTACTTCGATTACTACTAATAGGTATAGCATATAAAACTGACAACACCAATAAGCTCAAAGTGACCAACTGTGCCTTCCATTTCAACATAAAGAAAGCCATAGTCCCTATCAGCAACGCAATAATACTTATCCCAATAATGACCTTTAACCGAAGCGTAAATGGAGTTTTATGCCTATAGATTACCTCAGCATATTTAATGAAGTTGTACGAAAACAATGTTCCTGTAAAAGCCAATACAGACACAACTGCATCAAATGGAAGGTGACAGAAATAAAATGTCATTTGTGCCAAAGCAAATACTGCTAAGGAAACGTGAATACTTCCGTTTAAATAAAGAGCAACTATTCTATTTTTTAACAAATCCATATTATTTATCAGTCTTCTACTGTTATGCTTATACACTTTTCAAAATTAATTGATATAAAGACACAATTGTCAGATTAATGGTTATTTTTGTGTGATTAAACACAACTTTTATTTATTGTCCAAATGAAAACAAACGCATTTGCTCTAAGACACATTGGTCCTCGTCCTGAGGATATCGCAGAGATGCTTAAAACAGTGAAAGCTGATAGCATCGAACAATTAATCAACGAAACTTTCCCAGACGCTATTCGTCTTAAAGAAGATTTAAACCTTGCCCCTGCAATGACTGAGTATGAGTACTTATCTCACATTCAAGCATTAGGAAACAAAAATAAAATATTCCGTTCTTTCATTGGTTTAGGATATAATGAGGCAGTAGTTCCTGCTGCTATTATCCGTAACGTATTTGAAAACCCAGGATGGTATACAGCTTATACTCCTTACCAAGCTGAAGTAGCTCAAGGTCGTTTAGAAGCTTTATTAAACTTCCAAACTACTGTTATCGAGCTTTCTGGTATGGAGATTGCAAATGCTTCTCTATTAGATGAATCAACTGCAGCTGCTGAAGCTATGATCTTATTATTCGACGTAAGAACAAGAGATCAAAAGAAAAATAACGTAGTGAAATTCTTCGTTTCTGAAGAAATCTTACCACAGACTTTATCAGTATTACAGACTCGTGCTACTCCATTTGGTGTAGAGTTAGTAGTAGGTAACCACGAAGAGTTTGACTTCTCAGAAGAATTCTTCGGTGCTATCTTACAATACCCTGGTAAACACGGTATCGTAGCTGACTATGCTGACTTTATAAACCAAGCAAAAGCAAAAGACATTAAAGTAGCTGTAGCTGCTGATATCATGTCTTTAGTATTATTAACTCCTCCAGGAGAAATGGGTGCTGACGTAGTAGTAGGTACTACTCAACGTTTTGGTATTCCATTAGGATTCGGAGGTCCTCACGCTGCTTTCTTCGCTACTAAAGAAGAATATAAGCGCAGCATGCCAGGTCGTATCATCGGAGTATCTAAAGATGCTGATGACAACTTCGCACTGCGTATGGCTTTACAAACTCGTGAACAACATATCAAACGTGAGAAGGCTACATCTAATATCTGTACTGCTCAAGTATTATTAGCTGTTATGGCTAGTTTCTACGCTGTTTACCACGGACCTAAAGGATTGACTAACATCGCTTCTTTAATCCATGCAAAAGCAGTAACTGTAGCTACTGAATTAGGTAAATTAGGTATTGAACAACTTAATGCTAACTTCTTTGATACAATCTTAGTGAAAGCGGATGCTGCTAAAGTAAAACCTATCGCTGAAGCTAATTCTATTAACTTTAACTATATCGATGCTAACACTATCTCTATTTCATTAAACGAGACTGTAGAATTAGCTGATATCAATGCTATTGTTAATGTATTCGCTCAAGCTACTGGTAAGACAGCTACAGAAGTAACTGCATTAAGCACTGAAATTAAATACCAAGATAAACTAAAACGTACTTCTAAGTTCTTAGAGCACGCTGTATTTAACAGCTACCACTCTGAGACTGAGTTAATGCGTTATATCAAAAAATTAGAGCGTAAAGACTTAGCGCTTAACCACTCTATGATTTCTTTAGGGTCTTGTACAATGAAATTGAATGCTGCTGCTGAGATGTTACCATTGAGTAATGCACAGTGGAACAACGTTCATCCATTCGTACCTGCTGATCAAGCACAAGGATACTTAGAGATGCTACACGGATTAGAAGAGAAGTTAAATGTGATTACTGGTTTTGCTGGTACTACATTACAACCAAACTCTGGAGCTCAAGGAGAGTACGCTGGTCTTATGGCTATCCGTGCATACCACCACTCAAGAGGTGACTTCCAACGCGATATCGCACTTATTCCTGCTTCTGCACACGGTACTAACCCTGCTTCTGCTGCTATGGCTGGTATGAAAGTAGTCGTGACTAAAACTACACCTGAAGGGAATATCGACGTGGCTGACTTAAAAGCTAAAGCTGAACAATATAAAGATAACTTATCTTGTCTTATGGTGACTTACCCATCTACACATGGTGTATATGAGTCTGCTATCATGGAGATTACTCAAATCATCCACGATAACGGAGGACAAGTATATATGGATGGTGCTAATATGAATGCACAGGTGGCAATCACTAACCCTGCTAATATCGGGGCTGATGTATGTCACTTAAACTTACACAAGACTTTCGCTATTCCTCACGGAGGTGGTGGGCCTGGTGTAGGACCTATCTGTGTGGCTGAGCACTTAGTACCATTCTTACCTACTAACCCTATCGTTAAGGTAGGTGGAGAGAAAGGAATCACTGCTATCTCTGCTGCTCCTTATGGATCTGCATTAGTGTGTTTAATTTCTTACGGTTACATCGCTATGTTAGGAACTGAAGGACTGAAGAAAGTAACACAACAAGCTATCTTAAATGCTAACTACATGAAATCTCGTTTAGAGGAGCATTATTCTATCCTTTATACAGGTGAGAAAGGACGTGCTGCACATGAGATGATCGTAGACGTACGTGAGTTTAAAGAAAAAGGTATCGAGGTAACAGATATCGCTAAACGTCTTATCGACTACGGTTTCCACGCTCCTACAGTATCTTTCCCAGTAGCTGGTACATTAATGATCGAGCCAACTGAAAGTGAGAGCAAAGAAGAACTTGATAGATTCTGTGATGCTATGGCTTCTATCCGTCAAGAGATTGAGAATGCAACTATCGAAAACCCTGTGAACGAGCTTAAGAATGCTCCTCACACATTAGCATTATTAACTGCTGATAACTGGGATCTTCCATACTCAAGACAGAAAGCGGCTTACCCACTTCCTTATGTAGCTGAAAACAAATTATGGCCTACTGTACGTCGTATTGACGATGCTTACGGTGACAGAAACTTAATTTGTTCTTGTGCTCCTATCGAAGCTTATTTAGAAAACTAATATCTGAATAATTATAAATGGAAAAGGCTGTCCTTGAGGACAGCCTTTTTTGTATTGCAATCACTTGTATTTTACCCAAAATACGCATTAGATAGAGAAGCTATTAAATGATACTGAATAGGTCAGAATTAACAATACACATATACTATAGTATGCTACAATAGCTAATAGTGGAATTGCAAAGTCGAATTACTTTGCAGTATTTAGCGAATGCGGATTTGGGGTTAAACACAATACTTACTACAATACATATCTTGTAATATAATGTTTTTTAGCGAAGGCTTTTTGTTCCAAAGTTACTTGCTCTGACAGCTTCTCCATTTCCATAAATACACTTTCGATGTGTAAATAGCTTTCCTCAACTACCTCCTCTGTGAGAACCTTATCTACTGACTGTTTACTTAACGATAAGTAAATATCCAATAATTTATCGCATTCTTTCATATACGAAATCAAAGCCTCTCTCATTGGTACAACGTCTTCCTTGACATCCATCTTAGCATACTCCTCAATAGCTTCCCTTATGTACTCCTGAGCAGATTCTCCCCTTTGACTAAACATCGAATATCCATCCAGGCTCACAATGCTCTGCTCAATACCTACAACATCATTAACTTTAGTCACTACCGTATTCCAAACCGATACATTGTAACCTAAATCAGATTCGCGATTGTCGCAACTAACCATAAACAAGCTACTCACGAGAAATAAAATAAAATACTTTCTCATCCTATCCTTTTTAAATTTCCGCAAACTTACATTGGAAAAATAAAAACGCATTAAAAAAAATGATCTAATTAAAATGCCAAGCCACTTGGTATATGATAGATCAGTTTCTTTCCATTAAAGTGATTTAGAGATGTATTCTTATTCAAGACTACTATAAAACAAATACTCAGCGTTCGATAATCACTACTTGCCTTTTGATAAACATCCTGCAAAACAACTTTTCCAAAAACTCTAACCCATTTCTTAACCAATATATTAAAAGCATTTAAAACATTTTCTCTCTTCTCAAGAGCTATTTCTTTATCTGTCGTTTCATACTCATTTATTGCCTTAAACAGCTTTCGGCAGACTACGTTGTTGATACTACTTCTCTGAAGATTAGAATCCAAAAAGTAACCTTCTGCTTGATCTAAAAGACTTAACAACCGATCCACTGAAACAATTTCATCGAAGTAAATTCCATTAATTCCCTGCTCTTTCTTACTATATAAAAAATTATACACCCACAACTCGTGTTTTCGCTTTAAGATATCGAGAATATCCCGGTCAAAAGTATCTGAGTTTCTTCTGACATAGTCATAGTCAGATTGACAAAGAAGTACCATATCAGGTTCGTCAGAACTTATATCTTCAGTTACTTCTAAATGAGTATTATATTCTAAAATGACTCCTGACGCATTAGTAGTAGAGTTCTCTGTTTCGTTTTTGGCTAATTCAGCTTTGCAAATAGCACACCTATTTGCAGCCTCATGCCAAACAAAATCAATTTTTTCATTCATAATCTCTCATTTATTTATCAATTCAATGTTTTAACTACAAAAAACATTCACAATATAAAATATTGTAACGCTAAATAAATATGACAATCAAATAATGAGCTTTAATTGTGAATGACTTACAAAGAATAGACAACCGCTACTTTTAGTTATCAACATAGCCTTTCTAATATGTTAATAACTAAAAAACTCATATAATACTAAATTTCAATTAATTAAGAACTTTATAAACAAATACACTTATACTTATCAACATCTTATCCCTATCTTATCAACACTTATAAACATCATTTGTTTACAATTGTTGATAACTTGAATTAGAAATTAGATACTCAATTAATTGCATATATATGGGATCTTCACTAACCACTTTACTATTACCCACGATAATCATCTGTTCTTTGGCACGAGTCAGAGCTACGTTTAGTTTCCTATCAACAGATTGCTCCTCATTGAGATTCACCAAACTCTCCAGTTGATAAGGGTCACTTACTGTCAGCGAGTAGATAATAATATCCTTTTGACCTCCTTGAAAACGCTCCACTGTATCGACTATCAGTTCGTTGCTATTAGCGATATTCAGAGATTCCAACTTTGATCTAATAAGTGCTATTTGATTCTTAAAAGGTGCAATAACGCCAATTTGCTTGATGACATCAAGAGGTCGTTGATTAACATCATATAAGGAGATTAGCCGCTTAATCACCTCGACCACCAAATCAGCCTCTAATTCATTGGCTTTAGCAAAACTTTGACCTGCTTGATCTTCTACGTCTAAAAATAGCATTCGCTTAGAAGCTAATAATTGATCTAACGCATTTGCACTACAGGGTTTGAAGTCCATCATTCTGACTTGTCTTGCCAAGTACCCTTTGGCCTCTTGTGACAAATTACTCAACTCAAAAGCCTCTTTCAAAATACCGTCATAAAATACCTCATTGGGAAACTCAGCAATAGACTTGTGCATACGTCCTTGAAAAGTAAGCGTGTCACAAGCATAATCTAATCGCTCTTTCACACAATAATTATACAGGCGTTCAAACAGGGAATTGCTATGCGTGTACAGACCTATGCCTTCAAGCATAGTGTTATTAGTCTTTGCTAATTCATCATTTTGCAAAACAATAGCAGGCAATTGCTTGTGATCCCCAATCATAACAAATCGCTTGCAATTAGCCAAAATCCCCACTATTTGAGGTTCTAATATTTGTGATGCCTCGTCAATAATGATCATATCAAACTTCTTCATGGCCAGCAAGTCTGACTGATTATTGATAGTAGCTACAGTTGACAAGAAAACACGTTGCGCTTGAACCAAATGCATCAAACTTTTTCGCGAAAATGTTTTGCCTTGAAGTTCCAGAGCTTCCTTTTTCATAGCAATCGTATTTTTAAGCAAATACTTGTGATAATCAACCTCACAAGAATGTTCACTTCCTATGCGAATAAAGGGGTATTCTACATCATAATCAGACAATGCCTCGCATACGGCAGATGACAACTCATCGACCGCCCGATTTGTATAAGATAACACCAAGATATTTACACGAGAATTTTGGTAAAGCTCCTTGATTAACTCTTTGATAATATGAGAGGTCTTTCCTGTTCCCGGAGGCCCATTCAGAATAAAGTAATCATCACAAGAAAGAATATTTGTGAGAATCCTGTTTTGCTCTACAGACAGATAGTCTTTGTGAAAAGCATAAGGAGTTTTTTGCTTAGGTTTTTCTACCCCTAATAAAAGGTCTTTCTTATGTGAACTGCCTTTCATAAACTCGTATAGACTGCGATACATACTATTAAAGCCAGAGTCCATAAAGTCTTTTTCTAATGCCCATTTTTGATATCGGTTGAAATAAGCTTTATTATTCTGCCTATATCTCAGTGCAACTTCAATACTCTCTTGTGTAATACTCTTAATCACGACTTTAAAAATACGGTGCTTTACAGCTGTATCCTCAGTGCTCTCAAATGGATATAAAACACAAGAATCGCCAACCCTAAAACTGGCAAAACCATCGCCAATAAGAGGTCTTTTAAAGACTATCTTTTTTTGATCAGTATCCACTTCGTTCTGACTAATAACTAAATCATAAAAAATACTATATGCATCTTCTTTCTCATGAAATGTTTGATTCCAAAGACTTGCAAGAGAATAAACCCCTTCTCTACGACCATCTCCTAATTTGCTGTGGTTTTGTTCGCGAGCTACAAAACTGTAAAAACTGTAAAAATAAGCTTGTTGTAAAATCGTTGCCCCATAGATCGGCTCTACAAATGCTTTGTATTGCTTTTCTAAAATATTCTTAAACTTGTCATTAGTCGGTTTGTTTACAATAGACTCTACGTTTAAACCGCGAAATACCGCGCTTACCTTATTGAGATCTCCACTCTGTATCATCTTCTCATTCAAGATAATGCGATTTCTAAGTTCGCAAATCTCCTGTACTCTTTCTAAATTAATATGGTCAGAACGAAGATTGTTAGAACTAACCTTACTATATAGAATATACCCCTTAATATATTGTTGATTGGCAATATTCTTAAACGAAATCCCCAATGATTCACTAATCATCAAGTAGTATAAAAATAACTGTGTATTGTGATTATCCTTAATATTTGTACCGTAGTCAGGATATGCAGTACTTCCTGATTTGAGTTCAATAATGACAGCAGACCGATCGTTATTGGGATTATCGTAGAACAGATCCAAACGACCCTGTAACCCAAATACATTATTCAAAAATGAAGGTTCCAGAGCAATATTATCAATATCGCGTAAACCATAGTAGGTAAAGTCTTCCTGAACTACCTTAGATATGTGTCTAAAGTGCATTTGGCAAGCCTCTTGATATTCCCTAAAATGCTCCACTGATTGAATATCCCTACAAAACAAATGTTCAAATGGATAATTCTCAAAGTGCTTTTGAAATAGAGAATCAAAGTTCACTCCTTGATTGTAAAAATTATTCACAACCTCATCCATTACCAAGTTAGCAAAGTTACCGATCAATAGGTGCTTGGTATTGGGAATCGCATCCATCTTTGATTTCAAGAAAAGTAAAGGAGATAATCCAAAATCTTGATTACACTCCGCTATTGCAGATACATCTATAAGATAATCAGGCTCTAAAACGATCACAGAAGGATAATAAACATCATTGCTATCGATGTGAATATGTACTAAATAGAGTAAGGATTGCAATGGAAAGTGAGGCAGAGAAGTAAATGGTGTACTCATTTCTCCATCGTGAACTTTTACCTTTATGACTTCGTTGATATCCAATCTAAGACAATAAATAAAATTGTCATCTCTATTGACCAACGACACCTTTACCCGTTCCAAATAGCTATCAAAATACTTAGTCGCACTTGCTTTCCTACAATCGACTTCGGAGAAAAAGCAAGTATTTACATAAGGTACTGGTACACCGCTTACTTGAGATAAAAACAAGTTAACATCCTTCCAATATGTAATAAACCAAGATTCTAAATCCCTTTCATCATAGCGGTAAATCTCATTCGAAACAATTCTAAATTCGTGAATTACCGTGGATACTTTATACTTACTACAAATAAAAGCCAGTCGACTAAACAAATTGGAAAAAACAATCTTCTCATCTCTTACAATCTCTTTGGTAACCTTATCTAAAAGCCCTTTTAATCGAAGGTAATTCAATCGTATGGAAGTGCCTTCGACTTTCTGTGCGATTTCACACAGAGAAGAAAAGAAAAAGTCAGTAGAGTTCCTAAGTTTCATCATCGCGTAATTATATCACAAAAATAAGAGTATATACTGTACTTACACAGTATACAAAGTGATTTAAAAAACAAAAAGCAATACTGCCAATAGAGAACCCAAAGCAGAAAGACAATTGCATCCTAAAAAACACAGTTAATCAACCAGTAATACGACAAACCTACATCCATATACCTTCAGAGGTGTATAAAATATAATAAATCCATCAACCATTAATAATAGGACAATGAATGGGCAAAAGCCCTATTTTTCGCGTTATTGTCCTACTATTGTCCCAGAAGTGTCCTACGATCTCGCTGCAACCCGCCTATTTACTAAGGATAAGAGCCTTATTTCAAATCAACATATTTACCAACAACAACATTAATTACCTAAAAAACAGTACATTACACCAAATAATACAATAAAAAAAAAACCCTTTTTTTTGCTTTTAAGAAATAAAAGACAACAAAAGCAGCTATTAAAGAAACAAAAACAAGACAAAACACCTGTTTTTCTAAAAAAACAGTGATATAAAACTACAATTCTATAAAAAAACATCCTTCTTTTTTTTAAAGTATTCCTCATAGGAAATCCCTAAAAGGAAACTGCGACTGACTAAATCAGAGGATGACTTTAGCGATTCCACCTTTTGGAACTAAAACAATTACAATAAAAAACAGATATTCTACTCATCAAGAGAAACGGAACTTCTGCTCTATACTTAAACGACAATAATCAACTAAAAAGTAGTGTGCATAATTGTGACAAAATATAGCTGTCTTAAAAACCACATTATGCCAGTTTACAGAAAGAGTAGAGAGACAAAAACGGCTATTTAATCTCATTTTGTTATTTAGAATTGTTTTAAACAATTATATTTGCAAGGATAAAACCACTTATTATGTTTCGAAAACTATTATTATTAGCAGTACTTTCTTTAAGTACAATAGCTGCAAAAGCACAAAATGACATTGCAATTGGCAAAATGTATAAACTAAACTCTAAGCAACTTAACGAAGACAGAGAAATACAAATTTACTTGCCTAAAAGTTATACAGACACAACCATTACACCTCAACAATATCCCGTGATTTACCTACTTGACGGTGAATCAAACTTCAACTATTTAACTGCTTATGTCGAAAAACTTTCGAAGTACCCTTATCCAAGTATTCCTGAAATGATTGTCGTAGGTATTGTAAATACTAATCGCACGAGAGATCTTACCCCGAGTACGCGAAAAGAAGAAAATATGACAGAGGCTCAAAAGAGTAAAATCAAGGGAGAAAGCGGCGGTAATGCGAACTTCTTTAGCTTTATAGAAAAAGAATTGATGCCTTACATCAATGAGAATTATAGAACTATGGGCTATAACGTACTAATTGGACATTCCTTTGGAGGAATTACTGCACTTAACAACTTGTTAAACTACACCGATATGTTTCATGCCTATATCGTACATGACCCAAGTATCTGGTGGGATGGGCAGTATATGTTAAAGCAATATGAGTTGAACCCAACCAAAGATTTTAAAAATAGAAAACTCTTTGTGACACAAGTAGACGAATCTCAAAATAAAGGTGGACAAAAAGAACATTACTCAAGTATTCAAGAATACAACCAGTATATGACTAAGACGAAACTAAAAAATTTAAGTTATAAATACGTTCAATACGAAGGAGAGGATCACGGAAGCATTCCCTTAAAAGGAAACTTAGACGGACTTAGATATATCTTTGAAGGATTTGGTATAAATTTCAAGCAAATAAAAGAGAACCCAAAATTAGTCGAAGAAAACTACAAAAGCTTTAGCCAAAAAATGCACTTTGAATTTAAGCCTAATGAAGCTTACTTAAACTACATCATTGACTACTACAAAAAGATGGATGAGCAAGACACAGTAAAGTACTTTGAACAATATAGAGACAAATTACATCAAAAATAAACACATTTTCACAACTTCTTGCTCTGCATATAAAAACCTCATCAACTTCTAAATAAAATAACTATTATCTTGTCATTATATGATAATTACGCTAAGTTTACGGATAAGAAACAAAAACAACCTCCTATAATTATGAATATAAAAATTATTGGCTCAGGCTGCTACATCCCAACTCAAGTAATCACCAATAATGATTTTGACCAATTTGACTTTAGAGATGAGAGCGGTAAGCCATTCAACGACAACAATCAGAGAATAGCTAAGAAGCTACAAATGATTACGGGAATAGAAGAACGCAGATATGTTGAAAACAATCTAACCACTTCTGATATAGGAACCATTGCAGCACAAAAAGCAATCGAAAATGCTCACATCGACCCTGAGACGATAGATCAAATTATTTTTGCGCACAACTTTGGTGATATTAAACACGGTACAATACAATCGGACAATGTCCCAAGTTTAGCATCGCGTGTCAAACACAATTTAAAAATCAAAAACCCCAACTGTATTGCCTACGATATGCTGTTTGGTTGTCCGGGATGGTTACAAGGAGTGATTAATGCTTATGCCATGATGCAATCCGGTTTAGCCAAACGCTGTTTGATTATTGGAGCGGAGACATTGTCTCGCACAATAGACTTACACGATAGAGATTCAATGATTTACGCTGATGGTGCTGGAGCGACAATATTTGAAAGTAAAACTGAAGAAGGTGGTATTCTTGCAGTAAACAGTGCAAGCTACACATTAGAAGAAGCTTTCTTTATACACTACGGCAAATCATATCATCCTGACTTAGATCCTGATACAAAATACATCAAAATGTACGGGCGAAAGATATACGAATTTGCTCTTACTTGTGTACCACTGGCTATGAAAGCCTGTATGGACAAAAGTGGGGTGCCGATATCGAAAATTAAGAAAGTGATGATTCACCAAGCCAATGAGAAAATGGATGAAGCCATCGTTAAGCGCTTTTTTGAATTATACAATATGGAGATGCCTGAATATGTCATGCCTATGAATATTCACAAATTAGGCAATAGTAGTGTCGCTACTCTCCCAACCCTATATGATATGATTATTAATAAACAAATTGATCATCATCAACTTGAAAAAGGAGATATATTACTATTTGCATCAGTAGGTGCAGGTATGAATATAAACGCATTTGTTTATCAACTATAAAAATCAAAAGGTCTATGAAATTGTTCATAGACCTTTTTTATTTCTTCTTCATCTTATAGATATAGTAACCAATCGCAATCAACAATACTATATAGCAGAAAATACTAATGCTAAACTTATACTTCTTGAACACGTCAAACAAGTCCAAGATCAGGATAATAATAACGACAAGGATAACAAGGGCTAAACTTCGCTTAACAGAACTCTTACTTACCATCACTTATATACCTTTAGTTAATAAATAGCCATGCAACTATACGAATTGTATAGTTATTAGCTACTTATAGACCAATTATTATGCCAATTATTAGCTTTTCACAAGACCTTAAATGGCATTTGTTTTAGACAAAAGCATTTAAAAAAACACTAAAACCATCTATATAAAACACTGTAAAACAATCATTTAAAAAACAAATATCCAACTACATTTGCACAAAAAAAGCAATATGAAGATTCAGTGTTATCTATTCGTTATAATCTTATTGGGAACAAAATCGTTCGCACAACATATAAAACAATCAGATAAAGATCTTGTAAAAGAATTAACTGCGGAGAAATTAAATCTGTCAGTAGCCAACAACAAAAACTTCTGGGATCGTGAGGTAACTAAAATTGCCTTAGTACCTACCGTATTCTTTGGAGCTTCAGCTGCAACTTGGCACAGCAAAGAAGATATACGCGAAATAAGAAATCGCTATATTCCAACTTTCAAATACAAATATGACGATTATTTCCAGTACGTACCAGCAGCTGCAACTTTTGGACTAAAGGCAGCTGGCGTACAAGGAAGAAATAACATAAAAAGAACTACAATATCCTATGCTACAAGTATGGCTATAATGGCTATTCTTGTAAATGGTATTAAATATACAGCCAAAGTTGAACGACCAGATGGATCCACGAAAAACTCATTTCCATCAGGTCATACAGCCATGGCATTTGCCAATGCAGCATTTTTAGACAAAGAATATGGTCTTGTCAATCCTGCGTATGCTATAGGAGGATATGGAATAGCGACGATGACAGGAGTAGGAAGAAGCCTAAACAATCGCCACTGGGCACCAGATGTATTAGCGGGCGCAGGTATTGGTATATTATCTACCCAATTAGCTTACTTTTTTGTAGATAAAATTTATGGAAACAAAGGCGACAACTTGAGCTTACTCTCTAAATATGAAGGTAATGAAAACCCCTCTTTCTTATCCATTAAAGTAGGTTACACAAGTGGCTTAGCCAGCTTAGTAGAAACAGAAGATAATGAATCACTTGCCAAAATGGGATGGGAAGCAGGATTGGAAGGTGCTTATTTCTTCAATAGGCATTGGGGAATCGGAGGGCAAATAATGGTAGCGAGTTTTCCCTTTTCCGAAGAAAAACTAAGCGCACCAGAGAATCATCAAATTGATGCAAAAGTACTATCTGAATCAATGGGTAACCTAACCTTCTCTGTGGGGCCTTACTATGCTTTTCACTTCGGAGAAAAGTGGAACCTTATGCTTAAGGCTTTAGGAGGATATAGCACAGGAGCAGATGGAAACATCTCTTTAAAAGTACGTTCATCTGATATCGATATTCCAGACTTGGAGAATGGACAACTGCAAATTGCATCATACAAACCAGCTGACACATTCCAATTTACTGCTGGTATGGCTCTGACTTACAATATAACAGATAATTTAGGTGTAACTCTATATTCTGACTTTAATCACAGCCAAGCGAAAATGAAATATACAATCAACAAATCAATATTAGAAGAAGGTGATTCTCAGATCAATACTTTTCATCAACCATTTAACTATATGAGTTTAGGATTTAGATTAACAGCCTATTTTTAAATATTTGATTTTAGTAACTTTACACACTTGAATTTAGGAATGATATGAGTAAAGATTTAGAAACCATAAAGGATTATTACAAATATACTATCACAGGCAAAAACTACGGTTTTGATATCAACAACTATCAAGATGGACAGTCTCACTTTAATATAAATACGCGTAAACATTGTCACTTCAGCACTCCCTACAACAGGAGAGACTTTTTTAAAATCTGTTTAATTATTGGACAAGGGAAGTTCAAATATGGTAAACACACCTTAGTGATAGACAAACCTACTCTATTCCTTCCTTGTCCAACAATACCTTATGAATGGGAATCATGCTCAGAAAACCAAGAGGGATACTTCTGTTTATTCAACAAGGAATTCTTTCACTCAGATGCGTCTCTTGAACTATTTAAAAAAACATCCTTATTCAAGGAATGGAGCAAGCCGTTTATATTCTTAGCTGACGCAGAAGTAGAAAGCCTTAATAACTACTTTATGCAGATGTATGAAATGGCACAAAGCTCTTACCCTTTAAAGTACGAAATCATACGAAACTTAGTAGCTATTGTCTTGCACAAAGCCCTACAGTTAAAAGCAGAAGATATTCACATACAAGAGCAATCTCCTGCCGATAGACTATACCGTTTGTTTGACAATGCCTTAGATAATCAGTTTCCTTTAGATTCTCCTGCTTATCCTCTGTTGTTGAAAACACCCAAAGACTTTGCTCAACTACTGAACGTACATGTAAATCACTTAAATGCAATCGTCAAAAAAAACACAGGAAATACAACTACCCAAGTAATCAAAAACAGAGTATTCGAGGAAGCAAAAAACCTTCTTAAACACACAACCTGGGACATAGCAGAAATAGGTTATACACTCGGCTTCGATCACCCTACCCATTTTAATAACTTCTTTAAAAAATACGCCTCAATAACCCCCTTGCAATTTAAGAACACCCTCTAACAATCTTTGATTTTCGTAATTATCCCTTTGAGTCAATAAAAGCCATAAAGGCATTAGCTGTTAATTTTGCACGTCTAAACAACAATGTACTTTATGCTTAAAAACACATCAGAACAACGAAAGAAATTGATAACCGCTTTGGCTTTTATTTCCATACCTCTTTCAGGTTTTGTCACTGACATTTACTTACCGTCATTCCCTTCTATGGCAAAGGATTTGAATGTCTTGGAAAAAGAGATACAACTTACGCTTACCTGCTACTTATTGAGTTATGGTATTTCACAGCTATTTGTAGGTAGCTTATTGGATAGCATTGGTAGATATAAGCCACGGCTTATTGCTTTATTTACCTTAGTTATTACAAGCATAAGTATTGCCTACTTAGATAATATCTTTTATATCTGCTTACTTAGAATAGTTCAGGGGATAGGTATCTCTATCTTAGTTGTTGCAACAAGAGCTCTATTCATGGACCTATATGATACCGAAAAGAGAGCACACTACTTGAGTTACTTTACAGTAGTATGGTCTTGTGGTCCGATATTAGCTCCATTTCTTGGTGGATACTTGGAAAAGCTATTCAACTGGCAAGCTAATTTCTTTTTCCTTGCTATCTATGCGGGAATACTATTAATATTAGACTTGGCAATCAGTGGAGAGAGTATTCCAGAGAAGAAAAAGTTTAATCTTAAAAACACAGTTCAATTGTATTCAACCATGCTTCAAAATAAAATGTTCATGTTAGGTATTATCATTTTAGGTTTAAGCTATTCCATTGTTATGATCTTCAATATTGCAGGGCCCTTTATAATTGAAAATACCTTTCACTATAATTCTGTTGTAATAGGCTATTGTACATTAATCCTTGGCTTTTCGTGGATGTTAGGAGGATTTGTTGGTAAAAGGCGAATCTATCTCGAATTTGAACCAAGAGTAAAACAACCCGCAATAGTACAGCTTATCTTGATTGGTGGGCTTATTGCAATGAGTTACTTCTTAGAAAACATTTGGGTTATGATGCCCTTTTTATTTCTTATTCACATCTGCTCGGGTACACTGTTCAATAATTTCTTTACTTCAACAATGTTGACCTTTCCAGAAAACTCGGGAACTGCAGGTGGATTAATGGGAGGACTTGTTTACGTTATTACCTCCATATCAAGTTTTGTCATTTCATCAACGGGGAACATCTCAGGACAAATGGAATTAAGCATTCGATATATAATTATCTCTCTATTGCTTTTTTCTACCATTTTACTCATTGTTCAAGCAAATAAAAAACTGTTAAAATAAATTCAAATACAAAAACAGCTTTAGTAAATTATCAATAACACAAGTTAATAACACGAAAAAAGAGTAAATAAAGTAATTAAAAAAGGCTTTATTTACTCTTTTTTCATTTTACAAAATCCTCAAAAATTCCCTCCTATCAACAATAAAACAATTTTGTTATCAAAAAAACACAATTACCTAAAAAACAATGCTATAAACGATGCGAAATTATTGACTTCACTAAGATGTCAGTAAATTCACTTCTTGACTTAAAAAAGAGATAAAAACAGTCATTATTATCAGTAATTTTGCAACATAATTAGGTCTATAAATAAAAGTAGTAAATTATTTCTTTAACCATAGTGTACTTGTAGTACATCAAATAAAATGCAATCAAATAAAAAATTTTTAGGCTTTGCATCTGCTATATTTGCAGCGATGCTTTGGGGAGTTTCAGGTGCTTTTGCACAGTTCCTTTTTGACAAGAAAGAGTTCAATGCCGAATGGTTAGTAACAGTCCGTTTATTAATCTCGGGAGTTCTGATGTTATTCTTTGGTATAATGCAAAGAAATCCAGATGTAAAAGGTATTTGGAAAAATAAAAAAGATGCTATTCAACTATTGCTATTTAGCGTCTTGGGAATGCTGACAGTACAATATACTTACTTTGTCACTATCTTTCATTCAAACGCTGCTACTGCAACTGTATTACAATATACAGGGCCTGTATTTATAGCTGTTTACATTGCACTACGATTAAAGAAATGGCCCAAACCAATTGAATTCTTAGCTATCGGCTTAGCCATGTTAGGTACATTCTTAATGGTTACACATGGTGATACTTCTAAGCTTAGCATAAACCCTACTGCCTTAATATGGGGTATGGCTTCAGCTATCGCTTTGGCAGCATATACAATTATGCCTGTCCACTTGTTAGAAAAATACAGTCCTATCTCAATCATCGGATGGAGTATGTTAATCGCAGGTATTGCAATGAGTATTATCCACCCACCACACCACTTAGAAGGAATATGGGATGGTGAAACATTTGCTGCTGTTACATTCATTGTATTTTTAGGAACTCTGATCCCTTTCTATATATTCTTAACTGCAATTAAGAATATTGGTCCTCAGAGAGCAAGTTTATTAGCTTGTGCTGAACCTTTATCAGCTACATTCATTGCGATTACTTACTTCGGAGTACAATTTCACTATTTTGACTGGATAGGTAGTTTGTGTATCATCACGACAATCCTACTACTTACAAAGATTAAGAAGAAAGTACTTCCCGAACCGGAACTATAAATTATAAAAAAAGCGATAAACAATGAGTTATCGCTTTTTTTATGTCATTACATTTTTAAATTAAATATTCTAACTAATATTTTAACCACTTGACTTCTTAACCCTTCAGCCCATTGTGTTTTAAATAGGACATACAAGTTCAAACATAGAACAAGGAATACTTTGACAAGCAAATCCCCGATATGACTACCAACAGAGGGCAAATAGAAAACAAGTAAACAGATCCCAATCATCACAAAGAATAACTTCATAAACATGCTGTCAAAAGGCCACAACCTCATCTTCTTATAGATATAGTAAGTTTTACCGACATTAAACAAAGTTAATGAGAGCATCGAAGCAATTCCTACACCTAAAATGCCGTAAGTGGTTTGCGTTAAAAAATAAATATTCAGTAGCACATTCAATACCATCAAGCATAAGATAGAAACTAAATTAAACCTATAATACTTGGAATAGGAAATAATCTCCGTATTAAATCCTGTGGACATGTTTATAACTACATTTATACCTAACAAATAAATAATAGGAAGTGAAGGAGCTAACTTATCATAAGTCGGCATGAGTTGAAACAAATCCGCAATTCCCACTACTGTGCAACTAAATAAAAACATACCTATAAAAAACATACTCCTTGCGACCTCTTTATACTTGTAATTCAAGGTGCGCAAATCGCCTTTATTTAACAACTCTGATATGACTGGCGCATACAACGCAAAAACTCCTGTGGCTGGTATCGCCAGTGTGGAAGCTAAAGCAACACCAATATTATAGGTTCCATTTGCTTCATAGGATATAAAATAGGGAATCATCAACGAATCAACTCTAAACGCAAAGAAAGAGCCAAAGCTTCCTGCAAATGCAAATAAACTATATTGATAATACTCCCTTTTACTAATATCTGTAAATAGATCACTATAAGACCAATGCCACTTAAATTTAAAATATCGATAGATATACCAACCAATCACTAAGGCTATTAAGAAATAAGATAATATATACAATACAAGTGCCTTAGAGATACTGTATTGCAAATAAATTACTAATAAGAATACGGTAGGCAGCGTTATTTTAGGGATTATCTTTTCAAAGAAAGTGGGAAAAGAGATCTTCTGGAGATTTGTTGCTTGCCTGCGAAAAAGCTCTATATAAGCCATCGAAAAAGCTAAGGGATAAGCATACAAAATAAATTTCATATCTTCTCCTTGATAAAAGAACATACCAATAAAGAGTACAATTCCCAGACAAAGTGCGAGTTTAAACAAAGACAACAAAGAGAAACTAAATAGCTTGCTTTGCAATCGCTCATTTAACTTTGGATAGTAATTAATCAATGCATGTGTACTACCCAAAACGATAATGGGATACATTATCTGAGCACAGGCATCTACAAATCGTATAACACCTAACATCTCTTTATCTTGCGGATAAATCAATATAGTTGATACTACACCTATTACTACTCCAATATAATTGATAACAGTAAACAACAGTGCTTGTTTTGTAGAGATATTAGCTTTCATTACTATTTAAATAGACTTTCTTACTTACAAATATACTTGCTATTCAACGTTTAACTACATTTTTTTTACATTTGTAATCTGACCACCCTATTTTATGAGTTGAATCTCATCGTGTCTAAACCTACATAAAATGACAAAATACATAGTTGTAATGCCTGCTTACAATGAGGCAGATTACATCGCCAAAACCCTTGATAGCATTGTTTTGCAAAGCTTATTACCTCACAGGCTTATTGTCGTTAATGACAATTCCACTGATCATACAGCTGAAATAGTTAACTCTTTTGCTAAGACCTATCATTGGATAACACTTGTCAATAAAGATTCTGAAAATATTCACTTGCCTGGTAGCAAAGTAATCCAAGCTTTCAACTATGGCTTAGATACAATAGAAAACCTTGAGGAATTTGAATTTATCGTCAAGTTAGATGCAGATCTAATCTTGCCCTCAAATTACTTTGAAAAAGTAAGTAACCACTTTAAACAAGATCTTACAATCGGCATGGTTGGAGGTTTCGCTTATATCGAGAAAGACGGGAGTTGGATATTAGAAAATCTAACTGACAAAGACCATATTAGAGGAGCCTTTAAATCTTATAGAGTCTCGTGCTTTCAGCAAATTGGAGGGCTAAAGCCCGCTATGGGTTGGGATACAGTAGATGAGCTATTATGTCATTTCTACAATTGGAAAATAAAAACCGATGAGACTTTGAAAGTGAAGCATTTAAAACCCACAGGAGCAATGTACAACAAAGCATCAAGATACAAACAAGGAGAGGCTTTTTACAGACTTCATTACGGGTTCGTCATTACACTCATCGCTTCGCTTAAACTTGCTTTTAAAAAGAAAAAGACGCTCTTGTTCATAGACTATCTCTCAGGTTTTAGGAAAGCTAAAAAAGCTAAAATGCCCTATTTAGTTACGGAAGAACAAGGAATCTTTATTCGCAAATACCGTTGGAACAAGATAAAGGCAAAACTGAGGTAGGCATTTTTTAGCAATTCACACTTAAAAACTCATTTGTAATTGGTAATTTAGCCGGATATTAATTTTTGTATGATAAAATCAGGATTAAAAAATATAGGTCAGTACTTCATTATGTTGAAAGAAATCTTCAGCAAGATGACCAAATGGAAGGTGATGAAGGAACTAATCTTCAAAGAAATTGACGATTTAATTATTGGCTCACTTGGTATTGTCTGCTTCTTATCTTTCTTCGTAGGAGGGGTTGTAGCAATACAAACTGCATTAAACTTAACAAACCCATTAATTCCAAAATATTTAATTGGTTTTGCTACCAGACAATCCGTTGTCTTAGAGTTTGCACCTACTTTTATCTCTATTATTATGGCAGGTAAAATGGGGTCATTCATCACGTCGAGCATAGGTACTATGCGTGTAACCGAACAGATTGATGCCTTAGAAGTAATGGGAGTAAGTTCTCTTAACTACTTAGTATTCCCTAAACTTGTAGCGGTTTTTCTTTATCCTTTTGTGATTGGAATCAGTATGTTCTTAGGAATACTTGGAGGATGGTTTGGAGGAGTAATGGGTAATTTTGTTACTTCAGAACAATTTATCATTGGATTACAAGACACATTTATTCCTTTTCACATCACCTACGCTTTTATCAAAACCTTTATATTCGGATTCCTATTAGCTACTATTCCTTCCTACTTTGGATATTATATGAAAGGTGGAGCTTTAGAAGTGGGTAAAGCCAGCACAACGTCATTTGTATGGACGAGTGTAGCCATTATCTTAACAAACTATATATTAACCTCTCTATTATTAAGTAACTAATCATGATCGAAGTTAAAAACATTGAAAAGTCGTTCGAAGGAACTCAAGTTCTTAAAGGCATTTCTACCACTTTTGAGAAAGGTAAGACCAACTTAATTATCGGTCAGAGTGGTTCAGGTAAAACAGTATTGTTAAAAACCTTATTGGGTATTCACCAAAGTGATAATGGATCTATTGCCTTCGATGGCAGAGTATATAGTGAGTTATCCAGATCGGAAAAAAGAAACCTAAGAACAGAAATCGGCATGGTATTCCAAGGTAGTGCTTTGTTTGATTCTATGACAGTAGAAGAAAATATCGCCTTCCCACTGAGAATGTTTACAGACAAATCTGATGCTGAAATCATGCAACGTGTAAACGAGGTAATTAACCGAGTGAACTTAATCAATGCAAACAAGAAAAAACCTGCTGAGATCTCTGGAGGTATGCAGAAAAGGGTAGCCATTGCTCGTGCAATAGTAAACAACCCTAAATACTTGTTCTGTGATGAGCCTAACTCTGGATTAGATCCCAAAACAGCAATTGTCATCGACAACCTTATCCAAGAGATTACACATGAATACGGTATAACTACTGTAATTAATACACATGACATGAACTCTGTGTTAGAGATTGGAGAACATATTGTATTCTTGAAAAACGGTGTTCTTGCTTGGTCTGGAAACAACAAGGAAATCATCCAAACGGACAATGAAGACGTAGTTGACTTCGTCTATTCTTCAGAATTATTCAGAATGGTTCGCGACGCTATACGTCACATTGGAAATGAAAAGAATAAATAATCTTTCTATTATAAAAAGTAAAAGGGATTGACAATTGTCAATCCCTTTTACTTTTTATAAACCTTATTTGTTTTCCTCTTTTAACTTATCTTCAATATAGTGACTTACTGTCTTTATCTCCTGTTCTTTCTTTTTAGGGTAAATAAGCAAAACCCCTTCTTTATCTACGATAATATAATCACTTAATCCGTCCACCACTACAAGCTTATCACTATCTGTTCGAACAATATTATTCGTAGCATTATTAAAAAATGCCTTAGCATTCACTACTGCATTCTCTGAGCAATCTTTCGGTAACTTATCGTATAAAGACCCCCAAGTACCTAAGTCATTCCAATCAAATGTTGCAGGTAAGACATAGACGTTATTTGCCTTTTCCATGATAGCATAATCAATAGAGATATTCTCTGCCAAAGGATAATGTTCGTTAATAAAGGACTTTTCACCATTTGTATTATACAAATCATTCCCCTTGTTAAATAACTCTATCATCTTGGGTTGAAACTCAGAAAAAGCCTCTATAATAGCTTGTACACTCCATACGAATATCCCTGCATTCCAAAGAAAATGACGACTTTGAATAAACTTTCGCGCAGTCACATAATCTGGCTTCTCTCTAAATTGTACAACTTTCTTAATCGGTCGTGAATCCAGCTTATTGAATTCGATATATCCATATCCAGTATTGGGAAACGTAGGTAATATACCCAAAGTCATCAATACCCTATCTCTCTCACAAACATCAAATGTACGCTGTAAATTACTGATAAACTGCACTTCATCTTCAATCCAGTGATCACTTGGCGCTACCACCATAACAGCATCAGGATTAATCTTCTTAATCTTCATTGCTGCATATAAAATACAAGGTGCCGTATTACGCATAGCGGGTTCAAGAATTATATTCTCTAACTCTACTGATGGCAATTGCTCTCGTACAATATCTCTATAGTTTTCGTGTGTTAGGATTAAGATGTTCTCTTTAGGGATCAAAAGAGAAAGCCTTTTAAAGGTCTTCTGGATCAATGTATCCCCCGTACCTAACATATCATGAAACTGTTTTGGAAAATCAGGAGTACTTACTGGCCAAAAGCGCGACCCAACTCCACCAGCCATTACAACAGCATAATAATTCGAACTCATATATTTACTTATCTTTTTACAACATAATGGGTCAACAATTCCACTTCTGCATTTGCTTTAAAAGTGTATAATAAACCCGTAGAAACTTCTTGACACTCAAATCTCTTTATTCGCAATGGTCCACGTTTAAATATCTTGCCATTTCTAATTCTAAAATGACTGCCCAAAGGTATCTCGTAAACGAAACACACATGATCTCCTTTCTCCTGTTTATCATACATACGCATAGCGATAGATAATCTATCATCTGTATCACTACTCGCTGTGGGATTTCTAAAGTGATTAGCCAATAAAGGCAATAACTTATTTGGAAAGACTTCAGGCCGTATAAAAGGTACCATTAACAATTGAAAAGTTGACTTCCATTCTACCCCATGTGGCTTAATACGCCCCCCATACTTTTGATAAGCTACCAAATGAGCTATCTCGTGTATTAGCGTCATCAAGAAACGATATGGATTAAGGTTTGCATTTACTGTTATCAAATGCTTGCCATCATACCTCCTTGTATAATCCCCATGTCTTGTAACGCGTTCATTCACGATTTTTAAGTGTATTTGATATGCTTTAATCAACTCAAAAACGGGCTCGACAGCGTGTTCAGGTAAATATGGTTTTAACTTCTCTATCAAATCAATCTAATTTATGGTGTTGTACTCGATGCTTGCAGTACTTTACCATTAAAATATTTATTTCCGTTCAAGGCGAAATCACAGATATACTCCGCCATTTCTTCAGGCATTAATGGTGCTTGATAGCCAGGGAAAGCTTCCTCTAACATCTCAGTCTGCACAGCTCCTAAAGCAATAACATTAAATGATATACCTCTATCTTTATATTCCTCTGCTAATAGCTCGCTCAATATACTCACAGCCCCTTTACTTGAACTATAAGCAGCAAGTCCACCAAACTTCATTGCTCCTTGCACACCTCCCATACTACTGATCGTTACCACATGACTATTTACAGACATAAACGGTATACAAACTTGTACAAGACCTACAACTCCAAATACATTGACATTATAAACTTCTAAGAAATCCTCTTTGGTCAATTCTTCAAATGGTTTATTGATAAGTTTACCTGCATTATTCACCAAGATATCGACTTTACCAGCCCATCTTTGTTCTATAAATTCACAAACTTGCTTTAGATCATCTTCTTTTGTAAGGTCAACTGAAAGACAATGTACATTCTCAAGGGTACTTAATTCAGTTGATATTTTTCTCGAAATCGCTAACACTTGGTAACCCATTGCAGCAAATATCTTCACAGATTCTAAACCGATACCTCTACTTGTACCAGTTACAATAATATTTTTCATTCTATACTATTTCATTCTTATTTCTCCCTGTGGAGCGTTAATCACTTTACTCACTACAGGAATTACTTTATTGGTAAACTCAGTCATAAACTCGTAGTTCATCAAATGAGCTTCGTCCTTTACATGGTGATAGTACTCATAGTTCTCAAAATCAAATGAACTGAAAGTTTGACTTGGTATCTTAAACGCTTCGTAGAAAGGATAATTGTCCGAACGTTTGAATAGTTGGTATTCCTCAGCTTTCTCTAATTTCCCTACCAAAGCTTCACCAGCATAGTGATTTAATCGCTCTGCTAAAGTAGATAAATCGTACCCAGTCAAATAAGCCATATAATCGCGATTCATAGATAAACCAAGCATTTCGAAATTCAACATCGAAACGACATTTACATTAGCCTCTTTCAATCGAGTAGCTAAGTGTTTTGAGCCCACTAATCCTATTTCTTCTGCTGTAAAAAAGGCAATGATCACACTTCTTTTACTTTCTTTAAGCTTAGCTAAGTTTCTCGATAACTCTAATAAAATTGCAGTCCCAGCGGCATTGTCATTTGCGCCATTGGCAATAGAATCACCTTCTACTAACTTAGATACAATTCCTATATGATCGTAATGCGCTCCCAAAACAACATATTCACTTGCCAGTTCTTTGTCAGTACCTTCGATTACACCAACAACATTCCAAGTATCTTTTATTGTAGATAAAGTATCGTTATAAGACGTAAAAAACGGTTTGATGTGATATTCATTCAATTTATCAGCTAAATACTTAGCAGCTACTTGATTCTCATACGTACTGGTATTTCTCCCTTTTATCTCATCACTTGCAAGGAAATATACTGTCTCCTCAATATTCTTCATGTTTGCACTAACATCCGCTTTAGCAGGTTGTTTTACTCCACCGCAGCTAAGCAATAACAAACACATAAATAATCCTAAAACTCTCATTTCTCAAAAATTTAATCAAAAATACAAAAATCCAACCTCATATATCGTACATAAGCCATTATACTTATTAGTTTTTTTACAAATAAATAGAACATAAAAGTCCCGTCTTTACAAAAAAGACGGGACTTCAAATTATCTTAAAACAAACTGCTTATGCAAGCATAGTTACAGGATTCTCTATATAACTCTTAAGAGTTTGTAAGAATTGAGCTCCTGTAGCTCCATCAACAGTTCTGTGATCACAAGCTAATGTAACTGTCATCGTATTACCAACAACAATCTGTCCGTTTTTCACAACAGGTTTCTCAACAATAGCACCTACTGATAAAATTGCAGAGTTCGGTTGGTTAATGATTGAAGTGAAAGATTGAATACCAAACATACCTAAGTTAGATACAGTAAAAGTACTTCCTTCCATTTCAGCTGGTGTAAGTTTTTTAGATTTAGCTTTTCCAGCCAATTCTTTTACTTTACCACCAATATGAGTCAATGACATTTGATCAGTGAAAGGCAATACAGGTACTACCAATCCGTCTTCCACAGCTACAGCAACTCCCACAGCGATATGGTTGTTATATACTGTTACATCATCTCTCCATTGTGTATTTACTTGTGGGTGTTTGCGCAATGCCATTGCACAAGCTTTCACCACCATATCATTGAATGATACTTTAGTATCAGGTAGAGCATTGATTACTTTACGAGATTCTATTGCATTATCCATGTCGATTTCTATAGTTAAGTAGTAATGAGGAGCAGTAAACTTAGACTCTGCTAAACGACGCGCAATAGTCTTACGCATTTGAGAGTTTTTCACTTCCTCTACACTAACTTCTCCAGCAGGAACAAAAGGTTTTACTTCATTCACTGTAGCAGTAGCTGCAGCTGGTGCTGATGTAGAAACTGTTTTTGCAGCTGGTACGAAGTTTTCGATATCGCGTTTGATAATACGACCATTCTCTCCACTACCTTTTACATCTCCTAAGTTAATTCCCTTCTCTTCTGCGATCTTCTTCGCTAATGGAGAAACAAATATTCTACCACCTGTATTTGATGTTGTTGTTGCAGCTGCAGCAGCATTTGATGTTTGCTCTTGAGCTTTTGGAGCCTCAGCAGCTGTTTCTTTTACATCTCCTCCAATAGAACCACCATTTTTAACAGACTCTACAACAGCAGAAACATCAGTTCCCGCAGGTCCTAAAATAGCAAGTACACTATCTACTGGTGCTGATTGTCCTTCTTCAATACCTACATAAAGAAGTGTTCCAGATTCAAAAGCTTCAAATTCCATCGTTGCTTTATCTGTTTCAATCTCTGCTAAAATATCTCCTTCTTCTACTTTATCTCCTACTTTCTTAATCCAAGTTGCAACTGTACCATCTGTCATTGTATCACTTAGACGAGGCATAGTAACTATTTTCACCCCCGCAGGAAGTTCAGTAGTTTTTGAAACAGGTTTTGATGTTTCAGCACTGGGAGTAGCTTCTTCTTTCACTACAGCAGTTGTAGCTTTAGCACCTCCTCCATTGATTAAAGAAGATATATCTTCACCTTCATTTCCAATAATAGCCAATAAAGAGTCTACAGGTGCAGATTCTCCTTCTTGTAATCCAATATATAACAATGTACCTGAATGGAAAGATTCAAACTCCATTGTTGCTTTATCTGTTTCAATTTCAGCTAAGATATCTCCTTCTGAAATCTTGTCTCCAACTTTCTTTAACCATGCCGCAACAACACCTTCTGTCATCGTGTCGCTTAAGCGTGGCATTGTAATTACTTCTGCCATATTATTTTATTATAATCTATGAGGTAAAAAAGGATAATTTTCTTGTTCGTATACTACGTCATACATAACATTCTTATCTGGGAATGGAGACTCTTCTGCGAATTTCTCACACTCAGATACAAGATCTTTTACTCTTTGATCCATGATTTCTATTTCCTCTTGTGTAGCATAGTTATTTGCTTTGATAACATCTAACACTTGAGTAATAGGGTCGATTTTTTTGTACTCCTCAACTTCATCTTTCGTACGATAATGTTGAGCATCAGACATTGAGTGTCCTCTATAACGATACGTTTTTATTTCCAATAATGTAGGTCCATCTCCACGACGAGCTCTTTCAATAGCTTCGTACATCGCTTCTGCAACCTTCACAGGATTCATCCCATCAACAGGTCCACAAGGCATTTCATAACCTAAACCTAATTTCCATATATCTGTATGGTTTGCTGTACGCTCTACTGATGTACCCATAGCATATCCATTGTTCTCGATACAGAATACTACTGGCAATTTCCAGTTCATAGCCATATTGAATGTCTCATGTAATGAACCTTGGCGAGCAGCACCATCTCCAAAATAACACATAGTTACTGCGTTGCGGTCAAAATACTTATCTGCAAATGCTAACCCTGCTCCTAAAGGAATTTGTCCTCCTACGATTCCGTGTCCTCCATAAAAGCGGTGCTCTTTCGAAAAGATATGCATTGATCCTCCTAAACCTTGTGAAGTACCAGTTGCTTTTCCTAATAACTCAGCCATGATTCTTTTTGGGTCAACACCTAATCCTATAGGCTGAACGTGATTTCTGTATGCCGTAATCATTTTGTCTTTTGACAAATCCATTGCATGTAAAGCTCCAGCTAAAACAGCTTCTTGCCCATTATATAAATGTAAGAATCCTCTAACTTTTTGTTGAATATATAGTGCGGCAAGTTTGTCTTCAAACTTTCTCCAAAACAGCATGTCTTCATACCATTTTAGATAAACTTCTTTTGTAATTTCTTTCATATGACTTTACTTTTCATCTGCGGCGTGACCGCTTAAAATACAGACTGTTTCAATATCCCACAATAGTGTGGAGCAACAAAAGTAGCACATCTACTTTACATAGGAAAATTTATTTTCTCTATTTTAGAACTCAACAGATTATATATATAAATTTTATGATTTTGTTTAAACTTTTTTACTATTTTATACCTAATTATACTTTTATCGTAATTGCCTTTTCTCGTTTTAAGACCTTCTAAACATACATACCACTAAATACACAGCTAAGTTAGTCTTAGAGAACAAAATATAACTCCCTTCTTACTTTATCTGACTCGTTTTACACTACAAATAAGCGCTTCTATTAGTTCCTATTTTACGAATATATTGCTTATGATGCCACACCTCATACAAGTAAAGCTTCAAGTACTCCATAGTTTGACACCAATTCGCGTGGAGATTGCTTGCGTGTTGCACTCACTTTTCTTGCACCTTTCTTGCACCTTTCTTCGAGAAAACCTCTCTCTGGGCGAGGAAACCCCAAGAAAAGTGCCAGTAATCCCCAACAAAGTGCAAGCCACTCCTATACTAAAACATATAAATATGCCTTTGAAATCTCACCTGATTCTTCATTAATTTCCGGAATAATACCTAATAGACTACACAAATAAAAAGAAGCTATACTAACAGCTTTAAAACATTAGCCACTATTTCCTTTTGCCATTTTTCAGGGTGAACTCACCTTTAACATTGACTAAACAAAACAAGGCCCAGAAGAAAAAATCTCCTGGGCCAAAAAAACCACAACCAAACTTCATGTATTACTTGATTAGAATACATTTCACTATAAATATTACCAAACCTATCTATAATTTCTACAACAACTGACTTCGCTTGGGAAGCTGGAGATAATAAAAATAGGTGATTAATCAATTCAGGCTCTCCCTATTATTATTCTCTCCAATATTTTTACTCCTTTGTGTAATACTACACCTAAAGGATCATTACTTATAACCTATACTTTTCATTACTATAAGTGTATTTCACTGGTAAAAAAAGGCTTTATCCTTCTAAGATTTTAAATTAGTGCTTACTACAACTTCACTAAATCCAAGGAAAAGAAAATCTTTATAACGCTGTGTCTTAAACTCATATCGCGTTATCTAATTTTGCCACCACATTTTTACATTAATATCATCTCCACCCATCTCTGCTTTAACCTTCTCATATTCATCTTTATTCTGACTGCGAATAGACAAAGGATAAGGAAAGCGATTAGGCATATTACCGTCATTCAACATAGACTGCGTCTTAGGTAATTTTGGCAACCCTGTACGCTTATGCTCAAACCACTGTTGATAATCAACCATATACAATGCATAGTACTTTTGCAACATTACTCTCTCTAAAGTACCGTCAAAAGCTGCTTTTTCATTCTCAAAATAGTCTGCTGGCACTTCAATTCCATACTGAGTTATTGCTGACTTCACCCCTTCTTCATAATGCAGTTTAGCATCACTCAAATAACCTTTAACTCCCAATTCAGCCTTGATAAACATCAATTCCGCATATGTCAAAATTGGTGCTTTAGTAGGATTCTTTGCTATAATATTGTTCAACCCTGAAGCCTCATAATCAAATTGAGAGTCTGGTCCATCCCATGCACTTGGTATTCCCTTATATCCGATATAAACCTTTTTCTTATCTACAACTCTATAAGCCTCTGTAGCATACAAAGGCAAACGCGGATCTTTAAAGTCAACTAAATTGTCAAGGAAGAAAGATGCCATTTTTCTACTTAACGTAAAATCTTGAATACGACTCCAAGGCGATACATTAGGTGTAACTCCTGTTATATCCAAAATAACAGATTCTTGGTTATTCTCTATTACTGGATACTTTATAGGATCATTGATAATGTTTGCCATCTTTGTATAAGCATTCATCTCAGCTTTGTTCGATACTCTTAACAATAAACGCAAGTGTAAGCTATTCGTGAATTTTTGCCAACGCAACCAATAAGTACTCTGATCGACAAATAATATGTCAGGTCTAAAGTTCATAGGACGCTTTACATCGTACAATGAATTAGCATATTCTAACTCCTCAAGCAAACTTTTATACACTTCTTCTTGCTTGTCAAATTTTGGTTTCAATACTCCCTCATCTCCTTTAGAAGAATCAAAATAAGGAATAGGTCCAAAAAGATCTGTTAGGTTAGATGCCATCCATGCTCTCAGTGTAATGGCAATTGCTTGATAGTTTGGATCAGCAACCTTTACTGCTTCAGCCTCCATATCACGAGCATTCTTCATCCATCTGAAATAAGCATTCCAAGAAGAAGAACCTATGTCGTCAGAAAAATCATATCGTTGTATTCCATCTGTATTACTTGGAAAGGCAACAATATCTTGCATAAAGTGATTGTTGTGTGACCAACTTCTATACATCCCATGACTTGCCACTTCATATATAATAGGGCTTAATAAGGTAGAAGGGTAAATCGCTTGTAGACGATTGGGATCAGTATTTGTTTCTTCAAAATCAGAAGTACAACTTGCAATCGAACATACACCAACAATTGCTATAAATATCTTTTTAAAATTCATGTCTTTATATATTATATTTCAAGTTTCAAATTAAAACCATAGGTAGCAGGAGAAGGCATCTGTCCCATCTCTACTCCAGGCATCATCGACCCACCATTTAGAGCAGCCGTTTCTGGATCAAACAAAGGGAAATTTGACAACATAGCTAAGTTGCGTCCAAAGATTGATAAGCTTAACTTTTTTAATCTCAACTTATCTAAAACAGTTTTAGGAAAACTGTACTCTAAGCTTACCTCTCTTAACTTCACATAAGAGGCATCAAATGTATTAGACTCTAAATTAGCTCTACGGTAATACTCTTTATAATAATCAGCTGGTGCAACTTGAGTTGTATTGGGAGAAAATGAACCATCGCCATTTTGCACTACTCCATCTCCAACGATGTACCCTTGCTCACGACCGTATAAGGTATGTTTCAACTTACCTTGCTCACTCATCTTGTGATGCGATTGAGAATAAACTTTTCCACCATACTGTCCATCAATTGTAAAGCTAAAAGTTACATTCTTGTATTTTAATGTATTCGTCCATCCCATCGTCCAATCAGCATAAGCGCTACCGATATAGTGTAAATCATTCGATTGTTCTGGCAATCCCTTGTCATTGTAGATAATTTGACCTTGGTCATTTCGAACAAACTTAGCTCCATATAAGTCACCTGTACTTCCTCCAACCTTCGCAATGATTGAAGCTGTACCCGATTGAGCAATTACTTGTTCATCTCCTCCTTCAAACTCTTCTGCCAAACTCAATATCTTATTCTCATTCTTCGCCCAATTCAAAGAGGTTCTCCAAGAGAAATGTTTTGTTTTAACAGGAGTACCACTCACCATCAATTCGATACCTTTGTTCTGAATATCACCCATATTCAAAACTTTCTTACTATAACCTGTTGCGTAGTTTAAAGGCACCGTTAAAATCTGGTTCTCGGTATTAGTTTTATACAAGGTAACGTCAAAAGATAAGCGATTCTTGAACATCCTTTGCTCATAACCAATTTCATAACTTCTTGTGCGTTCTGGCTTTAAGTCATCATTGTGTAAGGTTGTAGGTGAAGTAGCAGAACTTGCAAATGCACTATTGCTATAATACAGCAACGTTTGATATGGCTTAGTACCATTACCTACTTCAGCAAAAGAAAATCGCAATTTAGAGTAATCTATCACAGAAGGTAGATTAAAAATATCACTTAAAATAAAGCTTGTATTAACAGAAGGATACATGAATGACCAATTTCCCTTTTGAAGTGTACTTGACCAATCATTTCTCAAAGTTGCATCTACAAAGACTTTATTCTTGTACCCAAATGAAGCTGTCCCATAAAGAGAGTTAACTTTATAATCCCTATCGCTAACATTCGTAGTTGGATTATTAATCCCATTTGCCAACATATATACTCCTGGGGTTACAAGCCCATCTACATAAGCTGACACACTGTGGTATTTAGAGTTCAACATATTCCCTCCAAAAGACGCACTATAACTGTATAAATCCGAATCATCATTGGTATATGACAATAAGAAATCTGTATTGATTTCTTGGAAATTAATTTGTTGTGTTTTATAGTATCCTTTACCAAACTTAGTAGTACTATACGGTCGCTTTTGTTCTCTATTATCATTTCGAGAATTAAGAGCCCCGCGAACCATTAACTTTAATTTAGGAGCAAGATCAATATCGGCAGATAAACTACCTGTTAAGGTATTCGTATTTAGAGGATTTGTAGTTTCATAGGCAATTAAATATGGGTTTTCTATATAAGAACTAAAAGGGTGTATCTGATCGATTTGTTCATATCCACTTTTCCAAATGGGACGATACCAATCTAAATCGACATTGGGATTTTGAAATATCATAAAGTACCCTATAGTATGGTTTCCATAACCTGTACCTGGTAAGTTATCACTCTTTCTATTTGTATAACTCATATTGGCATTAACCGTTACACCTTTAGATATATCGTATTTAGCCTTTGTAGACACAGTTGTACGATCAAAACCTGTATTTGGCATGATCCATTCATTTTTAGAATGCGTGATCGTTGAACGGATATCTCCTTTGTCGCTTCCCCCAGAAAGACTCAAAGAATTCGTCATAGTCATTCCCGTTCTCCAAAAATCTTTGATATTGTTCTTGTAAGGTCGCCACAATGTGCGTTCCTCTCCCTGCCCTTCTGTTAGAGGGTCATACTGGAAGAAATACTGTCCGTCGAACTTAGGTCCGAAAGCACTACTTGTACTTCCTGTGTTACCACCATCCTCAGACAAGCCATATGAGTAGTATGGATTACCATCCTTGTCGAAACTCTTCCCTGATCCTTGACCATACTTATACTGATAATCTGGCCAACGCTGAATTACGTCAAAACTAACATTAGAATTAAATGAAATTCCTACACCTTTCTGGTTTTTACCTGATTTTGTTGTTACCATCAATACACCATTAGAAGCACGTGAACCATACAAAGCTGCTGCACCTGGCCCTTTTAAAACAGTAATAGATTCTATGTCATCTGGATTTATATCAGCAATTCCATTTCCATAGTCAACTGGTGCATCATTACTAATATATGAGCTACTTGCTCCACTATCCCAAAGATCATTATTCATAACCACTCCGTCGATTACAACAAGAGCACCATTACTCGACATATCTAATGACCGATCACCACGAAGCTTAATCTGAGTAGAATTCATTGGTCCTGAACTGGAAGACAACATAGTCATTCCTGCTACTTTACCTTTTAATGCATCTGACCAACTATTAGATCGCGCTCTTTCAAGGTCCTCATTCTTCAAAGTTTGTTGAGAATAACCAAGTTTCTTTTCCTCTCGCTTAATTCCAAGTGCAGTAACAACCACCTCATTAAGCATATTACTCGATTCCTTTAAGTTTATTCTTAGAAACTTACCCTTTTGTAACGTAACACGTTGAGTTTCGAAACCAATAAAAGAAACTTCTACTTCAATACTTTCAGTATTCGATGAATTTTCAAATTTAAAACGTCCATCAAGTTCAGTACTGGTTGCACTACCTGACTTTAAATGTAAAACAGTAGCACCAGGTAAAGGGATACCAAAATTGTCAATAACTTGCCCAATAAAATTCTGTTGCTGAAGATCATCATTGATTACACTTTGATGTACGTGGTTGGAATGCTTATCATCATTGGCGTAACTTGATTGAATAGAACATAAACTCAAGGTACCTACAAGAAAATAAAAAACATGCCCACTTCTAATAACTTTTTTCATTTCTACTTATTTGTGTTGTTAATAATTCAAATAGTAACTATTCAAATGCATCACAAATAACATAATTTCTAAAATGAAAATTTAAAATTCCAGATTAAGTCTCTGTTAACCAATATGAAGAAATCATTAAGAGATTTTATCTTCAATTAATCCCTTAATTATTTTTTTAGTTGAGTCTAAATTTATATTTTTACACAACTAATTTAAAACTAACAACGATATGACATTCACATTACCACAGTTACCATATGAAACTACAGCTTTTGAGCCTATTATCTCAAAAGAAGGATTTGAATATCACTATGGAAAGCATCATCAAACTTATGTAAACAACCTTAATAATTTGATAACAAATACTCAATATGAGAATGAGAGTTTAGAGAACATTATCAAAGTCAGTTTTGACAAAGGCGAAACAGGTATTTACAACAATGCAGCACAACACTTTAATCACTCATTCTATTGGAAGTGTTTAACTCCCCAAAAGACAGAGCAACCACATGGAAAAATAAAAAAACTAATAGAAAGAGATTTTAATTCCATAGAAGAATTTAAAAAACAATTCACTGAAATAGCGACAAAACTTTTCGGAGCAGGTTGGGTATGGTTAGCATTAAATATGAATGGACAGCTTGAAATATTACCAATGAAAGACGCTGACACGCCATTAATAAAAAACATGAAACCAATACTAACTATAGATGTATGGGAGCATGCCTACTACATAGATCACAGAAACGCAAGACCAAAATTCATTGAAGGCTTTTGGGAAATAATCAATTGGGAATTTGCTAACCAAAATTTATTATAATGAGTATAAACTGTCTAAAATTTGTAGAAGAATCTTGGAAGCTTAAACAAGCTACAGCTGACAAACTGATAGAGACAGGCAAAAAAGAAGAAGCCCTGTATTCATACATTGAAGCCTTTACTAGAGCAGAACTGATGCAGACTAACTATTGGAAATGTTTATTGAGCAATATTCCTATCTATAGTTACTACATCGAATCATGCATCAGAATAAGTCAGCTCAGCTATGATCTTAAAGATTATAGTAACTCGAAAAAATACTATCGAAAAGCAATAGAGCTAATAGAATTCTACGAAAAAAACATAGACAGTATCTCAAAAGAGCCAACAAATTTTGGTAGGCTAAAAACTATACTTGCAACGATAAAACTGCAATGTAATTTCGAATAAATCTTCATTATATATAACTAATTGTAAGAAAATAAAGATTATAGTTTGTATGACATAATAGGTACAGAAAGTACAAAGAGAAAGCCATAAACCTCTATTTATGTAAGGCAAGCACAAGTATTATTTTATTTTTTTTGCTTTATTTTTTTACAATTTAAAAGGGCGCTATACCATAAGCGCCCTTTTTATTTTATAAAAAGAAAACCCCCTACTCAAATGAATAGGGGGTTTAGATATGATGATATAAAATTATGCTTTTCCTTTAGGTCCAAAGCTTACAGAGTTCGGATCAAAAACACTACCACTGTCATTAATCTCACCATTAGCTGCTTCAAATCTTTGTAGATTATCTAACAAGGCATTTGCTAATCGCTTAGCATGATGGGGAGTTAAAATAATACGAGATTTCACCTTAGCTTTAGGAACTCCAGGCATAACACTAGCAAAATCAACAACAAACTCAGTGTTTGAATGATTAATTATTGCAAGATTACTAAAAGTACCCTCGGCAGTTAGCTCATCAAGCTCAATGTCAAATTTATGATCTTCACTCATAATCTTATATTTATTTAATTATTAAAGGATACCATCCTCCTCTAAAGAACTTACAACAATATTGTCGTAATCTCTCATACCTGTACCAGCAGGGATTCTATGTCCAACAATAACATTCTCTTTCAATCCTGTTAATGTATCAACCTTACCAGCAACAGCAGCTTCGTTCAATACTTTTGTTGTTTCCTGGAAAGAAGCAGCAGAGATAAATGATTTTGTCTGTAATGAAGCTCTAGTAATACCTTGAAGAATTGGAGTACCTGTAGCTGGCATTACATCACGCGCAACAACTAAGTTCTTATCTTCACGTCTTAATAAAGAGTTTTCATCACGTAACTCTCTCATTGTAACAATTTGTCCTTCTTTTAGATTTTCAGATTCACCAGCATCTTCAACTACTTTCATTCCGAATAATCTATCGTTCTCTTCGATAAAATCACTTGCGTGTACTAATTGATCCTCTAAGAATAAAGTATCCCCTGGATCTTGAATCTGCACTTTACGCATCATTTGACGAATAACAACCTCGAAGTGTTTATCGCTAATTTTTACACCTTGCAAACGGTAAACCTCTTGAATTTCATTAACCAAGTACTGTTGAACAGCAGAAGGCCCTTGAATTCTTAAGATATCTTCCGGAGTAATAGCTCCATCAGATAATGGCATACCAGCTTTAACGAAGTCATTTTCTTGAACAAGAATTTGATTAGATAACTTAACTAAGTATTTTCTAACATCACCTGTTTTAGACTCAACGATGATTTCGCGGTTACCTCTCTTAATCTTACCAAAAGATACAACACCATCTATTTCAGAAACAACAGCAGGGTTTGAAGGATTACGAGCTTCTAATAACTCTGTAATTCTTGGAAGACCTCCTGTAATATCCCCAGCTTTAGATGTGTGACGAGGAATCTTAACTAAAACTTTACCAGCTTTAATTTTCTCACCATCATTTACCATTAAGTGTGACCCTACTGGTAAGTTGTAAGAACGTATTAACTCACCATCTTTACCATAAATTAATAAAGTAGGAATTAACTTTTTATTTCTTGACTCAGTAATAACTTTCTCTTGGAATCCAGTTTGCTCATCGATCTCAACCATGAACGTTTGTCCTTGCTCGATATCTTCGTAAGCAATCTTACCAGTAAACTCAGAAACAATTACACCATTATAAGGGTCCCATTTACAGATAGTAGTTCCCTCTTCAACAATAGCTCCATCCTCAACATAGATTGTAGAACCGTAAGGAATATTATTCGTAGTTAATAAAATACCTGTATTAACATCAAATAATTTAGCCTCAGTCGAACGAGAAATAACGATATCAATAACTTTCCCTTCATTATCCTCTCCTTTAACTGTTTTTAAGTCTTCCATTTCAAGACGACCTTTAAACTTAGAGTTGATACTTGAAGTTTCTGAAATATTACCTGCAGTACCCCCAACGTGGAACGTTCTTAATGTTAACTGTGTACCAGGCTCACCAATAGATTGAGCTGCAACAACTCCAACTGCCTCACCTTTTTGAACCATCTTAGCAGTAGCTAAGTTACGTCCATAACACTGAGAACAAATACCAGCTTTAGCCTCACAAGTTAATGGAGAGCGAACCTCGATTGACTCAATTGGTGCAGCATTAATAGCTTTAGCAATTGCTTCACTAACTTCTTGACCTGCGTGTACAATGATTTCAGAGTTTAATGGATTCACTACATCATTCAATGAAACACGACCTAATACTCTTTCTCCTAATGATTCAATAACTTCCTCATTCTTTTTAAGAGCTTTAACTTCGATTCCTCTTAAAGTACCACAATCTTCACTATTTACAATTACATCTTGTGCAACATCGTGTAAACGACGAGTTAAGTAACCAGCATCCGCAGTTTTTAATGCCGTATCGGCAAGACCTTTACGTGCACCGTGCGTAGAAATAAAGTACTCTAAAATCGAAAGTCCCTCTTTAAAGTTAGAAAGAATTGGGTTTTCAATAATCTCACCACCACCAGCAGTAGATTTTTTAGGCTTAGCCATCAAACCACGCATACCAGTTAACTGACGAATCTGCTCTTTAGAACCACGCGCTCCAGAATCAAGCATCATGTACACAGAGTTAAACCCTTGTTTATCCTCACGGATATTCTTCATCGCAAGCTCAGTTAACATTGCGTTTGTAGATGTCCAAACGTCAATTACCTGATTGTAACGCTCATTATTTGTGATAAGACCCATGTTATAGTTCATCGTAATATGATCTACTTGTTGGTTCGCATCATCAATTAATTCTTGTTTACGTCCAGGAATCATAATATCACCTAAACTGAATGATAAACCACCACGGAATGCGTAACCGTATCCCATGTTCTTAATATCATCAAGGAATGCTGCCGTAGTAGGCACATCAGTGATACTTAAAATACGACCAATAATATCTCTTAAAGATTTCTTAGTCAATACTTCATTAATATATCCTGCTACCTCAGGTACAACCTCGTTAAATAAGATTCTACCAGCTGTAGTTTCAATAATTTGATAAACTAACTCTCCTTCAGCGTTATAGTCTTTAGCTCTAACTTTAACACCTGCATTCAAATCTAATTTACCCTCATTAATAGCAATGTGTACTTCTTCTACAGAATAGAAAGTAAGACCTTCTCCTTTTACAATTTCCTCTGGTGTAGACTTACGTAACTTAGTCATATAGTATAGACCAAGTACCATGTCTTGAGAAGGTACAGTAATAGGAGCACCATTTGCAGGATTCAAGATATTGTGAGAAGCTAACATTAACAATTGAGACTCTAAAATAGCTTCAGGTCCTAATGGTAAATGCACAGCCATCTGGTCACCATCGAAATCGGCATTAAATGCAGTACACACTAATGGGTGTAACTGAATTGCTTTACCTTCAATCAACTTAGGTTGAAAAGCTTGAATACCCAATCTGTGTAACGTAGGAGCACGGTTCAAAAGAACTGGATGTCCTTTAATCACGTTCTCTAAGATATCCCAAACAACAGGCTCTTTCTTATCTATAATTTTCTTTGCAGATTTTACTGTTTTTACGATACCTCTTTCTATTAACTTACGAATAACAAAAGGTTTGTAAAGTTCAGCAGCCATATCTTTTGGCAATCCACACTCGTATAACTTTAACTCAGGTCCAACAACAATTACTGAACGAGCAGAATAGTCAACACGTTTACCTAATAAGTTCTGACGGAAACGACCTTGTTTACCTTTCAACGAATCAGATAAAGATTTTAATGGACGATTAGATTCAGTTTTAACAGCAGAAGATTTTCTTGTGTTGTCAAATAGAGAATCTACAGCTTCTTGAAGCATACGTTTTTCATTACGCAAAATAACTTCAGGAGCTTTAATCTCCATTAATCGTTTTAAACGGTTGTTTCTAATAATTACACGACGATATAAGTCATTCAAATCAGAAGTTGCAAAACGACCTCCATCTAATGGAACTAATGGACGTAATTCAGGTGGAATAACTGGAATAACTTTCAAGATCATCCACTCAGGTCTGTTCTCGCGATTCAAATTTGATTCACGGAAAGACTCTACAACTTGTAAACGTTTTAATGCCTCAGTTTTTCTTTGCTTAGATGTTTCATTATTAGCAGCATGACGCAGTGTATATGACAATTCATCTAAGTCAGTAGTTGCCAATAAATCCATAATACATTCAGCACCCATTTTAGCGATGAATTTATTAGGATCATTGTCATCTAAATATTGATTTTCCATCGGAAGAGTATCACAGATATTCAAATACTCTTCTTCAGTTAAGAAATCTAAACGTTTGATAGGTTCACCTTCAGCGTCTTTTGCAATACCCGCTTGGATAACAACATAACGCTCATAATAGATTATCATATCTAATTTCTTAGATGGTAATCCTAAGATATAACCAATCTTATTTGGAAGAGAACGGAAGTACCAGATATGAGCGATTGGAACAACCAAGTTAATGTGTCCTACGCGATCTCTACGTACTTTTTTCTCAGTAACTTCAACCCCACAACGGTCACATACGATCCCTTTGTAACGGATTCTTTTATACTTACCACAAGCACACTCATAATCTTTTACAGGTCCGAAAATACGTTCACAGAAAAGACCATCTCTCTCAGGTTTATGAGTACGATAGTTAATAGTTTCTGGTTTTAAAACTTCCCCTCTTGATTCAGCAAGAATCGATTCAGGTGAAGCTAAACCGATTGAGATTTTATTAAACCTTTTAACGGTATTTTTCTCTTTATTTTTATTCATGGTAAACTTACTTGTTAAAGTGTATGATATTAAGAGTAAGCAGTAAAGTACTGCTTACTCTATTATCTTAGTTTAATCTTCTAATCTGATGTCTAATCCAAGACCTTTTAATTCATGCATTAATACATTGAATGATTCAGGTAGTCCTGGTTCTGGCATAGTTTCCCCTTTAACGATAGCTTCGTAAGTTTTCGCTCTACCAATAACGTCATCTGATTTCACCGTCAAAATCTCACGTAATGTACTTGATGCACCATAAGCCTCTAAAGCCCATACCTCCATCTCTCCAAAACGTTGACCTCCAAATTGAGCCTTACCTCCTAATGGTTGTTGAGTAATCAACGAGTAAGGACCAATAGAACGTGCGTGCATTTTATCATCAACCATGTGACCTAATTTCAACATGTAGATAACACCCACTGTAGCTCTTTGGTGGAATCTCTCACCTGTACCTCCATCATAAAGGTAAGTGTGTCCGAATCTTGGAATACCAGCTTCATCAGTTAACTCATTAATCTGATCTAATTCTGCACCGTCAAAGATTGGTGTAGCATACTTCTTACCTAATTTAAGACCTGCCCAACCTAAAACTGTTTCATAAATCTGACCAATGTTCATACGCGAAGGTACCCCTAATGGGTTCAACACAATATCAACTGGTGTACCATCTTCTAAGAATGGCATATCCTCGTCTCTAACGATTCTCGCAACGATACCTTTGTTACCGTGACGTCCTGCCATTTTATCTCCCACACGTAGTTTTCTTTTCTTAGCAATGTAAACTTTTGCTAATTTAAGAATTCCTGATGGTAACTCATCTCCAACAGTAATCATGAATTTCTCTCTTCTAAGTACCCCTTGTAGATCATTCAATTTAATCTTGTAATTGTGGATTAAATCAGTAATCATATCATTAGCATCCTCATCAGTTGTCCATTGACCTTTTGTTAAATGAGCAAAGTCATCAACAGCATAAAGCATTTTTTGAGTAAACTTCTTACCTTTTGGTAAAATTTCTTCTCCTAAATCGTTTAACACCCCCTGAGATGTTTTTCCATTTACGATAAAGAATAATTTCTCAACTAAACGCTCTTTCAATTCGTTAAACTTAACTTCAAACTTAGTTTCAAGTAAAGCCAATTCATCTTTATCTTTAGAACGTTTACGTTTATCTTTTACTGCACGTGCAAATAACTTTTTATCTAATACAACTCCTCTTAATGAAGGAGAAGCTTTTAATGAAGCATCCTTAACATCCCCAGCTTTATCACCGAAAATAGCACGAAGTAATTTTTCTTCTGGTGTTGGATCTGACTCTCCTTTAGGAGTAATCTTACCAATTAAAATATCACCAGGTTTCACTTCAGCACCAATACGGATCATACCGTTTTCATCCAAATCTTTTGTTGCTTCTTCAGAAACGTTAGGAATATCATTAGTTAATTCTTCATTACCTAATTTAGTATCTCTAACTTCTAAAGTATAGTCATCGATATGAATAGATGTAAAGATATCCTCTCTCACTACTTTCTCAGAGATTACGATAGCATCCTCAAAGTTATAACCTTTCCATGGCATAAAAGCCACTTGTAGATTACGACCTAATGCTAACTCTCCAGCTTGGGTAGCGTATCCATCACAAAGCACTTGACCTTTAGTTACTCTATCACCTTTTCTAACGATTGGTTTTAGGTTAATACAAGTACTTTGATTCGTTTTTCTAAACTTAATTAAATTATAAGATTTCTCATCTGGATCAAAGCTAATCAATCGCTCATCATCCGTACGATCATACTTAATAATAATTTTCTGAGCATCTACATATTCAACAGTTCCATCTCCTTCAGCATTAATTAAAACACGTGAATCAGAAGCAACTTGTCTTTCTAAACCAGTACCTACAATTGGAGATTCTGGACGTAATAAAGGAACAGCTTGACGCATCATGTTAGATCCCATCAACGCACGGTTCGCATCATCATGCTCTAAGAAAGGAATCAATGAAGCAGAAATAGAAGCAATTTGGTTTGGTGCAACGTCGGTATAATGTATATCCTTAGGTTCAACCACAGGGAAATCCCCTTCCTCTTTAACAACTACTCTTTCTTCCGTCATTCTTCCTTCAGTATCAACAGGAACGTTTGCTTGTGCAATTAACATTCCTTCTTCCTCTTCTGCACTTAAGTAAACAGGCTCATTAACGATATCTACTTTACCATCAACTACAGGACGATAAGGAGTCTCGATGAATCCCATATTATTTACTTTAGCGTATACAGCTAAAGAAGAAATAAGACCAATGTTTGGTCCCTCAGGAGTCTCAATAGGACATAAACGTCCGTAGTGAGTATAGTGAACGTCACGAACCTCGAAACCAGCTCTCTCTCTAGATAAACCTCCAGGTCCTAAAGCAGATAAACGACGTTTGTGAGTGATCTCAGCCAATGGGTTCGTTTGATCCATAAACTGAGACAACTGATTTGTTCCAAAAAATGAATTAATAACTGACGATAAAGTCTTAGCGTTAATCAAATCGATAGGAGTAAACACTTCGTTGTCACGTACATTCATACGCTCGCGAATTGTTCTAGCCATACGAGCTAAACCAACACCAAACTGAGCAGATAATTGCTCACCTACAGTTCTAACACGACGGTTAGATAAGTGGTCAATATCATCAATCTCAGCTTTTGAGTTAATTAATTCAATCAAGTACTTAACAATAGTGATAATATCTTCTTTTGTTAAAACTTGTTTATCAATAGGGGTATCAAGATTAAGTTTTTTGTTCATTCTGTAACGACCAACTTCACCTAGATTGTAACGTTGATCAGAGAAGAACAATTTGTCAATAATACCACGTGCAGTCTCCTCATCAGGCGGTTCAGCATTACGCAACTGACGGTAGATATGCTCTACTGCCTCTTTTTCAGAGTTAGTAGGGTCCTTTTGTAAAGTATTATGTATGATGGCATAATCTGCCTGATTATTGTCCTCTTTATGTATAAGGATAGTCTTAACGTTAGCCTCAATGATTTCTTCGACATTATCTTTATCTAGGACTGTATCACGGTCTAAGATAATCTCATTTCTTTCAATTGAAACAACCTCTCCAGTATCCTCATCTACGAAGTCTTCATGCCAAGTGTTTAAAACACGAGCAGCAAGTCTTCGGCCGATGTATTTCTTTAAACCAGTTTTTGATACTTTAACCTCTTCCGCTAAATCGAAAATCTCAAGGATATCTTTATCTCTTTCAAATCCGATAGCACGGAATAAAGTTGTCACTGGTAACTTTTTCTTTCTATCGATATAAGCATACATCACGCTATTAATATCGGTAGCAAACTCAATCCATGATCCCTTAAAAGGAATAACTCTCGCTGAATACAATTTAGTACCATTAGCATGAAATGATTGTCCAAAGAAAACACCAGGTGAACGGTGTAACTGTGAAACAACGACTCTCTCAGCTCCATTGATTACAAAAGTACCACTTGGAGTCATATACGGTATTGTTCCTAAATAAACATCTTGAACGATAGTTTCAAAATCTTCGTGTTCAGGGTCAGTACAGTATAACTTCAAGCGCGCTTTTAGCGGAACGCTGTAAGTTAGTCCTCTGTCAATACATTCTTCAATAGAATAACGAGGAGGATCAACAAAATAATCAAGGAACTCCAACACGAACTGGTTTCTTGTATCAGTAATCGGGAAGTTCTCCATGAAGGTATTGTACAAACCTTCTTTGCCTCTCTCTTCGGACTTCGTTTCTAATTGAAAGAAATCTTTGAAGGATTTAACCTGAATATCCAAGAAATCTGGGTAAGCAGGAATATTCTTCGTAGAAGCAAAATTTAATCTTTCAGTCTGATTTGTGATCATCAATGGACAAAAAATTTTGATTAGAATTTGAATAATAGCGTACAAATCGCTTTATACGCAAAATGGTTTAGGCCATTGGGAATGCTCCCAAGGCCTAAACCTAGAATATTTTAGAAAGAAAGCTTATTTAAGCTCAACTACAGCTCCAGCTTCTTCTAATGATTTTTTAAGACCTTCAGCCTCATCTTTAGAAACTCCTTCTTTGATGTTAGCTGGTGTAGAATCTACGATATCTTTAGCTTCTTTTAATCCTAAACCTGTTAATTCTTTAACAGCTTTAACTACAGCTAATTTAGAAGCTCCTGCCTCTTTCAATACAACTGTAAATTCAGTTTGCTCTTCAGCAGCACCACCGTCAGCACCACCAGCAACAACTACTGCTGCAGCAGCTGGTTCGATTCCGTACTCGTCTTTTAATATAGTTGCTAATTCGTTAACTTCTTTAACTGTTAAGTTAACTAATTGTTCTGCGAATTGTTTCAAATCTGCCATTTTTCTATCTTTTAATGATTTGTAAAAATATAATTTATTAATGTGCGTTCGTTATGTGAACAATGAAAGACTTTCAATAGATATACTATTCTTCGTCTTTTGATTGATTTTGTAGAGCTGAAATAACTCTTTGAGCTGGAGATTGTAGTAATCCAATGATTTCTGCAATAACTTCTTCTTTAGATTTAATAGCTACTAATGTATCTAATAAGTTATCTCCAACATAAATTTCTTCGTTGATGTAAGCTCCTTTAAAAAGAGGTTTGTCACCTTTTTTACGGAAATCTTTAATAACTTTTGCTGGAGCATTAGCTACTTCAGCAAACATAATAGCGCTATTTCCTTTTAAAGTAGAAGGAAGCTCTTCATAGTTCTTATCAGAAGATTCCATAGCTTTTGCAAGCAATGTGTTTTTAACAACCTCTAACTTAATTCCAGCTTTGTTACAAGCTTTTCTTAATCCAGAAGTAACCTCTGCATTTAATCCCGAAATATCAGCGATGTAAATAATGTTATTATCAGCTAATTTAGCTTTTAAATCCTCTATCGCTACTGCTTTTTGTTCTCTAGTCATACGTGTAATTTTTATCTACCAATTATACTGCTTTAGGATCTAAAGCAATAGCAGGGCTCATAGTACTAGATATATGAATAGACTTGATATAAGTACCTTTAGCTGCAGTTGGTTTTAATTTGATTAATGTTTGAATTAATTCAGCTGCGTTGTCTGCGATTTTCTCAGCATCAAAAGATGCTTTTCCGATAGCCGCGTGAACAATTCCAGTTTTATCAACTTTAAAATCGATTTTACCAGCTTTCACTTCTTGAACTGCTTTCGCAACGTCCATAGTTACTGTACCAGTCTTAGGGTTAGGCATTAAACCTCTTGGACCTAAAACACGTCCTAAAGGACCTAATTTACCCATTACAGCAGGCATAGTGATGATAACATCAACATCTGTCCAACCATCTTTAATTTTTTGTAAATAATCGTCAAGTCCTACATAGTCAGCTCCAGCTGCAGTAGCTTCCGCTTCTTTATCAGGAGTTACTAATGCTAATACTCTAACGTCTTTACCTGTTCCGTGTGGTAAAGTTACAACTCCACGAACCATTTGGTTAGCTTTACGAGGATCTACACCTAAACGCACAGCGATATCTACAGATTCGTCAAATTTTGCAGATGCAACTTCTTTAATCAACGCAGATGCATCAGTTAAAGAATATAATCTGTTCTTCTCGATCTTAGCAGCTGCTTCTTTTTGCTTTTTCGTTAATTTTGCCATTTCTTCTTTCTTTTACAATTAAAAAGGAGCATTTCCTGTTACTGATATACCCATAGATCTTGCAGTACCAGCTATCATACTCATAGCTGCTTCAACTGTAAATGCATTTAAGTCAGGCATTTTATCTTCTGCAATAGCACGAACTTGATCCCAAGTTACGCTAGCTACTTTTTTTCTATTTGGCTCTCCAGATCCAGATTTCACTTTCGCAGCCTCTAATAATTGAACAGCAGCAGGTGGCGTTTTAACAACAAAATCAAAAGATTTGTCTTTGTACACAGTAATTTGTACTGGTAACACTTTGCCAGGTTTATCTTGTGTTCTAGCATTAAATTGCTTACAGAACTCCATGATATTAACTCCAGCAGCCCCCAAAGCAGGTCCAACCGGTGGCGATGGGTTCGCAGCACCTCCCTTAACTTGTAGTTTAACTACTTTACTAATTTCTTTTGCCATTTTTCAAAAATTTAGCACATCTCTTTTGGAAGCAAGATGCGTTTATATGTAACATTATAATTTTTCAACTTGCGTAAAAGTCAACTCTAATGGAGTCTTTCTTCCGAAAATCTTAACCATAACTTCCAACTTGCGTTTTTCTTCGTTAATCTTTTCAACAACTCCATCAAATCCATTAAATGGACCATCAATCACTTTTACATTCTCTCCTTCTTTGAATGGTATAACACCCATGTCAACTTTAACAGAAAGCTCGTCTACTCTTCCCAAGATACGATTAACTTCAGCCTCTCTAACTGGCAATGGCTCTCCTCCTTTTTTCTCGCTTAAAAAACCAATTACACTTGGTATTGATTTAATAACGTGAGGAACTTCACCTGTTAAATTAGCTTCGATATAAACATATCCTGCAAAATATACACGTTCTGTCGTTTTCTTTTTTCCATCTTTAGTAACACTAACAACCTTCTCGGTAGGCACTAAGACTTGAGATAGATAATCAGAAAGTCCTAAGCGAGCAATCTCAGTTTCGATATAATTCTTAACCTTCAATTCATGTCCGCTGACTGTACTGATTACATACCATTTTTTTACGCTTGTATCAGCCATAATATTTTTTCTTATGCTTTAGCCCATTTATAGAATATACCTAACAAATCTGCAAAAAGTGTATCCACACCCCAAGTTGCCAGCGAAAACAATACTGCAAAAATAGCTACAATAATTGTATAACGTTGTACATCCGACCATGGTGACCAAGTTACATTTGTTTTAAGTTCTGTAAAAGACTCTGATATGTAATTAAAAACTTTCATGATAAATCTTTTTTGCACGGGTGGAGGGATTCGAACCCCCATCAACGGTTTTGGAGACCGCTATTCTACCCTTGAACTACACCCGTTTGTTAATAAAAGTCAGCGGTAGTCCCGCTGACTTTAAAATTTATTTATACTAATAAATTAGTCTAAAATTTCAGTTACCTGACCAGCACCTACTGTTCTACCACCTTCACGGATAGCGAAACGTAAACCTACTGATAAAGCGATTGGGCTTAACAACTCAACAGTGATAGTTAAGTTATCCCCAGGCATAACCATCTCAGTTCCTTCTGGTAATTGGATTGTTCCAGTTACGTCAGTTGTACGAACGTAGAATTGAGGACGGTAGTTGTTATGGAATGGAGTGTGACGTCCACCTTCTTCTTTTTTCAAGATATAAACCTCAGCTTTGAATTTAGCGTGTGGTTTTACTGAACCTGGTTTACAAATAACCATACCACGACGGATATCAGTTTTGTCAATACCTCTCAATAATAAACCTACGTTATCTCCAGCTTCTCCACGGTCTAAGATTTTACGGAACATCTCAACTCCTGTAATTGTAGAAGTTAATTTGTCAGCTCCCATACCGATGATTTCAACAGCATCTCCTGTATTAGCAACTCCAGTTTCGATACGTCCTGTAGCAACAGTTCCACGTCCTGTAATTGTAAATACGTCTTCTACTGGCATTAAGAATGGTTTCTCGTTATCACGTACTGGCTCTTCGATCCAGTTGTCAACTTCTTCCATTAACTCTAATAATGCATCAACCCATTGTTTCTCTCCGTTTAAAGCTCCTAAAGCAGAACCTTTAACTACTGGTCCATTATCACCATCGTATTGGTAGAAAGATAATAAATCTCTTACTTCCATCTCAACAAGCTCTAATAACTCAGCATCATCAACTAAGTCAACTTTGTTTAAGAATACAACGATTCTTGGAATACCTACCTGACGTCCTAAAAGGATGTGCTCACGTGTTTGTGGCATTGGTCCATCAGTAGCAGCAACTACTAAGATAGCACCATCCATTTGAGCAGCACCAGTAACCATGTTTTTCACGTAATCCGCGTGACCTGGACAGTCAACGTGCGCATAGTGACGGTTTTTTGTTTGGTACTCTACGTGAGAAGTATTAATTGTAATACCACGCTCTTTTTCTTCTGGAGCGTTATCAATTGAATCAAATGAACGAGCCTCAGAGAATCCTGCATCAGCTAATACTTTAGTAATAGCAGCTGTAGTAGTAGTTTTACCGTGGTCAACGTGTCCGATAGTACCGATGTTTAAGTGCGGCTTCGAACGATCAAAAGTTTCCTTTGCCATGATTTAATAATTTAATCTTAGTTATATAATTAGTGTTCAAATATAATAAAAAAACCTGAGCCAATGACGGGATTTGAACCCGTGACCTCTTCCTTACCAAGGAAGCACTCTACCCCTGAGCTACACCGGCTTTTGTCTCTTATATTTAGTGGTGGGGAGAGCAGGATTCGAACCTGCGAAGGTTTCCCAACGGATTTACAGTCCGTCCTCGTTGGCCGCTTGAGTATCTCCCCTCAAACTGTGTTTGATATTGCTTTTCCTTGAGCCGATGGAGGGACTCGAACCCACGACCTGCTGATTACAAATCAGCTGCTCTAGCCAGCTGAGCTACACCGGCAATTGACTCAATAGAAAAAGTCCGCTATTTCTAACGGACTGCAAATGTATATATTTTATTGATTAAAAAAAACAATTTACTTATTTTTTTCAATTATTATAACTTCTGTTTTTCTTTGAATTTCACAACTAAACGCTCTAAAGCGTCGGCTCCTAAGTCCACACTCTCTTCAAAACTTTTACTTGTTTTTTTCACTATCATCTCATCACCTGGCACCAACAATTTCATCTCTGCCGTTTTGTTTTCCTTATCACTAGAGTTCTCTAATTTTAGAAAAACATCAACTGAAACTACTTTATCATAAAATTTTTCCACTTTAGCCAAACGCTCATTGACAAAATCTACCAACTTGCGATCTACATTGAAATTTACAGCCTGAATGTTTACTTTCATAACTAACGATTTTAAAGGTTAATCTTTATTCTTCTTCGTTCGGGGATGTGTCGCCTTATACACTTTCTTCAATTCAGATAAATTGACTTGCGCATACATTTGTGTAGTTGACAAACTTTCATGCCCCATTAATTCTTTAATTGAATTTATATCCGCTCCATTCTCCAATAAATGAGTTGCAAACGAATGTCTCAACACGTGAGGACTATTCTTTTCCTTACTTGTTGTATCACTAAAGTAGCGATTTATTACGCCATAAACAAACATTTCATCAATTTTATTCCGCCTTTTATTTAGTAATAACTCTCCTCCACAAGCTATCTCACTCACTTCCAAATCCCTAACTTTAATATACCTTTTCAACAATTCTTCTAACTCCATTATCATTGGTATATTTCTTCGCTTATTGCCTTTTCCCACAACTCTCACTTGATGCAAGTCGAAGTCAATATCATTCACTTTCAAGTTTACCAACTCTGCTCGGCGCAACCCCAACCCATATAACAACTCTACAATAACCAAATCCCTCAAACTATCAAATCCTTCTTCCGCAACTAATCTTTCCCTCACCAATTCAATCTCTTGTTTACTATAAGGCAACTGTAATCTCTTTTTCACTTTCAACGAGCGATGCAGTTGAAGAGGATTCAACTCAACTTCTTTTACCTGCATCAGGAATTTATAATAACTGCGCAATGCACTAACCTTTCGATTAATAGATCTATTTTGAATACCGGATTCTGCAAGCCCTACCAACCAGCCTCTAACCTGATCATAAGTTACCTCCTTATAACTCACACATTCGACTTCCAAAAAAGCCATAAAAGATTCGATATCTCGCTTATAAGCAATAATCGTCTTGTCTGAATAATTCTTTTCCTTGTCTAAATACGCTAAAAATCTCTGTAAACTTTCTTCCATAAAAAAACCGTTGCAACAAAGTTAATACTTTATTACAACGGTTAGCTTTTTATTCACAACCCTATCTTAGATTTCTACTGAATCTCTTAAGTGTTGGATATATGCAGCTTTTTGCATTTTGTCTCTTTTTTGTACAGACGGTTTCGTGAAATGCTGACGAGATCTTAACTGACGTAATGTCCCAGTTCTGTCAAATTTTCTTTTATAGCGCTTTAGTGCTCTATCGATATTTTCTCCGTCTTTAATTGGAATGATCAACATGTTTTCATACACCTCCTCTCATTTAGTGGTGCAAAAGTAAAGCTTTTTTTATCTAACACAATAAAAAAACAACTTTTTTTATTCAGCATCAGCATTTTTCGTTTTACTTCTAACTAATTCTCCGCTAACCAGCTCTTAAATTCACCCACTCTTTCTCTACTCACAATCACCTCAGCTGTATAATTCTTCATCGTTAGTTTTAACCGAGAAGTAGATAATTGTATAATCTGTTCTATATAATCGATGCTCACTACTTGAGATCTATTCACCCGAAAGAACTTCTTCGGACTAACCGTTTTAATAACAGCCTCTAGAGACTCCTCATCTAACAGATGAGTCTTACCTTCCACTGTCGAAATATATACTCCTCTATCCTCTCTATAAAAACATACTACCTCATCCACCAACACCATCTTTATCTGCATTCCCACTTTTATCATCAGCCGTTTTGCATAGTTACTCCCCCCTATACTGTGTCTGAGGCTCTCTACCGTCTGTGTTGTACTGCGTTGTTGTGCCTTGTATTTATTAATAGCACCCAACAACTCTATTGGCTCTATCGGTTTTAATAAATAATCAATGCTATTTAGCTTAAATGCCTTAATCGCATAATGATCAAAACTTGTGACAAAGATAATAGCGCTCTTAACCTCTACTTGCTCGAATATCTCTAAAGATAATCCATCTGCTAACTGTATATCAGCAAATATCAAATCTGGATGCTCATGTTGCATCAACCAAAGTATAGCCTCTCCTACAGAATACAATATCTGCTGTACCTCGAATCCTAACTTCTCCAGCTCTCTTGTCAGCAGTCTCGCTGCAGGTTTCTCATCTTCTATAATTACTATTTTCATCAACTCTCTATTCTAACTAAAGGAATTCTAACACTAAAACTATCTTCCAAATCACTTATCTCAATATCTTGCTTCACCATTAACTTATTGCGCTTAGACAAATTCTGTAATCCCAGTCCAGATGAATACACTTCTTTGGGCTTAGCATATTTTTCATTCCACAGTACTAACCCTCCTTCTTCTATACGCAATTCTACTCTAATACTTCCCTCCGAAGGAATTACATTGTGCTTTACTACATTTTCAATCAATAGTTGCAAACTCAAGGTAGGCACTTCTACATCATCATACTTCATCACCTCTTCACTAATGCTAAATGCTATTGCATTATCATATCTCACATTGAGTAGATAGACATAATCTCTTATAAAAGATACTTCGTCAGATAAGTTACACAAGGGATAATCTAACTTCTCTAATACATATCTATATATCTTAGAGAACGAACGGGCAAACTGTTCTGCCTTTACTGGATCTTCTTGGATTGTACTGATGAGTACATTCATATTGTTAAACAAGAAATGGGGAGACAGTTGTTCTTTCATCCCTTCTATTTGACTTTTTTGTAGCTCTATCTCCATCTCTCTATTCTTTAATTCTAACAACCTAAGTTCATCGTGATAGGCAAACGTAAACACAATAAGCAAAATAAAAGTACTTAATAACAATGCTCCTAAAAAATTGCCAAAACTTAAATGTTGCCCAAGAAAGAAAGCTTTAAAAGACAAGCTATAAAATAAATTCAAAATTAGCGCCAAGAATAAGTAATAAGAAACTATAGATGTCAAAATGCCATTGACAAAAAAAACAGCGTTACGAGTAATCTTACTCATAGCTATTTCATTTTTAGCATCTCGTTTATCCATTACCCTACACACCCATGCACTCGTTAATACATTAGCTGCGTAAATCAACATCGACAATACAAAAGACAAAAACGTATTTTTCAAAAAACGATAATTTATCAATAGCTCACCCAAGCTTAACTCGCTATTACGAAAAGTAAAATACGAAATAACCAAACTGATCAGTACCGATATACTACAGGCCAATACAATATGTCTACGCCAATTAACATTCATTTCTACTTTTTTCATATACTAATTTACTACAAACTCATCTAATTTACTTCACTTTACACATTTCTTGTGTTTTTAATGCCCAATCTTTTCCCCATGATGGATAGAATGGCACATCACTCTCCTGTTTATCGAATAGCTCTATCGACTTCTCTAGCATCTTACAGTAATAATCCATATCTACTTTCATAAACTTAGCACTATTAATCTGAAAACTTGCCACAGAATACACTGCTCTCGGATTAGTAGGGTCTAACTCTATCGCCTTATCATACGCTTTATTGATAATTGGAGTCTGCACCATCCCCTTATTCATCGGATCTGTAATCAACTCTAGTGTCTCATTCATTCCCTTCAGTACATACCACTCGCTTCCCCCTGTTTCTAACCATTGGTCTATTAGTACGCGATTAGCCATCACGATATCTTCTACGGCATCAGCCTGTGGATTACTAAACCCTCCTGTGATACTAATAAGCACCTTGTAGTACACCGGTATCCAGTTCTCTTTATCAGACATCGCTATACGGTCTAACATAGCCACTGCCTCTTTCGATTGCCCACTTTGCCATTGTTGCATCGCTTTTTGCATTCCTGCTTCGTATTTAGATTGTCCGAAACTCACTACACTAAATACACCGAATAATAAAATTAATAACTTTCTCATCTTTCTAATTATTTAATTACACAATAAATCTACACTGACGATTAAACCCTTAAAAAACGAACTGCGCGAACTGTTGTTTCCAATGTCTCTACTGTTTGTATTGTTGTTTTACAAATTCTCCAATTGGTTCTTCTTTTTATCTGCACTTATCGTCCACATAAATCCTACATATATAAATCGCTTCGCAGAGGCATTCGTTACATCTGGTTGTCCTCCACGTTGATTAAACTGATAAGCGTATACAGGATTTCTACCTAACAAATTATCTACTGATAAGTACACTATCTTTTGCCCACTGAATAGATAAGCCCAACTCATACTCACATTGTGTATCGGACTACTCTCATAAGTAGTTTTATTAGTAGTATTCATATCGTAGAAGTGACGTGGACTACTGTAGTTATACGTCATACTCACCTGAGATTTCCATTGATCTATCCAGTACTTCGTCACCACAGAGAAGTTGTGCTTTACTACATAAGACGGCTGTATCCATTCGTTCCAATACATCTCTTTGCGTTGAGAGTCTATATAAGTATAAGTTACCCAATAGCTAAAATTCTTAAACGTGATATTATCTTTCCAAAACAAGTCAAATCCCTTTGCATATCCCTCTCCTAACTGTGCATACTCACTTGGCTTACCTAATGGCGTTAAGAGCAACTTACTATAATCTTTATAGAACATCTCTGCTCTCAATAGACGCTTTCTAAACTCATAAGTATAGTTCAGTATATAATGGTTAGCCTGCATCCAGTCTTCTTGTTTCACTGCTAATGACTGCTCTAAGTTCACAGCCTGATTAAACACCCCATACGAAAAAGACATCTGATGCTTAGGTGTCACCTGATAAGTCAACATCGCACGTGGCTCTACTGTCCAATCTGATATTTCTGAATACTTACTCGTTCTCAAACCTGCCCTCAATGACAAGTCTGACGTTATCTTCCAATTGTTCTCAAAAAACAGTGCCCATCTATTAGTATCTGTACCAAAGGCTTCTGCTCTACTCCCTTCACTTCTCGTCAAATCTAATTTAGAAGCCTGTACATCTACCCCTACAAAAGACAGAAACTGCCCATTCCACTGATAAGAAAACTTCACCTTCTGATTCACATCCCAACTAATCTTCTTTAAGCTCAGATCATTGCTATCTCCTGTATAATCCATATACCCTAACCCTGTACCAATATCAAGTCGCATATAAGGAGTAAGCTTCTTAAAGAACACACTATTCATATACACATTACTCGACTTAAAGCCTAGTGTATCTACTCGATTACTTGGCTGTATCTCTTGCTCATACTTGATGGTAGAGAAGTCCACAGCAGTATATAGTTTATATCCACCATCCTTAATCTCGCGCTTATACATCATCTCCCCAGAAGCTGTAGAGAAAGGTTTTTTAGTATTATATCGCTGCTTTACCACTGCAGTATAGGCTCCTAAGTTTAGATAGTTTAGACTATACGACAGTGAGTTCTTGCCCCACTGATGTGTCTGTGCGAAGCTCCCTCCTACAGTAGAGATAGAGTAGTCTCTACGCGATGGATCTATCTCATCTGATGTATCTAACTGTAATACTCCCGATAACGCATCTCCAAACTCTGCACTATACCCCCCTGCTGAGAAAGATATTCCCTTAAACAGAAACGGATTAAACTTAGAGCGCACAGGTACATTACCTACAGAAGAAGTATAAGGCTGAAACACTCTTACACCATTGACGAATATACCACTCTCCTCTGCTCTACCTCCACGTATCAGTAGTCTCCCATCCTCTCCATTCGTCTGCGCCCCTGGCATGGTACTTAGTACTCCCATAATATTACCGGGACTCCCAGCAGTACTCACTACATCCATTGCATTTAACCCAATACTCTCTGCGCGTTCTCTTTTATTCTTGCTATTCGCGATGATAAGGATTTCTCCCATCACCTCATCTTGACTACTTAACACAAAATGTTCATTATAATTCTCCTTTGTATTGATTTCTACATCGAGATTGCCATACTGTGCATGCATTAACTTCAGCACACCACTCACTACTGTATCTGTAACTATAAAACTGAAATACCCTTTCGCATCAGTCAATGCTCCCTCGAAGCTATCTTCAAGGTACACATTCACATTCTCGATTGGTTTATTCTTATCGTTTACCACTGTACCCGATAGCAGAATCTGTTGTGCCTGCACAGCACCTACACATAAGGTTAATAACAAACATAGTAGTGTTCTCATCTTTTTCTTGATTAATTCTATCACAAACGTAATCTGACAACACAACTTCTGAAAAAATGAGTGCGTGAATGGGAGTATTTACTGCGCGAACGGAGATTAATTAACAGTTTTCGGTTAACGGTTCTCAGTTTTAGTGATGTGTATAAACTATAGCTAGGCATCTTGAGATGCTTATTTATTCTTGCTAACTTATAACCATAAAAAAAACGATAATCCTTATCACCTCTTTATTGACAAGGCTTATAAGAAATCTGTTACGCCTTACTAAGCACTTTGTTCGGAAGCTGTTCGGAAAAACCTCGGTATTTAGTAGGATAAAGACCCCTTTTGCGAACGATACTAAATCTGTCTCCGAACCAAACTATATCCAGAAAAACATATCATTACGAACATCCTATATTATACCGTGCCACCTCCACTACCATATATATGGTATATTCTGAAAATGACTAATAAAAAACAAGGTTTATAAATATCTTTGCTTTGAATAATTTAGTACTTTAATCAAAAATATAGGTGTCAGAACATGAAGAAATTCTTTAGTAATACAATAGTAAAACTTCTTTTAGGCGTAATAGCAGGGTTATTAATTGGTCCATACCTTACAGATAGTCTTTTACAGATAACACTATCTACAAGACATATCTTGGGGCAGATAATCTTATTCTTAGTTCCTCTTATCATCTTGGGATTTGTTGTATCCTCTATCGCTAAACTGGATAAGGGAAAGACTAGCATAATCGGTTTCTCTATTGTTATTGCTTACTTATCTAGTATCGGAGCAGGATTCTTTAGTAGTACATTAGGTTTTAATATTATCCCTCACTTACAGATAGAGAAAAATGTAGAGACACTGAAAGAATTACCTGAAATGCTCTTTAAGTTAGACATTCCACCTGTATTCGGAGTGATGACTTCTCTGACACTTGCCTTAATGATCGGTATCGGTATTCTATGGACAGAATCTAAACCATTAGAGCGTGCCTTCGATTCGTTTAAAGATATCGTATTGTTATTAGTGAATAGAGTATTAGTCCCACTATTGCCATTCTATATCATGGCGAACTTTGCATTACTTAGCTATGAAGGGTCTATACAGTCACAGCTACCTGTGTTCTTAACTGTGATACTTATCGTGATAGTAGCACACTTCATTTGGTTAGGTGTGTTGTATACGATAGCGGGAATATACTCTGGGAAGAATCCATGGGAAGTAATTAAACATTATCCTCCTGCTTATCTAACAGCAGTAGGTACGATGTCTTCAGCGGCTTCTCTTGGTGTAGCACTACAGTCTGCACACAAGAGTAAAGTACTGAAGCCTGAGATCACGAACTTCACTATACCGTTCTTCTCTAATATACACTTATGTGGATCAGTATTGACAGAAGTATTCTTTGTGATGACCGTATCTCAAGTATTATATGGCGGATTGCCAACTATGGGGACAATGATCTTATTCGTACTACTATTAGGTATCTTCGCTATCGGAGCACCTGGTGTACCAGGAGGTACTGTAATGGCCTCATTAGGTATCATTGCTTCAGTACTAGGTTTTGACGATGCTGGTATCGCACTGACCTTAACGATATTTGCATTACAAGATAGCTTCGGTACCGCGTGTAATATTACAGGAGATGGAGCACTTAGCCTTATGGTAACAAAATACAGTGATAAATAAAGATAATGAGGGAAGGCCTGTGCTTTCCCTTTTTTATACCTCTATATTATGCTAAAGAAATTAGTAAACAATACTATCGTTAGGCTACTATCAGGAGTAATCATCGGTCTATTAGTAGGGCCTTATCTAAATGATATTCTACTTCAAGTCATCTTATCTACAAAACATATTTTAGGGCAACTCATCTTATTTTTAGTCCCCTTAATTATCTTAGGATTTATCGTATCGTCTATTGCTAAGCTAGATCAGAAGTCCTCTGTTATTATAGGGTTTTCCTTAGCTATAGCTTATATATCGAGTGTCGGAGCAGGGTTATTCAGTGGTTCATTAGGATACACTATATTACCTTGGCTAGACATACCCTCTACTGCTACTACGGGAAGAACATTACCAGAGATGCTCTTTAAACTAGACATTCCACCTATATTCGATGTGATGACTTCCTTAGTACTTGCACTCATGATAGGTTTAGGTATTCTATGGACACAGTCTAAACCATTAGAAGTAGCCTTCGATCACTTTAGAGAGATCGTGTTACTCTTAGTCAATAGAGTACTAGTTCCCCTATTACCCTTATACATTGCCTGTAATTTTGCTTTGCTTAGTTATGTAGGCAGCATACAGTCCCAATTACCTATCTTCTTAATCGTGATTATCATCGTGATTTTAGCTCATATCGTATGGATCACCATCTTATACACGATCGCAGGTCTGTACGCTAAAAAGAACCCATGGGAAGTACTCAGACATTATGGACCGACCTATCTAACAGCATTAGGGACGATGTCTTCAGCGGCTAGCTTAGGTGTAGCACTGCAATCAGCACATAAGAGCAAGGTATTAAAGCCAGAGATTACGAACTTCACTATTCCGTTCTTCTCGAATGTACATTTATGTGGTGCTATGGTTACAGAGACCTTCTTTGTGATGACCGTATCCTTAGTCCTTTATGGGCATTTACCTGATATTAGTACATTGATTCTCTTTGTGCTTTTACTAGGTATATTTGCCTTAGGAGCACCTGGTGTACCTGGCGGAGCGCTAATGGCATCTTTAGGATTAATAACCTCTATGCTAGGCTTCGATGATACTGGGATAGCATTAGTATTAACCATATTCGCACTACAAGACAGTTTTGGCACTGCGTGTAATATAGTGGGGGATGGCGCTTTAAGCCTTATGGCAACAGCCTTTCACGAACGACAACAAAAAAGGGAAGCTCAGTAGCTTCCCTTTCTTCTATATCATCTAATCTGATTAGTCTTTTAAAATATTACGAGAGATAACTAATTTTTGAATCTCTGTAGTTCCTTCTCCGATCGTACACAACTTCGAATCACGGAAGAACTTCTCTACTGGGAAGTCCTTAGTATATCCATATCCACCGTGGATCTGGATCGCTTCTGTAGATACTTTCACACATACTTCAGACGCATACATCTTCGCCATAGCTCCAATCTTAGTCATCGGTTTGTTGTTGTTCTTTAAAAAAGCTGCTTTGTGTAATAATAGCTCAGAACACTCAATCTCTGTAGCCATATCCGCTAATTTAAAACCGATAGCTTGGAATTGGCTAATTGGTTTTCCGAATTGAACTCTCTCTTTTGAGTATTTTAATGCTGCTTCATAAGCTCCTTTAGCAATACCTAATGATAATGCACCAATAGAGATACGCCCTCCATCTAATACTTTCATCGCTTGAATAAACCCTTCTCCTACTTCTCCTAAACGGTTAGCATCAGGTACGCGACAGTTATCAAAGATAAGTTCTGCAGTCTCAGATGCACGCATTCCTAATTTATTTTCTTTCTTACCACTAGAGAATCCTGGTGTACCTTTCTCTACTACGAAAGCTGTCATCCCGTGAGAATCACCTTTCTCTCCTGTACGAACGATAACTACTGCAACGTTACCAGAGATCGCGTGAGTGATAAAGTTCTTTGCTCCATTTAAAATCCAGTGATCACCATCTTTTACAGCTGTAGTACTCATCCCTCCTGCATCAGATCCAGTATTATGCTCTGTCAATCCCCATGCACCGATCCACTCCGCTGTCGCTAATTTAGGTAACCATCTTTTCTTTTGTTCTTCATTGGCAAAAGAAAGAATGTGATTTGTACACAGTGAATTATGTGCTGCTACTGATAAACCAATAGACGAGTCTACTTTAGAAATCTCCTCTACAATAGTGATATATTCATGATAATTTAACCCAGATCCACCGTACTCCTCTGGAACTAAAACACCCATATATCCCATTTCTCCTAACTTTTTAAATAAGTCGACAGGAAATATTTGCGCTTCATCCCACTCCATTATATATGGGCGAATATGTTGCTCAGCAAAGTCTCTTATTGATTGAGCAATCATCGCTTGCGTTTCATTGTATTCAAAATTCATGGTTGATAGTTTTAATTCGTGAATTTCAAATATAAACTAATTATGTCAATTTTGTCAAGGGGGAAGTTTTCGATTTGCCTTAATTGTTCCTTATTAACAAAATCCTCTTGCATACTTCTATATTTAACGATCTCTCTTGCGATATAATAATTTAAATAGGGTAATTTTTTCAATTCATTAATAGATGCTTCGTTTACATTAATCTTTTCGACATTTGGAGCAGTAAAAACCTTAAAATATTTAAATAATTCACTAATCGTTTCATCATTCAGACCATACACAAATCTCAACTGATCCATATGAACATATCCTCCGTACTTTTCCCTATCCTTTACAATTTTACTTGCATAATAGGGTCCTATTCCTCTTACTTTTTGCAGAAGTTCCTCTGTTGCTTCATTGATACAAGTAGGTGTGATTTCCTTCTCTTTTTCCTCCTTGTACTTTGCATAGTTCACTTTTGGCTTCGGATTAGACACCCAATCAGGGAACTTGAAATAAACACTATATTTTTTCAACCATTCGTCCGAAACTCTTGTAACCGATTGAAACTCTTGTGCGGAATTTACGTATTTGTTCTCTGCTCTAAATGACAATAAACGATCTATTTCCTCTATAGACATGCCAAGTGAATAGCCTTTAAAGTCAGAAATAAAATTGGGATTAAATGGATAAATAGTATCTCTTTTCTTAGTGTAGATTGTAGCAATATTATCTATTCGCTGATTTAGATGAGTAATTTTTTCCATGTCTACAACGCGATCATTTACGAAGACAGGGGAAGATGTTTTGAAAAGAACAATAAAACACAATTGAATTATAATAACGTGAGTTCGACTTAAGCTATTAGTCTATTTTGA
>NZ_WMJX01000049.1 GCF_009711045.1 Myroides albus | reverse complement strand
TTCAAAGTTATTTGTTACATCTCCGATAACATCTATAGTAGTTTGACTACCATCTTCTGCAGTATATACATACTGTCCATTACTCTGACTTATCAAAGATGTTAATATATTTACATCTTTTAAAGGAACCGATACAATATTACCTTTAGAGTCTTTTAAGTAAAGATTTTGCTCATTATCATTCACCGCAAATTCCTCATTTTTAAGAATATCTCTATAAGCTTCATCTTGATCTGTAATTATACGTAACCAACCTGTCTCAAACCAATAGTAGTACCCTGGTCTAAGCTCATCATTTTCAGTAATATTAAAAACCAATAAACTATTTGCTACATTACCCTTATTGACAAAAGAACTATCTGTAAGAGTTTTTAAAGGTATTCTTGGTATTAAAATACCTTTTAAGTCATTAGTCGACGCTACTACTTCAAGCATCGCTGATTTATCCGGATTTTTTGTACCTATTCCTACCTGTGCCATAGCTAAGCTTGAGACAAACAGAAATGATAGTGGTAATAATTTTCTTTTCATTAACTAGTCTTTTTAAGGTTGTTGTCTTTTTTCTTATTCTTCTAAAGAATTTTATTATCCTTTAAGATGAATTATTTTTTAAGAGTTAAAAAAAATAGATTTACTTTTTATTGTTATAAATATTCAAATATTATGCCATTTTAAAATAAAATTACAAAAAGAATTAATTAAATAAGTATAAAAGAGATTATAATTATTTTTTACCTAAAAACATTATTCCTGTACTAGAGCTCTTAAAAAAGTATTATGTTCTCTCCTATTATTATATCCATCTCACTAACCAGATACTCTCCATATAGCATAGCATTATTGTGATAAGTTACTTTGGATATCCAATCACTTAAGTTTAAATGAATTAAAAGATAAAACCAAGATAGTAAAACAAGAGGGTAAATTAGCTGAATCTTTATATAAAAAATGGTTTAATAAGGCTTATGAAAATTTTATGCATATTGATTTAGAAAATAAAAAAGCTATTCTAAAAGATGAAGCTCAATACCACTTAGGAGATAAGAATCAAGTGCTATTAGGAAAAATCATTAAATCAGAAATAGTAGATACTAACTTCTTGTATGCAAAGTATTAGTATGATTTAGAAATGGTTGAGGATAGCTACCAAACCTTAGGAAATGTTTTACTAAACAGTACATTAGAGCAGCAAAAACAACCGCCAAGATCAAGTAATTCATTAATAATAGACTGATATGAGACAAGTATTAAAAACTTATAGTTGTAAATATACATTTCTATTAAAAAAAGCTATTAGAGTTGGAGATGATAAAGTTACTCGTCAGCTAGGATTAGCTTTGATTATATATTCAAAATATCGCTGTAGACTATATTGGTATAAACGTGATATCGTACAGACACGTATAGAATAGTTACTATGGGAAATAAAACAATAACAGAAAAAGACTTTTGGGAGTGTACTGGGGGATTAATGCCTGCTCAATATCAATCTACTCAAGAAAAAGTTAAAAATAAAAAGGGTGAGAAATATATCCTTAAGAGTAACACCGCTACAAGTAGCTTTGATGATTTTAGTTGTAAAAAATTAATGCTAGTGGCAGCTATTTTAGCTGCAATAATAACTGTAGCTGTAGTAGCCACTGGTAGAGCAGCTTTAGTACTTATTGGCGCAATAGCTGGAGCGGCATTTGGAGCGGTCATAGGAAGCTTACTTTGTGGGCAATTAGTGGCTAAAGTAAGAAAAATGGAAAGACTCAAAAAGTAATTTTACTATATTTGGAATTGATACCATAACAGGAGATCACACCATGATTTGCCCAATTTTCGGTGACGAGATTTCTTTTAATCCTAATATAAAAACGTGGACGCAAGCTTATGCTATAGGTATATCTAATTTTATAAAAGGAGTAGCAGAAGGTGCTATGGTAGGTGGAATGATCGCAATGAGTGGAGGATTAATTTCAGGTGGTGGTTTTAGATCTCTATTTGCAGGAGGTGGAAGAGGTTTTCTACAAGGAACACTCAATTTAGTTAAAGTAGCTCCTAGAAGCCTTTTAACTAATTTAAGGCTTGGAATTACTGGTAGAAATACCTATAAAGTATTAGATGGTACTACAGCTTATTTAGATACCTATGGAACAACAGGAGAAGCCTCTTTAGATGATTTTAAAAAAGGTGTAAAAAATCTACCTTTACGGATATTAATGCTATAGAGAATATTTATACTACAGGTGGAACTACGCAAGATTACTGTGCTTTAGGAATGCTTTTGTTAGGAGGTGGAAAAAGTAAGGGAACAGGTAAAAATCATGTTGTTAATGAACCTCATAGTAGTGGAAAAACAACTCAGAATAAAAATCACGCTACAGAAGGAGTTCATACTAAACCTGCTGATCCTGGACATAAAGCAGTTTCACCAGATAACAAAGGAGGTCATGTTGATGAACCTACACCTAAAACTAAGCCTAAGGCAGAAAAACCAAAAGAAAAGAAACCTGATGGAAATGAAACACATAGTGATAAAGATGCGAAGGTTGAAAATAAATTAAAACCTGGTACTCCTGGGCATAAAGCTAACAGATGGGATAGATATCAAAAAAAGGAAGAAAATTAGATTATGACAAATGGAGTAATAAGTATGATGCAAATATGAAAAATGCCAATAGAGGTAATAAGATGGCTGATGATTATCACAAAATGATTGGTTTTGGAGAACGTGAACTTCCTATGAAACTTGATTCAAAAGGAAATGCAGTAAGAAGTGAATCTGGTATTCTTGAAAGAAAACTTGATATCGGAGATATTAGTAATAAAAAAGCCATAGAAGTCAAAGATTATTTGTCTAAAGAAGTACCTTATAGTTGAAAAATTAAAAACGAGGTTGATTTTGATAAAAAGCTTGCCGAACAAGGTTGGGATGTAGAATGGGTGTTTAAAGGTAAAGGACCAAATAAAGCGTTAGAAAACGCATTAAAAACACCTCCTCCTATTAAAATAAAAAATAATAATATGAATTTTACTGATCTTAGAAAAGATTTACAACAAATGGTTGTTGATGCAGAAGAATATGCGATTAAAAGTATTCAAGAGAATAATGATTTTAGTCCATATATTTATACTGAAGGAAATAAGTTGAAAAAAATAATTACAGATGACTTAGAAGAAGCAATAGAAACTGCACATGAAATTATAGAAGAAGATATTGAGGAAGAAACTGCTATTTTTGTTTATAATGATTATATAGAGTTTAAAGATGGTGAAATTACAGCTATAGTTCTTTAAATATTTGATTTTAACGAAGATTTTGGTTATTCATTTGGACTAGGATATAAAATTAAAAATAATACTATAAGATTTTTAAATCAACGTGTTTTTTTGGGAAATATTAGAAATATATTAATTTTTTAAAAGTAAGTTTAATTCATTTTTGTTCAAAATCAAGTAGAATATGCAGAACAGCAGTTTGGTACAATTAGTAAACAATATGAAGAGCTTTGCCATCAGACAAAACAAGGTAATTCAAACTTTTCGTATCACATATGTACTATAAAATACTGTCGTTTCATTATACACTTTGATTGCCTAGTACGCAGAATCACAAACTTAAAGCTTTCTGATACATTTTTATCAAATGTCTTAAACAATGTGAATGATACATTATCTTACTTTAAATCAATAAACACACTGAAAATGTATTATTTACACTAACTGTTTTACTTGAATACTATCAAAATATAAAAAATCAAGAAAAGATATTAGAAGTTTTAAATCTTCTTGACACCTACATAGAACAATATGATAATTATAATTTTAATCAAAAAAATTAATTACACTAAAGAAGAAGGAACCTTTGTTGAATGGATCATTAAAGAAAAAGAGAAAATTGATGATAGCACAAATAAGATACTAGTAATGCAAAAAGAGCTTAAGGAACTGGAACAAGAAGAAGAAAAATCACAACACTCTTTTAATAGTGCTTATTTCACGATTCATTTATTTCCTATGGGCAATTTTCAATTTAATCCTAAAGAAATTGATTTACTATTTAAAATATTAAAAATTAATGACATCAATTTAATAGATCACGTAAAATATATGTTTAAGTCTTCTATTATACCTGTAATTAATTGTTATCCAGATGAAATTACAGAAGAAGGTTTTGCAAATGGCAATGAGGAATATAAGGGAGATAAAAACTTTATTAATATTTATAATATAAGAAAACAATTATTTGAACATAAAATACATAAAGTAAAGATATAAGAATCAATTACCTAAACATTCATAGTAAAAAAATGTTTTGTAATAGACAAAAGTCTATTTATTTCAATCTAAAAACACATAATTAAAGCTAAATATACACCCCGACAACACATAATACCATAACTAGTATATCATTTCATAACAAAATACATCAAATTAAATTAGTTAACTAATAATATAAAATAAACACAACAATACACCGAAAAATAAAACAAAAACAAACAAAGGCTAAAACTAATATTTTTACTAAAATATTCGCTTCCATCAATCAAAAAAACAGGTGATTATTTAACTTTTTAGTACTTTTTTAATACATTTAAAATCATTATATTTGATTTTAACCTAATTTACTAAGGTAAGCTATTAGGTGAGTTGGTTTTTTACAAACAAGCCAATAGATTGATTTAAAGATATTTACAAGGAGTGGTTCGAATCCTGCCACCCCGATAATAGAAAAATATAGAATCCGTAAATATTATGTGTTTACGGATTTTTTGTATTCAAAAGGAATTTATTGCGAAAGTTAGGGATCAGTAACAAAAGTTGGGGACTACGCAAAAAGTTTAGCTAATCTGTATAGGAAAACTTCTCACCTCCCCCCCTAACTCTATTGAACCGTCTCCTAATTAAGCTCTTGGAGTATTATCAAAATATTGATATTTTTACAATGCTCGCTTTTATCTACTCTTTCTAATAAATTAATAGAAAATCACCTTCACTTATTTCTAAAGAATATTTATCATAGGATAAGTACATAAATAATGAGAAGTAATACTTTTGACCTGTTCTAAACCCAAATTTATTTAATATTATAATGCAATGAAAAACGCAAACTCAACAAGTATTTTTCCAACGAAAACTAAAGTACGCTTAGCAACTATTTGGTTAATTGTATTTATATTCTTGTTTTACGGAAACACTATAACAGGAGAAAGCTTAACGCCTTGGTTAGCGAGTACACTGTTTTTAGTGCTTTTATTTACCATTGTAGGAGCAGCGTTTGGAGTAGTTAAAGAAGCAGATGAATTAGCTCACAAGTTAGGAGAACCCTATGGAACTTTAATTCTAACACTCTCTATTGTCTCCATAGAAGTAATTCTTATTTCAGCTGTAATGTTAGGACCTGGCGAAAATCCTACTATCGGAAAAGATTCTATTTTCTCCGTGATGATGATCATAATGAATTTAGTAATCGGCTTATGTATACTATTGGGAGGGTTAAAATATGGTGAACAAGAATACAACGCACAAGGAACCATGTCCTATATCGCCATGATTATTATGTTGGGAGGCATTGGATTGATGCTACCTAATTTTATTCAAGGAGCTGGAGGAGGAAGGTTTAGTGATACTCAAGCTATTCTATTGGCTTTGTTTATTATTTTCTTATACGGTATCTTCTTGTTTTTTCAAATGAAAGGATACAAACACCTCTATGTACAGCCCAAAACGGGGTCTATGGAAATTCTCTACAAAGACAGATTACTACAAGAACAAAACCAAGCAACAGAAGTGATTTCTGAAAAAACGACAACAAAAGCTAACAAGGAGATATGGTTGCGCTCAATTATCTTACTCGGCATGATACTACCTATCGTATTACTGTCACATAATATGGCTGTCGTTGTCGATTACGGCATACAATCAGCAAATCTTCCAACCCTTTTAGGAGGAGTATTAGTTGCAATAATTGTATTTACACCAGAATCGATGACAGCAGTTAAAGCCGCTTTAAACAATGAGTTTCAGCGCGCAATTAACTTATGCCATGGCGCATTCGTTTCTACAGTAGGTTTAACAGTGCCATCGGTCTTAATAGTAGGCCTTATAACTGGAAAAACAGTACTCTTTGGAATGAATAGTACAGAAACAATTCTATTTGTCATCACTTTACTACTCAGTTTAATGACCTTCTTAGGTAAGCGTACCACTCCTATTATGGGAGTAATGCACTTAGTTTTGTTTGCAGTGTTCGCGATGTTGATATTTAACCCTTAAGACAATAATTACCCTTTGCCAATAATTTGGCTTATGTTGGCACAAGAAAAATAATCAAAAACACAAAGAGCCTGTCCATAAAGGACAGGCTCTTTCACTTTAATCAAATTGCCTTAGCAGATCAGTTCTACCTTACCGCTTACCACATCATAATAAGCTCCTACTACTCCTATCTTCTCTTCTTCGATCAGCTTAGTCAATGATGGACTCACTTCTTGTAATTGAGCCACTATGGATCTTACATTTTCTATAGTTACCAACTCTACTAATTCGGCAGAGGATAAATCTTCTCCTGCGTGTTTAGCTTTTACTTTATCTACTACTGGGTGTATATGTTCTAAAATTGTGTCTAACTTTCCTAATGTAGTATGGTTACACGCTCCTGTTACCGCACCACATCTACTGTGTCCCAACACCATGATCAACTTACTTCCCACTACATTACACGCGTATTCCATACTTCCGATTACTTCATCCGTTAGTACGTTACCCGCTATTCTCAAGCTGAATATATCACCAATACCCTGGTCTAATACGTGCTCTAATGGAGCTCTACTATCCATACAACTCAAAATAACAGCATGGGGATGTTGTCCGTCTTTCGTCTCTTGTAATTGGTGTAAGAAGTTACGGTTAAACTTTAGGTTGTTTACGAATCGGTTATTTCCTTCTAATAATAGTTCTAAACTTTGTGCAGGTGTTGTGTTTGCTAATATTTCTTTTGTAAATGAATTCATAATTAAATAGTTTTTCTGTGTGATAAAATAATATTCTGTTGATTTCCTGATACTTTCACTTCTTTGTGAAAACCTGTTGTTGTAATGAGTATGTTTTTCTCTTTTGCCTTTTCGTTTATAAAGTTTTCTATAAGCTCTAAGACATCTACATGGATATACCCCATACGCTTTGCATCTATAGCCAAATAACAATTATCTGGCAATTGATAAAGCCTGTTTTTAATAGCTGTTTTGTTTAAAAAAGATACTTCTTCTGCTAAAGTCAAGGTATAGACTACTTGTTCTTGTTTTATCTGACGTTGCATAGAGAAGGCCTTTCTTACATTTCCTATTAATAAGAACAATACACTTACTCCCATACCGATCATCACTCCGACTAATAAATCAGTTGCTACTACCATAATAAACGTAATTATAAAAGGGATAAATTGTGTATATCCTTTGTGCCAAAAATGCATAACGATAGCTGGTTTAGCTAAGTTGTACCCCACTAAAATTAGCACTGCTGCTAAAGAAGCCAGTGGAATCATGTTTAATACTAATGGCAGAGTGACCACGGCTACTAATAGGAATATTCCATGAATGACAGCCGATGCTTTATACAGTCCGCCAGCATTGACATTAGCTGATGATCGTACGACTACTGAGGTCATAGGTAAACCACCCAATAGAGAACTCAATACATTTCCGATACCTTGTACTTTTAATTCTCTATTCGTATCTGTATGACGCTTTAATGGATCTAAGCGATCTGTCGCCTCTATACACAACAGGGTCTCAATAGAAGCTACAATGGCAATGGTTCCGCCAATCATCCACACCGCAGGGTTCGTAAATCCTGCCCAATCTGGAAAGACCAGAATAGAACTGATATCTGATAGGCTATCAAATAGAGGGATAGATACTAATCTCGATGATTCTATCGCTAATGAACTCCCTGTAGATAACCAAAATTGGTTAATCAAAATACCTACTACTACCACTATTAAGGCTGCTGGTAAAAAAGAAACTTTTTTGGTCCATGCCATTTTATTCCACAAGAGTAATATTGCTAAAGATATTGCTGTGATGATAACTGTACCAAGCTGAATAGATGCGAATGATGTAATATCGCCTAAGGCGCTTACTCCGAATACTAAAGGCAATTGCTTAATCAGAATTACTAACCCAATACCCGCTAACATTCCTTCTATTACACTTGATGGAAAATAGTTAGCGATAGTCCCTGACTTTAGAAATCCTAAAACAAGTTGGATTACTCCTGCTATTACTCCTGCCGTCAATAAAAGTTGGAAAGAACCTAACTCTGTAATTGCTCCTAAAATAATAGCTGCTAATCCTGCTGCTGGACCACTCACACTAATGTTAGAGTTACTTAACAATCCTACTACTACACCTCCTATAACTCCAGATATAATCCCCGCAATAGGTGGAGCTCCAGAAGCTAACGCAATTCCTAAACAGAGTGGAAGTGCGACTAAAAAGACCACAAGGCCTGGTGCAACACTTTTCTTAAGTGCCGCAAAACTCATATTATTTGTCATTATTAATTTTACGTTTTGTTTAATAAACAGCTTGTCCTGATGAATTAAAGCAATACATATCCTATCGATCTCTCTTTACTGAAAAATCGACTAAAACTGTCGCATAAAATCATGTGGACTAGTTAAAAAAGATTCAATGCACTATATGCTTAATCGCTGACAATTAACAAACTTTGCGGAAGCAAATACAGATACATTTTAGGAGACGAAAATAGATAATAGGTACTGCTAATCAAGTGCACTACGCTACAACACAGCATAGCAATACTATCTTAGCTAGATAATTTTACTACATCAATAAATGTCTCAATAAAGTCCAAAGTATAGACTACTTTTTAAACAAAACGTTCGGGAGGGGGTAATAAGATGTCGAATTCTTGTGATTCGTACACTAATTTAGATTGTGCGAAGATAGTCTCTAACTTTTCGTTTGTCTCTAATAGATTTAGATTTTGGTTAGTAGATAATGTCCAAGGATGTCCATGGTTTTCCTCTTCTGCACTTGTAATAGGTTTCTTATTTTCTTCTGAAATAGTTACTGCAGGAATCTCTAATTCAATACCAGCCATCACCGCAATAGTGGGTGTAGCCAAGAAGTTGACAAAGAAAATTAATACAATTAGTGACACATATTTCATAGGAACAAAAATAGTTTTTTTCAAAAAAAAACAAGGAAGCAGGTTGTTAATTTTGCTATAAAAAAGTAGATATACTACTACTTTCAAGCAAAACTACCTCAGTCCTACTATTTACTCCAGACTATGAATACTCACTTAAACCCAAATCTGAAAGATAATGATTCAATACTCCTCCCTTGATTACTTTACTATTCAAAAAGCAGTACGGAGAAGGGCTATTCACAATTTCACTAATACGGAGTATCTCGATAAGTAATAAAATAAACAGACCTAATAAAGTACAGTGCCTTTTTACTTAATAAAAAAGCGACTAATCTTGATTAGTCGCTTATATTTATTATCTCATGACAGAGAATTAATTCTTCGTTCTATTAGTTACCAATTGTTTTAAAGCTGCCCATTGTCTCAAGGTTGTCTTTGCTTCTTGTGCAGGATATCCCAGTACTGTCTTACCTGCTTCTACATCACCAGTCACTCCAGATCCAGCACCTACGACAGCACCTTGTCCGATAGTAACGTGATCTTTAATCGAAGCACTCCCCCCGATGACTACAAAATCTTTTAAAGTAACTGATCCGGCTAAACCACTATTACCTGCCATAATACAGAATTTACCAAGTTCACAATTATGTCCAATCTGCACAAGATTATCAATCTTACATCCATCACCGATAATTGTAGCACTAAATTTCCCTCTATCTACACAAGAGTTTGCTCCTATTTCAACATAATTTCCTATGACTACATTGCCAATTTGAGGAATCTTGACCAAGCCAAACTCAGGAGAAGGAGTAAAACCAAAACCATCTGCACCAATTACAGCGTTGGGATGTAAAATACAGAATTGCCCAATATGACTTCGCTCACGCACCACCACACCAGACCACAAAATAGTGTGATCTCCTATTGTGCTATCGTCCAACACCGTGACATTAGGATATAGTTTGACATTCTTTCCAATAACCACATTTGCACCAATGACACAACCAGCAGCTATCTGTGCTCCTTCATTAATAACAGCTGTACAATCAATCGTAGCATTAGGATGAATATCTGTTTTAAATACAGGCATCTTAGGAGCGAATAACGTAAGAAGTTGAGCTAAAGCTAAATCAACATTATCCACTTTTATAAAAGCTCTATCTACACCTGGTAAGATAGATATATCTTTATTCACTATAGCAATTGGAGCTTTTGACTCACTCCATAGGCGTTCGTACTTTTTGTTACCAATAAAAGAGATTTGGCATTCCTTTGCTTTTTCTAATTGTTCAGCAGCAGTAATTTGCCTTAATGTATCTCCAACGACAACACCGTTCAACACATCATTTAATTCATTCAGCGAGTAAGATTTCATAATTTTAAATAAGTTTCCAATTGTTTATACAAATAAAACGAATAAAAAAACAACTTATTGCATCCAATATATATAAATACTACATTATTTACAATTACCAATAATTTTAAATACAAAAAGGACAAAAACCAAATACATTTTATTGAAAAAAATAAAACAAAAAAAGGAATCACAGTAGTACACCGTGATTCCCATTCTATCTTATCCTTTTAAGAGTTATTACTTCACGTAATCAATGACAACGTAATAACTCCCCGCAGGTAACTTCTGACTATCAATATCATTCACTGTGATATACGTCTTGCCATTATTCACCTTCTTATGTAACAAATCTCTTGTAACAGCATTAGTTGTTTCGTTAATCAGTTGAAAATTAACAATTAAACCTCCTATTTCTTTTTCAAATTCTACTACATTAAAATCAGTAGCAACGTTTAGGCGCTTTGCATATCTCAGTAGATCTTTATCTATCCACTTACCTACTACCTCATCCTCTTGAATCTTCTCATTAACACCAAAGGTATTTGCACTCCTCAGATGATCATCATTCGGATTAAAAGTTCCGTCGATTAACTCCTTGATATAATCTTGAAAGTCATAACTTTCTGCAATTAGTTTAGACAAATCAAATTCGTGAACATCAGCATTTTCATCTTTAAAGGTAAGCTTAGTAGTCTTTTTATCTGGTGTATTAAACACATCTATTGCAGTTACCGTTTCCATTTCCCTTATCCATGTAGGTAAGAACTTACTTTCCTGAAGACCATTTTCTCCCTTCCATATAAAACCTAATTCACCACTCCTTACATAAGCTTTCACATATCCCTCTTGTTCTAATTTCTTTTCTTCAATATCAGACACTATATACTCCAATAAACTTTTCATAGGGGGTGCCGTAAAAACTTCATAGCTCCCATCTATAAAAGACTGTACCAAGTCTATCTCATACTTTTTACCACTTTCACTTATATAATTATACTTCCCTGTAAATTCACCATTCTCACGTATTTCTTCTATACTCGTATCTGTTTCGACAAGATTATTAATTTTAATCTCTTTTAATTCTAAATTACCTTGTTTTCTAACGACCTCATAAAAAGTATCATCCTTATAAACAATACTATTCTCTACCCATTCAGTATTCTGAGAAGTAAACTTCTTTAATTGTTCTTGTACCTTATTATCTTTTAAAACGTCTTGAAAATTATTCTTAACATCTTCTACAACAGTTATTACAGTGGGTACCCCTTCTCCATCTTCATCTTTCTTATTGTAAAAATTATATACCCCTGAATGTTCACCATCATCATTTAACTCAGGTTCTAATTTCGATACAATCAGATCTAAAGAGGCAAAAGCTCCCATTTCCTCCATCATACTTTCCTTAAAGCGAGGATTTTTAAAGAACATCTCTGTCAAATTAAACTTCGATTCATTACTATCTTCATCTTTATAAGTAAGTATCACACCATCCTCTTGACCTACAACCTTCAAAGAGGTCAAAGTCTCAGATCCCGTAACAATATCCGTCAAGTTAATTTGTTCAATTTCTCCACTATCGCTTTTCCAAGTTATGTACACTTTACCCTTTTCTTCTTTAATAGAAACTTCACCTTCTTCTTTTTCAATCAACTTGATAATTTCATCTTTAACTAATTTCTGTTCAAAAATTGTTTTACTATTCTCTATCACATCTTGTACGATATCAAAAGTAAATACCTCCTTTTCTTCATTAACATATTTATAGCGACCTGTGTACTTTCCATCTCGATCAACAATGGCTGACAACTCTGTATTAGTCTCCTTTAAATCCTCAATATCAGAAGCAATAATTAAAAAATCTTGGTAATTGTTGTTATCTTTTTTGGTCACGTAGAACTTACCTCCAAAATAAGTTACAGCATCTTCTTGATTTCTTTTAAAATATTGATCAAACTGACTCTTTACATTTGGAACTTCCAACAGCTTTCCAAAATTAGTTGCTACATCTCCGATCACATTAAGCTTTGTGGGTACGTAAGTGGGATCACTATCTCTTTTTTCATTATAATAGTAATACACTCCTGTTCTAACATTATCCACTACATCAGGTACAATTTCAGTAATGGTTTCTTCTTTAGATACCTGATTAACGTAATCTATAATATACTTTTCAAAAACAGTACTTTTTTTGAGAATGTCCGTTAAATCAATTGTTGTCTTATCTCCTTTTTCATCTTTATAAATAATTTGAGCTTTTCCTTCCTCAGCCGAACTAGATAACGAAGTCAAATTTTGGAGATTATTCACAATTGAAGAAATACTAAAATGCTGATCTAAGTTATTCTCGTCTTTCCAATGAAAAATATAATCATCTCCATTTTGCTCTACTCTCACTTCTCCTGAAGCACTATTACTTCTAATAGCTCGTGTTTTTGAGGATGCAATATATTTTTGAATAGTTGCATTTGACACGAGAGTGTTCCACTTCTTACCTTCCCAACAATAAAACCCTGCATCCAATGAAGGCGTCCCTAAATGATAGACAATTAAACTCTCAGGATATGGAGCTCCATCTATCGTTGTAATATCTGTATCTGAACTCAGTGTGACTCTCGGTATTAAGACCCCTTTTTTCGTAGATTGTACTTCTAACTGAACACTCGGATGGGGCAATTCTGTCCCTATTCCAATTTGAGCTTGTGTTGTTATTGTTCCCAACAAGAACAACATTGGTAATATATTTAACTTCATACGTATCAACCTTTAATATCTATTGTTTTTTTAGATAATCTATTATCACATAATAATTACCTTTGGGTATTGTATTATCAGAGTCTTTTGCGTTTTTTAAAAAAAACTTAGTCTTATCTCCTGAACTACTTATTAACTCTATTTTATTGTAAATCAAATTAGAATCTTCATTGATTATTTTTACTTCTAATGGCAAGCCGTCTTTCCAATTAGCTAAAATCAAGTCATCAGTATCACTTTGCTTTACCACTCTCTCCATATACCTAAATCTCTGCTGGTTATTGATCTCTCCCACATAACTTTCTCCATCCAACAAATACTCATCTAATGACTGATTAACTAGTTTAGCACTCTCTCGATGCTGATCAACATTAGTCGTCTTTAACTTCGCTTTTGCTTGATCAATATATCCTTGAATTTGTTCGCGTAAGGTTTCGTTTTCCGTCAATTTTTTTGCCAATTCTCCTTGATTATAGGCCAAGCTTTCACTATCCAAATACAATATCCCTTGATGAGCGCTAAGCATTTTTACCTTTCTGTACATTTGGTAAACTTCTTTTAAAAGTCTTCGTTTAGTGATAAAACTAATATCTTCACTATACTCATCCATAGTTATCCACTCATACCCTATTTCTCCATTCTCCACAAAGAATTTTGGTCGCCTTTCTATGCCGTCAACACCACTTTCAATAGCAGTTAAGACTTTAGGAACACTCAATATTCTATCTATAGAAGACTTTACAGCATCACGAGATCTTAGTGGATATTCTTTCTTTTTCTCATTTACATAAACATAGTCTACAGGATAATTATTCGTTTCTTCTTTTCTAAAGAAAGTCTGGTTTTGTCCTAACATATTCATATTGACTGGTAGAAAGACATCTTTATTATCTTCTATTACATAATATTTAAAACTATCATCTTTAAATAACACTAAGTTCTCAGGTAGAACTGTTAGTTTTGAAAAAAAATCTGAAAGAAGGCTCTGCACTTTAGCGTCATCGAAGACCACCTCTGAATTATTTGTAAAATCCTTGAGTACATCCATTATGGTGTTATCATTCATACTATCAAGTGACCAATTTTTAAACTTATATGGCACGTATGGTTTAGTAGGATCTCTATAATAAAAGTAAGATGAATTTGGTATCATCTTTAAAAACTTTTCGTACTGTACCACAAGCAAGGGGTCTTTTCCTACCCCCTGTAAGTAAGTAGAGTAATCTTTCGCTTCAATGATCTCATCACTAAAATAAATAAAATTAGTATTCTTCTTTTCATCCAAATACTTTAAATTATAATAATTTGAAGTATCCCATCCAATTCCAGTTGATTCTAACTTTGTTAATGTAGGTTTGTTATCTACTATATTTGATAGCAAAAAAGTCTTTATCTGATTATTACTATCTTTCCAAGTAAACTTAATATCACTACCATTTACAACTTCTACTGTTATTGGGGCATTATTTTTCCGAGCATTCTTTACTATTTCACGAGTATACTCATTATCAAATATTTCCTCACTTCTATTGACAATATCACCTAAGACATGGATCTTATAAGAGAGGTTATTCTCTTCTATATATTCAAATCCAATAGTATCTTTTCCCTGTTCATCTTTAAGTGAGCGTATACTCGTTACTGTTTCCTTAAAATCAAACAACTCTTTATAATCGACCTCTTTCTTTTCTAGTTTTTTATCTGTTAAAGTAGTAACCCAAAACTTGCCATTCTCAAAGGTCAATTTCTTATCCTCTGCAGAAAGAGCAAGTTCTTCAAAACCTCGTTTAACATTTTCATTATTGAGAAAACTACTAAAATTGTTCTCCAAATCCTTAATTACATCGATTTCTAATGGAGTGTAATTTAAAGACAGGCGATTCTCATTATAGAATTTATACTTTGCATCATAAGTAGATACAATGTCTGTTGTAATCTCTTTAATAGCTTCTTGCTGTATAAAAGACTTAATATAATTTTGAAATTCTGAACTACCTGTTAACAAGGGTGCTAAATCAATGGTCGTATTCTGAGCCTCCTCATCCTTATAGATCAGTGCTACTCCCCCTTCTTTATTAGTAGATGTCAAAGAGGTGACTTGTTCTAAAGCTTTGACAACATCACTTATAGAAAACTCTTGAGCAGCATTAAACTGATCTTTCCATTTAAATACATAATCATCCCCTACCTTTACAATTTGCAGTCCTTCACTGGGAACCACTTCAGTAATGTAATCTTTGATATTTTCGTTGGTTACAAGAATATTCCAACGCTTATTTTCCCAATAATAAAACCCTGCAGGTAGAGATGAATTTCCGCTGTGATAAACTAATAAGCCCTCAGGATAAGGATACCCTGCTACTGTGGATTGATCACTCACTGATTTAAGTAATAACCGAGGAATTAATACTCCCTTGCGATCAGAACTAACCTCAAGCATCGCAGATTTATCAGGCAATTTCGTACCTATACTTGTCTGGCTGTATCCTGTTATAACCCCCAAAAGAAATGTAACAGATAATATCCTTCTTTTCATTAACCATATTTTAATAAGTAAAATTAAGTTAAAATTTTACAGATATACCATAAACAAATCAAACATTAAAAAACAAGATTAACAAAATAGCTAAATAAAAAGAAAATATATAACAAAAAAACACATTACTATATATTTTAACTATATCGAAGTGGTTTTATATGATAAAAAGGCAGTCTTACAGCTAGAGAGATTTTAACAAATTAACTTTTAATTAAGAATATCCATCCTAATAGGATAACTTAAATAATACGAATTATTCATTTATTAAGCAATAAAGTACAATAAATAAACAACTATAATCACATATAACGATATATTAATAAATAAACCACTATGGACTGAAAGTCCATAGTTTGTTAA
>NZ_WMJX01000048.1 GCF_009711045.1 Myroides albus | reverse complement strand
TACAAAAGAGGGTGACCTTTTGGGACACCCTCTTTTTGTATTATTTTGTGCGTAAATCAGCTTGGTGTTTAGGCGATAACATCGGTTCAGCAAATGAGATGACCTCTTCTTCTTCTAATGCACTTAAAATGGCATATACGTTTTTATAATTTGTTTGAAGAGGAATGCTAATTACAAAGTAATAATCATCTACTAATTCTATTTCTGTATTAGCATATAGGATTTCATTGTATAGATCTTCTCGATTGTATTTCTCTTTTTGGACAATGACTTGAACAGTACTATTGCCCGAATAACTTTCTATATGTTGTATTACCAACCTTTTGTCGTCATCTTGTATTGAAGCATAAACCACATCTTCACATGAAAGTTCTGGTCCATAATAGGGAATATTATCTATTTTATATAAACCTTTGCTGGCATCAATTACAACTCCCCAAAGTACTTCTTCCGTATTTTTTTCTAATACTTCACTATAATACTTTACTACTACTTGTTCTAACTGTTCTTTCATTTCAGAATAATATTCGGATTATTTATTTATAAGAGTAGGTATGTAACCTAATTCAGTTGCAAAGATAAAAGGTAAAAGGGATTTAGTATAATGCGATTTCACAATAAATAAAAAAGTTATTAACCCTTTTGATAGCAATAGAGAGCGTGTAGAACAGAAAGTGCCTTTATCTGTTTAGTTTAATTTCTTCTGTATATTCGAAGATGCCATAGACTAATAAGTCAATTTCATAGTGATTCGCATACGATTTGCCATACTCAATCAGTGTAGTATAGATATTATTTTCTGAAGATTGGATTAATTGATAGGCATAATCAATCATTCCTTCTATATAATTGGCCTGTATATTTAGTGTACGCAATTTTCTCTTTGCCAGTGTATTTATATCTTCAATTGGCATTCTTTGCGTTGTTGATAAGCCTAAACTGTATCCATAGTAAACCATACCAAAAACGACAATCATTGTTTCACTTTTGTCATCCCATAAGGGACTGTTGACAACTTGATGGAACAAAAAATCTGTTTTTTGACGGAATTTACTTTTCATGGCTACTACATATAGTTGAATTCACAGGCGTATATACTGACAATAGATGCCTATCTAATAACCCCTAAAACCTAATGTTGATACGTGTTTGAGTTGTGTAGAATGACAAAAAGTCTATTTGTTTTTTATAAACTGTATAATTATCTGTTAAAGATACTTTTAATTTTTCGAAGTAAGTAATAATGTTAATTTTTTAATTTAGAATATTAAGTTTTTTTTTGATTAAATAGAATGTATTCTGAAGGAGTTTTATTAAAATGCAATCATTCTTTTGGTAACTAAAGACATACTTTATTTGTTTATTGTTATTCTTGGGATTAATTAACTTGTTAATTATTAGATATATAGGTTTTTTATGGCTAAATTTATAGAACAACTATAAAACCAAATATCATGGAAAAAGCTTTAAAAATCATAGTAGCTGTATTATTGATATTTACAGTATTCTCTTTACCTCCAGACTTGTACCGTTTTGTAAGCCTAATTGTAATGGTGTCTTTGGGTATTTTAGCTTACAATTCTCATGTGAACAAGAAGCTAATAGAAGTTTTAACGTATATCGTATTAATTGTTATTTTTCAACCTTTTTATACTGTTACCATTTCACCTATACTTTGGAAATCGATTACCATTTTAGCAGTACTTTATCTGATTGGCAGTAGTTTTTTCAATTTGAATAAAGTGGAAAAACAGTAAGCGTACGCGTTTCATCGCTCTATTTATACCTAAAAGGTATAGAAGTGCTTTGTTTTAGCCTATTGTGATTTCATCAAATTATTAATAATATACGCTATGTATTGTGAAATATTAGTGTGTTTTGAATAGTATGGTTAAATAATATTTGTGATTACTATTTTTTTAATTAAATAAAGGCAAAATTATTCAATGCTTGTTAAAATTGTTATATAAATTGTATATTGCAGTAAGCTGTTTGTAGAAAGAATAAAAATCCTACTGTGTATTTGGGATAGAAAGTAGAGTGGGGACATATTTTCTATCGTTAACTAGATATGACAAGGTAAAGGTCACTTGTACAAGTGACCTTTTTTGTTGCTTTATGCTATATAAAAAGCCATTAATAATCTATTAATGGCTTTTTAATTTTATGCAAACGAAACTGTGATTTACAGCTTTAGACCCTTTAGTCTTAGTGAGTTTGTAATTACTGAGACAGAACTAAAACTCATTGCTAAAGCGGCTATCATCGGTGATAAAACGATTCCAAAAACAGGATATAGTACTCCTGCTGCAATTGGAATACCAACCGAATTGTATATAAAGGCAAAGAATAAGTTTTGCTTAATATTTCGCATTACTCCATGACTTAGGTTAATAGCTTTAGGGATACCAATTAGATCTCCTTTTAGCAGTGTGATTTCTGCACTTTCAATAGCCACATCAGTTCCTGTACCCATAGAGATACCTACGTTGGCCTGTGCTAAAGCTGGGGCGTCGTTAATACCGTCACCTGCCATAGCTACAACTTTACCTAATTCTTGCAATTTTTTGATTTCGTTCAATTTATCCTCCGGCATTGCTTCGGCTAAGAAGTGTTTGATATTTAACTCATCTGCTACAGCTTTGGCTGTATTGGGATTATCTCCAGTAATCATAATTACCTCGATACCTTTACTTTGCAAGTCTTGAACAGCCTTTTTACTTGATTCCTTGATTTTATCATATAGTACAGCATAACCAATAATATTGTTGTCTTCTGCAATATAAGATACTGTTTTACCCAAGTTTTGTTCTGCTCTTACTTTAAGTTCTAACTCACTACTTACCTCAGCTTGTACAGTTTCCATTAAAGCTTTGTTCCCCAATGAGATTCTTTTCTTGTCTACAACTCCTTGTATTCCTTTACCTGTCACGTTGTTAAACATTTTAATGGAACTTAAGGACAATCCCTTTTCTTTTGCTTTATTGGTAAAAGAAGTTGCAAGTGCGTGTTCACTATTTTGATTTAATGAAGCTGTTAGATGCAATAAGTCATTTTCAGAATAACCTTCTACTATGGATACAATTTTCTCTACTGATGGCTTACCTTCAGTTAAAGTACCTGTTTTATCAGTAATTAAGACATTTACTTTATTGGCTGTTTCAAGTGCTTCTGCATTTTTGATAAGGATACCATTTTGAGCTCCTTTACCTATACCTACCATTATAGACATTGGTGTTGCCAATCCTAATGCACATGGACACGCAATAATTAAAACAGCTAAAGCATTGACAAAAGCGTATGCAAGTTTTGGTTCTGGTCCAAGTGTTTTCCACAAGATGAACGTGATGATAGAGATCAACACTACAGTAGGCACAAAATACTTAGCTACTTTATCTGCTAATTTTTGGATCGGTGCTCGAGAACGGCTTGCGTTATTAACCATTTCGATGATTTGCGATAAGAGTGTTTCATCTCCTACTTTCTCTGCAATCATTAGGAATGAACTATTGCCATTTATTGTTCCTGCAACTACTTTATCTCCTTTAGTTTTATGAACAGGGATAGGTTCTCCAGAAATCATTGATTCATCAATACTACTGTCTCCTTCAAATATAGAACCATCAACTGGTATTTTTTCTCCTGGTTTTACACGTAATTTATTTCCTTTGACAATTTTTTCAAGAGCGATTACTTCTTCTCCCGATTCTGTCACTAAGGTCGCATCAGTAGGAGATAGCTTAAGTAATTCTTTTATTGCCGAATTTGTTCTACTATGAGCTTTAGCTTCCATTACTTGTCCTACAAGAACTAAAGTTAAAATAACAGCAACAGACTCGAAGTATAAGTGTATTCCGTGTTCTCCTTTAAAGTCTTCAGGGAATAGGTTTGGGAAGAATAAGGCTACAACGCTAAATAATAGTCCTGCAGCTGATCCTAATCCAATTAAACTAAACATGTTTAGATTCCACGTTTTAAAAGAGCCCCATGCTCTGGTAAAGAACATCCAACAAGCGTATACTACTGGTAAAGTAAGTAGCAATTGTAGGTAGTTATTTATGTGATGAGGAACAACTTTACCTATTGGATCTCCTGGTATCATAGACCCCATGGCTAAAATAAAGACAGGTATTGTAAAAAGAACTGATATTCTCAGTTTCTTAAGCATATCTGTGTATGTAGTATCCTCTGGTTCTATGCTAATTGTTTTGGCAACTAATGCCATACCACATTTAGGACAATCTCCTGGTTCGTCATAGGTTTTGTCTCCTTCACAAAGCATTGGACAGTAATAAACTGTTTTCTCGATTTTAGCAGCAGGTATCTGCTCTAAATTCATACCACAAACAGGACATCCTACGTTAGTGTCATATACTTTATCTCCTTCACATAGCATTGGGCAGAAGTATTTACCTGCTTTATCAGCCATGTTATCGGGAATTTCTTGTTGGTATTTATCCTCCTCACTGATTTCGATAGCAGGTAGGATTTCTTGTGTACCATCTTCTTTTGTAACTATTTCTTGCAAGATATAGTTACCTTTTTGTAACAATGCCTTTTGTAGAGTTTTCGTATCTATGTCGTGATGTAACTCTAAGTCTGCTTGTGCATCTTCTAATGAAACGTGAGCGTGTACGCCGTGAACTGTGTTTAGTGTTTCTTCCACCTTAGTCCTACAGCCATTACAAGTCATCCCACTTACTTTATATTGCTTTTTCATATCTAAAAACTAATAATCTTAATTTATACATACAAAATTCGTTTAAATTGATTAATTCCTGTTATACAATTATGGAAATTGGTTATATATTTTTATTATTAGTCATTGGATAGGTATTGTAGATCAGTGAATAAGCAATTGAGCTGCCTTTTAGAATTGAGTACAAAGGATATTTTGTACTTTCGTACTTATTAAAAGAGAAAGCGTATGAAAAAGAGGATTAGTCTTGTGCTTATTATCGCTGTAGTGTGTATAGGTTGTAAGCAAAGTAAAAAACCTACTGAGATTTATGGTAAGGTGAAACCTGAGATAAAGAAAGAGGCCTTCTCGGAGGGATTACTTACTTATGAATTAAGCATAAGTGATTCTATAGTAGATACCTTTATCAAAGACAAAGTTGCTCAAGCACCCACGAACATAAAAGCTCTATTGGATAAATACAAAGGAAAGCCCGAGGATAAGAAATACATTGAGAATTTCTTTGAGAATAATCCTGACTTTTTAAAGCGCTATGGTAAATTACCTTTTATAAAAAATACAGTAAGCATAGCAGGATATAACGTAAATAGTTATAGAGAAGGGTTAACTTATTTGTATGAATTGGAAATGAATGAGTTGCAAGGTCAAGGAAGTGGGTTTATTGGGCGAAATAGGAGTATGTTATCTCCAGAACAGGGCGTAAACTTTTCGATTAGAAAAGAGCAAGTGGAGCAAATAGACCGTCACTTCTTAATAGTTATCGATGAAAACAACTATACAAGAGAGGAACGAGAAACGGATATGAAAGTAGCAGGGTATGAAGTAAAAGAGGTACTTTATCAACTCAAAGAAGAGTTGCGTCATACTGCTGATTTGTGTACTCCTTTAGAGCTAACTGTATATACAAGTAAGGGTGTAAGTGCTTTGGTTAATTCTGCTCTACCTGTACAATTGCCTCGTGAAGGTTATGGGGTTTTGAAGGCAGAGGTTCGCTTTAGAGATTCTTCTGTTGATCCTTTTTATTTTGTGATAGAAGCTAAGGCTGTCGTGGTAAGGGAGCTGTTGATGGGGGAAAAGTCAATAGTGAATTATTCCAAGGAGTTTACAGCATTAGATGAGTCTAATAGCAATGAATTGTATAAAGCGGTTTTTGAAAAGTATATCATCGAACCTACGATGAATTCAAAGTAAACAACTCTGGTGAATACTGCTGTAATTGTATTTTAAAATTGGTAGAAGTAAAATTCCAATAGTTGATTGTTTCGGCTCTCTTTGAATCTTTATTTCATTTAGGTTGATAGGTTGGTTTATCAGATGAGATTTTTACTAATTTTGATAACAATAAGTGCGATGTTTGATATTAATGAAATAATCAAAGCCTAATATTTGCTGTCATACCTTAATGTTTTTTTGAATAGGTCAATCGCGCAAAGGACTAATTAGAGAAGTCTCTTTTAGTGATTCTTGTGATTAAGAAGTCTTTTTTAAAGTGAGATTAGCCAAAGGGCATGATTTTAACTCGAGTGAAATAATAATTGACAAACGTCACTGTATTATTCATTTTAGTCGTCTTGTTCAAAGTTTACTTCTTCTTATTTTTGTATTAAATAACAGATTCAAATGAATGTATATTTTATCATTATCATCATACTACTTTTAGTTATTATCGGTATTTTACTTTACTTATTAATTCGCTCTAATCGTTCAAGAGTGTATTTCGAAAAGGAGCAAGATCTCCTAAATAGCAAGTTAAAGTATTTTCAGTTGGAATCTTTAGAGTCAAGATTGGACCCACATTTGTTTAAGAATATCTTGAATTCGGTACAATCCCTTGCATACCAAACCTATTATGCATTAGATAAGATGGCAGGAGTTATGGATTACATTATGTACGATAGCCAAAAGAAGTTTGTATCACTTAGAGAAGAGCACGATTTTGCAATTAAATTAATTGATATCAATAAGATTAAACTGAATCCTTTGTTTCGATTGGATGTTCGTTCGGTGATACAAGAAGGAGAACTCTTATATGATGAGGACTTGGTTGCTCCTTTGATCTGTGTGGAGTTAATCGAGAATGCTTTTAAACACGCAGATTTACAAAGTTCAGATTCTTTTATCTCAGTATTGTTCAAAATGAAGAAAGGACAGTTTGATTTGATTGTTTCCAATAAAGCATCAAGTAAAAAGGGATTAGAAAAAGAACATGGGGGATTTGGTCTTAGTGCCTTACAGCAGCGACTTGAGTTAATTTACGGCTCTTATTTTAAATTAGAAAAATCATTTGATTCACAAGTATATACAATGCACCTAAAACTTAACTTATATGACTTCAAAGATAAAATGCATACTCTTAGATGATGAACTTTTAGGATTAAAGTATTTAAAGATGCTTTGTGAACAAATTCAAGAATTAGAAATTGTAGCAGTCTTTGATAATCCGCTTGTGTTTTTAGAACAACAAAAACAGTTGAATTATCAATTGTTGATTTTAGATATTAATATGCCTCAAATAGATGGTTTGTCAGTAGCTCAGCTTGTTCCAACAAAGGGAATAATATTTACTACAGCCTATAAAGAATATGCAGTTGAAGCCTTTGAAATAGATGCTATTGATTATTTGACAAAACCCTTGCGAAAAGATCGATTGCTAAAAGCTGTACACAAAGCTATGCGAAATATAGAAAAAGAGGAGAAACCATTATTTATTACTTCCAATACCAATAAAGGAAAAGCAGTAATTTACTTTGAAGATATATTATTGATAACTACCTCAGAAGACGATCCTCGAGATAAGGAAGTATTATTAATTAATGATGGGCGTATTACCCTGAAGAATATTTCACTGGATAAGTTATTAGAAGTTCTGCCCCACGGGTTATTTGTCAGAGTTAATAAGCGAGAGATAATTGCTTATAAAGCTGTGCAATTCTTTAGTTATGATGAAATCACTACTACTATTTTTGACGTTAATAACAAGCCTTTATTAGTTACTATTGGAGCTGCTTTCAAATCAGATTTTTTAGCAAATATGTAACTTGTTACACATTTTTCTACTTTCATTACAAAACTATAGTTTATCACTACATTGTATAAGAAATACAAGGATAAATGGTAGATGTTTGCTTGAATTAAAACAACTACTAAAATGGAGAAATATAGAAATTCGCTATTGTATTTAGGATTAATAGGAGGGGGATTAGGCTCAATGTATTGGGTGGTAAATAAAGGCGCTGCATTGGAGCACAATGTTGTTAAGGTTGTATCTGAGTTAGGGCCTTTTGAAAACTTTCTCAATACACTAAAAGATAATCTTCATCATCCATTAGCATTACTATTAGCTCAAATAGTTACAATAGTACTGGTTGCAAGGGCATTTGGTTGGTTTTGTAAGAAAATTGGTCAGCCTTCTGTTATAGGAGAGATTATTGCTGGTATAGCCTTAGGACCTTCCTTTGTGGGAATGTATTTCCCCGAGTTTTCAGCAGTTTTATTTCCAGAGGCTTCTTTGGGAAACCTTAGTTTCTTGAGTCAGATAGGCCTTATTCTCTTTATGTTTGTTATAGGGATGGAATTAGACCTGAAAGTATTAAAGAATAAGGCGCATGATGCTGTACTTATCAGTCATGCAAGTATTATTATCCCCTTTGCTTTGGGAATGATTTTAGCCTATTTTATATTCACTTCTTTTGCTCCAGATGGAGTAGAGTTTTTATCATTTGGATTGTTCTTGGGTATTTCAATGAGTATCACAGCTTTTCCTGTTTTGGCTCGTATTGTACAAGAGAGGGGATTGCACAAGAGTAGAATTGGTACTATTGTTATTACCTGTGCAGCTGCAGACGACATTACAGCTTGGTGTTTATTAGCAGCAGTAATCGCTATTGTACAAGCAGGTAGTTTTGTGAGTTCACTATACATTATTGTATTAGCAGTTGTGTATGTATTTGTTATGCTGCGTTTTGTACGTCCTTTTTTGGCGAAAGTAGGAAAGAATCAAAGCAATGGGAAAGGAATGTCTAAGTCTTTTGTTGCTATCTTTTTATTAACTCTTATTATATCCTCTTATTGTACAGAGGTTATTGGAATACACGCATTGTTTGGCGCTTTTATGACAGGGGCGATTATGCCTGATAATATTCGATTCAGAGAAATGTTTATGGAAAAGGTAGAAGACATAGCTGTTATTCTTTTTTTACCTTTATTCTTTGTCTATACTGGACTTCGTACAGAGATAGGATTATTAAATGAACCTTATTTATGGAAAGTAACGGCCGTTATTATTCTAGTGGCTACTGTAGGGAAGTTCTTAGGAAGTGCGCTGACAGCCAAGTTTGTTGGGATATCTTGGAAAGATAGTTTGACTATAGGTGCACTTATGAATACCAGGGGACTTATGGAATTAATTGTTTTAAATATAGGTTTCGATTTAGGTGTATTGACTGGAGAAATCTTTGCTATGATGGTTATTATGGCTTTGGCAACCACCTTTATGACTGGGCCATTGTTAGATTTAATCAACTTTATCTTTGGTAAGGATAAAGTTGAAAGTGAGGTGTCTATTGTCAATGCAAAGGGGAATTACCAGATTTACATGTTTTTTGATGCCATTAGTAAACCCAAAGATTTGTTGAAATTAGCACATAGTTTTGTAGGTAATAATAAGCTGAGTACAAGTATCACAGCTATGCACTTAATAGATAGTACAGAGGTAAGTGCTTATAGTGCTGGAGCTTATGAGGAGGAAATGTTTGAACCCATTATTCAAGAAGCGCAAGAGCTTAATCAAGAGGTTCATACACTATATAAAGTGTCTACTGATGTTGAAACAGATATTGTCGAAATTATTAATGAAGATACATGCGATTTATTTTTAACAGAGATGGGGTATTCTATTTATCGCGGGACATTATTGGGTAATATCTTAGGATTTACAACTCGAATAATCAATCCGAATGTATTAATAAATAAAGTAACTGGTAGAGAGCGTTTGTTTGAACAATCTATTTTTGATGTTCGCACAGAACAGATTCTAAATAACAGTAAAGTACCTGTAGGGGTTTTTATCAATAAAGATTTCCAAAAAGTAGATCAAGTTATATTGCCAGTCTTTACAAAAGCTGATCTATCCCTATTAAAGTTTGCGCAGAAGTGGATTGCAAATTCTAATGCTCAAGTAACAGTGTTAGATGCAATGGGAGAATTAGATCAATATGTGGACTTTAAAGAGCAAATTAGGCTAATTGAACAGTATAAACCAAACCATATCCGAGTGATCAAAAAAAGAACGATTCGCAAGGATTTTATTGAAGAATACGATATAATGCTTATTGGTTTGGACAGTTGGAAGAAGTTAATTGGTACGAGAAGTCGTTGGTTAAATTACGCTCCTTCAATGTTAATTGTTAAGTCCTAAGCACCTGTATAAAAATAGTGTTATTCCCATTCTTTTTAGGAGAAAATAGTTTACATTAGAAAACTATTAATAATCTAAATGTATCTTATGAAAGTGAAACCGATCATCGAGCAAGACGAGCTTTTCATGTTAATACAAAAACAATCCTCAAATCTAATTATTGTAGATGCGAGTAATCACAAGCAAGCTAGAGAAAACTATGAAAAGCAACATATTCAAGGGGCTATATTTGTTGATGCAAATGAGCAATTGGCAACTATAGGGGATGTTGCAGCAATGGGAGGTAGACATCCTTTACCCAGTGTTGAAAAGTTTGCCAAAGTGTTACAAGAGTTAGGAATATCGAAGCGCAGTCATGTTGTTATCTATGATGATAAGTATGGCGGTAATTCAGCTGCTCGCTTTTGGTGGATGTTAAAAGCTGTAGGACATGACAATGTACAGGTATTAAATGGAGGGTATCAATCAGCTGTATTGAGTAAATTACCTATGAGTAATCAAGTTACCGTACACAAACCTACTGAGGAATACGCTGTGACTTCATGGGAATTGCCAATTGCAGAAATAAAGGAACTGGTTGGCAATTCACAGAGTGAGGACTATTTAGTTATAGATGTTAGGGAACCTAATCGCTACAAAGGCATTAGTGAACCAATAGATGAGGTAGCTGGACATATCCCAGGCGCTGTTAATATTCCTTTTATGTCAAACCTCGATGAGAATGGTTGTTTTTTACCTTCTGATATGCTTAAGGCTAAGTACAAAGAATTACTAGAGAATTTTGATACGGATAAAACTATAGTGCATTGTGGTTCTGGAATAACAGCATGTCATACACTATTGGCTATTGCGTCAGCAGGTCTGCCTATACCAAAGTTATATGTAGGGTCATGGAGTGAATGGTCAAGAAGTGAAAACCCTATAGCAACTGATAAATAAGGGTGAGTTTACTTATAGTGTATTTTGAATCTCATTGCAAATAAAGATTTGTTCAAGCACAAAGGGAGTATTTATAGGAAGCTGCTTAGAGGTCGACTAAGCAGCTTTTTATATATAAACGAAATTAGGTTACTATCAATCTGTGTGAATTACAGTAAGCTTAAAGAGTATTGGAGGCGTCTTGTAAGAGTGCACTCATAGACTATTGATAAGTTTCATATCGATGGGAGTACACTTTATTATAGACTCCTATCGTGTAGGAGCATCTAAATATTAACTAAATAACGTCTAAATTACTACATTTACAAGAAAAAGAGAATGAAAGAAAATAAAGAAGTTGTTATTCCGCTTAGCAAGCAAAAGATTGTTTTATTGATATTGATAGGTGCTGTATTTGTTGGGTTGGGGATTTGGTTCGTTGCATTTCCTCCTCCAGGAAATCACATGCTACTTAGCAATCCCTACTTATTGGGTATTGTGGGTGCAATGTCTATTGTATTTGGAAGCTTAGTAATGTTTTTTCTAATTAAGAAAATGTTAGATACAAAACCAGGTATGGTAATTAATAGGGAGGGAGTCTTCGATAATGCGACTGCTGTTTCAGCGGGATTAATTCCTTGGGAAGACATTGTAGGTATAGAAGAAGTAAGAGTTTTCTCGGAGACTTTTATTCTAATTATGGTGCGCAATCCTGAGCAATATATAGAAAAGGTAGCTAATGTTTGGAAGCGTAGAATGGTAGCGTCTAATTGTAAACACCACGGCACTCCAATCAGTATTTCTACAAATGCATTAAAGATAACGAGGAGTAAACTATTAGCTTTGCTTTTAGAAGAATTTGACAGATATAAATGCACACAAAGTTAAAAGGCTTTTCATCAGTGAAAAGCCTTTTGTTTTATTTAGGTTCTATATTGTTCCATATTACTTCATCAGGAGTAGGAGCTACTATTGTAAGTGTCTCTTTGGTCACTGGATGAATAAAGGTAAGTTGGCGTGCATGTAAGTGTATTCCTCCATCGGGATTACTGCGATCAGCACCGTATTTTAAATCTCCCTTGATAGGGCATCCAATAGCTGCTAATTGACAGCGTATTTGATGATGGCGACCAGTGTGTAGATCAATTTCTAAAGTAGAATAAGTTTTTAATTGATGAAACATCTTATAGGTCAACTTCGCTTTCTTGCTATTAGGTACTTCTTTCTTATGTGCCTTAGAAGTGTTGTTCTTCGAGTTTCGCACTAAGAAGTGTTCTAAAGTATCCTCTATTTTTGGAGGAGCATCTTTGACTACAGCCCAATAGGTCTTTTGTGTTTCTCTGTTTTTGAAAGACTCATTTAAGCGAGTTAGAGCTTTCGAAGTTTTGGCAAATAACACAATACCAGAAGTAGGTCTATCTAAGCGATGTACTACACCTAAATACACCTCTCCTGGCTTATTGTATTTTTTCTTTAAATACAATTTTACAATTTCACTTAAAGGCATGTCTCCGGTTTGATCTCCTTGAACAATATCTCCTACGCGTTTATTTATGACAATAATGTGATTGTCTTCGTGTAGTACTTGTAAGTTATCAGGGGTAGAAACAATTTTCATCTGTAATATTTTTAAACAAAAATATCCTTTTAATTTTAAAAAGGATATTTAAGTTATGATAATGCGTTATTTTTAATAATTAGTACTGTTCGTTTTCATTAGGGAAATCTACAGCTTTGACATCATCTACGTATTGAGCAACTGCTTCTTTCATTTGCTCATAGATATTTAGATAACGACGCAAGAATTTAGGATTAAACTCATGAGTAAGACCTATCATGTCGTGAATTACAAGTACTTGACCATCTACACCGTTTCCAGCTCCAATACCAATTACTGGAATTGAAATACTTTCAGCCACTTTTTTAGCTAATGCTGCTGGTATTTTTTCAAGTACAACTGCAAAACAGCCAATTTCTTCAAGCATTTTAGCATCTTTAATTAATTGCTCTGCTTCTTGTTCTTCTTTCGCTCGTACAGTGTACGTTCCGAATTTATAGATCGATTGAGGAGTAAGACCTAAATGTCCCATCACTGGAATACCAGCATCAAGGATGCGTTTAATTCCTTCTTTTATTTCTTCTCCACCTTCCATTTTTACAGCATGTGCTCCACTTTCTTTCATGATGCGGATAGCAGATCGCAAGGCTTCTTTGGGATCTGATTGATAAGAACCAAATGGTAAATCCACTACGATTAACGCCCTATCTGCTCCTCTTACTACTGATTGAGCGTGATAGATCATCTGATCAAGAGTGATAGGCAATGTTGTTTCGTGTCCAGCCATTACATTACTTGCTGAGTCACCTACTAACATCACATCTACTCCACCTGCTTCTAATACTTTAGCCATTGAATAATCATAGCAAGTCAACATTGAAATTTTCTCTCCGTTGGCTTTCATATCAATAAGTGATTTTGTTGTCACTTTTTTATAATCTTTTTTTGCTACTGACATTTTGTTGCGTTTATTGTGATTTGTAAAGGTAAATAAAATACAATAACATCAAATTTATTTTACTCTAAACCCTTTTATAATAAATAGATTTAACAAGATATAAAAGATTCTACTTTGAATAACTTGTTATTTTTGAATTGAAACTTGTAAGACATTCCTATTCGCTCAATAAGATATGTCTGCTCGACAGGATTATATGACGTGATTAATCCTTTGCCAATCTGTAAGAAATCCCCTTCAGAGGTATTTTCGTTTAAGAGAGAATGATTAATTTTAAACTGATTAGCATTGATCATGGACAATTCTCTTACTTTGTGTTTCTCATTGTAGTCATTGACAATAAATACGGCTGAATTAAAATTTGATAGACTCTCATAATCACCTAATGTGTAATCTTCTAAATCGTCAAAGGAATCTAAGGAGTATCCAATAGTAGCATGCACAAATTCTTTGTCAAAGCCTTCTTGAGGCTCTATTGCTCCTTGGATGACAAAACCAAAGTCTTTATTCTTATACAGTTTTTCAACGATCTTGGTTTCCCCTTTTTTGGGTATGGCTTTGTGCATTTCTAATAGTAGTTTAGATTGATTGGCTAAACTGGTCAATTCATTTGTTTCAGCATATTCAATAAATATTTCCAAAGCTTTTATGATATCCTTTGTTGAACTATTCCATGCTAATTCTAAAATGCGCTCAGCATATTTCTTTTGCTCATCAGTTGTATTGACAGCGTTGTATTGTGAAATCAATTGGTCAAGATTAGGTCTATTACCGATAAAAGAAGCGGGAATAAAGCCTTTCTCTCCCAAGTAATTAATTTCTACATACTCGTTTTCATCTTTTGGGAAATAAGATAGTACAATAGGAGTACCATTTAATACAGTGCCTAATACTTTCGCTGTCTGTTGAGGATACTCTCTTACTTTTAGACCTGCCACTACAGTATATAAGTGAGGACCGTTTAAGTACTCATCTTTATCTATAATCGGAGCAGGAGAAGGTATTCTTTTGGAGTTATAGGTCAGTTGTATATTATTGCTTTTTTCTACGTAAACAGGAGGTACGTAATCTCTATATATTTTATAGTACTTATCTGTTTCCTCATAGGAAGCTATAGTACTACCATCGAGAAATACACCTGCTTCAACTGTCAATTCAGTATCTTTAAAGGCAATAGAGGGCGCATTGACATACAACTTTTCTTGTGCCATTATATAGTTCACTGTCATTAACAATGACGCTAAAATATATCTTTTCATCTATTAACAGTCCGATAAGTTTACTGCTACAGCAAGTCCACCTTCTGAGGTTTCTTTGTATTTTGTATTCATATCCTTTGCCGTTTCCCACATTGTATTTACTACTTTATCCAAGGGAACTTTAGCATTTTTGGGGTCAGTATCTAAGGCAAGTTCAGCCGCATTAATAGCTTTGATAGCACCCATTGTATTTCTTTCAATACAAGGTACTTGTACTAATCCTCCAATAGGGTCACAAGTTAGTCCCAAATGGTGTTCCATAGCGATTTCGGCAGCAATCATTACTTGCTCAGGAGTTCCTCCCATTAATTCACATAAGGCTCCAGCTGCCATAGCACTTGATACACCTATCTCAGCTTGACATCCTCCCATAGCCGCAGAGATTGTAGCACCTTTTTTGAAAATACTCCCAATTTCTCCAGCAACCATCAAGAACTGTTTAATTTCTTTATCACTTGCTTTGTGATTCTCAATAACTAAGTAATACATCAGTACTGCGGGGATAACACCTGAACTACCATTTGTAGGGGCGGTAACTACTCTCCCTAAAGAAGCGTTCACCTCGTTAACAGCAAGAGCAAAACAGCTCACCCACTTTAATATTTGTCTGAAGTATACCTTCGTTTTTCTTATGGTTCCAAGCCATTCAACAGGTGTATTATATGGTAATTCACCTTTGAGTTTTACGTGCATATCATATGCTCTACGGCGAACATTTAATCCTCCAGGTAATACACCTTCCGTATGACATCCAATATACATGCACTCCAACATGGTGTTCCATACTCGGAGTAATTCATTGTGAATTTCTTCTTCTGTGCGCAATGACTTTTCATTCTCATAGACAATCTCCGAAATTGACTTTTCTTCTTGTTTGCAGTAGGCTAATAATTCAGTAGCTTTTTCTATAGGAAATGGGAAGCTTGACTTAATCTCATCGTTTTCTGGATTATGTGCCGATTCTTCTTTTACAACAAATCCTCCACCAATAGAGTAAAAAGTAGATTCATATGAATCTCCTCCTTCATATTCTACTGTAAATGTCATTCCATTCGCGTGGAAAGGCAAGAAGTTTTTATTGAAAACAATATCTGTTTCAGGGATGAAGTTAATATACATTTCTCCTCCCAAATGTAGCGTTTGAGATTCTTTAATTCGAGTGATAATATTGCTTATATCCTCAACAGGTACATATTCTGGATCAGCGCCACTTAAACCTAACATAACTGCTAAGTCAGTTGCGTGTCCTACGCCTGTGAGAGATAAAGATCCGTAAAGATCAATTCTTAAGTGATAAACTTTGTTGAATATTAAGCGTTCACGCAGTTCTTTTAAGAATTGTTCTGCTGCTCTCCAAGGACCAAGGGTGTGTGAGCTCGATGGTCCAACACCTATTTTGAGCATGTCAAATACAGAAATACATTCCATAAAGTTGTTTAGTTTTAGTATTACGAAGATAGCCAAATTCTAAGCAGCCGCAACTTTTTCTAACGCTATTTAACTTCGCAAATTGAGGCAATAGAATATGCGGATTTTATGCATTTAAAAATACTGTATCAAGGTATGTCATTTTACTTGAATGTTAAAAAATAACAGTGCGTAATTTTAAGATTTATGGATCGGACGCAGTGTTTATAGAATTCCTTTATCAGGGTCAGGAGAAAGTCGAGGGTTTACCTCTTATACTACTTTGCTTACTCTAAAGAAAGGGGATAAGGTTTATCCAATGGTCTTTTTGAATAATCCATATGGAAATGGAAATGTATTTTTAGAGGGAGTTCAAGAAGGGTCAGCAGGAAAAGGTGTATTGACTAACCTAAGTGTTACGAAGTATTAAATGATATAGGTAAAGGATAAGAAAGAGGCTGTCTAAAAAGCCTAAAAAACAAAACCCCGT
>NZ_WMJX01000047.1 GCF_009711045.1 Myroides albus | reverse complement strand
GGGTTTTGTTTTTTAGGCTTTTTAGACAGCCTCTTTTTTGTTTAGTGAATATGTTCTGTTTGGATTAAATCGATTATAAATGTGATTTGCTGTTTCAAATTTTGAATATCAGTATCAAGTGCTTCTTTAGTGTTATAAGCTTTAGATTTATCTTCTATAGCCTCTAAGAGAGGGATTATCTTCTTGATCTCTAATTGTCTAAACATTGGAAGCATCTTATGAGCTATATTGCTCAAAGTATCTATATCCATTTCTTCAGCGGCATAGTCAAGGTCTAATAAGTTTTCGTGTGTACTTTCTATAAATATGACAAGTAGGTTTTTTAGAGCTTCTACGTCATCTCCTATGAATTGTTTAAGTGTATTTGTATTGTAAGGTTTGTTGTTTTTCTCCTTTTCAAATGTAGTTGTTGGAGTTTCAACACTAACTTGAAAAGTGGTATTTGGATAAAATATCTTTGCAATTAGCTTTAATAATTCATTTAAATCTAAAGGCTTAGGGTGCGAACCAGTAAATCCAGCATTGGTGAAGTCTTCATTTGAAAGGTTTCTTTTTCCAGATAGTGCTATTACGGGTATGTCCTTTGTAATGTTATTCTGTTGAATTTGATTTAATAATTCAAAACCATCCATTTTCGGCATTTGTATATCTGACAAAATTAGATCTATTGTATTATTTTGTAGGTATGAAATTACTTCTGTAGGATCATTTTTCAAGACAACACTTTTAAAGATAGGGCTAAGTATTTCTTCCATTAATTGCAATTGTATCTTATCATCGTCAATCACAAGTATTGAAAGGTCACTTAGAATATTTGTTTCCTTTAAACTCGATGAATTTGTTTGTTCGCTTTGTTCTCCTTCAATAGCTTCAATGTACGGAATAACTATTTCAAATGCTGACCCTAATCCTAATTTGCTATCAACTGTAATTGTTCCATCGAGCAAATTAATTAATCGCTGCGATATGTTTAACCCTAATCCAGTACCACCAAATTTCTTTTCGATTCCGTCATGGGCTTGTCTAAATTCTTGAAAGATATTCTTGACATTATCTTTGTGGATCCCAATGCCAGTGTCTTCAACTTTTATACTGATAGAATCCTCTTTCTTTAATGCGCTAACTTTTACGTGTCCTACCTGTGTAAATTTGATTGCATTTGAGATCAGATTTGTCAGTATTTGTTTTATTCTATATGGGTCAGTTACGATGTTTAAATTAAGAACAGGATCTATATCCCAAAGTAATTCTATTTTCTTATTGTCTGCATTTGGTTGTAACAATAAGCAAGTATTCTGAATTAGTTCAGTTAAATTTGTTGGTTGAGTTTGTATAGTTAACTTGTTATTCTCTAGTTTAGAAAAATCGGTAAGATCATTTACTAAGTTGCGTATATACTGAGAGGAAGTTTTTATGTTTTTGACGTATTGATTTTGTTTGTCATCAAGAGATGTTTGGTTAAGTAAATCAGTGAAGCCAATTAAGCCACCTAAAGGAGTTTGTAAATCGTGAGTAACCGTTGCAAACAACATTGTTTTGCTTCGCAATAATTCTTCTTTTTCTTTGTTTAGCTTTTCTAAGGCAACTCTGTATTCTTGCGTTTGATTTACGTCCTTGATTATAATAAAACCTAAAATAATAATCACTAAAAGTGCTGAACCACCTATATACGCAATATTGGTGGAGGCTGTGCTTATGTGTGATTTAGATTCGTTAATCTTTTGATAAGAAAGTGAGATGATATTTTTCTCTACATTTTGCAATATATCTCTTAATTGATCAGTAATGTGTTTATTCTCAACGAGTAGTTGCTGCTCTTGTTGGAAAAGGGCTTTTTGTTTTTGATCAATTTTATTTTGTGTACTCAAGACTATTTTTTCCATAGCGGATATCAGAGAGTCAGAGATGCTTGGGTAATTAATAGTTGTGGTAATAGTATCCGTGTTGTCACCTTTAAAAAGCCTTGCCCATGCACTTCTTTTCTGTTTATCTCTACTTTGAATAATTATTGGTTGAATATTTTGTTCAATTTCTTCTCTTAAGTTATAAATTTCATCAAAAGCTTCTTTGTAGTCACCTGATTCGTTGATTGCTTTTCTGGCTTTAACTAACTCTGCAACACTTTTCTTTTTCTTTGCTAAAAGGTCATTTACAGTATTCAATTTATCATACGTTACTGGATCCTTTACATCTTTTTGTATTTGACTGATATGACTGACAATTGTATCAAGTTGGGCAAAGTAAGTTTGTATATCTTTTTGATTTCCAGTTAAAATAGCATTTCTACCATATGCTTCGGAATTGTAGAGATCATTTATAGTACTGCTAACCAAAAAGATTTTGTTATTTTCATTTACCATGTGAAGTTCTGGTACAGTAAATTTTTTAGCTTCTTTGTAAATATATATTCCCGAAGCTATTACTGCTGTAAAAAGTATTAAGTATAGAACTGCTATTTTGAGTTTAATGGAAAAGGAGTTTTTCATATTTGATTGGCTAATATCATTCACTAACGAGCAAAATTACAAAGAAGTAAGCTTGAATTGTAATTAAAAGTGAATAATCCAGTTTAATCTTAGGTAGGTTTTGTTTTATAAAAATTAAATCATATGAAATAGTTTGATTATTTAAGAATTAATGTGATAATAGTGTTTTTATTTAACTTTTTATTGTATATTTGAGTATGTGGTTCCTACTAAAGAGAGAAAATCTATACAATATATTGTAAAAAGGAATTCATCAATGTTTAATGTGTTTTTTGAAAAAGACCTATTCGCTTTGAATAGGTCTTTTTTTATCAGCTTTTTACTATCGTTGTTAGAATCTATTCTTTTGTCAAAATTTAAAGTCGTTTTAATGCTGTACTGTGTTTATCAAAGCGTTTTTTATTCATTAGATGAAAAGAAAAAAGGCTATTAACACAAGTCGTTAATAGCCTCTATATTTAAAATAAATAGTTTCTATTTAGAGATAGCTCGAGATATTACTATTTTTTGTATTTCTGAAGTACCTTCATAAATTTGAGTAATCTTAGCATCGCGCATCATTCTCTCAACGTGGTATTCGCGAACGTATCCATTTCCTCCGTGGATTTGAACAGCTTCGATTGTCGTATCCATCGCTGTTTTTGATGCAAATAATTTAGCCATAGCTCCAGATAAAGAGATGTCCTCTCCTGCATCTTTTTCAGTAGCCGCTTTGAAACAAAGCATTCTTGCAGCACTGATTTGAGTGGCCATATCTGCTAATTTAAATGCTACAGCTTGATGATTGATGATTTCTGTACCAAAAGCCTTGCGTTCTTTTGAGTACTTTAAAGCAAGTTCATACGCTCCTTGAGCAATACCTAAAGCTTGTGATGCAATACCTATACGCCCACCATTAAGTACATTCATTGCAAAAGCAAAACCAAACCCATCTTCACCTATACGGTTTTCTTTTGGTACTTTTACGTCTGTAAACATTAATGAGTGCGTGTCAGAACCGCGAATTCCCATTTTTTGTTCTTTAGCTCCAATTTCAAAGCCAGCCCAACCTTTCTCTACAATAAAAGCATTAATTCCCTTGTGCTTTTTCTCAGGATTAGTATGAGCAATTACAATATAGTAATCAGCAGTACTTCCATTTGTTATCCAGTTTTTAGTACCGTTAAGCAAATAGTAATCTCCCATATCAACAGCGGTTGTTTTTTGAGATGTAGCATCTGATCCTGCTTCTGGTTCTGATAAACAGAATGCTCCTATTACCTGTCCTGAAGCTAAAGGTTTTAAATATTTCTCTTTTTGTTCTTCACTTGCATATTTCTCAAGTCCAGCACAAACTAAAGAGTTATTCACTGACATTACAACAGCAGCTGAAGCATCCACCTTAGCTATTTCTTCCATTGCCAATACATAGGAAACGCTGTCAAGTCCACTTCCTCCATATTTTGGGTCAACCATCATCCCTAAGAACCCAAGTTCTCCTAATTTCTTTACTTGTTCTGTAGGGAAGATTTGATGTTCATCTCTTTCAATTACACCTGGTAATAGTTCTGTTTGTGCGAAATCACGAGCAGCTTGTTGAATCATCAACTGCTCTTCTGTTAATTTAAAATCCATCTATAGTTCTTTAATTTTTAGTCCTTAAGTTTTTGTAGTTCTCAAATATATGTGAATTAAATTAATTATTCAATCTACATTATGTAATTTTATCCTATGAAAAGACATCAATACAATATTTTGGGCGTTATGTCAGGTACTTCATTAGATGGAATAGACCTCGCATTTATTCAATTTGACTATGATGTTGACAGACAATGGAAATTCAAAATTTTAGTTGCTGATACAATACCATATTCACAGTCATGGAAGGGTCGTTTGAGCCAAGCAATTAGCATGAATCAAATGGATATTGAGAAATTAGATGAGCGTTATACTGTTTATTTGGCAAGTGTCATTAGTGGTTTTATAGAGCGCAATAATCTTCAGCATATTGACTTGATCTGTTCTCATGGTCATACCATTTTTCATAAACCAGAATTAGGTTATACGCTGCAAATAGGAAACTTACCTATTTTATCTGATTATGTAGGACATGATGTAGTGTGCGATTTCAGAGTACAGGATGTATTGCTTGGAGGGCAAGGGGCACCTTTGGTTCCGATTGGTGATCGCTTATTGTTTTCTGATTTCCAGGCATGTTTGAATTTAGGAGGGTTTGCCAATGTCTCTTTTGAGAATAATCTCAAGTATCGAATCGCTTATGATATATGTCCTGTAAATACAGTATTGAATGACTTAGTAAAATCTTTGGGTAAAGAGTATGACTGTAATGGTGATATAGCTCGACAAGGATCAAGCAATAGTGATTTGTTGAGTGAATTGAACTCAATTGATTTTTATAATCAAGCGCCTCCAAAGTCACTTGGAGTTGAGTTTTTGAAGACTTATGTCAATCCGATAATCAAAAAGTATAATCATTTGAGTATCTCTGATTTATTAGCTACTTACGTCGAACATATTGCTGAACAAATTGTAAAGGGAATTCCCTTATCTGAAGGCGAACGCGTTTTAGTAACAGGTGGTGGAGCTCATAATGCTTTTTTACTTGAGAGAATAAGAGAAAAATCACCCTTGGCTTTTGAGGTTCCTGCCAAAGAGATTGTGGACTATAAAGAAGCTATTATTTTTGGTTTATTAGGTGTGCTCAAATGGAGAGATGACGTAAATGTATTAGCAAGTGTAACGGGGGCTAAGTACGATCATTCGTCAGGGAAAGTATATCGTTTCTTTTCCCAACTCGAATAGACGGCAATAGAAGTAAGCTTTGTTGCGTGTAGGTAAGGTGCAATATGTAAAGGGAATGTATAGAAATAGGTTGTTTAGTTGTTTTATTTACAGTTAAGTAAGGGGGACTAACTTTTTTATCCTAAATCTTATATACATAACGAACAAAACATTATATATTTGAACCCTTTTAGAAATGAGTAAATTTGTTAATAATATGTTGTTTTTTGTGATGATTCATATTAAAAAACGCATTAATGCGTTCTATATGAATAACCCAAGCAATAGGTTGTTATAAAAAATTCATAGGAAAGAGTAAACGTAGTTAAATTAAACTTTAATAATTATATGATTCATTTTTTACAAGTGGACACAACTGCAGTGAGTCAAGCTGCTACAGATTTAGTTGAGCAAGGAAGTGAAGTGGCTAAGAAAGAATTAGCACTAAGTGAAATAATATTTAGTGGAGGTATTATAGGTCAATCTATTATGGTCGTGATCTTCATTATGTTATTCATGGCTTTGTATTTATATCTTGAGCGTTTTTTTGCAATTCGCAAGTCAGCTAAAGTGGATGAAGGGTTTATGACTCAAATAAAGTCTTATTTATCACAAGGAAAAATAAATCAAGCAAAATCACTCTGTGCAAATACTGATACACCAGTTGCTCGTTTAGTAGGTAAAGGGTTGTCTCGTATCGGAAGACCTTTACAAGATATTAATACAGCTATAGAGAATACTGGGAAATTAGAAGTGTATAAAATGGAGAAGAATATTAATCTGTTAGCAACATTATCTGGTGCAGGTCCTATGACAGGGTTCTTAGGTACTGTAGTGGGAATGGTAATGGCTTTCCATGAAATGTCAGATAATGGGTCAGCTCGCATCGATATGAGTGTATTGGCAGAAGGGATATACACGGCTATGATGACTACCGTTTTTGGTCTAATCGTAGGTTTAGTTGCTTATATCGGATATAATCACTTAGTGAGTAAGATTGATAAAATAGTTCATCAGTTGGAAGCAAATGCTGTTGAGTTTTTAGATTTATTAAACGAGCCAGCATAATGAATATTAGAGGGAGAAATAAAGTATCTGCAGAGTTCAATATGTCGTCAATGACCGATATTGTCTTTCTATTATTGATTTTTTTTATGGTAGCAATTACCACTATGACTACGACTAATGCGCTTGATTTAGTATTACCTAATTCTGATGGAAAGTCTGATTCTGTTGAAACTGTAGCTGTAAGTGTAGATGAGCAGTCTAATTACTTCATTGATCAGGACAAAGTAGCCTTAGAGCAGTTGGAAGAAGGATTGAAGAACAAGCTTTCGAATCAGGAAGATCCTAATATTGTTTTACACGTAGCTAAGGGGGTACCAGTTGAAGATGCAGTATATGTAATGGATATTGCTTACCGCAATAATTATAAAATTGTATTGGCTGTAGAACCAAAATAGTATGAAAATTTTACAAACAGAAAGTGAGAAAAAAGCTTTTGCAATTACATCAACTGTATTTGTGTTGTTATTGCTTTTGTTTTTCTTTTATAAAATAACGAAACCTACACCAGAACCATATTTGTTAGGAGGAGAGATTGCAATTAATTTTGGCAATAGCGACAAGGGTAGAGGAAATGAACAGCCGAAAGAGGTAATTGAAATGCAGCCTGAAGTAACTCCTGTGGAAGTAACAGAAGTGGAGGTTTCAGAACCCATCGTTGTGCAAAATACTGTTGAGACTCCTATAGTGAAGAAAGTAGACGAAACTCCTGTTAAGGAAGTTAAAAAAGAAGTGAAGCCGGAGAAAGTACAAGAACCCAAAAAGGAACAAAAACCAAGTCAAACGACTACAGATGCGTTAGCAAGTCTTATAAATGGTCCTAAAACATCAGGAGAAAAGTCTGAGGGGAACGGAACTACAGATCAAAGTGGGGCTCAAGGAAGTTTGGATGGAGATATCTATGCAAATTCTTTTTATGGTAGTGGAAAGGGACAAGGTTCGGGTGGAGGAACAAGTTGGGGACTCAATGGTCGTAGCTTAGCATCAAAAGGGCAAGTAGTGCCAGATTGTAATGAAGTTGGGACAGTAGTTGTCGAGATTCGAGTAGATAAAACTGGGAATGTGGTAGCTGCTAAGTATGCACAGGGAACTACCAATTCTGCTAAGTGTTTGACAGATGCTGCCATAGCAACTGCTAAGACATTTCGTTGGAAGCCGGATGATAAAGCACCTAATATTCAAGTAGGATTTATAGTAATTAATTTCAGAGTAGGGTCTTAGATCCTATTTTTTTATTTTGTTTATGACATATACTGAAACTTTAGAATGGATGTATGTGCAATTGCCAATGTATCAACAAAAGGGAGCAGTTGCTTATAAAGCAGATTTATCAAATACAATTAAGTTGGTCAATCACTTAGGTAATCCACAAGAAAACATTAAAACGATCCACATTGCTGGAACTAATGGAAAGGGGTCTACATCTTCTATGATCGCTTCTATTTTACAAGAGGCAGGATTTAAGGTAGGATTATATACATCTCCTCATTTAAAAGATTTTCGTGAGCGCATTAAAATTAATGGACAAGAAATCACTGAGTCTTTCGTTGTAGATTTTATTGCGCGTAATAAAGTGTTTTTTGAGGAAAATGCTTTAAGCTTTTTTGAAATGACTGTAGGTATGTGCTTCGAATATTTTAAACAAGAGCAAGTTGACGTGGCTGTGATCGAAGTTGGAATGGGAGGTAGGTTGGATTCTACCAATATTATTTCGCCATTGGTGTCTGTGATCACGAATATAGGCAAAGACCATACTGCTTTTTTAGGAAATACTTTGCAAGAGATAGCAAGGGAAAAAGCGGGAATTATAAAATATCATACTCCCGTAGTTATAGGTGAATATACTGATCAGACTAAACCTGTATTTATAGCCAAAGCACAAGAGGAGGAAGCTGAGATATTCTTTGCACAAGATACTTTTGAGGATAATACGTTGGTGTCAGATTTGAAAGGAGATTATCAAAAAGCAAATATTCGTACAGTTAGACAAACTATAGCTTTATTGAGAAAGAGTTTTAATATAACTCATGACAATGAAGAGCAAGGTTTACTACAGGTAGTTAGAAATACAAATTTATTAGGTCGTTGGCAGATTATTTCAGAAGCTCCCAAAGTAATTGCAGATACTGCACATAACGCCCATGGGTTAAATATTGTTATGAATCAGTTGAAACACGAAGAATACGAGAATTTATTTATTGTTTTTGGAGTGGTAAATGATAAAGATTTGTCTTCAGTACTGCCATTATTGCCAAAAACAGCTAAATACTTTTTTGCAAAGCCAAATATTTCACGTGGATTAAATGCTGACGAATTAAAGGAGCAAGCAAAGGAATATGGTTTGAATGGTGTTGTTTGTAGTTCAGTATTAGATGCTTATGTGAAAGCTAAGATCGAAGCTACTTTGAAGGACTTGATATATGTGGGAGGAAGTACTTTTGTAGTGGCTGAAATTTTGTAAAAAAAAATACAAAAAGCTTGCAAACTAAAAATCACGTCGTATATTTGCACCCGTAATCAACAAAAGGTTACACGTTCTTAAAAAGAAGAAAAATGGGCGATTAGCTCAGTTGGTTCAGAGCACCTCGTTTACACCGAGGGGGTCGGGGGTTCGAATCCCTCATCGCCCACCATTTTTTTTAGACTTATTGGAACACCAAATTATTTAATAATATTTTGGGCGATTAGCTCAGCTGGTTCAGAGCACCTCGTTTACACCGAGGGGGTCGGGGGTTCGAATCCCTCATCGCCCACTATTTTTCCGTACAGTAAAAGACCTTAGTTTAAATAACTTTGGGCGATTAGCTCAGTTGGTTCAGAGCACCTCGTTTACACCGAGGGGGTCGGGGGTTCGAATCCCTCATCGCCCACTATTTTACCGTACAGTAAAAGACCTTAGTTTAAATAACTTTGGGCGATTAGCTCAGTTGGTTCAGAGCACCTCGTTTACACCGAGGGGGTCGGGGGTTCGAATCCCTCATCGCCCACAGATAAAAGCCGTAGATCAAGTGATCTACGGCTTTTTTTGTTCGTGCATACTTCATTTTGATTTTCTGCATTTTTATCGTGATTTCTCAGGGACAATTTTACAGGTTTGGAATCAGAAACAAAGTTTGGTTATTACTACTTTTTAAACACATTGTAGACCTCTGTTTCTATTTGTGTTTTGTGGATTATATATAATCCTGTTTTGCCTTTAGGTATAAGTGAAGTCAAATCAAACCTTCTTTTTCTTTATTGTGAAATTTGTACATAGCCTATTAGTATACTGAGAACAAAAAAAGGGTGCGTTTTCTTAGGACTTCCTTGCACCTTTCTAGGGGTATTCTTGCACTTTTCCTGGTAAAAAGGCGTGTTTCAGCAAGGAAACCCCTACCAAGCCCCTAGAATCCCCCAAGAAAGTGCGAGCAATATAGCATTGATTTTGGTTGTATTGAAAAGTCGTTGATGTTTAGCAGACTGTAGAATGTTCTATATGTGAGTGATTTCAAAGGATGCTTTTTTACGCAATTGTTCTCTTTCTAATCTGACTATGGGCTTTTTTATCTAAATCTTTATTCTCAATTCACTTATTGTTGTTTAGGGGAGATAAGGGAGTTTGGACTTTTTATTTTAATGGGTGATTGTTGATTTATGGTTAAATTTTTTTATTTTTGGTTGTTAAATTGCTAAAATGGTGTGTTGTTATTTGTTTTTGTGTTTTGGGAATTAGTAATTTGATATTGTGTTGAATTGTAGAGTAACATGTAGATAGGTATAGGATATGAGAAGAAAGACTTAATAGTGATTTATTGATATTGTGAAATAAAAAGTAAAACTATTAAAACAGTAGTTTTACAGGTAATAGTTTATGGTTTAAAATTATATTTTCCTTAGCAACTCTTATCAATATGAGCGAAATTAAATTATCTTTGCTTCTTTAAAAAAAAATAATCAAAATGACATTAAATCAGATTTTAACTCCGCAGATAGAGAAGGCTATTCAACAATTGTACGGTGCAACTGTAGATAAAGTTGAATACCAAGCGACAAGAAAAGAGTTTGAAGGAGATATTACTGTAGTTATTTTTCCTTTTTTAAGACAAATAAAGGGAAATCCAGTAGAAATTGGGACGAAGATAGGTGAGTACTTAGTAGAAAATACATCTGTAATAGAACGGTTTAATGTAGTTAAAGGTTTTTTAAATTTAGTAGTTTCAGATAGTTATTATATTGAGTTTTTTAATGCTATACGCAACGCGGAACACTTCGGTTTTGTAACACCTACTCTTGGTGATAAAGCGGTATTAGTAGAATACTCATCTCCAAACACAAATAAACCTTTGCATTTAGGTCATGTTAGAAATAACTTACTTGGATTTTCTGTAGCAGAGATATTGAAAGCTTCGGGAAAAAAGGTTTATAAAACTCAAATTATCAATGACAGAGGTATCCATATTTGTAAGTCAATGTTGGCTTGGCAAAAATATGGAAACGGGGATACACCAGAATCTACTGGTTTGAAAGGTGATAAGTTAGTAGGTAATTACTATGTGAAGTTTGATGTTGAATACAAGAGTCAAATCAAAGAGTTGATGGCTCAAGGTATGTCTGAGGACGATGCTAAGAAAGAGGCTCCTATCATTAAAGAGGCTAAGCAAATGCTTGTTGATTGGGAGAATGGAGTACCTGAAGTGATAGAGTTGTGGAAAACAATGAATCAATGGGTATATGATGGTTTCGCTGTATCGTATAAAAACTTAGGTGTAGATTTTGACAAGGTGTACTACGAGAGTAATACTTATTTGCTTGGAAAAGATGAAGTAGAGAAAGGATTAGAACAAGGCGTTTTCTTTAGAAAAGAGGATAATTCAGTTTGGATTGATTTATCAGATGAAGGTTTAGATGAGAAGTTAGTATTACGTGGAGATGGAACTTCAGTGTACATGACGCAAGATATTGGTACAGCTATACAACGTGTAAATGATTTCGGAGATGTAGGAGGTATGGTTTACACTGTTGGTAATGAGCAAGACTACCACTTTAAAGTATTGTTTTTGATTCTTAAAAAGCTTGGCTTTGATTGGGCTGAGAGTTTATATCATTTATCTTATGGAATGGTAGAACTACCTTCTGGAAAGATGAAAAGTAGAGAGGGAACAGTAGTAGATGCTGATGACTTGATGCAGGAGATGACTGATACGGCTAAGAGTATCTCTGAGGAATTAGGTAAACTTGAAGGATATTCAGATGAAGAGCGTTCTCAGTTGTTTACGACTATAGGTTTAGGTGCTTTAAAGTACTTTATTTTAAAAGTAGATCCACGTAAAGGGATGATGTTTAATCCTAAAGAATCAGTTGATTTTGCAGGAAATACAGGTCCATTTATCCAATATACTTACGCGCGTATTCAATCGATCTTAAGAAAGGCTGATTTCGATTACACGACGGAGATATCTGGTATCACTTTAGATGTAAAAGAGAAAGAACTATTGAAATTACTTGAGGATTTCCCTGTTGTAATTCAAGATGCTGCACGTACACATAGCCCTGCATTAGTAGCTAATTACGTTTATGAACTGGTAAGAGAGTATAACTCTTTTTACCAAACTGTATCTATCTTAGGAGAAGAAGATACTGTATTAAGAATTTTTAGAGTACAATTATCTCATAAAGTAGGTGAAGTAATTAAAGATGCCTTTGCATTACTTGGGATTGTCGTACCTGAACGAATGTAATTATACATTTTTGTGAAAAAAGAAAAATCTTATATTATACAGTCATTTGCCATTCTAGTAATGGCAAGTGGCTTTTTTTTGTTTTTTAAGGGGAATTTACCTTCAAAGATATTTTCTGAAGCTGCTCCTAAAACTGGAAATGTCGTAATTGATAGTTTGCTTTTAGAAGCATTTGAACAAGCCAAGGAAAGTAGTAAGAAAGGGTTAGTTGATGAAGCATTAGAGGAGAAGGAAAACAGTTCTAAAGACACGTTAACATCTGCTATAGGAGATGGGAATATTACCCTCATTGAAGAAGGTGATCTTTTGTCATTAGAATCAGAGGATAACTTTAAGGGGATGTTGTATTTAGAGCCCTTCTTTGAAAGACTATATGAATTAGAGCACAACAAAGGCAAGCGCGTTCGTATTGCATATTATGGCGATTCTATGACAGACGGGGATTTGATTGTTCAAGATTTGCGTAAGACCTACCAAGATACTTATGGTGGAGCTGGAGTTGGCTATATTCCCATTAATGTTGAGTCTGCTAAATCAAGGGGATCTATTGTTCATAGATATTCAGCAAACTGGAAAGTTCAATCATTTCTTAATGTAAAAAGACCAATGAGACCCTTCGGTGTCTCTGGACAAGTATTCTTTATAAAAGACACTGTAAAAGACACTTGGATTAGTTTGCAAGCTGGAAATATTAGAAATATGACCAGTTTGAATTCTCCAACTCTTTATTATGGGGCCTCGAATAATAAAAAGGGTAAAGTTAAAGTTATAATAGATAGAGATACTGTTGTAAAAGACTTAGCTATTAATGGTGAGTTGAATAGTTTGAAACTTTCAAATAGAAGTTTAAGACAGATCAAGTTGATGTTTCAATCGGCAGATTCAATTCCAATTTACGGTATAGATGTAAGTGCTTATAATGGTGTTCAAGTAGATAATTTTTCAAGTAGAGGAAACTCAGGTTTGCCATTGTCTTTATTTCGAGTGAGTTTGATGCAGAAGTTTCAACGTAGTTTAGATTATAATCTTATTATACTTCACTATGGAACTAATGTGCTTAATTATGGTTCGCTTGATTACAGATGGTATACTAAGCAAATGGGAGTTGTGGTAAATCACTTGAAACAGTGTTTTCCAAATGCGGCTATTTTAGTAATATCGACTGCAGATAAGTCAAGCAAGAAGGACATGAAGATGCAAACTGACCCAGCAGTTGTACCGTTGGTAAAAGCACAGCGTAAGTATGCAATGGAGAACCATGCAGGTTTTTTAAATCTATATGAAGCAATGGGAGGAGATGGTTCAATGGTTAAATGGGTAGAGGAGTCTCCTAATCGTGCAAACAAGGACTATACTCACTTCAATCATCGTGGAGCACAAGATATAGCTAAGTTGATTTATCAACAGTTAGATGAAGGGTATAAAGAGTATAGGACTAAACGCCACAAGAAAGAAGGAATAAAAGAAGAAAGTAGTGTTGATTCATTACAACAAAAAGAAAAAGAAGAAAATACAACTGTAGTAGACACTGTTGAGAATGGTAAAAAGTAAAATTGCTCTTGTTCTGAGTAGCATTTTTTGGGGAACTTGTGCTTTTGCACAAGAAAATTTAATTAAGTATCAAGTTAATTCAGATTCAGATCTTGATAGCATAAGTGCTGTTGACCAGGAAGAGGGAAACCGTATATATTATGATGACCGATTATATGAGTTTTTTCAGAAACTATATGAGCTTGATTCTTTAAAGGAAGGTAAGGTCAATATTGTACATATTGGCGATTCACATATTCAAGCTGATTTTTTTACAGGAAAAATGAGAAAACTATTGCAATCCCGTTTTGGAAATGGTGGGTTGGGATTTGTTTTTCCTTATAGATTGGCAAAGACGAATGGTAACTCTATCGTGCGTTATACATCAAATGTAGACTGGGAAAGTAGAAGAAATATTTATCCTGTTAACGGTGCTAACGTTGGTTTAAGTGGGATTGCACTTTCGACTAATAATAAAAACTTAGTTATCGAAATGAATATTCGCGATAACGAATATAGTTTTTCGCGCATGAAAGTTTTTACTCCGACTGAAGATCAATTGTTTAATTTAGGTAGTACTGATAAACAATTGAGTTTAGAGTCTGGTGTTCCTAAGAAAGTAAATCACATTATCAAGAGTGGAGAATCTCTGTCGAGTATTGCCAGAAGATATGGAACCTCTGTGATTGATTTGAAACGCATTAATAAGTTAAAAACCAGTACCATTCACCCAGGTAGAAGTTTATCTATACCTACTCCAGAAAGAGAGCCTGTAGTGGTTAATCCTGAGGTTTTTAATAGAGTAGATGCTACTCAAGCAGAAGGTTATTACGACTTCACATTTGATAGAGAGCAAAATCGCATCTATTTTTATTCAAATGAGGAGAAGGAGTTATACGATTTGAACGGAATTGTTTTAGAGAACGATAGAGCGGGACTGCTATATCACAGTATAGGAGTAAATGGCGCTCGATATTCAGATTACGGAAAGTATCCTCTGTTCTTTGAACAGTTAAAGGGATTAGAACCAGATTTGCTGGTTTTATCAATGGGTACTAATGAGGCATTTGACAAAATGAGTCCAGCTGATTTTCAAAATCAGGTAAATATTTTTCTTAAGAAAGTAAAAGAACACTTACCAAAAGTAAATGTTCTAATAACAACCCCACCTCCGAGTTATTTTTCTAAAGGGAATGTCAATACGGTAGCAACTGAGTTATCAAATGAATTAACCATTAACGGCCTGGAAAATAACTATGCTGTATGGGATTTGTACTTTAATTTGGGAGGAAATTTAGGTCTGCAAGAGTTGCAAGATCAGGGAATGTTAGCTCGTGATTTAGTACATTATTCAGTGAAGGGATATGAGTATTCTGCTGATTTATTCTTTGATGCTTTAATCGAGGCATATCAAAAATTTTGTGAGAAAAAGAAATAATGTTGTTCATGAGTTTATTTAATATAGAAATACCTTCGGTTTCATGGGATGATGTTATCCATTGGTTTACATTTAATCCAAAGGAGCCTTTGCTGTTTAATTCAGCTTTGTTTTTGGGGTTATTTATCGTTTTTTATCTATTCTATATTTTAATGAGGAAGACTTTCCATGTGCGATTATTGTATGTGGTACTGTTTTCTATATTTTTCTATTACAAGTCGAGCGGTATGTATTTTTTAATACTGGTCGGTTCTTCTTTAATGGACTATTATTTTGCGAAAATAATTAATGATACTTTAAACGAGACGAAGAAGAGAACTTTGTTGACGGTTAGTATTATCGTTAACTTGGGAATGTTAGGGTATTTTAAATACACGAACTTCTTCTTAGATGGTGTTAATTTCTTTGCTGAAACTGGTTTTCATATCGATGATATAATCTTGCCTGTAGGTATTTCGTTTTTTACTTTTCAATCGATCAGTTATATAATAGAAATTTACCGCAAGGAAATCGAACCAACGAAGAACTTTTTAGACTACTTGTTCTTTATATCGTTCTTTCCTCAATTGGTTGCAGGACCAATTGTACGAGCAAAAGATTTTATTCCTCAGATTTATGAAAATATAAAGGTTACACGTGATAATGTAAATGAAGGATTATTATTGATTGTCGGAGGATTACTCAAAAAGGCTGTTATCTCTGATTACATCTCTATTAACTTTGTTGACCGTGTATTTGATTCGCCGAATAGTTATACTGCTTTTGAGAACTTAATGGCATCTTATGGGTATGCGATTCAGATTTATTGTGATTTCTCTGGATATTCAGATATGGCTATCGGTATTGCATTATTGTTAGGGTATCGTTTGCCAATGAACTTTAATGTACCATATCAATCTACGTCAATTACTGAGTTTTGGAGACGTTGGCACATATCACTTTCTACTTGGTTAAAGGATTTCTTGTATATCACAGTAGGGGGGAATAGAAATGGTAGTTTTGGAGGATTCTTCTTTCCCTCTCTTTTCTTTGTAGGGGTTTTAGGTTGGGGAATTTACTATTATAAGACCAGCGCTATTCCGTTGTTAATAGCCATAGGATCAATAATTGTATTTGGTGTTACTATTTTGTTTTCAAAAGAGAGAAAGAAAAGCTTGTTTACCAATTTCAACTTGTTGACTACCATGTTACTTGGTGGATTATGGCACGGAGCAAGTTTGCGATTCATCGTTTGGGGAGCACTTCACGGTATAGCATTAGCTGTACATAAGATTTTTATGGAGTTGTTTCCAAGAGCAAAAGGTAAAGAACCTTCGTTTGTATGGAAAGTTATGTCTATAGTGATAACTTTTCATTTTGTTACATTTTGTTGGATCTTCTTTAGAGCGAGATCATTTGATACGGCATTAGATATTATTTATAATATCGGTAAAATAGATTGGGATTTACATGCTTGGATGGTGATAATAGATGGATATAAAAACGCCTTCTTGTTAATCTTAATAGCATTTGTATGGCATTTTATACCAAAGAAATGGATGGAAATTCCACATCAGTTGTTTAATACAGCTCCAGTATTTGTGAAGTCTGTGTTTTTAAGCTTTATATTTTGGGTTGTTTACGCGACAGCTACTGCAGGTCCACAACCATTTATTTACTTCCAGTTTTAAAGAGTTTGAATCAAAATATAGTCGAACCTATAATACAAAAAGAGGCTGTCTAAAAAGCCTAAAAAACAAAACCCC
>NZ_WMJX01000046.1 GCF_009711045.1 Myroides albus | reverse complement strand
TCATATCTTTAATTATACAGATAAGGATGGTAACCCTCAGACTTTAGATATGTCTAGTATAGTAAAAGAGTATGAAACAAAAACTGCTGTAACAAAATTTGATGCTACAGGAGCTCAAGTTGAGAATTCAGCTAAACCTGCAGATGGCTTTACTTATTATAAGTACGATAATGAAACACCAGAAGCTAGATATATATCAGTTTCAGAAGATGTAAGTAATGACTTTGCCACAATTGTTAATACAGGTACGAATAAAACAATTATCGAGAATATCGCTAAAGATGTTGCAGGTCCAGGTGCCGTTTCAAATTTGAAAGTAACACCTGCTGCAGAGAATGCAGATGAAGTGAAAGCTGGTTTTACTTTTAATAATGGGAAAGCAGGAGAAGCAGATGTTAAATTTGCGGAGACATTGACTAGTATTACTTTACAAGGTTATGAGGTATGGGTCTACAAGAAGTTTGATCCTGTATTGGGAGTAGATGTTTATACTTATTCTGATGGAGAAATAGATGATGCGGATTTAGATGGAAGAATTTTACATCAAACATATCCTAGTAAAAAAATAGTTTATACAAATGAAAAAGGAGATATTGTTGAGGTAAAAGGATCTGATATTTTACGTTCTAATGATGATAATGGTGGGCAACCTGGAAGTATTGAAACTATAACTTCTTTAAGATTTATTGATGACTATCAAGGCAATGGACCTAGTTTAGTATATACAGACGAGGAAAAATCAGAAAGTTTTATTCCAATGTCAAAGATGTTTCAAAAATCTGAAACAACTACGACTTTAGAGTTTTCAAAACCTAATAGAGAATTGGTTTATACAAATGAGTTAATATCACATGAGGATCAAGCTTAAAAAGATAAAGCAGTTGTTAAAATCCCATTAGATGATTTAGTTCAGGAACCTTGGTATGTTGCAAAAGAAGGAAACCAAACTATAGATAAACAAGCTACTAGCAATGATCAAGATATCTACACACAAGGTTGGGTAGGAATAGGCTATGATAAAAAATCACCAAATGCTGATAATATCAAAGAGAAACTACGTGTTAATGGTAGTATAACTGCAACAAATAGTTACTATGCCGATTACGTTTTTGAAAGCTACTTTGAAGGATATTCTACTTTGAAGTACGATTATAAGTTTAATGATTTAAGTAGTGTGAGCGACTTTATTGCTTCAAATAGACACTTACCAGGTATTACACCAATAAGTGATTTGGAAAAAACAGAAACAGGTTATTCGTTTAACGTTTCTGAGTTATCGATCCAATTACTGGAAAAAACAGAAGAGTTGTTCTTACATGTTATTGAACAACAAAAAGAGTTAGATGCAAAAGAGGGGCGTATAGAGGAGTTAGAATCAGAAATGTCTGACATGGCTAAGCGTTTAGAAGCATTAGAAGCATTATTAACCAAGTAATAATTATTAAATTTTGTATTGATGAAAAGTAACTATATAAATATAAAACCGTTTCATTCGATTCTGTTGATAGTAATTACGTTGTTAATGAATGTAACGCTATCATTTGGACAGAATCCGGTTAAAACTACTAAGATTACAGATGGTAGTATTGGAAGTGGTATAAATCAACCCGCTGTTGATTTTGCAATCTTAGAGTTAGAGAGTAATACTAAGGGTTTTTTGTTGCCGCGTATGACTACAACAGAACGCGATGCATTAACCGCTAAAATAACAGACAAAGACCGTGGAAATGGTTTAGCTATCTATAATATTACAGATGATTGTATTAATTATTGGAGCAAGACTGCTGGTGCGAAAAAGCCTGATGGATCTTTTGAGGGAAAATGGCTAAGCGTTTGTGGAGCACTACCTCCAGCTACAGTAGAAATGAATAATTGTAATGCTAGCTTGAATGCTAGTGGACAAAAAGAGCTAACACAAGGACGTAGTTTACGTGATACTGATATTTTATATGTATCAGTTAATGTGATACATTCTGGTTCTTACACAATTAGTGCTGTATCTTCCAATGGTTATTCTTTTAGTAAATCTGGAGTGTTTGAAACCTCGGGTGTGTATTCAGTCGCATTAGAAGGATTTGGAACACCTATGGAGGCAAGTAGTGGAGCTGGGGATAGAGTATTGTTTACGATTAATGGTAAGAAAGACCCTAATTGTGAAGGAACAGATATTAAAGTTAAATCTTCAGTGATAGACTATACTGTTTTAAGTGCTACTTCTATAAATTGGAAAGCATATAAAGGTATAGCTTTAACAGGAGATGACAATAGAATAGAATTAAGCGTGAATGTGCTTACAGCTGGTTTTTGGAGAATACAAAGTACAGATTCTCAAAATGGAATTAGTTTTAGTGGAGCAGGTCAATTCACACAAGATGATGTGGGAGGAGAGCCTAAGAAAATTTATTTATATGGACAAGGAACGCCCGAAAAAACAGGGACAAATACATTTAAATTTCAAACTAACTCTGCAAGCAATAAATTACCTAATACTACGGTTGTAGTTGAAACTTTAGAAGCTTCATTTGAGTTAGCTTGTAGTGAAATGACAAATAGTTTTGAGTATAGAGGAGAGTATCAAGAAGGTATAACTTTAACTAGAGGAAATTCTATAACTATACCTGTAAAGGTTATTAATCCAGGACCAATAGATGTAGAGTTAATAGGTTCTTTTACTGGTTCTAATTCAGGTGAATCTGTAAAATTTAATGCATCTAGTTTGTTTTTGGGTAAAAAAGGTGAAATACAGAATATTACATTAAGTGTTGCAGATTTAACAAAGATACCTTCAAATACTACAGCGATAACTTTTACGTCAATGAAGCCTGAATCTGTAGCATTGTGTCAAAATATGCCTACAGTACCAGTGAAAGAACGTTCAAAGGTTTATACATTTAATTGTTCTTATATTTCAGCAACTGGTGGATCACTAAGAACAAATACTCCTTTAACTAAGGGACGTGATGGAATTCAAGTGTCTGTTGATGTTGGTTACGCAGATACATATTCTATTAAAACAAATACAATCAATGGAGTGACTTTTGAGAAATCAGGAACATTTAGTGATGCTGATAGGGAAAGAGGAAGAGTTGATTTAGTTATTGATGGAAGTGGTACTCCACTAGAGTCAGGAAGTTTTAATTTCGATATTACAGCAACAGATAGTAAAGGTGCCGTAGTTCACTCTTGTACAGCTTCAGTTAATTTTAGAGGACCAGATATTAATGTTCTAGCTATTGGTAATGCTTCTTATGTTCCTTATGGTTGGACTAATTATGCTCCAACGGATATTATTACAAATCCTCAATTATTTGGGCCAAATGGTAAAGTGAAAGTTAATAGTATTAAATTGTTTAATAATTCTCCTTATTATAAATTTCCTAAGAATTTATCTAGTTATTTAGGAGTAATAATATTGATATTGTTATCGTAGGATATCCTACAACATATGGTCCTGAAGAAAGAATTGCTTTAGAAGAATTTATCAAGGTTAAAAAAGGAGTAGTTATTATGACGGACGAAAGTAATCTAGATACAAGACCTTCAGGTAATGTAGGGACTACAAATCACTTAATTGCTAATTTAAGTAATGGAACTTATATGGCAGGTTTTAATGGTGGACCTCGCAATGATGCTAGTCATCCTTATACCATGATTAATAAAGTATCAGGACCTTCAGAAGATCCGATTATAAAATCTGATTTCTGGGATTTGAATGGTAAGTTATTAGGAAATGACGCAAGTGGTAATATTTGGTATTTTAGAAATTTACCTTCTGATTATATACCTATTGCGACAAGTTATGTTGATCCTTCTTATGTTTGGATTTTTAGACATAGAACGCTTGGATTTATATTCATGGGAGATGGAGGTATTTTCTCAGGAAGAGTAAATCATAATAGTGGAACTATTTGGCCTGTTGCTTTTGATAATAGTGGTAATTTATTTGGAAAAGAATATTACTATAAAGGTGATAAAAATTTCCAAGTTTATAACAGTTATCTTTATGCTAATACGCTTAAGTGGGCAATTGATTATGTCATAAAAAATAGATAATTGAATTTATAAGCTAGGGTTTTACCCTAGCTTATTTAATACAAAGTGATTTATGAAAAAATATAGTAAGTTAAATTATATAATGAAAGGCTTGTTTGCAGTTATCTTCTTTTTTGGGATGATTTTTAATGATGTATATGCACAAGAAGTTACTCAAGAGACTGCTAAGGGAACACAAATATCCGATGATTCAACGCCTAATTCTTTAGATCCTCTTACTTTTAGTTTATTGGATTTGAGCTCTACAGAACGTGGTTTTTTGATGCCTCGACTAACCACAGGACAAAGAGATAATATTCCTAAACAAAGCTTAACAGCTGGTTTAGTTATCTACAATACAACAATTGGATGTATAGAGTTTTACAATATCAATAGACAGTTGTGGATGAATATGTGTGGTGATGTTGAACCAGCTGTTTTTACTATTCCTTTAGATAAGTGTGGACAAATTGGTGATAATATTAGTGGTGATTATGTTCAAGGGATGCTATTGGATGAAAGAAAAAATCTAATATCTGTGGAAGTGAATGTTAGTTCACCAGGTACTTTTGAAGTAGAAGCAATTGCTTATAATACTACTGGTGCTGAGAATGGTTATAGCTTTACAGCAAGAGGAGTATTTCCCTCAAGTGGTAGCTTTCTTTTAGTGCTAAAAGGCAGTGGTACTCCCAAAGTAGGTAGTGCTGATACAAATGTAAAAGATACAATCAAATTTTTCTTAAACAAAAAGCAAGTGACTTGTGAAGTTAAAAATCACGTAAAACCTGACTTTGAGCCTTTAGAAGCTAGATTTGATTGTACCACACCTGTTGTCGCAGAAGGTACTTATAAAGAAAAAGTTGCTTTAACCTCCGCTAATAGATTAATTGTTTCATTAGTAGTAACTAAACCAGGTAGAGGTAAGATATATGGAGAAATTCTATCTGCAACAGGAAAAAATGAATTGATACAATATGAATCTGAAACTATTGATTTTAGAGTAACTGATGTAAATCAGGTTCAAACAGTAGCACTTTTACCATTACCAGGGACAGGAAAGCCTCTTACAGGTGGAACATTTTCAGGTAAACTTAAACTTGTATCTAAAGGTAAAAAGGAGTATGACCCTTTTGCAGAAGAGACTTTACAAACAATACCAGGATGTGATTTTAATATTAATGTAGCAAGCGATGGACCTAAATATAGTATAGGTACAATTGAATTAGAAAGTAAGTTTGTCTCTCAAATTGGAACTAAGAATAAAACGGGTGGAAATGTACCGTATGGAACACCTTATATTACTCCTAAAACTGACATGGGACCTAATGGAAGTTTAGATTTTCAAGCTGTAGTGACTATAGGTCCTAAAGCTGCAGGTCAATATGTGATTAAATCAGAGAAAGTTAATGGAATTTGGTTTGAAGGAGTAGGTACGATTTCTGATGATGATGTAAAGGAAGGTATTAAAACGATAGAATTACGAGCTTATGGAAAATCTGAGTCAGATTTGCCTATTGCTTTAGGTAGATTTGACTTTACTGGAAATAATCTAGATCCAGCCCTTAGCAATACAGGTACTATGTTTGTGGATTTTGTATATAGACCTATGAAAATGTATTCTATTGGAGGGCCAAATTTACAAGCATGGCATCCTGGTGGGCGAAATAATAATGTTTGGAGTGCAGGACCTCGTGTAGTTCGTCAGTATAAACATTTTAGTTGGGACGGCACAGTACGTATTGCAGGATTAGAAATTATTGAAATTAATAATTTTATTGAGCAGGGGTTAGGGCTTGATAATACTAAAGATTTATCTGATGCGGGTAAAGCAGGAGATTTTCAAAGTAAGTTGTTTAGAAGTGATATGATTTTTATTGGTGGTTATGGTGTGCCAAATAATTTCAAAAAGGACAATCAACAATTAAGAATATTAGCTGATGCTGTGAAAAGTAAGAAAATAGCTTTAGTTTATGGAGAAGGACAGGAGGCTTATATGAATGCATTTTTGAATTATTTGGGTGATAGTGGCAGTGCCTCTGATTTAAATAATGTTGGACCATTTACTGTAACATCGAGTAACCAATTAGTAAGTGCTTTAATTGTTGGAAGACCTAATACTTATTTTAGTAAAGGTGAAGCTCCAGCAGGGTTAGGTAATTTAAAAATAGCATCACATGATAAAGCAAGTACCACTGTAACAAATTTATCAGGAACTAATAAGTATGTTGTTTTAGCTGGTAGTCAATCTTCTGCGTTTGCATTTGTTCATAAAACATATGGCTTTGTTGGAGTTGGTAGCGGAGGTTTTATGGGTGGATGGTTTAGTGGTCAACCTAAAGATAGTTACCCAGTAGCGTCTAAGGAAGATGGTACTCCTATTAAAAGGAATTATACAGGTGGTGATGTTTATAATTCATTTTTCTTATTGAATCTTGTTCACTGGGCGATAGACTATGCTCAAGAGCATCAAAAGAATGAAGTAAAAAACTAAAAGTTTATTCTTTGTATTAGAATTAAATAACTATCAAAGAAAATTATTATAGTAAGGAAGCTTTATCAATTGATAAAGCTTCTTTTTTTATATCATATACTTGGACTTTATTTCTTTTTTTGGGTAAATAAGTGAAGCTTTTTTTGCACTCTATTGTCTTTTTAAGGTTTTTCTTAATGTAAATTAAGTGTTTGTTAGGGTGAGAGTATCTAATTTTATAGTACTTTAATCAAATAAATAGTAATATTATGTCAATAGTAGATTTAGTTATAGAAGAAAGAGCAGCGAGCATTGGTAATTTTATGGTAGGAAGGCTTATCCCTTTTCGTCAAAAGAGAACAGTTGGCCCCTTTGCTTTTATTGATCACATGGGCCCGATTGCCGTTAAAGATCACGATAATTTAGATGTTGATCCACATCCCCATATTGGCCTATCGACATTGACGTATTTGTTTGAAGGGGAGATTATGCACAGAGATAGCATAGGAAGTGTGGAGCGTATTACTCCAGGTGCAGTGAATTGGATGACTGCAGGCAAGGGAGTTGTACATTCAGAGCGTATGCCTGAGGATATTAGACAAGAGAAGCCTGATTCTATTTTACACGGATTGCAGATTTGGATTGCTTTGCCGAAAAATTTGCAAGAAGTTGAACCTTCATTTGTTCATATTGAAGCTAAGGATTTGCCTTCTTGGCAAGAAGATGGTGTATCATATAAGCTTATTGCCGGAGAAGCATTAGGTAGAAAATCACCTGTTCCTGTATATAGTCCTTTGTACTTTATTGAGATAAAGTCTACAAAGCGCCAGAAGATTTCTATTGGAAGTGGTTTGTTTGGTGAGGCTGCTATGTATATCTTAGACGGTGCAGTGTACTCAGAAGGACATTCTTATGAACCTAAACACATATTGATAGCGAATGACAGTAAGCTTTGTGAGTTTGAATTGGAAGCAAATTCTACTGTTTATATTTTTGGAGGAGAACCTCTGCCAGAAGAGCGCTATATTCTTTGGAATTTTGTGTCTGATGACATCCAGAGGTTAGAACAAGCTAAGCAAGATTGGATTAATCAAAATCACGAGGCTTTTCCTCTCATTCCACAAGATGATAAGTCTTATGTACCCTTTCCAGAAGGGATGAAATCATTTAAAAATAAAGAAAGAAAATAACGAGAATTATGGATGTAAAGGTAAAAGCAGTTTTAGGTAAGGAATTATATTATACTGAAGTTGTAGCAGGTAACAACCAACTGATAACTGATGAACCCAAAGAATTAGGGGGTGGAGATAAGGGATTTAATCCTTTTGAGTTATTAGCTACCTCTTTGGCAAGCTGTACGGCTGCTACATTGAGAATGTATGCCGATCGCAAAGCTTGGGATTTAGGCAATATTGAAATAGAGGTCAATCTTCAACAGCTTAAAGAACAGAATAAAACACTTCTGGTAAGAACTGTTCGTTTTGGCAATGCTGATTTGGATGTAGACCAACTGAAAAGACTGGATATTATTGCAAACAAATGCCCCGTACACAAGGCACTTGAAGGAGAAATAGAAATTCAAACAATTGTAAAATAAGAGATTATGGAAATCAAACATACTGCATTAGAGAGTAAAGGTGTTTTTACTGCTTTTATAGATGGGAAAAAAGCCGGTGAAATGACTTATTCTGTTGCTGGAATAGATAAGATTATTGTTGACCATACAGGGGTGGAAGAAGGCTATAATGGATTGGGAGTAGGGAAGAAACTTGTTATCGATGGAGTTGTACCCTATGCAAGAGAGAACGGTATTAAGGTGATTCCACTTTGTCCTTTTGCAAAATCTGTTTTCGACAAAAATGAGTCTTTAAGAGATGTATTGGCGTAAATAGGTTGTCGCTTTTAATAGAAGGTTTTAGCACCACAGAATCACAAGAAAATACTGTGGTAACTTTAGTTTGATACCGTTAAGATTTATACCTTTGTAGAAAATTAAATATTAGGGTTTATGGATCAACAGACATCTTTTGGATTAATTTCAACTATTGAAGTACCTACAGCATTGAGTATAAAAGGTAGTTGTTGGACCAAAGAGGGATTGTTATTGGCAAATTATATTTGGGACGAGTTAGAATCTGAGAGTTACAAATTGTGTTATACTGTTCTAAGTAAGGATGGTAAACAGGATAGTATAGTGGAAGATAATGGTATTCTACCTACTTTGTTCGTCAATCCTTATGGTGATAATTACGTTTCTTTGGTTCCTTCAGAGGAATCTGAGACTACTTTATCTTTATCTATATTTAATCAAGAGGTGAAGCCATTTAAAGGAACAAAATCATTTAATGGTAGATTTGTAGGCTGTACAGCGCATTCTTCTGTATTTTATGATGTGGATATCTGGGATGAGAAAAAAGCAGATGTAATGTTTGTTTTGAATTTTGACAACAATCAAATTAAAGAGGAAAGAAAGGTCGCTATTCCATTTCCTAAAGGGAATAAAGTGAGTATTTCAGACGGCAAGATAAATTTGATTACAGAAGTAGAAGATGGTTGGTTGCATCGTGAGATTGATGAAGAAGGAAATGAATTGAGAAGTAGGATCTTAGAGTTTGATTTTCCTTTTGTACATGAAGCGCTTAGCTTATCGTTTGATAAGAAATCGTATTTATTGTGTGAAGAGAATGGCGAAATTGGAATAGTTGAGATAGATGAAAATGGAGATTGCTTATATGGTGAGCTGTTTAACTTAGGAGATGAGTTTTTTGGAACCTGGCACCCACAAGTGATTAATGAAACAACTGCGGCTGTTCAATTCACCACAGAGTTTGGCAATGGTTGGCTTGTAATCAAAGAAGATGAGTTAGTAGAGCTTTTTTATAATAAGAATAAGAAGGGATATAAGAACTTGATTACACAAGAAGTTTTGAGTATAGATAATAATGATTTAGCTGTATCTGGTATCAGTACTGTTGGTGGACAGAAAGATACAATAGGAATTGTTTTTTATCCTCGAAAGCCAAGAAAGCAAGCTTATAATAAAGTTTTCGTATTACAGCATTCTATTTAAAAGAATCCATTATAAAATATAAAAGAGAATTAGCTAATTAGAGTTAATTCTCTTTTTTTGTCAATTTATGCCGCTGCTTTCATCGAGGATATTATTAATCGTAGGCCTCTTAGTTTTACTTGTTTTATGTGAAGTAAGTTTGCTGTTGCTTTCAAACAAGTGTATGTTATTTATGTGTTGTAAATGGATTGTGAGTGTATTTAGGTTAGATAGATTGCATGTTAAATCACGTATACTTACTTATATTGTCTTTGTTGTGGTGTTATAGAGCAATTGTAGATTAGTTAGTGTTTTCTGCTATTAGAAGTGGAGTGTGTGTAGAGTATCTAATTTAGTAGTATGTTTATTATAGGGAATAATTGTGAATGACTTTCGCAAATACCTCATGAGATTGGTATGTAATCTAACTCAAAAAAGCAATGCACTGATTGAGATAAAAAAAACTTGTTAATCAGCACAATATATGTCGAATGGCGTAGTTATATAAGTATGTGTTTTTGTAAATATTTTGTTAAAATGAAAAAAAATGTCTTTGTATTATTGTTTAGTGGAATTGCCTTGGTTGGATGTAACACAAAACAAAAGTCTACAGTGGATGAGGTAAAGGAAGTAGTTAAGCAAACAGAGCAAATTAGCTTTACTTTAGGTAAAAGCTATTTTGTCAAGAATACATTTGAGAATAAACAAGTTGAAAGTTTAAAGATTGAAACTCAAGAGGCATTTGACAAAGTATTTAGTCCTGCAGCTGTTATGGGTAACAGTAAAGAGCTTACCAAGATTGATTTTAATACTTCCTTTGTTTTAGCCGTAATTGGTGTTGAGGTTAATAAAAGTACTGATTTCTACGTGGTAAGTTTGAAGGATAGAGGGGAGTATTTAGAATTTATTTATAGTTACAAAGAGGGAGATGAAGAACTTACTTTTACTACTCATCCTTTTTTCTTTATTGTAGTAGATAAAGAGCACAATAAGGATGTTAGATTTCTTACGGAATAATTTTCTATAATAATGTTGTTTTACAAGCCTTTGAGTTTATCTTAGAGGCTTTATTTTTTGCTATGAATCGCATTACAATCATCAAAAGGGGAGAACTACAGACCTCAAATTGGTCAGGAGGAAAAACAACGGAATATTTTATTTACCCTAAGGGAGCAAACTATGCAAGTAGGTCATTCACCTTTCGCATAAGCAGTGCTCTTATAGAGGAAATCCCTTCAGTTTTTACAAATTTTAAAGGCTTTCGCAGATATCTTGTCATGCTTGATAATACTTTAGATGTTTTACACCAAGAGAAAAGAAAGAAGTTTGCTAAAGGTGAAATATTTCAATTTGATTCGAGTGATAGAGTTGTATCGTACAGTAAGGGAAATGATTTTAATTTAATGATTGGAGCAGGTGTTCAAGAAGAAGTAATAGTGCACTGTGGTGAAATAGAAAGTACCTCCTCTTTTATTTTCATTTTTAGTATTGAGTTATCTGTCTTAGAAATTGGAGATAAGGTTTACCATTTAGAGAAAAATGATCTATTGCTGATAGAGAATTACGATATGGTAAAAGTCAATGTTAAGTGTTTTTCTGTTTGTGTTATTTGTTTTATTGGATAATGGAAATAAATTATATTAAAATTGTAATTACTGTATTGTTTTTGTGGTAAAAGCTTAACGATAGCTTAATGATTTATTAAAATAGACTTCTTTTATCTATATAGAATTGTTTGTACTTTAGAATTAATTAAAATAACAAACAAATGGAAGTTACCTATATTATGATTCCTGTTGTAGAAGGACAAGAAAAAATATTCAATGAGGAGCTGGAAAGATTGTTTCCCTTAGCAGTTTTAAAGTACTTGTATGTTGGCTCTCAATTACTGTTAATTTTATATATAAATGTAGGTCACTATTTCAAAATGGGAAAACACAAAGAAGAAGAGCTTTATAGTGCGGAAGACGATATATTTGTATTTACTCGAAAGAAACCTTACTTAAAATGTGTGTTCTTACACATGATATGCGCTGGGAGCAATTGCTATTTTGAAGGCTTCGTTGCAAGAAATAAATCAAAATTGGCTGAGGATTGCGGGACAAGTGGAGTTTATCAACGACTACTAAGAGAGATTGTATCCGAAGATGTGCAAGATCAAATATTATACGCTTTTTCACGATCATTTTTAAGTAATCCTTTATAGTATTTTACATTCTAAAAAATGACAACATCTAAAAGAAATTATTTCTATCTAAAATAAGTGAAAACAATATCTTTACTTTGAGTAGAATATTTAATCACTTTGAATTAAGTTTATGGGGATAGTAAAATACGACGATTACGCATGGCATCATTCAGGAGAGTTTCCAGTTGATTTAGCTTATGAGAGAGGAGCTACACATATTGGTTTCTTCTTTACCTGGTGTGTGATCAACCATTTAGTGAGCGAAGAGCCTTTTGTTGCTTTTAAAGAAGATTTAGAAGCAGTGAGAAAAAAAAGGTTATCAGGTGCATCATTTTTATTAGATCATTTTAATGGTCGATTACTTTCTGTATTTTTTAACGAAATGGGAAATAACTTCATTGAAGATTACTATGAGGATACAGGTGTATTTGCTAAGCGAGTTTCTAATTATTTAGATGATTACATACAGACTTTTCATTTAAAACACCCTGATCGAGTTTACTATATAGAAGATTGCTGGGAGAATTATTACGATGTGGAGGAAACCTTAGATCATCGATTTGAACAGTGGCAAAAAACAAGAATATAAAATTTTGTATACAAGTGATTGAGTTAAAGTAGTTTCTCAAGGAATAGCTTCAAACATCGTTTGAGTTTTTCATTACCTAAAGTATCAAATAGTTAGTCCTTGTTTCTGACAAAAGAATAGTTTATTCTACAATTTTTTCAGATTGAAAGATAGTTTGTTTGGGAGAGTACTTGGTTTGATAGTCTTGGATTTTCAGTGGAGGAAACTGAATATTTATAGCGTACTTAGTTGATTTCTTATCAGTTGTTCACTTACCTAATACAAGAGTTAGAATTACTATATCAATAGTTCGTATAGGTAGTATCTCAGGAGAATAATGAAGACATATTTACTATACAATATGTTATTTCACATGAGAATTACGAGATATTTGCAATCTAACTGTGTCGTATCATGAAGTTGTTGAAATAGAATATAAGTTTTAAGCAAGTAAGTATTGGTAAACAATACCGTAGTTTACACCACAAGAATGAATTTAAATTTTCATACATGAACCAACTAAAAAGAATTAAAGAGAAGTTTATTTTAGCTAAGCAAAGAGATATTACTTTGCAAGTATTTGGATCAGAGTCTCATCGATATGACTTAGGGAAGCCTATTTCAAGAGCGGTAGTAGATGAGTTTGAGAAAGCGAATAATTTAAGTCTTCCAGAAGCGTACAAGTTATTTGTAACTGAAATCGGCAATGGCACTGAGGACAACGATGGTTATCTTCATTCTGGAGCAGGTCCTTATTATGGAATATTACCTTTTGGCAAAGGGTTGAATGAGGTGTTGTATAGTGATAATCCAGAAGAATTTTTGAGTCATCCTTGTCAGTTAACTGAGGAAATGACTGAAGAAGAATGGAAAATACTATATAGTGTATCGGATAATGATCAGTTATCAGATGAGGAGTATAATTATTTGCAGGGGACTGTATTTGGTGGTTTGCTGCCCTTGGGGTCACAGGGTTGTACTATTACATCTAATCTTATTCTCAATGGACCGTTAAAAGGAAGAATTGCCTATACCAATGAAGACCAAAAGCCAATACTTGCTTTTGAAAGCAATTTTCTGGACTGGTATGAACGATGGTTGGATGAGGTTATTTCGGGAGATTTAATAGGTGACTCAGCCGGATGGTTTGGGTATCATAGAGGAGGAACAGTTGAGGAGCTGTGGAATGGAGTATTGCAGCATGACTCAGCACTGAGAAAGATTGAGTACATAGATGGATTGATAAAAAAGAACACTATTGCTGATGATGTACTTTGTAAAATTGAAGAATACTTACCTCAATGTGATGGAGAAGTATATTTAAAATTGAGTAGATTGTTAGCTAAACACGATTATAATAAGGCAAAGATACACTTACAAGAATGTAAGGATATTGACTTCTGTTATTGCATTCAAACTGTTTATTGGTATGCAAAAGAGCATGCAAATGAATGGGTAGAAGATCTTGTTAATTACCTTAAAACGATAAGCGATGCTGAGACTTTACGATTCTGTATTTATTTGTTGAAAGAAGCGAAGGTAGATTATGGTGATTATTTATTCAAATCATTGCAATCAAAGGATGAAAGCATTAGAAGTTTAGCTTATTATGCATTAGGCCAATTAGATGATAAGGTAAAGTATTTACCGCAGTTTATGACGGGATTACAAGATCAAGATGAATCTGTGTTGATATCCGTTTTACAGGCGTTGCAAGAGGTGAAAGAAGATTCTTTATTGCCTTATTATAAAAATATTGCTGTAAAGTATATCGATAGAGAAGATACTTATGTAAATAGTAATTTAGATTATAGATTAAAAGAGTACAATTTAACAAGAGTAAGTTTGTTAAAAGCATAATACACTTTAATAATGGATGAAAAAAAGAAAAAGGCGATAGGTAAATTTATTAGTTTAATTTTAAGACATGAACCGAGTCAGATAGGAATCGTATTAGATAATGAAGGTTGGGCAAATGTTGAAGAATTGATAGCTAAATCTGCAATGAAAGGAGTTTGTTTTTCAAAGGAAGAATTAGACGAGATAGTTAGTACAAATGACAAAAAGAGATATACGTATAACGAAGACGGTTTAAAAATTAGAGCCAATCAAGGACATTCACTTAATGTTGACTTGGGATTGGTTGAAAAAGAACCGCCAATGTTTCTATATCACGGTACATCAGAGCGTTTTGTTCAGTCAATTTTGAATACTGGAATCTCGAAAATGCAAAGGCAACACGTGCACTTGAGTAAAGATAAAGAAACTGCTATTCAAGTTGGATCGAGAAGGGGGAAGGCAAAAGTGTTTACTGTTTTAGCAGGACAAATGTATCAAGATGGATTCAAGTTTTACCAATCAGAGAATGGGGTTTGGCTAACAGATATAGTGGATAAAAAGTATTTGTCAAAATAAAGGTGTTTTGAAAAAAAGAAAGCAACAAATAGAGAAGACAACTGTCGTTGTACCACTGTTAATGGTAGGTCTGATGTGGTTCATTTTTTTGATCCAAAAAACAGGTTTATTTAATCAGTGTTATGGCGTTATTCCTTGGAAAATGGAAGGACTTAGGGGAATTGTTTTGAGTCCTCTGTTTCACGGAAACTTAGAGCATATTATGAGTAATTCTATTCCTATGCTAATTTTGAGTTTTGTCTTGTTTTTGTTTTATAACAAACAGGCCTACTTCGTCATTATTTCATCGTGGATTCTGACGGGTTTAGCTACATGGTTATTGCCTGACTTTAGTTATTTTCAAAGTGGTATATACAGTTGTCATATTGGTGCCAGCGGAGTGATTTATGCCTTAGCTTTTTTCTTGTTTTTTAGTGGTGTATTCAGTAAAAAGTTGCTATTATTGGTTGTCTCAATTGTTGTTTTTCTTGTCTATGGATCAATCGTCTACGGTATACTTCCAAGTCAAGTAGATCAAGGAGTTTCTTGGCAAGGACATTTAATGGGAGCAATTGTGGGAAGTGTTATAGCTTATAAATTAAATAAAAGATAAAATAAACAAACTATTATGGAAGATAATAAAGTATTTTTTGCTTCAGGAGAAGATCAGATTATGATAGATGCTTTTGCGAAAGCACAAGAAACTTTCAAGTATTTTTGGAGAGAACTATATTGGGAAAGTAGAAGAATTATTCCTGCATTGGATATGGCAAGTGTGAAGGTGGCATTTACACAAGAGTTTGAAGATGACAAAGGGGAAACATATGTAGAAGTAGAGCATATGTGGATTGGTGATATTTACTTTGATGGAATGTATATCTATGGAGAACTTCTAAATGAACCTAATATCTTGACTAATATAGAAGAAGGAGAATCAATTGGTGTTACTGTAGATCAAATAAGTGATTGGATGTTTTTGACTGAAGGTAAATCATACGGAGGGTTTACTGTACAAGCTATGCGCTCACAAATGTCAGAAGAAGAGTTGAAAGAACACGATACGGCATGGGGGCTTGATTTTGGAGACTTTAATAATATCTTAGTAGCTTATAATCAAGAAGAACACCCAGAAAATCTCATTGAACACCCTATGAGTAAGAATATGAAAGAAAGTTTAATCGAATTTTTAGATAAGAACCCGGAGGAGATCACCTTAGTGGATCCAGATGGCTTTACTTTTTTACACAGAGAGGCTATAGCTGGAAATCTAAGTACTATTGAGATTTTACTGGCAAAAGGGGCAGACAAGCATATTAAATCTGAAGATGGAAAAACTGCTTTAGAGTATGCTCAATACTTGAAATGGGATCATATTATTCCAGTTTTGTCATAGTAAAAGTGAATTGTTAAGTAAATAAGGTTACAACTTGTAAAAGCACAACAAGAAATTGTTGTGCTTTTCTTGTATGAAGAATTATTTTCAAGAGGATAGAAACGATAAATTGTCCATTAAAAAGTGGTTAATTGTTTGATTTTATAGAATTGACAGCCTTCTTTAAAGTGCTTTTACTTCTGGCTATTACAAAAGTAAAGTAAGTAGTTGTAGGTACTATTTGTTACTGCCATATGAAGTATTAGAAAGTAAAGTATATGAGAATTAAGTGAGAAAGTTTGTACTGTATTGAAATAGTTGAGTTATTTTGCGGGTACAAATAAAATTAGACTATACATGATGCAAAAGACATTGAATATCCAAGATCAGCCCTTTCAGCTTTCACTTTTAGATGAGGGTGATCAATATCCATATGAGTTGTTATTATTGGCAGATGAAACAAAGGAAGCTATCGATAAATATTTATTTCACTGTGATGTTTATATTTTGACCCGTGAACGTAAAGTATATGCGGTCTTTTGTCTATTTAAAGAATCGGATAATGTCGTAGAACTTAAAAATATTGCTGTAGATGAATCTTTACAGGGAAAAGGTGTTGGTAGTATCCTTATTAAAGAAATTGTCTCTATTGTCAAAAAAAGCAATGTAAAGACTTTGATTGTTGGGACAGCAGATTGTGGAGATGCACAAATACGTTTTTACGAGCGAAATGGCTTTGTTAAGTATGGTGTTCGAAAGAATTTTTTTATTGAAAATTATACTTTGCCTATTGTTGAAAATGGGGTTCAATTAGTTGATATGGTCATGTTGAAAATGGAGTTATAAAGGATACTACTGCTCAACAATCTCCTTGCAGTAGAATTAGATCTCTTTGCTCAATTAAAAGATTGTCTGAAATTTATACTTAGTTCCCAACTTTTGCGGATCAATCTCAAAAGTTGTGTGTGAATTAAAAACTA
>NZ_WMJX01000045.1 GCF_009711045.1 Myroides albus | reverse complement strand
TACGTCCTAAAAGTCTACATTAGTTTGAAGACATACAATCTAGATTATAGTTCCATAGATCAATACCATAAGATTTTTTCATGGGTATATTCTGAAAAACACAAAATTGAAGATAAAATTGGAATAGCTAGAAATATACTATCTATTTATTTAAAAGACAACGAATTAAAAATAGAAGAAGCTGTATTAACATCCATGCTTTCTGCACATAATACATATATCAAAGGGAGTATCAGTAAATATATAGAAGTCAGAAATAAAACATACGAACAATTAGAACAATTATCTACTAAGATTAATAATTCTCTAGATACATTTTACAATAATTTTCAAAAATCTATTTTTGTATTTATTTCATTTTATTTGACAATTTTTGTTTTAAAAGTTTATACTAAGGGAGAAGTAACTACAGTTATAAATAAAGAAGCTTCTTTAATGGGATTAGGTTTATTAGTTTTATCAGTTGTTTTTTTATTGTTTTCAAAGTATATTCTAAATTTAGAAAAGAAGAGAATCGAATCTAAATATTCAATAATAAAAAAAAGAGCTGAAGATTTATTAATAAAAGATGATATTGATAAAATATTAAAAGAGGATGCAGAATTTAATTCAGAATTAATTTTTTTAGATAAAAGAAAGAAATTGTATATTTTGATCTGGGGCATAATGTTATTTATCTTTTTTATAGTTCTTTTTCTAACATCTGAATACTTTAGTTTTAAAAAAATAATTGACTTTTTTTTCTGTTAAAAGCCAAATACGTCATCTTTTTGCCTTTTAAATCAACTTATAGTAATGACAAATACCTTAGTTGCTTAACCTAAAAAACAACTATTATGGAAAATCAAATCACAAAAGAAGATTTAAAACTGTTTGCTCAAACAATCATTGGCGAACTAAAAAAACTATTAGCTAAACAGAGCAAAGAAACCTCTCTTGAATGGGTAAAGGCTAAAGTAGCTAGACAACTACTCAGTATCTCACCAGCTTCACTACAAACACTGCGTATCAGTGGTAAATTGCAGTGTCGCAAAATACTTGGTTCGTATTACTACAACCGAAAAGATATTATGAACCTTTTTAATGAGTAGAAGTTAACTTCTACTCATTAAAAAGGTTGAAAATTGACTCCCTCGAATTCCTTACAACAAATACGACAGTTGAATTATTAGAAATTGTAGAGAATCAAAGGGAGTTTTATTATCCATTTAATTGATTAATAAAAGTAGTTAGCTGAGCTAATTTATCAGCGTTTAGCTTTTTTAAACTCTCAAGTAAATCAGTAAAACTATCCGTTTGCTTATTTGCTTTTTCTTCAAGCTTACCTTTTAATATCTGCATTTCAGTCTTGATAGATTCTTCCTCTGTGAGAGCGTATTCCTCAGTCTGCTTAACGGAGTGATGACCTAACATTTCTTTTACTACGTGAATAGGAACTCCATTACCAAGAGTTACAGTACTTCCAAAAGTTCTTCTTGCTTTATGGGTATTTAATTCGCTTATCTCACAAAGTGAAGCAATCTCTTTTAAATACTCATTCATCTTTTGATTTGAGCGAACTGGAAGTACAATATCTTTTCCAATACAAGCAGGATGATCTTTATGTTTTTCCATTATCTCAATAGCTTTGGGAAGCAGAGGAATTGTAATATTTGCATCTGTCTTTTGTCTATTGATTCTAATCCACAAATTACCTTCTTCATCTTTTGTAATATCGCTTTTCTTTAGCTGAAATACATCGATATAAGCAAGACCAGTATAACATTGAAAAACAAACACATCTCTTACAGTAGCTAATCGTTCATTAGTGAATTCTTTGTTTTCTAAAATAGATAACTCTTCCTTACTTAATGGCTTTTTATTGAGTTTAGTCTTTTTAGGTTTGTATTGTACAAAAGGATTAGAAGGAATAATTCCCTTAGCAACTGCCCGTAAAACAATCTTCTTGAAGTTTGAGATATACTTTATAGCTGTGTTATTAGAACACGCTCTAACGGTCTTTAAATAATGCTCATAACCAAGTACAAACTCATAATTGAGTTCTCTAAACTCTACATCTTCTCTACCATATACATAACAAATATATTCTCCAACATGCGATCTTGCTGTAACATACCTTTCATGTGTTCCAATAGCATACTCTTTAGGTACAAGTCTAAAGATTTCATCGTTATGCTTTTGGAATTCTTCTAAAACTTTAGCCTTACTAGTTCCTTTACCTTGGATGTAATCCATAAGCACAGAAGCAGTAATAGGCTCTTCATTACTTAAAAGTTCTAATTTGTACTTGGTAATCTTAGATACGACTGTATCTAAGATATAGTTTAGCGTTTTAGCATCTTCTTTAGCACCATTGGCACGACCTGCTTTTTGGTTCCATCTGTTGATATCCCATTTATGACTAAGAGAAGTCTCTTTGCGAATACCATCTACTGTGATTCTAAGGTAAACACCTCTTAAATCACTTTTCTCTCTACTTGGTTTGAGAAAGAAATTAATTGATAACTGTTTTTCTAACATAATTCAACTGTTTTAAATATTAATAAATGTCGAATTAAAACGTTCCAAAAACACAGTTTAAAACTCTCTGGTACCATTTGGCGTCTGGGTTTGCTCAGTTAAAAGGTGCACATCGCTTACCTGTTTTTTTGTGCACCGAATCTGTAACTTTTTTTTGAGCATTTTTGAATAAAATGCGATACCCCTAAAAAAGAAAAAACCTATAACTCGTTGTGAATCATAGGTTTTTGTACTTTTTTGATGACTTTTGAAAAGTTATCTTTTATAAATCAGCGGAGAAAGAGGGAATATAACCTATATATAAATAAAATACAGTAAAATACTATTATTTTGATTTATTGATAGTTATAGTTTTTATAGGTCAGTTGAATACCATAAAATAGTATATGATAGTATTAAAATTGGGTGTATATTTGGGTGCTATTACAAATAACTATGACTATAAAAAGAAAGATAACTATTGCTATTGAAAAGAGAAAGAAGGACGGTGTTTTAATCACAGAGAACGTTCCTATTCGTGCAAGAGTGGTATATAATGGTGGACGAGTAGAACTCTTTACAGGCTACCGCATTGATGCTTCCAAATGGGATGAAGCAAAAGAAAAGGTACGCAATGGGTGTACCAATAAGCTAAAACAAAGTTCTTCTGAAATCAATACAGCAATACAAGAGCTATCTACTACGATTGATAGAATCTTTAAAGAGTATGAATTGAAGAATGAAGTACCTTCTTTTGCACTTTTAAAAGATGAAATAAAACGTTACTCTGATAAACAAACCATATTAGCGACAGAAAAGAATCTGTTTACAGCTTTTGACGAGTTTGTCAAGAACAGCGGAAAACGAAATGATTGGACATTGGCAACTTATACCAAATTTAATACTGTTCGCTCACATCTTTTTTCTTTCAAAAGCAATTTTCAGTTTTCAGATATAAACGAAAAGACTTTGTTAGACTACGTTTCATTTCTACGTATTGAAAAGCAGATGCGTAATAGTACTATTGAAAAGCAGATTAGCTTTGTAAAGTGGTTTTTGAAATGGTGTAAAAATAACAATTATACAATTGCTTATAATTTTGAAGATTTTAAACCAAAGTTAAAAGAAACCTCTAAAAAGATAATCTTCTTAACCCAAGAGGAAATCGAACAGATTAAATCAACGGATTTAGGTACGAAGTCATACTTAGAACGTGTACGTGATGTATTGCTTTTCTGTTGCTATACAGGACTTCGCTGTTCAGATGCTTTTAGTCTAACAAGACACGACATTAAAAATGATGCTATTGAGTTTGTTACCAAAAAGACAAATGATATGCTGAGAGTTGAATTAAACAAACACAGTAGAGCAATATTAGAGAAGTACAAAGATGTACCTTTTGAAAAGGGAAAAGCACTACCTGTCATTTCTAATCAAAAGATGAATGACTACATAAAAGAACTTGGAGAATTAGCAGAGATTAATGAACCAATCCGAGAAACGTATTATGTAGGCAATGAAAGAATAGATGAAGTAAAACCTAAATATGAACATTTAAGCACTCACGTAGGTCGAAGAACATTTATCTGTACGGCGCTATCATTAGGGATACCTGTACAGGTTGTAATGAAATGGACAGGACATTCAGACTACAAATCAATGAAACCTTATATTGATGTAGCTGATACGATTAAAGCGAATGCAATGACTAAATTTGATATGATATGAGTTTAGATAACCCTCTTTTGAAACACTTAAATGAGTATTTAAAAATACTAAAAGAACTATCAAATTTATTAGATACTGATTCCTTACAACAGAACACATATCAATGTATTCGACAGGAGAGTTATGCTAAAGCATTTAGCGATTTAAAAAAACTTGATATTGATGCTCTTTTGATAACAGGACAAGCAGAGAGTTTATCTAAAAAAGTATTTCTGAATATACTAAAACAGATTGAAGTTATTAATAAGCTTATTGAAGATAAAGACGAGTTAATAACTCATTTTGATTTTATTCATTTATATGATAAAGTTCTACTGCCTAAAATGTTTGAGAACAAAATCTTAATTGCGCGACAGGATTTAAAAGAAATACAGGAAAAAGAAAAACCTATCTGGGTATCACAATGTGAATTTGATGAAGATAAAAAGTATTGGGAGAAAGAACTTTATAGGGTTTTAGCAGAAAGAGATACCTATATACAGGATAATGTGCATCTAATTCAAAACTATTATTACAAAATACGAGATTACCTTTTAACAGTTAAGGAAGATATTTATGCGTATTATCCTGAAGATAGACTTCGTTTAGAATCTGATTTATTTGAGATCAAGGATGTACTTAAACTCTACAACTCTGCTTTAGAATTAAAATGTTTTAAAGAAGGTGATTTAGCATTTGAAGATTTTTATTTAGTATTAAATCTAAGAGAACCTAAAACTCAATTTGATTCAGCGTTTAAACAAATATCAAAATTTGCTCAACCACCACTATATGAAATGATGAAGGATATAGAAAAAGATGTTAGAAATAAAGTGATTGAATTCATAGTATTAAAATTTAAACTAAAGTCTGCATTAACAATTTCAAAACGCTTTTATAAACCTGCGGAGGAAATTTAATAATCAGTTTTAATCCTTTTAAGTTCATTAAAGAGTTTTTAAAGTCATTTATTTTTTATTTCCTCAAAAATAAATAAGCAAACGCATACAGTTAATTGATTATTAGTTGTATGTGTTTTGTTTTTTCATCAAATTCCACACATTTCCACAGAAATTTACAGATAGTTTTGAATTGTTCGAACATCACAAAATCGTATAATTTAAAAACTAAAACTATGTATTTAAATCAGTTAAAAGAAAAGCCAGTTTGGCAAATGACAGGAGAAGAATTATTACAGCTATTACAAACAGTATCTCTAAAAGAGTTTAAAGAGCTTAATTCTCCACAAGAAACGCAACAATCTACAAAGCGTTATGTTTACGGAATACGTGGTATAGCAGAACTACTTGGGTGCAGTATTACGACTGCTAATAAAATCAAGAAAGAAGGTCATATCAAAAAAGCGATTATCCAAAGAGGTAGAAAAATCATAGTTGATGCTGACTTGGCATTGGAGCTATTCGCTAAAAAATAAAAGGGACAACTTCCGCAAATCGTCCCTTAATATCCGATTAATGTATAATTCAATCCTTATCGTGTAAAGATAAGGATTATTAAAACACAAGTAAATATGAGCTTAGATATACCTTATATCCGAGTGGGAACTGCTTACTTTAAAATCATCGAAAAACCTTTGATATCAGGCGATAAAGTTAAAGTAATGGTGCGTTGGACTCGTGAAACGATTATATCAGATCACGGGAAGTCCTACTTAGAGAACGTCTTAAAATTAGATGGCTTTTGTTGTATTCCAGACCATCTTAATTATCAACCAATCGTAGAAAATTTTTTTAATACTTATAACGAATTAAATATGAAACCAATAGAAGAAAACTTTAGCCTAACTGAATTAGAACAATTGATTCCAAACTCACTACACTTTGTAAAACACATATTTGGAAGTGAACAGTATGAATATGGTTTGGACTATCTAAAGCTATTGTATGAGAAGCCAACGCAAACCTTACCGATATTGTGTCTTGTTAGTAAAGAACGTGCGACAGGAAAAAGCTCTTTTATCAAATGGCTTAAAAATATCTTTGGACTAAATATGACTTATATCAAAGGAGATTCTTTTGGCTCTCAATTTAACGCTGATTGGGCAAGTATGTTATTAGTTGCCATAGATGAAGTATTCTTTGATAAGAAAGAGATTACAGAGCGTTTAAAGTACCTTTCTACCACTGATAAAGACAAAGTTGAAGCAAAGGGAAAAGATAGGCAAGAAATAGAGTTTTTTGCCAAGTTTATTCTTTGCTCTAATAATGAAGATGATTTTATTCAGATAGACGAAGAAGAAATACGTTTTTGGATTCGAAAGATTAAACCTATTGAAGTAGAAGACGTTCACTTTATCAAGAAGCTCACAAGTGAAGTTCCTTACTTTATTAAATACTTACTTCTACGACCTTATTACACTACGCAACAAACCCGAATGTGGTTTACACCTAAACAGATACTTACAGCTTCTCTTTTAAAGCTAATTAGTAAAAACAAAATAGAGGTTTCGCTTTTAGAACTTTTAAACCTGTGCTTTGAAAAGATTGACGAGGATGAAATTTGCGTAGCTCCTAATGATTTACTCTTGTTATTGCGTAAGACAAATCCTAAACTAATTATATCTGCCAGTGAAATAAGAAAGACTTTAAAGAAATGGGATTTTGAACCACAAAGCAATACAAAATCATATCAAGGAATAGAGCTTTTATCTCACGGAGAATTCGTTAAAATAGAACGTAGAGGACGTTACTACATCATTAAAAAAGATTTATTCTATAAAATATTTGATGCAATGATGCAAGAATAGATTAAACCATTGTTTAATAGCAAGTTACACTGCATCAAAGTCTGCATCAAACTAAAAACACGTCAAGTTTGATGCAAGAGTGATGCAAGAAACAAAATGAGTTTGATGCAGTGATGCAAGAGTGATGCAGAGTATTTTATTGAACTACAGTTGATTAACACCTTTCTGCATCATTGCATCAAAAAAAACAGATTTTTAACCCGACTATTTTAAAACGTATGAATTGTGAATTAGCTAAACAAATTAGCCTAACAGACTTACTTAAAAAGTTAGGTTATACTCCAACGAGGACAACGAGAATTGATTGGTGGTATCTCAGTCCTTTTAGAACTGAAAAAACAGCATCATTTAAAGTGAATATTGATAAGAATGTGTTTTATGACCACGCAGAGGGATTTGGAGGAACAACACTTGATTTTGTGATGAAGTACAATGATTGTGATATTAAATCAGCTTTAGAATTACTTAAAAACGATTCTTTTTCTTTTCATCAGCCAATTATTGTGAGTTCTAACATTATTCAAGAACCAATATATACAATTCGAGCGATTAAGCCACTAACGCACCCAAACTTGATACAATATGTCAACGAGCGTAATCTTAGCCTTAAAATGGCTCAAAATTATTGTAAAGAGGTGCATTATACCCTAAACAACAAATCGTATTACGCTGTTGGTTTTCAAAATGAATTAGATGGTTTGGAACTAAGAAACAAGTATGTAAAAATGTGTCTTGGTAAAAAGGCAGTAACCTACTTTGACAATAAGAGTAAAGATATTGTCTTACTTGAATCTTGGAGTGATTATATCAGCTTTTTAACCCTTTATCCCAATACTGAAAAACAATATGATTACTTGATTCTTAATTCTGTAGCAATGTTGAATAATACAATAATTAAAACACCAAATAATTATTTGTACAAATGTACAAATGGGGAATTGTATAAATGTATCAATGTACAAATGGATAAAAGTATCAATAATGCTTTGTACAAAGAATTAAAGTATGAAAGAATTATTTGTTGTTTCGACAATGATAAAGCTGGAGATAGTGCAACTCTAAAAGTTGTACAGGCGTATCAAAACGCTTTTGATGGACGCAAAATGTACGAGAATCACAAAGACTTGAATGATTATTTACTAACTATTAACCGCAATGATTTGACGTGAGAATTATCGAGATGTGTCTTTGTCCTTACAAATTGGAAATTTGACAGACAAAGACCGCTCGTTTTTCTCCCGAAGGTCGCAAAATGGGTAAGACGATGAAAAAAACAAAGAAAATAGAATTTAGAGTAACTCTTACAGAAGCTCTAATCATAAAAAACAAAGCAGAAAAAGTGGGTTGTAGCGTTTCGGAATACATCAGAAACACCGCTCTTGACTATTCTTTAGCTTATAAATTAACGCCTGACGAAGTAGAAATTTACAAACTACTCAACAAATACGCTGATAATTTTAGGCGAATAAGCAACCTTTTTAAGCTTGGCGATACAACAGGAGTTAAACAGCACACCATTGAAACAGCTAATCTAATTCGGACTCATTTACAAAAATTACTCTAATTATGATAGCTAAAGCAAAATCTTGTATTGGTGGCACAGCACTGTTTAATTACGTGATTGATTCCAAAAAAGGATATGAACTATTGAGACATAATCTTTCGGGGGATACTCCGAAAGAAATGTTTCAAACGATGCAAATATTACAGAATCAAAACAACAGATGTAAAAACAACACAATATCGGCTGTTATATCTCCAACTATTGCAGATAGTCAAAAGATGAGCGATAAAGATTTACGAGCATTAGCAATTGAGTTTTTACTTGGTTTAAAAATAGATCCTACCAAAGCTCAATTTATCGCCTTTGTTCATACAGAAAAAGAGCACAAACATATTCACATCATCGCCAATCGCATAGATGAAAACGGAAAAGCATTAAAGGATAATTATATTGGTTTTGAAGCTCAAAGAGTAGCTCACGAAATAGCACTTAAATACGGATGGACTTCTATAAGACAAGAAAACGAAAACAAGAAGCAAAGAACTAACAACACAAACTTAATAGCTAAAAACGCTATTAAAACAGCTCACAGAGAAGTTTTAAGACAGAAGCCAAAAGATTTACAACAATATATTCACTTAATGCTGGAAAAAGATATTGAGGTTAAACCAACGATAAATAAACAGGGGAATATTCAAGGATATCGATTTATTCATTTACCAACAGGCGCAAACCTAAAAGCAAGTGAAGTTGACCGAAATATGAAGCTGAATGACTTATTTAAAAATACAGCAAGCACAGAGTCAAAGAATGAAGTAGAAAAACTTTTTACCAATCAAGAACCATCCGAACCCCAAATGCAGAATTGGAAAACAGATGTGTCTGTTTTATTTAGTTTGTTATCTGCTTTTCAACTTAGTGGTAACGATGAAGATGATGAACAAAAAAAACGCAAACGAAGAACACTAAAAAGATAAACGATGGCAAAGAACCAACCTAAGCTAACTGATATGACTGAGTTATTACTTCAGCAAGTCATACAATTAGAACACACGATAAAACAAAGCGAAAAAACTCATTTAGATACAATCAAAGAATTGAGCAATATCAAAGTAACAGTAAATATTGCTGAACTTCGACAGATAGAAAAAGAACAAAGACAACGCTTACAGAATGACTTCGATCAATTTCATCGAGAGATAACAAAAAATAATGAGGAGCTTTTGAAAGTTCATAAAGCTGTTAGCTCAAAGAGGTTATTCTACTTGATTGTATTGAACATCTTTTTACTTTTAACAACAGGTTTTTCAATGCATTTAGCTGTTAAGAATACTATTGATAAATCGAGATATGAACGTTTAGCAAATGAAAAGAGGCAATTAATAAATGAACTAAAAAATGTAAATCAGTTTTTTAGCGAAAATCCTAAAATAGCTAAATCTTTTAAAGAGTGGAGTCGAAAGCAGTAATCCTAAAATTACTGCAGACATATCTTAAAACCACTATTCGTAAACTCCATAATGCATAAAGCTACTCCGGTTCCGTTCAACGGGCTTTCATCTCGTGCCCTGCGGACAAGACGAAAGCTTAGTTATTATGAGTGTTTTTTTTGAGTTGTTTTCTCAATTTTTATTTATTTTTCTTTGTTTGTATTTTATTATTTTGTTATTTTGAGGAAAATTCTCAAATACAATCAAATGGTAATTCAGTTTTCGGTTGGAAATTATAGATCTTTTTATGATAAAAGGACTATTTCATTTATAGCAAAGGGGATAAGTGAACATTCTCAAATTGTTTTTAAACAAGAAAAACACAAAGTGTTACCTTCTTTAGTTATTTATGGTGCAAATTCTAGTGGTAAAAGTAATGTTATTCGGGCTTTTGGGCAAATGCGACATAATGTTTTGAATTCAGTAAAATTGAATAGTAGTGATGAACTTGAATTTGAACCATTTCTTCTTTATAATAAGAGTGAATATGAGCCAACCTTTTTCGAAATTGTCTTTTTAACAAAAGATGAAAGAAGATTTCGTTATGGTTTCGAACATAACTCTAAGAATATCATCAATGAATGGTTATTTGTAGGAAAGACTTCAAAAGATGAAAAACCTTATTTTATTAGAACAGAAGATGGTATTGGAGTTTCTGATGTTTTTGAAGAGGGAAAGGACAAAGTTAAAGCAACTAACGATAATAGATTGTTTGTTTCACTAGTTGCACAATTAGGTGGTGAAACCTCTCAACAAATTTTGGATTTATTTTCTGATTATAATATTCTATCAGGAATAGAACACAATGATTATGAAAGCTTTACTAAAAGGATGTTGGCTAAAAATTTGAACGGAGCGGGAGAAACTAAAAACTTTTTTCAAGTTTTAAACCTCGGATTTAAAGATATAAATGCAATAGAAAAGGAGTTCGATATGGATGAATTACCAGAACAATTGCCTAAATCAATGAAAAACAAGTTAATCAAGGAACTAACAGGTAAATTTACTATTGATTTAAAAACTATTCACAATAAATTTGATAAGAAGGGTAATGTTTTAGGTGATGTAATAATGGATAAGGACTCTCAAGAATCAGAAGGTACAAATAAAGTTATTGATTTGTCAGGACCTATATTCGACACATTACTTAATGGTAAAACATTAATCATTGATGAATTAGATGCCAAATTACATCCATTAATTACTATGAAAATTGTAGAGTTATTTAATAATCCTTCATATAATACTAATAAAGCACAATTATTATTTGCTACTCACGATACTAATTTATTAGGTGAGGAAATTTTTAGAAGAGATCAAATTTGGTTTACAGAAAAAGATGAATGTGAACAAACTGATCTTTATTCTTTATATGATATAACTTTGCCTGATGGTTCGAAAGTGAGAAATGATGCTAATCTTGAGAGAAATTATATTAAAGGTAGATATGGAGCAATTCCATATTTTTCAAAAATTTAATTTCATATGGCTAGAACTATAAAAATTGATAATGCTCTTCAAAAGAGATTCTCAAAACAGGAAAAGAAAAAGAAGAAGGATTTGATTTCCTACTTTCTTATTGTATGCGAGGGTGAAAAAACTGAACCAAATTATTTCAAATCTTTTCCTAAAAAAGTTGGTAAAATTGTTTTCGATTTGGAATTTGATGGTGGAGGAATTAGTACTCTTAAAGTAGTTGAGAAAGCAATAGATTTAAGAGATAATAGTACTAGAAAATATGATAGAGTTTGGGCTGTTTTTGATAAAGATAGCTTTAAGTCAAGCTCTTTTAATTCTGCTATAAAAAAGGCTGAATCAAACAATATATATTGTGCCTGGAGTAATGAAGCATTTGAATTATGGTATTTATTACATTTTCATAATAGGATTACTCCTATGAGTAGGAAAGATTATAAAAATGCAATTGAGGAATGTATTAATTCCAAACTTCCAAAATCATCAAAAAAATTCGTTTACAAAAAGAATGACAACAAATTTAAGGCATTACTTGATAAATATGGTAATGTTGATAATGCTATAAAATGGGCACGTGATTTAAGCCTTACAATAAATGATGAAAAATTTGCAGATCACAATCCACAAACAATGGTTTTTAAATTAGTTGAAGAATTATTAGGAAAGTCTGAAGAATTAAATCAAGAACTTATAGAGAAGTTTGGGTAAAATTACACATAATATTGTTTTTTTACGAAACAAAACACAGTGTAGTTTCGTAAAAAAACAATGTTATGCGCATTTCGTTAAATTTGGTGTTAATAATTAGTTTTTTGTAAATTACATACTTAGTTGTTTTTTGTGGATAGCGAAACAATACTAAAAACCTTACATAACCTATTGCAACTTCAACGATATGCCAATAATACAATTAAGTCGTATTGTGGTTATTCACAATTATTTTTAGAGCATACGAATAAATATCATATGCTCAATGAAATACCTTTTGCAGAGATTGAAGCTTTTATTAATGAAAAAGTATTTCAAGACAATATTCGCGCATCTTATCAACGCTCTTTAGTAGGGGCAATCAAGAAAGTTTATGAGTTAGTTAATAGTCAACAGATAGAATTAAACTATTTATATACTAAACAAAAACCAACTCAATTACCTGCTTTTTTCTCTCAAGAAGATGTGAGCCAAGCTATTAAACACTACTGACAATCTAAAGCATAAAGCAATTCTTACCACTATTTACAGTTGTGGATTGTGCTTAAGTGAATTAAATCCTTTAGAAACAAGGTGTTTATCAGTACATTGAATAGCATAATCATTCTTTTCTTCAAAGTAGATATCTAATCTAGTTGCTAATTCTTCTACTTTAATAATATTAAAATGTTCTACCAAGTACTTAGGTAAGATTAGTTTTAATAATCCTCCGTTATCCATCATGAGACAAAGATATTATTTTAACCCCCAAATCCCCAACTTTTGTTACTGATCTCTTTTAATGCACACTACAATGAAATCATCAATTACTTTAATAACAGAAGTACTAATGCTTGTGCTGAATCGTTTAATGCCAAAATTAAATACTTCTGTTTGATGTATAGAGAAGTTAGAGATAAGAAATTCTTTCTTTTTAGATTAACTAAACTTTTTGCTTAATCTCCAACTTTTGATATGATCCCATATTTATATCATAAAACAGAATCAAGCTAATTTAACTAAATAAAAAAAATAAAAAACCCAACGTTACATTTTTGGGTGTAAAATTGGGTGTTTATGCTTCAACTGATTAAGTATCAGTGTTTATTGCGGAGAAAGAGGGATTCGAACCCCCGGACCTGTTACAGTCAACGGTTTTCAAGACCGCCGCATTCGACCACTCTGCCATTTCTCCAGTCGAACTCTCTTGTTCTGTATTGCGAGTGCAAATATAGCGTGTTTACTGGGATTACCAAACATTTGAACACATTTTTTAAAAAAAAATGGCGTTCAAAAGACAACTAATTGATATCCAATATACTCTTTCTAAATAAAATTTCTTTACCAATTGCAATGCAAAAGACAAATAAGTATTAAATAAAAAAAGCCCCACAAATAGTGAGGCTTTTATTTATATTAAGTAAGATAAATCAGATTTGACAAACGTTTATTATTTTACTTTATTTACGATAGCTGCGAAAGCTTCAGGGTGATTCATAGCTAAATCTGCAAGAACTTTACGGTTCAATTCGATATTGTTAGCTTTAATTTTACCCATGAATTGAGAATAGCTCATTCCGTGTAATCTTGCACCAGCGTTAATACGCATAATCCATAAAGAACGGAAGTTTCTTTTCTTTTGTTTTCTATCACGGTAAGCATATACCATTGCTTTTTCTACCGCGTTTTTAGCTACTGTCCAAACGTTTTTACGTCTTCCAAAGAATCCTTTGGCTTGCTTCAAAATTCTTTTTCTTCTTGCTCTTGAAGCTACTGAGTTTACTGATCTTGCCATTTTTGTAAATGTATTTTTGTAGTGTGCGACTATTTTTCAAGTACTTCTAAATCTTAATTTGCTCCACTCCAGGGTTATTAAATTATTTTAACCGCAACTAAGATTAGATTAATCTTAATTGATCTTTGATACTATGAGTATCTGCTTTAGCTACTAATCCAGAGTGAGTTAAAGCTAATTTACGCTTTTTAGATTTTTTAGTCAAAATGTGACTTTTGAAAGCGTGTTTTCTTTTGATTTTTCCAGAGCCAGTTAACTTGAAACGTTTCTTAGCGCTAGATTTAGTTTTCATTTTAGGCATTATTTCCTAGGTATTAATGATTATCTTACTTACTATTTTTTACTTAATATATTCTTAAACAGAATTATGCTTTCTTCTTCTTAGGAGCAATAAACATAGTCATACGTTTACCCTCTAAAACTGGCATTGATTCTACTTTTCCGAATTCTTCAAGATCTTGTGCAAGTCTTAATAATAAGATTTGACCTTGATCTTTATAGATGATCGAACGACCTTTAAAAAAAACAAATGCCTTTAATTTAGATCCTTCTTTTAAGAACTTCTCAGCATTTTTCTTTTTGAACTCGTAATCGTGTTCATCTGTTTGAGGACCAAAGCGAATCTCTTTTACAGTGATCTGAGTAGATTTAGCTTTAAGCATTTTATCGCGTTTCTTTTGTTCATAAAGAAACTTCTTATAGTCGATTACTTTACAAACAGGAGGTTCAGCATTAGGAGAAATCTCCACTAAATCCAATTCTTGTTCTTCAGCAATACGCAATGCTTCTGCTAATTTAAATACACCCATTTCAACATTGTCTCCCACAAGTCGAACTTCCGGAACACGGATGGCATTGTTAATTCTATGCGCATCTTTTTTTTCTTCGCGAGGTTTAAAACCTCTGTTTTGTCTTACTGCTATGGCTCTAAAAGTTTTTGCTTGTTTACCAAGCGTTATACATTAATATTTTTATTCTCCGAATTGTTTTACAGAGTTATTCACTTCTTCTTGAATCATCGCGGCAAATTCTTCAATCTTCATCGTTTGATTACTCTTACCAGAATCTCCGTGTTTTCTTACAGAAATTGTTCCATTTTTTTCCTCGTCCTCACCTACAATTAACATATAAGGAAATTTTTGAACCTCTGCTTCTCGAATTTTCTTACCGATAGTCTCGTTACGATTATCTACCAGCGCGCGAATTTCGTTATTTTCTAGCAAATTTAAAACTTTTTCTGCATATTTTTCGTATTTCTCACTCAAAGACAGAATTATAGCTTGCTCTGGCATTAACCAAAGTGGGAATTTACCCCCTGTATGCTCTAACAAAATAGCGATAAAACGCTCCATTGATCCAAATGGCGCTCTGTGGATCATAATCGGACGATGCAACTCATTGTCTGATCCTTTATAACTAAGCTCAAAACGTTCTGGTAGGTTGTAATCTACCTGAATTGTTCCTAACTGCCAACTTCTTCCAAGGGCATCTTTAACCATAAAGTCTAACTTCGGACCATAGAAAGCAGCTTCTCCACTTTCAATAACGTAATTTAGACCTTTATCTTTAGCCGCATTAATAATAGCTTGCTCTGCTTTCTCCCAATTCTCAACACTTCCAATGTACTTATCTGGATTGTCTAAATCGCGAACAGATACTTGAGCTGTAAAGTTTTCAAAACCTAATGATCCAAATACATAAAGTACCAAATCAATTACTTTTTTGAATTCTTCGTCTAATTGCTCTGGTGTACAGAAAATATGAGCATCATCTTGTGTAAATCCTCTTACTCGAGTTAACCCATGCAATTCTCCTGATTGTTCGTAGCGATATACTGTTCCAAACTCAGCAAAACGCTTAGGTAAATCTTTATAAGACCACGGTTTAGAGTTATAAATCTCACAGTGATGAGGACAGTTCATCGGTTTTAATAAAAACTCCTCTCCTTCCACTGGAGTGTGAATAGGTTGAAAACTATCTGCACCATATTTTGCATAGTGTCCAGATGTAACATATAATTCCTTTTGCCCAATATGTGGAGTTACAACTTGTTCGTAACCTGCTTTTTTCTGTGCTTTTCGCAAAAACTGCTCTAATCTTTCTCTTAGCGCTGCCCCTTTAGGTAACCACAAAGGCAGACCTTGACCAACTTTTTGAGAGAATGTAAACAATTCTAACTCTTTTCCTAATTTACGGTGATCTCTTTTCTTAGCTTCTTCTAAAAGTTCTAAATACTCGGTCAAATCTTTTTGTTTAGGGAATGAAATACCATAAACACGTGTTAATTGTTTATTCTTCTCATCTCCTCTCCAATAAGCTCCTGCTATAGATAAAACTTTAAAAGCTTTTATTATTCCAGTGTTAGGAATATGTCCTCCACGACATAAGTCAGTGAAGCTATCGTGATCACAAAATGTAATAGTACCATCAGCCAAGTTTTCGATTAACTCAACTTTATATGGATTTTGTTCTTTTTTATAAAAATCCAAAGCCTCAGCCTTAGTAGCAGAACGCATTTTAAAATCGTGCTTTGCTCGTGCAATTTCTAAAACTTTATCTTCGATCTTTTTAAAGTCAGCATCTGTTACTTTATAATCCATGAAATCCACATCGTAATAGAATCCATTAGCGATAGCTGGACCTATAGTTAATTTGATTCCAGGGTATAAATCTTGTAAAGCTTGCGCCATTACGTGTGAAGTAGAGTGCCAGAAAGCTTTTTTCCCTTCATCATCATTCCATGAATATAAAACTAGACTACCATCCGTGGTCATTGGTGTCGTGGTTTCGATGGTGGTACCATTGAAGCTTGCAGAAATAATATTTCTTGCTAAACCTTCACTTATACTTTTTGCAACATCGAAAGGAGTAACGCCCGAAGCAAACTCTTTCACTGAACCGTCTGGTAATGTAATTTTTATCATAATAATTTTAAAAAATAAAACGCAAATATACTAGTTTTACTACAGAATCGCAACATTTATGATAGGTTAACTTGATTTTTTTACTAAGAAGTACAATTGCTTTTCAATACACTTTTCTACAATGGTATAAATCATAGTAAATGCAAAACAAACTGTGGTTTATCTTTTAACTCTTAACAATAGTTCTAAGTAATCTCACTTTAATATTAGTTGCAATAGATATGTGAACTAAAACTTCATTCTTTTATAAAATATAATAAAAAATATTTCGCCTGTTAATAGCTAACAATAAATTAGTTACAAAACGCTATGCATTTTTGCTTGAAATTTTATTCAAAAAAGCTTGTAAACATCAGACTTTGCAGTATATTTGCACTCGCAATACAGAACAAGAGAGTTCGACTGGAGAAATGGCAGAGTGGTCGAATGCGGCGGTCTTGAAAACCGTTGACTGTAACAGGTCCGGGGGTTCGAATCCCTCTTTCTCCGCAAAATTATAAGAAGCTACCAATTAGGTAGCTTTTTTTATTTATATAACTTACTGTTATTCAATACTCTAAATCTAAAATAGAGTATTTTACTTATTTACTACTTATACAGCCTTATCTTCTTAAAAGGTGCACAAATAGGTAGCATGTTTTTTCTAGAGGTAACATATCTCATTTCACTAAAACTTACTGATACATATGAACAAAATACATAAACTAAATATTCTGTTTGTTATATCTAAACACAGAACTAATAAATTGGGTGTAGCCCCTATAGCATGTAGATTAACCTACAAAGACAAAAGGAAGCAATTTGCTACAGGTTTATTTGTAAAACCTAAATTATGGCAGAATACTAAACAAAGAGTATACCCACCTACTGAAGAAAATGAATTTATAAATTCAAAACTAAGCCTGATTAAGAATAAGATTAATCAGGCTTTTCTATTTTTAGAACTACAGAAAATAGATTTCTCTGTTGAGCAAATCTATAAACAGTACATAGGAGAAACTCAAGATAAAGATAAATCTCTAATAGATGCTTTTTACTATCATAATAATAGAATGAAGAAACTAATAGATATAGAAGTATCTCTAAATACATTAGAGAAATATACACAGACATTAAATCACCTAATAGATTTCCTGTGGTTTAAGTACAAGAAGAAAGATTACCTCTTAAAAGAACTTAAATAACGTGAGTTCGACTTAAGCTATTAGTCTATT
>NZ_WMJX01000044.1 GCF_009711045.1 Myroides albus | reverse complement strand
AGTGCATAGTTTTAACTACAGTCTGCGACCAATAAAAAATACATTAGTAAATCCAGCTTTTATAAATACTACATAAACAATCGAACAGACAAGGATCATCTTTATTTTACAAGGGGAAATATTGATCTAAAAGAAGGTTTAAGCAGTGTAGCTTTTAAAATCGATTTAGAATTCTCAACCTATTATGATATTAAAGCGGCTAAAATAATAGCTGATAATATGTTCTACAGCTATCTAAAAGATCAATTGGATTTTATAGAAAAGCAAACGATTTATCCTGGTAAATCAAATAAAGTAAAGTCCCCAACTCTACATTGGTCTGAATCTCAAAATGCGCTTATAGAGCTGATCTATGCCCTTTATGTAACTGGTTCTATCGGGCACGGCAGAATAGAAATTAGAAAAATCGCTATTGTTTTTCAAGAACTGTTTCAGATTCCCTTAGGGGATATTCATCATGCTTTTCATCGGATGAAAACTAGGGCTAAATCTAGGACTTGTTATTTGGATAGGTTGAAACAGGTGTTGGAGGAGTATATGGATAAAAACTATTAAGTACTATAGTTCTAGAAGTCTTAATTAATAATTAAGACTTCTAGGTATAATTCAGAACAACAATGTTAATTGTAAACTCATCTGTTGATACATCCTTTTACGAAAGTTCTTTTAGCTTTTTCTACCAATAAACTCCATATGTACATCTTTAATCTTTTCTATCTGATAAACTATAGTTTTATACACATTTTCCACACTCCCAATAGATTTAAGATCTTGATTCTTTATTTCATACTTATACAACCAATAGTCACCTTCAATTTCTTTGTTTTTAAGTTCAAAATTATGTCCACTCCAAAGACCGATAATTAAATTATTACTTTCCAAAAACTTAATAGTTATATGATATCCCTTTTCATATCTTTTTTCGCAGTCAATATCTTTTCCTTTGTAAAAACCTGTATTTCCACAATTTACACCACAAAAAAAACCTAGATCATGTATAACTTTGGTGATTAATTCATTTCTGTAATTATCTATTAATACTCTATCGTTAGAAGAATAAGAACGATTAATGTAATAGTTAAAATAGTATCCCCTTAGTTCATCCAACCCATTTTTTTGAATCCATCTATGAAAATCATTATAATAGTATAAATTTGTATGGAGTATTTTTTCATCTAAAATATTAGATTCTCTACTTATAAAAGTCAAAAGCTCATTTTGAACATCTTCAATTGATGCCTGTTCAAACAAACTCGAAACTGTATTTTGTATATGTAAATTTTCATTTCTTCTTAAAAGTAACTGCCAATAATCGTAGGTATCCCTATAATTTATTGATTTAATTTCATCTAGATTTTTAAATCTAGATATCACATATCTTAACAATACATGATCCTGATTATCAATTTTCTGAAAAGCTCCCTTATCGTTAAATAAAAAAAATGCTATATTTCTATTGTGTATTAATTGATCTACTGTTGATACTCCTCGTAAAATAAAAAGAATGCTGCCCTTAAATAAAAAATGCTTCTCTGTTTCCACAATCTCTTTATATCTTTTATTAACTTCATAATCATTTTCCAATATAAAAACAGCTTTCTGTCTTTCCTCTATTAATTGAGTTTTATAAAATGAGTCATCTAATCCGTAAATATAATCATCTAATAATCCTTCATTTAGATTTAAAAGGATATTATTTGAGAACGCACTAATATTATCAATTACCCTAATTCCATTTATCATAGCCGAAATAGTTCTAATATCTGGATCACTTATGATATTCCAGACCACTCTGATCCATTCTTTAAAAGACTTCTCATTAAAGGTATTGTTCAATAAGTATTTATAAATAGCATGATAAAGTATTCTATTAACTTGATTCATCTCTAAATCGTCAATAAACCACTGAAAACTAACATTCCAAGAAGCAGCTATTGAACTCTTTAAAAGGTTATAATCTATTTTTAATCTATCTAAAAACAACTCTAGACGTATTATGGTAGTATAATTGACAAGCCCCTCATAATTTGACCAACCAAAATACTTATTACTTTGGGAATTATACAGGAATTTAAATCCTTCAGAGTTTTCATTTATCTGATTACCAACTGATATAAATTCTCCTAGTAAAAAATTATTAATAAAATTAAAAAAATATGAATCTACATCTGAAGTATCTAGATATTCTAAACTTTTTTCATTTTGTTTAGATAAAGCTTTCTTCCAAAATATATCAGACCAATCATTATCTAGTTTACTAGCAATTCTTAAATAAAAAGGCATTTTTTTTCCTTTATATTCTACCTGACTATGAAAATTATTAGTTGTTTCATTACTATCTAATTTCATCCAATTAATAAAATCAGCTTTAAAATTTTCAAAATGTGACAACTGCTTTCCTCTATCATTCATTTTTATATATAACTCATCTGATAAATTAAATCCATCTAACGGAAGCACATAAAATCTTAAATTAGAAAGTCTTTCATAATAAGATTCCTTTTCTTGATTATATTCAGTATAAAATAAATTAATATCGTCTAACATTTGTAACATTGATACAACTGTTGGATCATTCTCAAATCCACTATGAAACCAATACGAATTCTCAATTTCTTTTCTTGGATTTTCTGAAAAACCTATACTACATAATTTTTGACAAAACAAAAGAGAAGTTATCCTTGTTTCATAACTAAATCGTTCTAATTCTGTTAATTTCTCTTGTCTTAGTTGATCCTTTAATTCTTTATTAATTATATACCAGTTTAATAAGAACAAAGTAGTTAATCTTTGCTGGCCATCTAAAGGCTGAAAAAAACTAGTCTCATTCAATTGTGACACAGAACCATACACAAAATCTAACTCTAATAATTCATTATTTCTTAGACATCTAAAAATAGAGTTTAAAAATCTTTTACGAAGTGTCATTTCTTTCATTCTACCTTGAGCGTAATCTCTTTGTATAATAGGAATAGATATTCCTTGGAAACTATAACTTTTAACTTGATCGTTATACTCAAACTCTATTTGATTTGATAATAAATCCTGTAATGTATATGTTTTCATATTAATTTATTGGTAAAAAAGGTTCTAACATCTTTTGCATTTCAATTCTATAGTCTATTATATTATCTACTGACCAATATGATTTATTAACCTTATCTAAGTCGTAGTACTTCAAAAAAACATTACGTGTTGCTAAAGGAACAAATAATCCACTTTTTTCCTTTTCTATAATCTTTTTTCGTTTTGAAACAAATAAAGCATTTCCATAACCCCTATTAGTTGTTGCATCTAATAAAGTTAAATTACCTATATCATTTTTAAATAAATCAGGAATAAGATTATCACCTGATACTTGTTCTATTTTTTCTTTTAACTCTTGGAATAACATACTTTTACCTTTAGTCTCTATAAATCGTTTACTCTCTTCATAAAGATCTGTATTCTCTATAGACTGAACGTCACTTAAAGCATTTTTTGTCCAAGTCAATTGATCTTCTATTTTCAACAAAGGATTATCTGTATCAGAATTAATATGTTCTATATCCCATGTTGTACCCTCTCCATGTTCATTACGCATATTACGAAATGTTGAAAATGGAAACTTGTATAACAATTTATTTTTAACACATTGTTGTACAATTGATTCTATATTAAATAATAAAAGAAAATTAAAGATTTTAGTATCTCCATACATCAATTTTAAAGGAAGTGTTAAATTATTATCTAAATACTTTTGCTCATATCCTTTAAAATCATCTTCAAAATCCCAGTATTTGACAGTTTTAAAGTCTATACTGATTAACTGAATCAATTTATTAGTAAAATCATCTTTCTCCTTAATATCATCACTCTTTGAACATTTATAAATATCAAATAAACTTCTACCCGAAAAGATTAAATAACCTATATAATGATACCAAACAGGATTGTTATACCAATCTAACAATGTGCTATAAAGATTATAGATATCCTTCCAAAGCTCAGTCACTACAGAAAATTCCCCTACTTGTTCAACCTGTATATTATAATATCTAAATATTGGGTTTTTCTCTTTCTCTAATAATGTTTTTAAATGAGGTTTTTCCTCAATTGAGGCTAAATATAAAACCTCTAATAAATATTCAATACGAGCATCAAATTCTCTATTACTAATGAAAGACCAGAATTCCTCATTTTGAAGTTGACGCTCCATTGTATCCCATTGATGAGCAATTTCTCTTTGTTTAACTTTTGCTAACTCATCATCTCCAAACAAATAATTCTGTAAAAACAAAGCCTTTACTAGTTCTGCACTATTCAAGGGTATTTTTCCTAAATTAATTCTAATAAAAGTATCTATTGGATTGATATCTTCATCTTTTAATTCATACCAAATAACTTGAACTACTCCTTCTTCTTTTTGTTTAGATGAATTATAGACCAATGTTCTATTAATTGAATCAAATAACTCATCCTCCATTATTTGCTCTTTATTAATTTTCTGATTAAACCAATCTTCGATATACTTATAGGCTTGAGTAATATGATAAACATCAATATTATCATATGCAATTATATCAATATTATCGTCAAATATTCTATTTAACCCAGGTCTGGTTTGATATTCTATTTCAAAGATTGGTTTGCCATATCGCTGTTCAAAAGAACGTCCAGTTATAAAATTTCGAGTAAAATATGTAAGCAAGATTTTCAAACTAGTTAGTCTTTGTTGGCCATCAATTACCTCATAATATTTGTTCTCATTATCATACTTTACAATAATTGGTTGTAAACAATAAAATTCTTTATCTGATTTATTCTTTTTAATTGCAAAGTTGTAGATATCACTTAACAAGTCATTTATTTGAGAACGATCCCAACGGTAACCCCTTTGATATGCAGGTATGAAAAAATTCTCACCAAATAATTCACTTACAGATTTTAACTTTATAATATTAGTACTCATAAATTAATATTGCTTGATTTAATAGAAACTTAAAACCGAAAAAAAGAAACTATAATTAAAATATTTATTAGTTTAATTAAGCAATAAAACGCTTTTTCTTTCTTTGCAATTTAAGAAAGAAACTCAAGACTTAGCTTTATTAAGAAAGATTCTCTTTCATTTAAACTATTCAAGAAATTTAATTAGAAATCTTTATGATTTTCCAAAGAAAAAATAAATTCTTTAAAGTAATATACTTACTAAAAATCACTTCGTAAAAGTTATATATAAGTTGTTATCTCAAAACTAAATCAGTATATTCGCATACTATAATTAGCATAGGTTAATAATGAATCAAATATTCAATCATAGCTCAGAAAAAATGAGTGAGATCCCAGATAAATCAGTTGATTTAATGGTAACCTCTCCTCCTTACAACATCAATATTGATTATGGAAACAAATGGGTTCAAGGAAGAAAAATTGAGGCTAAAGGAAAAAAATATAAAGATGATTTAGCGGAAGAACAGTATAGAGAAATGCTGAGTAATGTAATAGATGAAACTAAAAGAGTCCTAAAAGATAATGGTCAAATTTGGATTAATATAAAAAACAGATATGATAAAGGTAATATTATACCTCCTTTTTGGATAATGGAGTATTTCCAAGATATGTATTTAAAAAATATAGTTATTTGGAATTTTGATTGGGGAGGCTCGACCAGTAAGAGATTTTGTTCTAGATATGAATATGTATTTTTCTTTACCAAAAAAAATGAAGATTACGTATTTAATTTAGAGGATGTAAAAATACCTGCCCTTAATTATAGACCTGATAGATATAAGTCTCAATTAAAAAACCCTTCAGATGTATGGAAGATCTCACTTGTTAGCGGAAACTCTCCTGAGAGAACAGATCATCCTGCTCAATACCCAGAGGAATTAATTGAACGTATTATAAAAACAGGCAGTAATGAAGGCGACTTAATTCTAGATCCATTTATGGGAAGTGGAACAACAGCTGTAGTTTCAAAAAAACTAAAAAGAAACTATGTCGGTTATGAAACAGAACCTTCTTATATTGAGATAGCAAATAATAGATTAAAAGATTTAGATGAAAAATTATTTTAATAAAAAATATAAAGAAAATAACGCATTTAATACATCTTATATCAATGGTGATTGTATTGAAGTAATGGCTACTATGGTTGAAAATTCTGTTAATACTATAGTTACTTCTCCACCATATAACTTGAATAAGAAATATGGAAAATATAATGATAATAGACCTCTAGATGAATGGGAAGCTCTAATTGATAAGGTAGCAGTAGAAGCAAAAAGAGTTTTAACACATAATGGTAGTTTCTTTTTAAATGTTTCACCTATTCCTGATAAGAAAACAAAAGAAATAATACCATTAGATGCAATAGCTTACTTTATTTTTAAAAGACATGGCTTTTACTTAAGAAATAGTATAGTGTGGCATTTTAATAATATGCAAAACTGCACTAATAGACTCAGTGGTAGATGGGAATCAATATTATGGTTTGTAAAAGATATCAATAATTATGTATTTAATCTTGATGATATACGAATCCCCTTTATTACAAAAAACGATAAAAGATTAGTTGGCAAAACCGGTAGAAATCCTACCGATACATGGAGCTTTGATTTACCTGAAAGTGACTTTTGGTATTTTGATAGGGTAAATAATATGACAAAAGGTAAATTAGGAATTTCTGAGCATCCTTGTATTTTTCCGACTCCAATGATTGAACGAATAATAAAAATGTCTACAAACGAAGGAGATGTTGTTTTAGATCCATTCTTAGGTAGTGGAACAACATTAATTGCAGCTCAAAAATTAAATCGTATAGGTTTAGGGATTGAATTAGATGAAAAATTTAATGAAATTATAGATAAGAGAATTTTGAATGAATCTTCACCTGAACTGTTTTAGTGAATTATAACAATCAAAATTTACATTTTGAAAAATATAGAATAAAATAAGAGAGCATATGCTCTCTTATTTTATTCTATATTAAACTGATAAACATCAAAATTATGTATAATTAGCTTTGCCCTATTATTATATGTTTCAAGAGAACTATTTCTATTTTGATGTTGTAATATACTATTTAATATTTCTCTCATTTCTTCATTTGTGAAATATTTTCGCTCATTATTGAAATTCTGATGAAGAGACATTATATGCTCTAAATTCTCAGGAGTGATTCGATGTAATCTTTTATTTTGATAGTCATAATAACCAGATTGTGATGTACCATTAGTATTACCATCAATTCCTCTATTAAATGGAGTAGTTACATCCACAGAAAAGTTTCTTTGATTACCTAGAGTACCAATAATCATATTAGATTTTTCAATTCCACCACTACCTAGAAAGTGCACTTTCAAATATCTATCAAAAACAAGATGCTCATCTAATCTTCTAAGCATATCTTCAAACTGAGCATTTGGAAAATTTGTCAATGCTCCAATCCCAAGCTTAGTAGGTACATAGTTAAGTAACTCTAAATATCTGTCTATATCCTGGTTACTCCACTCAGCAGATATAATGGTTAATAGCTTATCAGGATCTTCTCCTGTTAAACGATATGTATGATTAGCATATTTTGCAGCTAAATCAATCATTCTTTGTTTCGCCGCATTAGTCGAAAACAAGTTCCTATTTACATTTCCTTGTTGTGTTCGAACTTTAAATAAATTTGGGATATCAAAAGTTACAGCATTTGATATACTCGAATTATTAATTATTTCAGCATACTTTTCAAGAATATTCTCTTCTTCAATAATTCTATCAAACTCATTGATAATCTGAATATCAGTAAAATCAGGATGATTATGTGTAATAAAACTAACTATTTTAGTTGTTCCAACATCCATAATTAAATTAGGGCTATTCATTAAAAAATTATCACCAGTTTTCTGAATTAACCATTTTCTAGCATTATCAACATCTCTCCAAGCTCTTGGTCTTAAAATACTACCATTACTTCTATGGTTAAAAAAAATATCACCGAATTTAATTAATAAATTCTTTTTAAAATTCTCAGGCATTGAATTAGAAAAAACTCTATTAATACCATTCCAATCCCCTGCTCCTCCTCCTGAGCTGTAAACAAAATATAAATCCATTATTTAAAAGTTTGTATAAGATTTTCTAATGATTTCATTTTTAACAGTGGTGGATAAATCTTAGTAGTGACTTGTTTACTTTCTATGTCACCCTCTCTTGTGCTTCTTTCATGTAAATCTCCAACATTGTCCCAATAATCAAATACTTCTGTTGAGTCCATATAAAATATCCCCTTCAAATGTGGAGCATCAAACCACCAAACATAGTATGTTGGTACTGAGCTTAAATCTTGCTCTATTTTTTCTCTTTGTTCCATCAACTTTCTTCCTGTATCTAAAGTTAGCGAACATTCATAATCATATCTCTTATCAGTATAAGGATATGTGTTTTTTACCTGTGTATTAGCCGAAACAAAAGGTGCTTCTATATATTTTAATTCATAATAAGCAACTACTTCATTGTCCTTAATAACTTCAAAATCAGGAAAAGGAAAACCCTTTTTATTAACAATAATTCCTTTAGACTCCAAAAATAATTGAAACGCTTTTTCATACCACTGACCTAATTGTATATCAAGTCCTTTCTTAAAGCTATTTCTCTTGAATAAAAATTTTGAAACTTCCGTTTTATAGCATTCTGTTAGGCCTACAACACGTTCTTTTAATATTTTAGGAGCAACTGGATTTGGCTCATCTTGTATATTTAAATACATTTCTTTAAAGCATGTTTCATGAAAATCAGTAAATAAAACAGTACGTTCAAAATTACAATCTATTAACGCTAAATTTTCATTACAAAATTTCACAAGTTCTTTATAAAGCTCAATATCTTGACTCATAATTCTTTTTTTATAATAGGATAGATGTCTACCATGTTAATTCTATTCTTAAAAACTTCTTCAATTGAAATTGTATTAAAAAAGTATTCTTTGAGATTTGAAATATCAAAAAAATCAATTGTTTGATTATTTTCAATAATTAAAAATAAAGGTCTATCAAGGCTTGAATAATATATTTTATAATACTCTAAGAGAATAGATTCTAATCTACTACCTTTAAAACTTGACTTTCCTATTTGTAAGAACTCCGTATTAGACATAGGCACCAAATAAGAATGTATATTTCTTGTTCTGTCTAATAGAATGTATTTTGGAATAAAACCTTTTGAAAAACAAGCTTCTTCTATTTTAAACTTAAATTTCGTTCTTAACAAATTGATGGTCTTATTTTCAACACCTTGTTTATCGATATCAGTCATTAAATAATTTTTTAATACTTAAATCAAATGCATTAGCAATTTTTTGAATATTTACTAGAGTTATATTTTTCTCTGCTCTTTCAATCATACCAATATAAGTCCTATGCAAACCAGATTTTTCAGCTAACTGTTCTTGAGAAAGATTTCTCTCTATTCTTAACTCCTTTACTCTTATACCAAATTCAATTAAAACTTCTTTTTTCATGTTGCTAACTTCAGTATTCAAACATAAACTTTCAAAACAGACTTATCAACATACTATAATTAGCATGTTTATAATATTATTACTATTTTTGAATAAAAAAGTTTATGCTAAAAAAATTATTTACTCTATTTGAACAAGAAGAAGAAAAAAGATATCAAGAAGATTTAAAAAGTCCCGAAATGATCTTTACCGCAAGAAAAAGAGCTAATATCTATAAGAAATCTTATGATAGTTTTTTAAAAGTATTTGATAAATACACATACAAACAAACTGCAGAAACAGGTGAGAATCTAGATGCCATAACAGATTATAATATCCCACTAGAACTTGCTGCCATAATATACATGTATACTGCTTATAGCCATTTTGATGAGACAAATTATCAATTAAGAATACTAGATACAATTAGAATACATAAGGATATAAAAGAATATAGTAACCTTCTTAATAAAGCTTTAAACTATCTACCTCATTACAAAAATCAAACTGTTTATAGAGATATTGATAATTCAAATGAAGAGATTATAAAATACTACAAACAATATATAGGAGAAGTTATTACTGAAAAAAGTTTTCTTTCAACACATATAGAAAGCTCTAGATGGTCAGATGAAAATACTGGCGTTCATTTTATAATAAAAACCGCAAATGAAACTAATGCTAGAGATTTAAGAAAGTTAAGTTTTAACTCAGAAGAGCAAGAAGTTTTAATTAAATCAAGAACAAAATTTAGAGTAATATCAGTAGATGATCAAAAAAACATTGTAAATATGGAAGAACTTGAAAAAAACAACGAAGTTGGTGATGGTATTATAAACGACGTTTCTTTTAATAATCAGCCGCTTAAAATATTATTTGTATTAAGAGAAACCTATGAAGATGGTGAAAACGAAGAAGATAAAGGTGGTTGGCATATTAAAGAAGTTATTAATGATTGGATAGAAGATAAAACTCATAGAATACCTACCTATGAAAACATTACTAAAACTATAAGCTTTATCACTGAAAACACAGATACTAAAGATTTATTAAACAATATTGCTATTATTAATATTAAAAAAATACCTGGTTCCAAAAAAAGTAATGGAAGAGTTTTAGCAAAACACTTTAAGGTTAACAAAGAAAGGCTTGATCAAGAAATAGAAACTATAAATCCAGACATAATAATCTTTGGAGGAACAGCTCATCATTTTGAGAAGTACTGGAATAGATATCGTAAAGCATTTAAAAGAGAAAAAGGAGAATGTAACTACATTATAAAAAATATCAATGGTAAAGAAATTATTTGTCCAATAGTGCTTCATCCTTCGGCTCCTAGTTATAAAAAATGTATTGCAGAAATAAAAAAACTATTATTAAGAAAAGGGGTTATTTAAAATATTTTAGTATAAATTTTATATTTAAAAAACTACTTCCTTACCCTCTTACTTAATTCAATAATTAATAATGCTTCTTCTTCCAGATTATTTTTCAAAATACTTTTAGCTGTGCTTAATCTTGACTTTTGACTTGCTTCCTTATAGGATGCAAAAATATCATTCATATCTGCTAATTCGGAATGAGTAATATTTGGATTCTCTTTTATCGCGGGATAAAGAATATCTCTAAAGGCTTTTTTACCAACACTACAAAGCCAATTATCTAATTTAATAGCTATTTCTTCTTCAATAATAAGCCCCTTATCCGAATGAAAAGTATCTTTTACATAACCTTTTTCTTTGCCATATTGATTCTTCTGTTTTGCTATTTTCTTTTTATCCATTGACCAAGTAATTGTATGAATTGGTTCTTCTATATTTTTAAATTCACATTTTCCCATTATGTTTTCAAGTTCGTTAATCTGCTGATCAAACTCTACTTTTAAATAAGAATACACGTGTTTTAAAAGCTCCATCTCTTCTCCTAAACGTTTTGCTTTGCTTACAAAACTTATTAAATTATTTTTAGGTAAAAAAAATGAATTCAGAGGATGAATTAATCGCAAAAAATGTGCCTTTAAAAGTTTTAATTCTTGTGTTTCAAGCTTTCTATGTACCGTATTTATTCTTTGAGGATTATTCCATAGCTCACGATCTAAACACGGAAAAAAATCTCTTATGTTACCTTGCTCATATCCTGTACCTACAGGATTTATATGAGCCAATGTCCAACCATTTAAATTATACTTTAGTCGTTTTACACCATTTGAACTATAAAAGGATAACTCTCTTTCCTCTGTAGTACTTGAGAAGCCACATATAAGCTGCTTTTGAATAAATAGATTATGTAAATCTTCACAACTATAATAATCATTATTTAATTTTGGGCCATTAAATAACATTGCGAATGTATTATCACAAAACACTACTTTTGCTCCACATTTATATTCACTTAAAAAACCTCGTCTTAATAAATGGTAATTCTTTTTTGAAGCACTAAAATGTTGTCTTAAAAAGAAAATAGCATTTGGAGATTCTATATACTTTAGCAACTCTTGATGAATTTTAATAATTCCTTGTTTATTACTAAACTGAGGCCTAATAATTTGTTCAAAAAAATCTTCTATATCATTTGCTTTTCCACATCCTATCGATTCAATATTTACTTGATAGTTGATTAATTTACTCATAAATTATTTTTATAAAATATACAAATCGCTTATTCTAATAACTGATAAACGTTTAAATCAAAATTACAGTATTAAATATATACAACCACAATCTATCAATCCATTTATCTAGTCATATTTAATAGAATCTTTTATGTTTTCAGATACTCAACTCAAAAATTAGAATACAATTTAAAAGACCTTAATAAGGTATTTATTACCTACTCCCTTCATTCAAAATCAACTGATTCTTTTTAATCAATTCTCTCATGTTTTGTAAATGAACAGCTAAGATACCATCTGAATAGTCTCCTACTCTACCTTCTAACTTATTTTCAATAACTTTAAAATATTCTTTTGATCTATTAATTTTTGAGGGACTAACATTGGCTAACTCTCTTGTTTCTCTAATTGCCAATCTAGTTCCGCGTCTCTTTGCATTAATTAATTGTCTCTCTGCTAAAACTTGACGCTTAACTTCATTGCTCAATGACTTAACAACTTTGTTTCTAGTACTAGTGCCTAATTTAGTATTTCCAGCTAAGGACATTATTTTGTATGTTTCTTTAGTTATAGTACTTGCGTTAGCAGATATATTTTTACCTTGTTTAGCTAATTTAGCACCTTGAGATAATCCTCGTAAAGCTCCTTTTGTAATTAAACTTCCACCGGGGATTAAACCTGCAGCTAAAACAATTCCATCAGTACCTAAAGCTTTTAAATCATCTTTTTCTTGAATTTTAATTCTTTGCTTTTCATCCTGAGAAAACTCTTTAATTTTTAATAATACCTCTTCACTTAAAATGATGTTGTCAAGGTCATAAAACGAGTTTAGTTTCTCCAAACTAACATTAAATTTTTTACTATAAGCAATATTTAGATCTTCTATTTCACTTATTAATTCATTATAAGCTAAATTAATTTCAACATCTTTCAATAATAAACTAACTAAAGCTAGGTTATCTATTTCTTCTTTATAATTTAAAAATTCAATATCTGATTTAGCGTAAATCTGTTTTTTTTCGTACTCAACTAATAAATTATCATATATCTTTACTTGATCATAAATAATATTAGGTAATACTACCTGAAGATTACCTTCTTTATGTCTAGATAAAATTTCTAGCGCATTTTGACTATATAATTCTATATCAATACTCTTTTCTTTAGATCGCGTATAATCCTCTGTTTTAACTTGGTCTTTTTTTTCTGAACATGAGTAAAGAAAAAGTACATTTGCAAACAATGCTATTGCTATAATTTTTTTATACATATTAAAACTCTTTTATTGCCCCAAGATTTAAAGTATTAACAACCCTATCTCCATTTATTTTATTTGAATAGCGAAAATATTGTTGCTTACCTTCTTTATAAAATTTAGTTAAAAACTCTCCTTTAAAATCTTCTCTAACAATTTTATTATCCTCAAAAACAATATCGTGCATATCTGTTTTAAATACCCCATCACCTATACGTCTAACACTAGTACAATTTAATTTCTTAGCATTGTCAATGGAAAAACTATAGATATAAAAGTTTTCTTTGGCTTTATAAAAATACATAAGGACATCTTCATACTTATAAATTTTTGATCCAGCGTCATCTATTTGAGAATCAATAATTTTATATAAATCTCCATTAGATTCTAAAATGTAAGGATTGTTATCTGAGCCAAAAAACTCAAGAACTAACTTATAATCTGGATACTTTGTATTCATATCTGTTAGATAAGCTAAGCGTCTATCGTTTTTAACTTCATCAGAATCTATAAACATCTCTTTAGTTTTAGTCAAAAACCCTTTCTCATCGACCTTGTTATCTACAACTTGTTCAGAATCCTCTTTTTTACTTGAACACGATAAGAATACCAAAGCCAAAAACATACCCAATACATTTTTCATATAACCCATAAATTCTTTTAGGAGTTTACTCCTATTATCAAAAAATAAAATCTTCCTAAGATAATACCTACCCATTAATATAATATTAATCTTTGGGTGAACTATAGTTATTACTTAGTAAAGAAGCTAATTATAGTTCTAAGAAGCATTATCTATCTTAGAGCTATAATTCTTTGTATTAAAAAAATATCAATCAAACTAAAAAACAAACCTTCATACCTAGCATAAAACTTGTACCTTTAGTAATTTTTTTTTTTCAAAACTCTCTTTTTTTCTATCATGAAAACACAAATAATCAGTGATCTACACTTAAAATTTGGCAGTAGTACCGCTTTGTCTTTTGACAAGGCTGATCTGGTTATATTAGCTGGAGATACTCATTTGGGTAGTAAGGGAATCAAGTCGATTAAAAAATACATACCCAATATAAAAGTACTATACCTATTGGGGAATCACGAGTAAAAAATCTCTGATTTACAAAAAATCATTTACTTTAGCCTATTGATTTTACGAAATATGGAGATTAAAATTTTTAACAAAACTAACAATTCATAAATCGTTAAAAACAATGTTATGTGAAATTTTATACAAATAAACTTTATAATTCAATGCCTTCAATTTTATTTAAAAAAACAAGATTACCAGTTCCACAACAAAATACGAATAATAACATCGACAACGGAAATGATGCTGAAATATTAGCAGCCTCATTATTATTGAAATCAATTGGTGCTGAAATAAGTTGGTCTAGTAGAAATGAAGATAGTAGAAAAATTGATTTAATATGTTCGTATGATCATCCCTGGGTTAAAAAAGAGAGGTTAATTTTTTTTATTCAAGTTAAATCTGGGAGAAAATTTGGGAGAATTAAAGAAAATGGTTTTACATTATTAGCATCGGCGAAAAAAGCAGCACAACGTACTTCTCATTCTATTTGTATCATTTGGATAGAAAGAGATACAAATAAATCATTTTGGGCATATATCCATCCATTTTCAACTAAAACCTCTCAAAAATATAGTAATTATCACTTAATCACACCCGCAATGAGATTTGATATTGCTCGATGTCAAGCAAAATCAATAAATGGAATTTCTGAAGGAAAAGGAATTATTCTAAAAAAATTAAAAGGAGATTTAAATACCAAAAGAAAGTATGCATTGTCAAATTATAAAAGATTAAAGTCGATTGAAATCTTTAATCCTAATTTAGGCAAAATTGAATTCACTAGAATTGGTTGGAGACATATGTTTCGAAAACAAAGAAATAGTGAACATAAAGAAAAAAGTTTTACTACAATTCCCTATTTAGACAAAATACTATTACAAAAACCAACAACTATTTATATAACTGAGCACTTACAGGAAAATTTAAATGAATTTGAATATAGGATATGCGAGTACGTTTTGACCTATGAAAAAGTAAAAATTGAATTAGCAGGTAGTATTGAAACCATAAATGTTAATATAAGATTACTTGAAGAGATTAGATGGCCTATGAATTGGTTAAACAATCCAATGTTGACACAAATGGTAGAACGAAGAGTGGTTTTATTAAATGCATACTATAAATAATTAAGAGTAACCAGCCACTTGCAATTAAGATTTGCCGTTCATTATCAATTAATAATTCCGGATTACCTAGGTAATTTGCATGTTTCATCTTACTAGCGGACTGGTTAAATCACTCTTAATCTTGACGTAAAGGTATAAAAAAAACCTCAAATAAAATCTTATTGACCAAAGACTAAATTTTCTATTATCTAGAAGTTTGATATTTTAATCCATTGAATATATCTAGATTCCACTTTTTTCTTTAAGTTAGCCTCTTCTAAACGCAACTTTTTACTCAACAACAACCTAGCAAAAAAAATGATAAATCAGGAAGACTTATATCAATTACTATATAATGAGCAATGGACAGAAATACTCAATCTTTTATACAAAGAAAAGCAACATATCAAAAACGACGTTTTATTGTCGTTTGCTTCTAAAACTTTTGAAGCAGAGTTTTTAAACAAAGTAAAAAACTATGATAATTCAAGGATAGATATAACTAATAATTTATCTAAATTATATTTACTTCATCACGGAAATTTTCACCAATTAACAGATGAAAATTACAAAACCTTAATTCTTGAAATTGTTAAGAGAAAACCGCTGGAAGAAGCATATCAATATGCAATAACATTCCCAGATGAAGATATATGCAAAAAAATAATATCCGATTTTAATTTTTTGATAATTAAAAAAGAAGGATATAAACTTAGACAACCAAATAAAACACCCCAAAATTGGATAGAAATATACAATAGACTTTTTGAAGTTATAAATAATCAGAGCGATACAGCAACTTATTTTTCAGGACCAAGGTTTATCGATACAATCAGACAATACGAGCCTTTTTTCCCTGATTATCCGCAATTTATAAACCAACGAAATTTTGAAGGTAAAAGTACAAGTAGAAAAATATTTTATTATGACATTTTACTTGGATTAAGAGAAGATATTAGAGTAAAAGTGATAACTCGCATTTTAGAAATTGTAAAACCTTTTGAAAAAGAAAAGGTTATAGCCATTGAAAACATTATAGATAACAAAATACCAGAAGTTAAAATAGAGAAGATCTCAAGTATATACAATAACAAGCCAAATGTATTTATTTCCTACTCGTGGGATAATAAAGAACATAAAAACTGGGTTTTAAACTTAGCAAATAAGCTTTGTTCAGATGGTATAAATGTAATCTTGGATAGATATTATCTGAAACCAGGGAAAAACTTAACTCATTTTGTTGAAGAAAACTTAAGTCAAGTAGATAGAGTAATTGTAATTTTCACAAAAAACTACAAATTAAAAGCAGACAAGAGAACTGGCGGTGTTGGATACGAATATTCAATAATGAACGTTGAGCTGTATAATAATCAAACTTCAAATGAAAAAATAATCCCCATTTTAAGAGAAGGAACTAAAGAAGAAAGTATTCCAACTTTTATGCAACAATTTATACACATAGACACAAGAAATGACGAAAATTTTGAAAATAGCTATATCGATTTAATAAGAGAGATTTATAATGAGCCTGAAATAAAAAAACCAAAAATTGGAGAGAAACCAATATTTTAATAATTTAAATAATCGCTAATACATGTCACTTATTCACTCTGATTTAACTATAAATATTAAAATATACCATCTCGTATAAGTTTTTAAAACCAGATTCATTTTGCATGAACTATAATAAAGTAAAATAATAGAAGATTTTATTTTTTTACAATTCATAAAAGCTAATTTCAATAAACCGAAGATTTATCCTTAAGTAATATCAATCAGATTATACTACTTACTTTCAATCAAAAAACCTCAATTCCCCAATTACCAATTCATCACCAAACTCCCCCATTCCTTCCGATAAATCTGTTAAAAAAACATAGTTGATTTTCGTTTGAATTATTTTGAAAAAAGTGTTGTGTAAAAGCAAGCAAAATCGGCGTAAACCCCTATGAATGCTAGGATCTGAATTATTGTATCGGAAAGTAGATCTCTACTTACTTCAAATTATATTTAACTAAAACCAAGGTGTATATTATAGTACCCTTGGTTTTTTGTTTTTTACTGCGTCGCCTTGAGTTGTAGTCTTTTGTCTTTGGCTTAGTAAAGATTACGGATACTTACAAGCATATTATCTTCCATAGTGCGAGACATACCAATACGGAACTACTCCTGGAGAATGGGGCTGATATTTACACGGTTTCTAAACGTAGGGGACATCGTGAAATCCGCACTACTGCTATCTATGCTAAGATAGTAGATGAGAAAATGAAAGAAGCATCTGAGCTTATTCCGGAACTTAAGTTTGGGTTTTAAACTAAACTTTAATTACTGATTATAATTACAATAAAGCCAAGTAGTACTTGAAAGTACACTTAACTTTGATTTTATCCTAGTGTTTAATTTCATAACGCTTTATTCTTACAGAAAAAGAAAAATATTACTCAAAAGAATAGAGTTTAATCTTGAACTCATTATTGAAATTTAGATAAATTAGGGGTGAATATATTACCACAATACTTATACTTTAACAGCAAACTAAACCAGTTATTGAACAAATACCAGGTGAATATATTACCACAATACTTATACTTTCTTTTTCTTAGTAAGTGATTCAATAAAGTATTAAAAGAAAGTCCACAAATTGAAAAATAAATTGTAACNCAAGATTACAAAGCAGCTTTAGAACGACTAGCGTTGATTTTTGATGCACTTCCTGGAACAGAAGACAGTTATGAATTGGAGATTTTGGGCATGTTGATTGAAAAATATGAAAAAGAACATTTTCCTATGGATTTACCAAATCCAATTGAAGCGGTTAAATTTAGAATGGAGCAAATAGCTACAAACAAAATGATTCAGCAGAAATGATCGGATTAAAAAGTAGAGCAAGTGAAATTTTA
>NZ_WMJX01000043.1 GCF_009711045.1 Myroides albus | reverse complement strand
TCGAATTTAGAGGTGTCCTAAAAAAGGGAAGCCTACAATCTAACCATAAAACAGCATTAAATACGGTAGCGTAAACCTTCTATTGAAGCAAATGTAATTATTCTCTTTTTTCTTATTCTGTTGCTGTTTCTTATAAATAAAATGAAGTGCAAAGTCTATGGTAATTCAAATTGTTTAATTATTTGTTCTAAACCTTGAAATGATATCTACTTGATTTGAAAAAAAGTATGCGTATAATGGTGTACAATAGTTAAAATTATTGAATTGTCTTATACCTTTATGGTTTGGTTTTTGCTATTTTTGAAGAAAAAAGTCAAGTTGAAAAAAATAGCTATCAGAATAAGCAAAATTATAGGTTGGATTGTTGGAATTATTATAGTGTTGTTCCTACTTATTGCCATTGCTATTCAAATTCCCTATGTACAGAATAAAGTAAAGGATTTTGCCATATCTTTCGTGCAAGATAAGATAGGAACGCCAGTTTCTCTTGATAGAATCGAAATCGCTTTTCCAAAGAAAGTAGTCGTAAAGGGATTGTATCTTGAATCTCAACAACAGGATACTTTGTTGTATACAAAATACTTAGGTGTAGATATTAGTTTGTTTAAACTATTGAAGAATACTGTGGAAGTGTCTAATGTCGAATTAGAAGGATTAAAGACCACTGTTAAAAGAGATAGTTTACAACAGTTTAATTTTGATTACATCATAGATGCATTTGCATCTGAAGAAGAAAAGGAAGAACCAGAGTCAACTCCAATGGACATTGCTATAGGTCAAATTGAGTTAAACGATATTACTGTGAAATTTGAGGATCAATATGAAGGACATCATTTAGATTTTCATTTGAATTCATTTGTCACACGCTTCAAAGAGTTTGATTTAGAACTGATGAAATTTGGCATTCCCAAAGTGGGAATAGATGGTGTTTTCGTCAATTATGAAAAAGAACCTTCTAAGGCGATCAAAGATCCCAATGCTATGGTGGAGGCAACTATTGAGAATCCCATAGAAGAAGCGCTTCCTCAAATTGACTTAGGGCAGATTGTGTTTTCTAATTTTGATATTAAGTATAAAGACGAGGATAGCAAGTTACAAGCAGCAATTCTGCTGAATGAATTTCAAGCGGTGTTTAATATGATTGATTTGAACGAACAGAATATTGATATCAAGAATATTAGCCTTGATGATTTCACTGCAACTGTTCGCATGTTAGAGGATAAATCAAAAAACACAATAGAGTCTCAGAGTTCTACTGCTGCTGTTGCACAAGAAGGCGAAGTAGAAGTTTCAGCAGCTATGCCTTGGAAGTTAGCTGTAAAGGACATTGCTTTAAAAGCGATAAACGTTTCATTTGACAATGACAATGAAAAGATACTGACAAAAGGCTTAGATGTAAATCACCTTGCTGTTGCTGATTTAGATTTTAAATTGAAAGACTTTTTATTTTCTGAGAACAATATCAGCGGTAATCTTGAACGCTTTTCTTTTAAAGAGAAAAGTGGTTTTGAGTTGAGTAAGTTCCAAACCTATTTTCTATATAGCGAGCAATCAACTTTAGTTAAAGATTTCGAATTAAAAACAGGACATTCTTCGGTTAAGTCTTCTATCGTTTTAAATTATTTAGATGTTAGCAAATTACAAGAGCAGTTAGGGGATATTTCTGTGGATGCAGTTATATCAGACTCCTACTTTGGACTAGCTGATGTGGAGTTATTAATGCCTGATATACTCAAACAAGCAGATGTATCTCACCTTAAGAATGAAACTATAAAATTTAGTGCTAAAGCGAAGGGAAAAGTAGCAGATTTAGATATCGAAAGATTTAATATCAAAGCGCTAAAAACGACTTATCTTGATGTTTCTGGGAAAGTTAGAGGTTTGCCTGATTTTGATAAGGCTTATGTAAATCTACAAATTAAAGATGTGCTTACATCGTCTCGTGATATACATGCAGTAGCGCCAAAAGATATAATTCCCAACAATATTGAAATACCTTCTTCAATGTCTTTAAAAGGGTTTGTAAGGGGGAGTATGAAAGAAATCCAATCTCATGTCGATTTAAAGACGAGTTTGGGGGCAATAGCCATGGATGTTGATTTTGATCAACGCAAAAAGGGAAAAGAAAAGTACAAATTAGATTTTGGAATTAAAGAGTTAGAAGTTGGTAGGTTGATTAAGAACGATTCAATAGGGGCTATTTCTCTGTACGCCAAAGTAGATGGGAATAGCTTCGATCCTGAGTTAATTCAAGCCAACGCTGTATTTGAAATTGAAAAAGCGGAAGTAAATAATTACAAATACAACCACATTCGCTTAGATGCCAGTGTTGATAAAGGTAAATATGTGGTGACATCTGAGAACGAAGATCCCAATTTAAACTTTGTGTTGGATGCAAGTGGCGTATGGACAGGTAAGAGTTTAAGTTTAGATTTGTTAGCAGACATAAAGAATGTAGATTTCTATCAACTGAAGCTGGATGAGGAACAGAGAAATTTATCTACAGTTATTGATGTTAAAATGGAAAATATTTTACCAGATAGTTTAGTTGGTAAAATGCAAATTAGAGACTTTGGTTTTGATTTAGCTAAGAGAAAGTATAGACTTAAACCTATTGATCTTATTGCCGAGGCTAAGCCTAATTACAGAAAGCTAAGCTTAACTTCTCAGATACTTGATTTTTCACTTGAAGGTGATTATCAATTAACCACCTTGGCCGATGCGCTAACTACAAGTTTGGAGTCTTATTTTAAGCGCAGTGAAGAAGATGAAGAAGTAGAAAATGCTAAGGTAGCTAAGCCTCAGTTTTTTTCATATGATTTAAAAGTAAAGTACGATAATGTGTACAAGGATATGCTACCTGATTTAAAAGAGTTAGAGCCTATTCATATTTTTGGTCGATATGATAAAAAAACAGATTTTATTAGCCTAAAAGGGGGAATCTCTAATTTAGAGTATGGAGAGAATAAGATTGAGGGAATTAATTGGATTATCGAGCCAAAACAAGATGCTCTAACTTACAGTTTCGGTGTTAATAGTATTTCTAATGCCAGCGTTCGCTTGCGTAGATTAAACCTTCATGGTGCAGCGTATAATAATATTTTGACCTACGATTTTAATTTAAAGGATAGAGAGGGAAGGGATTGTTATGTCATTGCTGGAAATTTGGAGGCGAAGAACAATGCTTTAATTATGAAATTAGAGCAAGACGGCTTTATGTTAGATTATAATCCATGGAAAGTAAATGCAGAGAATAGAGTTGTCTTGGATAAGGATGGAGTTTATGTAAAAGATTTTTCACTTGAATATAAAAACAGTGGAATATACATTGCTTCTCAAGAAGCAGAAGCTAATAGTCCTTTAAATTTGACTTTTAAAAACTTCAGCATTGAGACTTTAACTAAATTAGTTAAAAAGGATAAATTATTGGCAAGTGGTTTTATTGATGGATCATTAGACTTGACAGAATTATCTACTGATTTTAGATTTGTTTCAGATATCAATATTAGGGAGCTTCATGCTTTTGAAATCTTACTTGGGAATCTATATGTAGGAGTGAAGAATGAATCATTGAGCACTTATTTGGCAAAAGTTGTATTAGAGGGGGGGCCAAATCGAGTAGAAGTAAAAGGGATTGCCGATGTTGAACAAGAAGATTTGAAATTGAAAGTATTAGTAGATAAGTTGCAAATGAGTGCATTTGAACGATTTACTACAGGAATGCTTTCGGAGGCAGAAGGATATTTTTCGGGAGATATAAATGTAACTGGAAAATTTACTGAACCCAAAGTATTAGGAAACTTTAAGTTTAACGATATTGGATTTCACTTAGATCAATTAAACGCAGATTTTAGAAAGATTAATGAAACAATTTCCTTTACAGAGAAGGGAATTGAGCTCGATAAATTTAGCATAACTGATGTTGATGGTAATTTGTTAGTTGTTTCTGGAGCTGTATTAACTAAGAGTTATCAAGATTTTGCTTTTGATTTGGGTATTAAGGCGGTAGACTTTAAAGCGATTAATTCAACGTCAAAAGATAACGATATGTTTTATGGAGCACTTATTTTTGACTCCGATATCCGCATTAAAGGGAATATGGATAAGCCTATTGTCAATGGTAAGATTGAGGTTGGCAAGAAAACAAATTTCACTGTGATAATGCCACAAGAAGATCCTTCTATTGCAGATAGAGAAGGTATTGTTGAGTTTATTGATCAGGAGAGTTTACAGGCTGCTGAGTTGAAAAAATTACAAGATGAATTCAATAGTTCTCAGATAAAGGGATTAGATGTTGCTTTGGCTATTAAAGTGAATAAGGAAGCTACTTTTACCATGATTATGGATAAGCAAAGTGGGGATAAACTGATTTTGAAAGGAGAAGGTGAGATCATGGGAGGTATTGACCCTTCAGGTAAAATATCTTTAACAGGGCGATATGAATTTAACGAGGGGTCTTATGATCTATCGTTTAATATGATAAAGAGAAAATTTGAAGTACAAAAAGGTAGTTCTATTGTATTTGCAGGGGAGCCAACCGATGCTATATTAAACTTGACAGCAATCTATGAAGCAAATACGGCGCCTATAGACTTGCTTCAAAATCAGTTAAGCACATTATCGCCAACACAGCAAAATCAGTATAAGCAAAAAATTCCTTTCCAAGCTTTATTAAAGATGAAAGGTGAGCTGTTAGAGCCAGAAATCTCATTTGATATTCAATTAAAAGAGGGAGTTACTTCTGTATCAGGAGAAGTACTTAACAATACTAAGAATAAACTGACGCAGTTGAGAGCGAATGAATCAGAAATGAATAAACAAGTCTTTGCCTTGTTGTTGTTAAATAGATTTATCGGAGAGAATCCTTTTGAAAGTAGTGCGGGTGGAATGACTGCAGGTACTATCGCAAGGCAAAGTGTGAATCGCCTATTGTCAGATCAATTAAATAATTTGGCAGGAAGTTTAATCAAAGGGGTTGAGCTTAACTTTAATTTAGAATCAAGCGAAGATTTTTCAAGTGGTTCAAGAGAGAATAGAACTGATTTGAATATCGCCGTTTCTAAGCGATTGTTCTCAGACCGATTGAAAGTAACTGTAGGAAGTAGTTTTGAAGTAGAAGGTAATCAACGACAAAATGAACAGGCAAGTAATATTGCAGGGGATATCGAGTTGGAGTATACTTTGTCTAAAGATGGTAGATATCTGATGCGAGTGTATAGAAAAAATCAGTATGAAGTAGCCCTACAGGGACAAATAGTAGAAACAGGAGTAGGTTTTATCATTACGATGAGTTATGAGCGATTCAAAGAATTATTCGAACGTTCTAAGGATAAAAGAGAATTAAAAAGACAATTAAGAGATGAGAGTAAACAAGAGTAAAAGTATAAAGTATTTTATCGCAGTAGGATCAATCGTTCTGATGTTGGGTTCTTGTGGCAGTACTCGTCATCTAAAAGAAGGAGAGTTTTTATATACAGGAGGAACGATTGAAATTGATAGTGATTCACTGTCAAAAAGCCAGAAAAAGGAAATGGCGGAAGGATTAGCAGATCTTCTAAGACCAATACCGAATGGTAAGATCCTTGGGATGCGACCGAAGTTAGGACTTTATAATATGGCTGGAGATCCTGATAAATCGAGCAAGTTTCGAAATTGGATGAGAAAGAAATTAGGTGAACCACCTGTTTTATTTGAAGAGGTAGATCTTGATTATAATAGTGCTATTTTGAGTAATAGACTTGAAAATGTAGGTTTTTTTAATGTAGAAGTAGAAAGTGATACTCTCGAGGTAACAGATAAGAAAAAGGGAGCTCGTTATAAGGTAACTCCTGGAATACAGTATAAAATAAATGAAGTTACTTTTTTGAATGACTCTACTCCACTACAACAGTTAATTTACGATGCTAAAAGATGGTCAAAGTTAAGAGAAGGTAAGCCTTATAATCTTGATCAAATAAAGGATGAACGCGTTCGATTTGATAATTATGTCAAGAATAAAGGATATTATTATTTTAGTCCGAATAACTTGCTAATTCAAGTAGATAGTAGTGTAGGGAATCATAAAGTGGATTTATTTGTCAAAGTAAAAGACGATACTCCCAAGCCTGCTTTGAAATCTTATACTATTGATAAAATTTATGTTTTTGCGGATTATGAGATTTCCGATAGTGAGTATTTGAGCAAATTAGATTCAGCTTACCAACATAAGGATTTGACAATTGTGGATCCTACAGGTAAGTTTAAGCCTACAATTTATGACCGAGCAATCTATTTAGAAAAAGGAGAAACCTATAATCGAAATGACCATAATTTATCATTGAATAGATTAGTCAACTTAGGGGTGTTTAAGTTTGTAAAGAACTCCTTTGAAATATCGGATAGTATAAATAATAAGTTAGATGCCTATTACTTTTTGACACCAGATAACCCAAAGGCAATTCGATTAGAATTATTAGGGAAAACCAATTCAGCAAGTTACAATGGTGCTGAGTTAAATCTGAACTGGAGTAATAAGAATTTCTTTAGAGGAGCTGAACTATTCTCTGTTTCAACATATGGTGGGGCTGACTTCCAATCTTCTTCTAAGAATAATGGATATAACGTATATAAAGCGGGTATTGAGGCGAGTTTAACTTGGCCTAAACTGATTGCTCCAATTGATTTTAATCCTTCAACAGGTTTTGTACCGAAGACCAGAGCAACTGTGGGTTATGAATTTTTACAAAGAAGTAAGTTGTATTCTTTAAATTCTTTTAAAGCCTCTTGGGGATATTTGTGGAAACAAAGTAGTACAATCGAACACCAGTTTAATGTATTAGAAACAAATTATGTTAGTCCCAATAATGTCACTGATTTATACAGAGAGTATGCAGCAGGTAATCCTTCACTTGAAAGGATATTGGACAAACAGTTAATATTTGGACCTACATATACATTTACTTATACTAATACCATGAAACAGTATAAGAAAAATACTTTTTACTATAGAGGATCTTTAGATTTTTCAGGTAATATTACTGGATTGTTAATGGGGGCAGATGTAGATAGTGATAAAGAAAAGACCATTTTAGGGGTTCCTTTTAGTCAGTATGTTAAAACAGAACACGACTTTAGACATTATTTAAAGTTGGGTAAGAATTCTCAATTCGTAAGCCGTATTCACGCTGGAGTTGGAGTAGCTTATGGTAACTCTAAGAATATGCCTTATACAAAACAGTTCTATGTAGGTGGATCTAATAGTATTCGCGCGTTTAGAGCTCGTACACTTGGACCAGGAAGTTTTGACCCCCATACTATTGATTCAAAGTTCATACCTGATCAATCTGGGGATATGATTATTGAAATGAATTTTGAGTACAGAAAAAAGCTTTTTAGTATTTTACATGGAGCGCTTTTTGTAGATGCAGGGAATATTTGGAATTTGAATGATGTATCGGACAGACCAGGTGGAAAAATAGGATCAGACTTTTATAAAGAATTTGCAATTGGTGCAGGAGCAGGATTGCGATTTGATATTACATTTTTAGTGGTGCGATTCGACTTTGCCTTTCCATTGCGTATTCCGTATAATCAATCAGGAGAGCGTTGGGTAATTGACGACATTCGATTTGGTGACAAACAATGGCGCAAGGATAACTTGATGTTTAACTTCGCAATTGGGTATCCTTTCTAAAAATTGTGGAATTATTACACAAGATGAGTTGTGGAAAATGGAGTGTTTGTAGATAGTATACTTTTTGTAAAAAAAATAATTAAAGTATAATATGTTGATAATCTATTGTATAAGTGGTAAAGTCGTGGTTTTTGTAAATTTGGCATGATATTTACTACTTTATTTAGTATAAGGTGTTATAAAAATGAGATGAAAGTCTCGCTAAGAAAAAGAAAATTAAGTGTTTGTTTAAAGAAATTATGCTACTTAATTAAGTAGCAAGTAGATCGTTAGTAAGGTGAAGAAGAGAAATCTTCAGGTAAGTAGGGAGCAATAGCTCCCTTTTACCGTTTATAGGGGTTATTTTTAAATGTAGTTAGTTTCTCAATAAGAAAAACATTAAATTTGCGTTTAGCACTTAAAAAGATATATATAATATGAGTCACAAGATTCTTGTAATAGATGATGATGTTCCATTTTGCGAAATGCTAAAAACTTTCTTAAGTAAAAAAGGATATATAGTAGCCAATGCATTTAATAGCGTGGAAGCACAACAATTAATAGGTAAAGAATGTTATGATATCGTATTAACGGATGTGAGGTTACCTGATAGTGATGGTATAGAATTGTTAAAGCATATAAAGGCAACTTGTATTTCTACACAAGTAATTTTAATGACAGGGTATACTGAGATTAAAACAGCAGTTAACGCAATGAAATTAGGTGCTTTTGATTATGTTGCTAAACCTATTAATCCTGACGAGATCTTACTGACAATCAAACAGGCTTTAGATAAAAAGAACATTGTGGTGCACGATGTAAAAGATCTTTCACCTGATAATAACGCTAAGACTAAGGAAACAGTTACAAATGAAGATGAATATGTAAAAGGAAATAGCAAGGTTTCTAAACAATTGAATGAATATATTGAATTAGTTGCTCCAACCAATATGTCTGTACTAATTATTGGAGATAGTGGAACAGGGAAAGAGCATATAGCGCATTCTATACATTTAAAAAGTAAACGCAAAGACAAACCGTATATAGCAGTAGATTGTGGTGCGATTCCAAAAGATTTAGCTTCAAGTGAGTTTTTTGGTCATATCAAAGGATCATTTACAGGAGCTGTAACGGATAAAGTTGGACATTTTGAAGCTGCAAATGGTGGTACTATCTTTTTGGATGAAGTGGGTAATTTGTCCTATGAAGTACAAGTTCAATTACTGAGAGCACTTCAAGAAAGAAAGGTTAAGCCAGTAGGTAGTAGTACGGAGATTGACGTTGATATTAGAGTTATTGCAGCTACGAATGAGGATTTGCCTAAAGCAGTGAGAGAAGGTGAGTTTAGAGAGGATTTGTATCACAGATTAAATGAATTTGGTATCGTTGCTCCAAAGCTTGCAGATAGAGGAGAAGATATTTTGATGTTTGCAAATTACTTCTTGAAGAAATCAAATAGAGAGCTCGAAAAGAATGTAAACAAATTTTCTGGTGAAGTAGAACGTGTTTTCTTAACTTATGAATGGCCAGGAAACCTTAGAGAGATGAAGAATATAATTAAGCGTTCTGTATTGTTAACTCGTGGTGATGTGGTAGAAGAAAATGTGTTACCTGAAGAGATACTCAATCCTCGAATTAACACTCATTCGACAGATATTGTGTCTGCAGGACAGGAAGAAGATTTGAAGCTCTTTTCATCTCGCAATGAAGAACAAGCTATTCGAACAGCATTGGAAAAGGTTAAGTTTAATAAGACAAAAGCAGCTCAAGTACTTGGCATAGATAGAAAGACATTGTATAATAAGATGAAATTGTATAATATCGAATTATAGCATTAAAAAAGGCGTTTGAACCAAGTTCAAACGCCTTTTTTGCGTTAAAGTGTATAGTAATTATTGTAAAGGGTTTGTTTCATCAGCTATGCTAACTGTTTGCGAGGTCGTTTTGAACGATTTGTCAAACTCGAATAAAGCAATATCACTTGCTTTAGCTCCTCCTGCAAGTTTTAGTCTGTCTAATAACTCAAGAGCAAGTTTTTCTTCTTCTCTTTGTTCTGTTACTAACCATTGTAGAAAATTCCAAGTCGCCCAGTCTTTTTCTTCAAAAGCAAGTGTCACTATATTGTATATAGCATCTGTGTTTTTTACTTCTTGAGCATATACCATTTCGAAACATTCTAATACGTTTTTTGGCTCTTTTCCTGGAGCTCCAATAGCTTCTATTTTTACAGTAGATCCTCTTTCTTGTACATACTCAATTATTTTAGCCATATGTATTCTTTCTTCATGCGAATGTTTCATTAGAAAGTCTTTTACTCCTGCCATTTTTGCTTCATCTGCCCAACAAGCAAGCATTAAGTAAATTTGAGCAGACACTGCTTCTAAAGTAATTTGTTTGTTTAAAGCTTGTGTTAGTGCTGTAGATAATCGATTTGTTTTCATAATTCTTTCTTTTTCATTTTTAAATTATACTGTAAAGGTATAAAATATTAGTTTTTTTTATTCGTTAATGTGTTGATTTTTAGTTAGTTTTAATTCGTATTCATTAAAAATAAGTTTAATTAGATTTTTAGACCATTATTTCTTTTTTACCTTTGTGTAAATTCAAAACGTACTATGGATATAAAAACACTGATTCATCATAATTTAGATGAACTATTGTATTTGGCAGATAAGAAAGAAATTTTAAATACTGATCTTGTAGTTGAAATAGGAGCTTATGTTGGAGCTGCTGTTTTAAGAGGTAGATTCGCAGATAAAAAGGAGGTGACAGTCGATGAAATTAATGGTGTTTTTGGGATTATTGGGGATTTTTGTAAGATGAGTTTTGGTAGAAGCTTTACAGTTGTTCACTATAGAAAAATGACCAAATTAGCTAATGATTTACTTCAAGAAACTACTTTTGATGCAGATCTTGAAGATTTTATTAATCGCATAAGAAATTAAAGGATCGTAATCCTTTACATTATACTTTTATCAGAGCTTAGGGACGTTGTCTTTAGGCTCTTTTATTTTGTGCTAAACTATCATTATTTGTAATAGCTGAGTTTTAGAAGTGTTTTTTATTAAATATATAAGAGAAATATAGCTGTGTTGCTAATGTTTTACAGAAAATATGTAAACTTAAATAAGTAGATTTTTTTTTATAAATTGTGAGTAACCAAATACTTATAATTATGAAAATTAAAACCATACCGAGTGCAAGTAATGCGCATCATTACCAGCTACTGATAAAAGACCTTCTGGAAAACTCGTTAAGAGTCAATCCCAATCATGAAATTGTATACAAAGATCAGGAGAGGTTAAACTACTATCAATTGTATGATCGAATTAAACAATTGTGTAATATGTACGGTGTGCTGGGGCTTGATGGTGGAAGCGTTGTAGGAGTTATTGATTATGATAGTCATCGTTTTTTAATGAATTACTTCGCTGTGCCTATAACAGGAAACGTGTTACACACAGTGAATTGGCGTTTAGCACCTGAGCAGATTTTGTATACAATCAATCATGCCGAGGATGAGGTTTTAATTGTCCACGAAGATTTTTTACCTGTTGTTGAGACATTTTTTGATCGATTGGAAACGGTAAAAAAGATTATTGTCATTAAAGAAAAGGTAAGTAAGATAAATACGACTATTGTTATTGATGGTTTCTTTGATGAGTTACTATTAGAACAATCTACGATATATGAGTTTCCAGAGTTTAGTGAGGAAGCTATAGCGACCTTGTTTTATACCACTGGGACGACAGGGAATCCAAAAGCTGTTTACTTTTCACATCGACAGTTGGTATTGCATACGATGGTGGAGAGTAGTGTACTATCAATGATGAATGAAGCTTTCAAGATAAAATCATCAGATGTCTATTTGCCATTAACACCAATGTTTCATGTGCATGCTTGGGGTCTACCTTATTTAGCAACTACTTTAAGCCTAAAACAAGTGTATGTAGGTAAATTCGAACCTCAAAGCTTTATTGATATATTTAGAAGAGAAAAGCCTACAATTTCGCACTGCGTTCCTACAATCCTAAATATGTTGTTATCAAGTCCTGCTGCAAGAGATATTGACTTGTCGACTTGGAGTGTATTAATCGGAGGGTCGGCTCTAAGCAAACCTTTAGCTAAGCGAGCGTTAGATAGAGGAATTTCTGTTGTGACTGGATATGGAATGTCGGAAACTTGTCCTTTGTTAACTTCGTCATACTTGTCCTTAGTAACAATTAAAAATGATATAGAATCTCAGTTAGATATTCGTACAATGACGGGTAGAGCAGCTCTATTAGTCGATCTGAAAATAGTAGATGAGGAAGGTAGGGAAGTGCCTAAAGACGGAAAATCATTAGGGGAAATTATTGTACGTGCTCCTTATTTGACAATGGGGTACTACAAAGAAAAAGAGAAAGGAGAAGAACTTTGGCAAGGTGGTTATTTGCATACAGGTGATATTGCTTGGATAAATGAGAATAACGATATTAAGATTGTAGATCGTTCTAAGGATGTCATTAAAACAGGAGGGGAATGGATGTCTTCTTTGGCTTTAGAGGAAATGATTGGCAGTTACCAAGGAATTAATGATGTTGCTGTTATAGGAGTTCCTGATGTTAAATGGGGAGAACGACCTTTTGCTCTTGTTGTATGTAAAGAGGGCTTTACACTCAGCGAACAAGAGTTGAAAGACCATATGCAAAAGTTTGTAGATCAGAAGAAAATTAATAAATGGGCTATACCTGATCGATTTGTATTTGTAGAAGTAATTCCAAAGACAAGTGTTGGCAAAATAAGTAAAAAGAAAATTAGAGAAATGTACGCAAGTCACGAAATATAAGGATTTTTTGAAATGCTTGTAAAAATAAGGTATCTTTCAGCCGACAAAATAACTACCTTAAAAATGAAATTAAAACAAGAACAAAACAATCAATCAAAAAGGCAGACTAAGAAGTTTTTTAAACAACTTAGCTTTGCTTTATTAGCCTTTGGTTCTCTGTCAGTTCATGCACAGAAGAAGCCTTTAGATCACAGTGTATACGATAGTTGGGAATCTATTGGAACCAAACAGTTTTCCAATAATGGACAATGGATATTATATCAAGTAACTCCTCAAGAAGGTGATAAGACTTTATTTATCAAAACAACAGACGGTCAAAAAGAATTAAAAGTAGAAAGAGGTGAGAAACCTATCTTTACAGGAGATTCTAACTATGCACTATTTTCAATTAGACCTACTTATGCTGATCTAAAAGCTGTGAAAGTAAAGAAGAAGAAAGAAGATGAAATAGCAAAAGATTCGTTGGGTATTTTTAACTTAAAGTCAGGTGCTGTAGATAAAATAGCTAATATTAAGTCGTTTAAAACACCAGATAAAAAAGGTGATTTTGTAGCGTATTTACTAGAGAAAGTAAAAGATTCTGCTAATGCTAAAGATTCTAAAGCTCCTAAGAAAAAAACAAGTAAGGACGCTCCTTTAGATTTAGTTTTAAAGGACTTGGTAAATAACGATGATACCGTATTTACAGATGTTGTTGATTACTACTTTGATGATAATGGACAGTATTTGGTTATTGTAACAAAAGACCCAAAACAAAAGGAGAAAGAGGATAAGGCTAAGAAAGAGGTAGAATCTAAAGAGAAAGAGAATATTGAATCAAGCGATGTGGTAAAAGTGACTGAACAGACTTCTGAAGTCGAAGAAAGTAAAGGACCTTTTGGCGTATTTGTCGTTGATTTAAAGACGAAAAAGAAAACAACCTTATTAGAAGGTAAAGGAAAGTATACGCAGTTTAATTTTGATGAGAGTGGTAAACAATTGGCATTTGTAGCAAATGACGATGAAGAGAAAACACTTGTCAAAACATACAAGGTTTATTATTCTACGTTGCCTCGAGAAGCAAGTGAAATAGCTACTGATAAAACAACAGGTGTACCAAATAACTGGGTAATATCAGAAAATTATAAACCTCAGTTTAGTAAGAATGGAAAGCGTATGTTTCTTGGAATAGCACCTACTCCAGTAGCTAAGGACACTACTTTAATAGCAGAGGATCATGCGGTAGTTGATATCTGGCATTACAAAGAGGATTACATTCAGCCACAGCAATTAGTCAATTTAGAGAAAGATTTAAAAAAATCATATTTAGCGACAATTGATTTAACTCGTAATAAGGGAATTTTAGCTTTAGCGGATCAGACATTAGATAGAATGCAGTTAGTGGACGAGGGAAATAGCAATATTGTCTTTGGTTCTACTGATTTTGGTAAAAGAGTTGAGAGACAATGGAATATTTCTGGATCAGCCTCTTATTATATCGTAGATGTTAATACAGGTAAAAGAACAGAAGTTGTTAGTGATTTACCTGGTTTAGCGCGCATCTCGCCTAAAGGAACTGCTGTTGTTTATTATAATAGTGAAGAAGGTAATTGGTACGCTTATGATGTTAAAACGAAAATTACTAAACATTTGAATAAGCAATTGTCTGTATCTTTTGCAGATGAGCAGTTTGATATGCCTGATAATGCAAGTGCATACGGAATTAAAGGCTGGACAGATAATGATGAGTCAGTATTGATTGGAGATCGCTACGATATTTGGGAGTTTTTCTTAAATAGCAATAAGGCACCACGTATGGTTACCAATGGTTATGGTCGTGAACATAAAGTTAGTTTTGATATATTGAATTTAGATTCGGATAAGAAATCGTATAACCGATCAGAACATTTAATATTTGCTGCTTTTAACGAGTTGAATAAAGATGCAGGTTATTATAGCGGAGTGATTAAAGGTAATAAGATTCCTAAGAAGTTGTGGATGCAACCGTATAGTGGATTTAATTCTCTATTTAAAGCTAAAAATGCCAAAGTCTATGGTTATGTGAAAGGATCTTTTAAAGAATCGATTAATCTATACGTGACTAAAGATTTTAAAGAGGAAGTAAAGTTGAGTAATCTAAATGCGCAACAAGCTAATTATAATTGGGGAACAAATGAATTAATTCACTGGACAACTCCAAAAGGCTACGAGGCCACAGGTGTATTGTTTAAACCAGAGAATTTTGATCCAAATAAGAAGTACCCAATGATCGTGTATTTCTATGAGAAGTTGTCTGATAATTTGCATCGCTATGAAGCTCCTGCACCTACACCTTCAAGATTGAATATTCCATTTTATGTTAGTAATGAGTATTTGGTGTTTACACCAGATATTAGTTATGTAGATGGATATCCAGGTAAATCGGCAGAGGAGTTTATTAATTCAGGAGTAGAGTTTTTAAAGCAAAATTCTTGGGTTAATCCAGATAAAATTGCAATTCAAGGACAGAGTTGGGGAGGTTATCAAGTAGCACATTTAATTACAGTAACTGATATGTATGCTGCTGCTTGGTCTGGTGCTCCAGTTGTCAATATGACATCTGCTTATGGAGGTATCCGTTGGCAAAGTGGTATGAGTCGTCAATTTCAATATGAAAAAACACAAAGTAGAATAGGACAGACTCTTTGGGATGGATATGATTTGTATATTGAAAATTCACCATTATTCAATATGCCAGCTGTTACTACACCTGTGGCAATTATGCATAATGATAACGATGGAGCTGTGCCTTGGTACCAAGGAATAGAAATGTTTATGGCTTTGCGCCGTTTAGGTAAACCAGCTTGGTTACTTAACTACAATGGCGATGAGCATAACTTGATGAAACGTCAAAATCGAAAGGATATTCAAATTCGACAACAACAATTTTTTGATTACTATCTAAAAGATGCTAAAGCACCTGTATGGATGGTTAAAGGAATACCTGCAACAATGAAAGGTAAAGATTGGGGATTTGACCTTGTAGAGGATAAAGTGGAATAGTTATTTTAATTATAAAGTTTAAAAGAGCAATACTTCGAAAAGTATTGCTCTTTTACTTTTATATATTTAGGTGGTTTGGCGTATTTTTTTGAAAAGAAAAGTTTAATTGACTCTCAAGCCATATAAAAGTTGTTGAATCAGTTTTAAGCTCTCCCTCAAACCAATTGCACCAGGCCATTTCAATGTAAAGGTTGTTTTTTACTAATAAATAATAATCGTAATCAATTCCCTTGTCAAATGCCATTATGGGATATTGCTTTTTGATTTTCCACTTGTTCTTTTGTAAGAAGTCTACGATAGCATTCCAACTTGTTGTCGGTATATCCGTTACTATTTCCACTAATTGATTTTCTATGGTTAAGTTTTACAAATGTAATAGAAGTTATGAGTTTTTTAAAAAAGTAGTTATTTATAGATAACTTTTATGTTCACTTAAAAATCAAGTAAATTTGCTTTAAGCAAAAGATATAGTTTAAAATAGATATGAAAGAAATAGAAGGAATATACAAAGCGCAATTAGTTATACAAGAAATGTCTTTAGCACTTATAATGAAAGTGGCTTTAAAAGGTGATAATCTTGAAGTTAGTATAGATTTACCAGAACAGGGAGCTGTTGGTTTACAAGCTACCCAAGTATCTTTTGAGAATAGTACCCTTGTCTATCAAGTGAAAGAGATTGGAATGCTGTACCAAGGGATTTACAGTGAGCAAAAGTTTAAAGGAAGTGCTAAACTACAAGAACAAGAAATAGAAGTAGAATTTGAAAAAACGGAGATTAAATTGCCAGGGGATACAACTTTAGTGAGTACTGAGGATGAACTCAAAGAATTGGCTGCTCAAGAAAAAGGGGCGTTTAAGTATCAAGTTAAAGACTATTTTCAAAGACCTAAATCTTCTGGTTTTCAATTGTCTCCTAATGGTAAATATCTTTCTTACAGAGAAAAAGATGAGCGAAATAAACGTCACGTTTATGTGAAAGAGATTGAAACAGGTATTGTAACTCGTGTAATAGAAGAAGCAGGGGAGCTTGTACGTGGATATGGTTGGATAAATGATGATCGCTTGGCTTATGTGATGGATCAAGGAGGGAACGAAAATTATCATATTTACGCTGTAGATGTTGACGGTTCAAATAATATAGATCTAACGCCTTTTGATAATGTTCAAGCTGGTATTCTAAATATGCTGAAAGAGCAAAAGGATTATATCATTATTACAATGAATTTAGAAAATGCCCAAGTATTTGAACCTTATAAAATTAATATCAATACAGGAGAGTATGTAAAGTTATTTACAAATGATGATCCTACAAATCCTGTTGCAGACTACGATTTTGATAAAGATGGTGTGCTGAGAGGATATTCTAAAATGCTAAATGGGATTCAAACACAATACTTTTATAAAGCTATAGGGGAGAATGAGTTTACATTGTTCCATACTGTTAATTGGTCAGATACTTTCTCTTTGTTGGCTTTTAATTATGCTTCAGAGAATAAAGATGAGGCTTATGTGCTTACTAATTTAGATTCTGACAAACAGCGTATAATTCTCTATGATTTTAAAACTAAATCGATACTCAAGGAAGTTTATTCAAATTCTGAATATGATGCTTCTATTATAGGTCTTTCACGTAATAGAAATTGGGAAATTGACTATTTAGGTTACGAAGGTGATAAAGTTGTTATTGAGCCAGTCAGTGATACTTTTAAGAAAATCGACCAAGACCTACAAAACCATTTTGGAGGTTACGAATATTCTATTGTTGCCAAGACAGAGAAAGAAGATCGCTATCTGATTATTGTTCAAAGCGATAAATTGTATGGTAAATATTATAATTATGATAGAGATACTGGAGCAATCTCTTTATTGTATGATTTAATGCCTCAGTTAAAAGAACAAGATATGGCTGAGATGAGGCCTATTTCTTTTCTAAGTCGAGATGGAGTTAAGTTGCATGGCTATATTACCTTGCCTAAAGAAGTGCATCAAGGTCAACGTGTTCCATTAGTGGTTAATCCTCATGGAGGGCCACAGGGAATTAGAGATAGTTGGGGGTTCAATCCAGAAACACAATTATTTGCAAGTAGAGGATATGCAACTTTGCAAGTTAATTTTAGAATCTCCGGTGGATATGGAAAGGAATTCTTTACTTCAGGGTTTAAACAAATTGGGCGAAAAGTGATGGATGATGTAGAGGATGGTGTACATTATGTTATTACAAAAGGATGGATAGATGCTTCAAAAATTGCTATTTATGGTGCAAGTCATGGTGGATATGCAACATTAATGGGATTGGTCAAGACGCCCAACTTATATTGTTGTGGAGTTGACTATGTTGGTGTATCAAATATTTTTACTTTTTTTGAATCGTTCCCCGAATATTGGAAACCATACAAGGAAATGGTTAAAGAGATCTGGTATGATTTAGATAATGAACAGGAAAGAGAAATAGCTAAAGAAGTTTCACCTATTTTTCAATTAGACAGGATATCTAAACCGTTATTTGTCGTTCAAGGAGCAAATGATCCACGTGTAAAGATTGCAGAATCTGATCAAATAGTAAGTGCATTAAGAAAAAGAGGATTTGATGTTCCTTATATGGTAAAATATGATGAAGGACATGGGTTTGCTAAGGAAGAGAATAGTATTTCTTTTTATGAAACAATGATGGGGTTTTTGTCAATGCATTTAAAGTAAGTATAACGAGTGAAATTTAAAATTGTAAGGAGATTACGCAATAGAACATTGCTGTAATTATTTAGTTTTGAGTTTTATCAATTTGTTTTCTTAATAGAGGCTTTTTAGTAGATTAGATTCTAAAAATATAGAGTTATTATTTATAATGAATGTAAAGTATTAAAAACTATTATTTTTATTTAAAAAAAGTGATGTTGTAAAAAGTAGTAAAAAATATAGACTATAAAAATTTAATACAGTACGATTGATAAAAATATATTAATTGGTTTTGTTTATTGATATAACGCTAATTGGTGGTTATCATCTTAGCAACATATAAAATGGAGAATGTGGTTTTCCGTAAAAAGGTGTATATGAAAATTTTTAAATTTGTCTCAACATTCAAAAATGCTATGAAAAAGAGATTTCTTAGTTGATTTGAAGTTATTTTTTTCAAATTACTTAAGACTGAATTGATAGCTACTTAGTAGCTATAGAGTAAAAAAAGCTAACTCAAGAGTTAGCTTTTTTATCTACAATCTTATTGATTACTTTGCAGGTAAGTATTTCTTTATAAACTCTACTGCAGTTTTATTTTCTTTTACTATGGCTTCTGTATGAGAAGCTCCTTCTACTAATAATAAAGTAACATTTTCAGATCCTTTTGCTTTTAGTCCTTCTACCATTTTTTCAGTAACAGTGTAAGGTACATTAGTATCAGCTTTACCTTGAATTACAAGAATAGGTTTGTCTATTTTCTTTGTTCCGGGTTGGCTTTCTAATAAGAACTTTTGAACAATTGGGTCATTTTTAAAGGCATCTTCGTTTAATCCTGGATAATCCATTACTTTATTGCCTTGTTTTTCATTCATGAATTTAATTAACGTGAGTTCGACTTAAGCTATTAGTCTATTTTGA
>NZ_WMJX01000042.1 GCF_009711045.1 Myroides albus | reverse complement strand
GCTGCCTACTGCTCTATCCCGCGATATTGTGGTGCAAATATAGTAGGAATATTTGGAACCCACAAATCAGCTATGAGAATAATCGCCTATTTTCATAGGTATTCACTGTCTTTCCCTTTTGTATATTCGCTGTTTTGAGCAATAAGTTCATCAATGTTATTGTTACAGAGTAACTTAATAAAGGAGTGGAATTTTTCTTCAGGCCAATCGTAAATTTTTAAATCCATTAATTTTTTTATTGTTTCTTCAGAAAAGCGCTTTTTAATAGGTTTGGCAGGGTTACCTGCAACGATGGTATAAGGTTCTACATCTTTTATCACAACTGCTCCCGAAGCTACGATTGCCCCTTCTCCAATTGTTATACCTGGCATGATCATCGAGCGCATCCCTAACCAAGCTCCGTCTTCTATTATTGTATCTCCCTTGGCTTGATAAGCTTCTTCTATTATTTCTGTAAAGGGATACAGGCTAAACCAATCTGTGCGATGTGTATTGTTGCCTCCCATAAGTATTACTACTTCGGCGGCAATGCACACATACGCCCCAATGTATAGTTGATCAATATGCCAGATGGGATCCCATGTATTAAGACTGTATTCATCACCATAGAGATAGCGCACCACACTTTCTTCAAAGTTCCCTGTCCATGCATTGCTGTAATAAGATGTCGTTCCTTTAATGTGAATGTTTGGGTTTTTTACTGTTTCGTGTAAATATTCTACTTTAGACCAATGTCTTTTGTCTTCTTTTTTCATTTGTAATTATGTTATTTTATCAAGTACCCTAAATAGGTGATTAATTATTAGATAAGTTAGATGCTAAATATATATAAAGTGTTGTTATAAATTTTATTTAATTTTTCCTATGTCATTGATATAAACTACCTTTGCTCTCGAAAAAATAGAATAATATGACGCATAAAGCTGGTTACGTTAACATTATTGGTAATCCAAATGTAGGTAAATCAACATTAATGAATGCTTTAGTAGGAGAGAGATTGTCAATCATCACCTCTAAGGCACAGACTACTAGACATCGAATATTGGGTATTGTAAATGGAGATGACTATCAAATTGTATTCTCCGATACACCTGGTATTATTAAACCTGCCTATGAATTGCAAGAATCAATGATGGACTTCGTAAAATCCGCTTTTGAGGATGCTGACGTGTTGATTTATATGGTAGAGATAGGAGAGAGAGAATTAAAAGATGAGGATTTCTTTGCTCGAATCAATAAGTCAAAGGTACCTGTAATGCTTTTATTGAATAAGATTGACAAATCTAATCAAACTCAATTAGAAGAGCAAGTGGCATTGTGGAGTGAGAAAGTTCCAAATGCTGAGATATTCCCTATTTCTGCTTTAGAGAAGTTTAATACACAGGCTGTTTATGATCGCATCATTGAGTTACTACCAGATAGCCCTCCATATTTCCCTAAAGATGCTTTAACTGATAAGTCTGAGCGTTTCTTTGTGAATGAGATTATTAGAGAGAAGATCCTGTTGAATTACGAAAAAGAAGTGCCTTATGCAGTGGAAGTAGAAACAGAGGAGTTTAAAGAGGAGGATAACATTATTCGAATCAAATCTGTTATCATGGTTGAAAGAGATACCCAAAAAGGGATAATCATTGGACATAAAGGTGCAGCATTAAAGAAAGTGGGAATAGCAGCAAGAGAAGAAATGGAGAAGTTTTTTATGAAAAAGGTCCATTTAGAATTGTTTGTCAAGGTAAATAAAGATTGGAGAAGTAGCGATTATCAGTTACGTCGCTTCGGATATAATCAAAAGAAGTAATAATAAAAATAAAAATGTCGTAATAAACATTAAATTTGCGACCTATTTTGAAATAATATGAGTAGTATAGTAGCCATAGTTGGGAGACCAAACGTAGGAAAATCGACTTTTTTTAATCGTTTGATTCAAAGGAGAGATGCCATCGTAGATTCAGTAAGTGGAGTAACACGTGATAGAAACTACGGCAAATCAGAATGGAATGGGAGAGAGTTCTCTGTCATTGACACAGGAGGATATGTGAAAGGTTCTGATGATGTATTTGAAGGGGAAATTAGACGTCAAGTTAGTTTAGCAATAGACGAAGCAGACGCTATTATATTTGTTGTTGATGTTGAGGAGGGAATAACTCCAATGGATGCAGAAGTTGCTCGCCTGTTGCGTAAAGAAACGAAACCTATTTTTGTAGCAGTTAATAAGGTGGACAGTTCAAAGCGTATGGATGATACTTTTGAATTCTACAACCTTGGATTAGGAGAGATTTTTCCAATTGCAGGAATGAGTGGTAGTGGTACAGGAGATTTATTAGATGCTGTAGTAGCTGCATTACCAGTGGAGGAAGAATTAACGACAGAGGAAGATGAGTTGCCAAGGTTTGCAGTAGTGGGTCGTCCAAATGCTGGTAAATCTAGTTTTATCAACGCTTTGATTGGTGAGGATCGTTATATTGTTACTGATATCGCTGGAACAACAAGGGATGCTATTGATACGAGATTTAATCAGTTTGGTTTTGATTTTAATTTAGTTGATACAGCGGGTATTCGCCGTAAATCTAAAGTAAAAGAAGATTTAGAGTTTTACTCTGTAATGCGTTCTATTCGCGCAATTGAGCATAGTGATGTTTGTATCTTAATGGTTGATGCAACAAGAGGCTTCGAAGGGCAAGATCAAAATATTTTCTGGTTAGCTGAAAAGAACAGAAAGGGAGTTGTTATTCTTGTTAATAAATGGGATTTAGTAGAAAAAGATACGATGACAACTAAACAGTTCGAAGATAAAATTCGTGAAGAGATTGCTCCTTTTACGGATGTGCCGATCGTATTTACTTCGACAGTCACTAAACAGCGTTTATTAAAAGCTTTGGAGACAGCTGTAGCAGTATATGAAAATAGAAAACAACGTATTTCTACGTCTAAGTTCAATGAGGCTATGCTACCTGTAGTAGAGCATACTCCACCACCGGCAATTAAAGGAAAATACATTAAGATTAAATACTGTATGCAGTTGCCTACGCCTACACCTCAGTTTGTATTCTTTGCAAACTTGCCACAGTATATAAAGGATCCTTATAAGAGATATATTGAGAATAAACTTCGTGAGATATATAACTTTGAAGGTGTTCCAATTGATATCTTTTTCCGTCAGAAATAGATTTTTGAATAAATGATAATAACTTAAAGCGGTCTTTGTACATTTGTATAGACCGCTTTTTTTATGGCTATGAAATCGATATATACTTTTTTGACTGTTTTACTCTGTATTAGTTCATTTGGACAGAACGCTATTTCTATAAAGGGAAGAATAGTCGACTCCTTGAATTTGCCTTTAGAGTATGTAACTGTTTATTTGAATAGAGATAAAGATTCTACAATGGTAGGTTATACCGTTACGGATAAAACAGGAAATTTTGATCTGAAGATTCGATCGCTACAAGAGGGAACTTTCCTTAAAGCTTCTATGATGAGTTATCAAGACTTTGTCAAGGAATACCCGAAGGGGATTACAGAGAATGATGATCTTGGTAAAATAGTGCTTAAGGATTTGCCTACTAATTTAGACGAGTTGCTTATTGTTGCTGAGACCCCACCTTTGAGGGTTAGAAATGATACTATAGAGTATAATGCTGGGTCATTTAAGGTTAGGCCTGACGCCAAACTTTTAGATTTGTTAAAGCAACTTCCTGGTTTACAGATAGACGAGAATAAAAAGATAACTGTGAATGGGAAAGAGGTTAATGAGATCTTAGTGAATGGCAAGCCTTTCTTTAGTGAGGATGGTAAAGTAGCTTTGGAAAACTTACCAAGTGAAATCATTAACAAAATCCAAGTTACGGATAAAAAGACTAAAAGGGAAAAATTTACAGGTGAGCGTGCAAAGTCTGATGATGCAAGTATCAACGTGACAATTGATGAGGAAAATAACAAAGGGTACTTCGGACAAGTTAATGCGGGATATGGAACAGATGATCGCTATGAAGCGGGTCTGTTTTTGAATAGTTTTAACAAGAGGAGAAAGATATCAGTCATTGGTTCTGCCAATAATATTAATGCAGTAGGCTTTTCAATGGACGATGTCTTTGATAATATGCGCAGTGGACGTAGTAGAGGAGGCGTTACTGAGTCGAGGATGATAGGGCTAAATTACCTGGAGGATTTTACTGAATTATTGTCGGGAAATGGAAGTTATGATTACAATTTTTCTGAAACTGAGAATAGGAATAAAACGACGTCAACTCGTTTTTTACCAAGTGGTCAGTTTTATAATACGTCTTCTTCTTCATCAAAAAGTGGAGATGAAGGGAATAAAGCCAATTTTTCAATTGATTATCGAGGAGAGAAAGACTTTTTGTCAATTATGCCTAACTTCAGCAAAGGGCATACCTATTCTAATAGTCAGTCAGAAGAAGCATCTTTTGATGAAAATATGAATCCCTTGAACGAGAGCCGTAGTCAGTCATATAGTAGGGGAGATAGTAATAATTTTGCAAACAATATTTCGTATGTGCGCAATTTTAAAAAACCGGGACAGTTCTTATCAGTAAATTTTTCTAATTCAAATTCTAAGGGAAATAATGAAATTCTATTTGAATCTGATACCAAATTCTTTCAATCTGAAAAGGCTGATGATATGCGTAGACAGTTTAAAAATAGTGAAGATGTATCTGATACCTATAGCTTGGATGTGTCATTCAGACAACCGATTACGGACTCATTGTCTTTTGAAGTCGGAACTGAGTGGAACTACAGACAAAGCATCAACAGTATGTACGTTTATGATTATGATGAGGCTACAGGCGAGTATTCCTCTATTAATAAGTTAGAAACGAATCGATATAAAAGTGTTGTAAAGGAAACTAGTCCGTTTGTCAGATTTGCAATTAATAAGAATAAGTTTTCGCTGTATTTTACTTCTTATACTGATATTGTCAAGAACTCAGCAGATGCATTGTACAATGAAAAGGATTACAGTTTAGATAAGTATTACATTAGTCCGCGTTTAAATATGAATACGTTCTTTAACGTGAGTAAAAATGATAATATTTATTTCAGTTATGGATACAATCAGACTTATCAAAGTGCAACAGAGTTATTGGAAATTACGGATATCTCCAATCCACTACACACTAAAGTAGGAAATCCAAACTTGAAACCGACGGATCAACATAATTTTAGTTTTAATTATCGCTCTTATGATTTCCAGACGAGATCTGGGTATTCTATTGGAGGAAATCTCTCCCTACAAGATAATACGATTGTAAATGCAATTGAGTATGACGAGGATATGAAAAGTATCTCAACTTATAAAAACATATCAGGTAATTATCAGTGGTCAGCAAGAGTAAATTTGTTTCAGAACAAGAAGGTAGGTGAGCATAACTTCCGATATGGTATAGGAGTTAGATTTTCTAATCATTTTTCGAAAGGGTATATTGACAATGTTATGTACGAATCTCGAGCAAATACTATTGTGCCGAATGCGTACTTTAGTTATGACTATGGAGAGTTTTTGACTCTACATCCTTCATATACGTATAACTATAATAGAACGAGTTACAATAACTTTACTGTTGATAAAGCTTCAAATTTCACACATAGATTTAATTTAGAGGCTACAACCTATTGGCCTAAGAACTTCATCTTTGGCAATGATTTTAATTACACTTACAACTCTCAAATTGCACAAGGCTATAAAAAAGACTTTTATATGTGGAATATAAGTTTAGCTTATGAGTTTTTTGATAGTAAGTTTAGAGCAAAAGTAAAGGTGTATGATGTGCTCAATCAGAATACCAGTAGTCGACGTACTATCGATCCTACAGAGATTGTGGATTCTGAAAGTTTGGTATTGAAACAATATGTCATGTTTTCTTTAGTGTATAAATTGAATGAGTTTGGAGGTCCAAAGAAGGGAAAAGGTACAAAAGGAGGTCGTGGTAAGCGTGGACAAAGTATGCGTGCATTCCGTATGTAATATTTAAAAAGAGATGATTGTAGTGCTTATGTAATATAAAAGTTCTCATTGAGCATGGGACTTGTATTAGTGTGCAAAAGTACTTTAGAATACGAAAATAGAGATAGTATAAAACAATAAGAGGATATCTGTTTCAGATATCCTCTAATTTGTTTTATATAGTTGAAAAGTTTTACCAGCTTCCACTTGAGCCTCCTCCAGAGAAACCTCCTCCTCCGAAGCCTCCGAAACCTCCTCCAGAAGAACTGCCTCCTCCAGATGACCAGCCACCTCCACCAGATGACCAACCGCCTCTACTACTTGAAGAGCTACTTGATCCACTATTTGAAAGAATAATTACAGTTGCAAGATCTTCTAAGAAGCTGCGATTGCGTTTGTTTCCTCCACCTTTTCCTCCATTGTTTTTGTCTCCTTTATTGAATATAATAGTTCCAACGATGACAAATATGATAGCAAATAGACAGAATAGACCTCCAGTTTCATTGTCTCCTTCTGCGCGAACAGTATTTTTTTTGTCTGACTTGTATACTCCTTTGAGCATTTCAGTCACTCCGTCGACTGCGGTGTGAATCCCTCCATAATAGTCCCCATTTTTGAAATGTGGAATAATTCTATTTCGGATAAGTTCTCCTCCTTGTCCAGCGGTTATATACTGCTCTGCTCCATAACCTGGGTAAATACCAATTTGACGATCTTGTACAGACATCAAAATAACTACCCCATTATCTTTTCCTTTTTCTCCAACTCCCCATTCATGTCCCCATTTTGGTCCTAATAATGAAATATTTTCTCCATTGAGACTTTTTATTATAATGACTAATATCTGAGTAGATGTTTCATTACTGTAATGCGTTAATTTATCAGTCAGCTCTCTTTGTTGTTGAGATGAAAATAAATCAGCATAGTCATAAAGTAATTTTTGATCTTTTAATGCTGGTTTTTTGGGAATATCAAATTGCGCATAATTAACCTGACAAAGCAATATGATTATTGCAAAGGTTAAACTATGGAATACTTTTTTAAACAAATTTTTCATTTGCTATGCTTTTGAAATTTCATTAGGAAGCTCATTCTTGTTGATCTCCTTAGCTGGGAAATAAGCTTTTAGCTTTATTCCTGCCTTGAGGATTCCCTGAATAAGTCCCTGTTTGTATAATCCTTGTTTAAAGTGGTTTATAACCAATTCTTTAGTCCCTTCCCAAAAGTTTTCAGTTTGAACTTTTTGATTAATTCCCTCATCCCCAAGAATGACAAAAGATTTTGAATTAATGCATAGATAGAATAGAACCCCGTTGCGCTCTTTCGTATTCTGCATTCCAAGCTCGAAGAATACCTTTTGCGCTCTTGCCATAGGTTCTTCGTTGCTGTTTGTCTCAATGTGAATGCGTATTTCACCAGAAGTGTTTGCTTCTGCCTGTGTTATTGCTTGTACAATTTCCTTTTCATCTTGTGTAGATAAATAGTCTCTGATAGTAGGCATAATTAAAAATTAAATTCCACTTCTACAGGTTTATCAGCACCTTGTACTGCATTGAAATACGGTTTTTCTTTGTAACCATACATTCCCGCAAAAACAGAGTTAGGAAATTTCAAAATATAACCGTTATAATCCATGATAGCACTATTGAAACGCACACGTTGTGTTTGTATCGTGTTTTCAGTACTTGCTAATTCATCCTGCAGTTTTAAAAAGTTAGTATTAGTTTTTAGTTCAGGGTAATTTTCTGAAACCACTAATAGTTTACTTAAACTTGACGCCACGTTGCTTTGTACTTGATTGAAGTTTTCTAACTGTTCAGGAGTCATATTGCTTGGGTCAATAGTTACTTTTGTCGCTTCAGCACGTGCTTTAACTACCGCTTCTAAAGTACCCTTTTCGAAATCTGCCGCACCTTGTACAGTTTTAACTAAGTTTCCGATTAAATCATTTCTTCTTTGGTATGCTGCCTGCACATCTGCCCATTGTTTTTGTTCCGTCTGACTTAATGCTACGATATCATTTTTGATACCAACAGAGTACATAAATATTCCTGCAATTACAACCACAAGAACGATGATAGGAACTAATGCTTTTTTCATAGTAATTTTTCTTTTAAAGTTCGTTTTTAATATTTATTAAGGTGTTTTTAATATTCTCTAATTTTTTTATCAGCTCAAAGTTGTTCATTTCTGACTTAGGTTGCTTCTTTAAGTATTCTTTGGCTCCTTCAATTGTGAAGCCCCTTTCTTTTAGCAAGTGATAAATCAATTCAAGGTTTTCGATGTCCTTATGTGTGAACATGCGATTTCCTTTTGCATTTTTTTTAGGATTAATGATGTCAAATTCTTTTTCCCAGAAGCGCAATGTCGAAGCATTTAGGTCAAAAGCATTCGCTAATTCTCCTATACTGTAATAACGTTTGTCAGGTAAATTTAGTTTCATTAGTCAAGTGATTGATTTTCTTGATTAGCCTCTTGTGAAAGTAATTCAAACTCTTTAGCAGAAATATCGCCATAATAGTAGTTTAAAGGGTTTACTACATTACCTAAGTAGTGCACTTCATAGTGTAAGTGTGGTCCCGAACTACGTCCAGTACTACCGACATACCCTATGATATCACCGCGTTTAACTGCTTGTCCTTGTCGAGCATTATATCGACTTAAGTGAGCGTATCTCGTCAAGTAACCATGTCCATGATCTACTTCTATTAGATTTCCATATCCTGATAATTCATTATTAGCACGGATTATTTTACCATCACCAGTAGCGTAGACAGGAGTTCCAGTTTCTGCAGAGAAGTCCATTCCAGCGTGGAACTTTTTAATTTTTGTAAAGGGATCACTACGATATCCATAACCAGAGGCCATGCGTTTTAGATCTTCATTTTTTACTGGTTGAATCGCGGGAATTGATGCGAGGAATGCCTCTTTACCCTTAGCTAACTCAATGATGTCATCTAAAGATTGTGACTGTATGGCTATTTGCTTTGATAGCATATCCATTTTCTCGTTCGTCGTCGTTAGGATTTTTTCATTTGTTAACCCTATAAACGAGCGATATCTGTTTATTCCTCCTAATCCTGACCTCCTTTGTTCATCGGGAATAGGTGCTGTATTAAAGTATGCGCGGTAAATGTCATTATCTCTTACTTCAAGTTCATCTAATACTTCTGCAACTAAGTCCAGTTTCTTGTTCAAAAGTAGATAGTTTGTTTTGAACTCTGCTATTTCTCTTTCTTGTACTTTTTCTTTAGGTGTTTGCAGGATATTAGTGTTAATGAGTACGAATAATCCAAGTACACCAAAGATGGCAGAAGAAAGTATGAATAAGAAGACATTACCTAAGTATCTAAACTTTTTAGGTCTAATTTTTAGGAACGCTAATTTTTCAGGGTCGTAATAATATTTTACCTTAGCCATATTTTAAAAAAACACTATTTTTGCACTAAAATTTTAATCTTCATTAAAGTGGAAAAAGATTGATAGCTAACAAATTTAAAAAATGTTTTCATTACAGCTATTGTTTTCTTTAGTAGAAGAATAAAAAAAAGTAATAAAATAGAATATTTAGCTGTTTTTTAACAATGTTGAGGTAAAAAACAGTAATTGAGAATTTGAATTAAAATTTATAGTTTCCAAAGGATATGAAATCACAAGAAATTCGTCAGAAGTTTTTAAACTTTTTTGAAGAAAGAGGTCACATGGTTGTACCTTCTGCGCCGATCGTTCTGAAAGACGATCCAACTTTAATGTTTAATAACTCTGGGATGGCCCAGTTTAAAGAGTATTTCTTAGGAAACGCCAAGCCTAAAAGTAACCGTATCACTGATACACAGAAGTGTCTTCGCGTGTCTGGTAAGCACAATGACTTAGAAGAGGTAGGTATCGATACATACCACCACACAATGTTCGAGATGCTAGGGAACTGGAGTTTCGGAGATTACTTTAAGAAAGAAGCTATCAATTGGGCTTGGGAATTATTGACTGAAGTTTATAACATCCCTAAAGATATTTTATACGTTACTGTATTTGAAGGTAGCGAAGAGGAGAACGTTCCTTTTGACCAAGAAGCTTATGATATCTGGAGTACCCTAATCGGCAAGGATCGTATCCTGATGGGGAATAAGAAAGATAACTTCTGGGAAATGGGAGATCAAGGACCGTGTGGACCATGTACTGAGATACACGTAGATATCCGTAGTGCTGAGGAGAAGGCAAAGATAGCGGGTAGAGAATTAGTGAATGGAGATCATCCACAGGTAGTAGAGATCTGGAATAACGTATTTATGGAGTTTAACCGTAAAGCGGATGGTTCTCTAGAGAAGTTACCTGCTCAGCACGTAGATACAGGTATGGGGTTTGAGCGTCTATGTATGGTGCTTCAAGGAGTACAGTCTAACTATGACACAGATGTATTCTCTCCACTTATCGCTAAAGTATCTGAGTTAACAGGTGGTAAATACACAATGAAAGCAAAAGATGATGAGGAAGAGAAGATTAATATCGCTATCCGCGTTATCGTTGACCACGTGAGAGCAGTTGCCTTTGCTATTGCAGATGGGCAGTTGCCTTCTAACAATGGAGCAGGGTATGTGATCCGTCGTATCTTACGTCGTGCTATTCGCTATGCATTTACGTTCTTAGATAAGAAAGAACCATTCATCTATGAGTTAGTAGAGGTGTTAAGTACACAGATGGGAGCATTCTTCCCAGAAATCACTAGTCAAAAAGAATTAGTGAAAAACGTGATTAAAGAAGAAGAAACTTCTTTCTTAAGAACGTTAGAGCAGGGGTTACATTTATTAGACAATGTAATCAAACAAACAGAAGGTAAAGTAGTATCAGGAGTGAAGGCTTTTGAACTATACGATACTTTTGGTTTCCCTATTGACTTGACAGCGCTTATCCTTAGAGAGAAAGGATATGAACTAGACGAAGCTGGATTTGACGCAGCAATGTTAGAACAAAAAACACGTTCTCGTGCGGCTTCAGAAGTATCTACTGATGACTGGACTGTATTAGTGTCAGGAAATGTAGAGCAGTTCGTAGGATATGATCAGTTAGAGAATGAAGTGAAGATCACTCGTTATAGAAAGATTGACAGTAAAAAAGATGGTAAGTTATTCCAAATCGTATTAGATTCTACTCCATTCTATCCAGAAGGGGGAGGACAGGTAGGAGATACTGGAGTATTAGTATCTGCTAATGACACTATCCAAGTAATCGACACGAAGAAAGAGAATAACTTAATATTACATATCGTAAGAGAGCTTCCTGCTAATGTAGAAGGAACTTTAGTAGCGAAGGTAGATGTAGAAGCGCGTAAGCAATCTATGGCTAACCACTCTGCTACTCACTTACTACACCAAGCATTGCGTACTATCTTAGGTACTCACGTAGAACAAAAAGGTTCGTTAGTAGCTCCTACGCACTTGCGCTTTGACTTCTCTCACTTCTCTAAAGTGACAGAAGAAGAGTTAGCACAAGTAGAGGCATTCGTGAATGATAGAATTCACGATCACTTGCCATTAGTAGAGCGCAGAAGTATACCGATGGCTCAGGCTATCGCTGAAGGTGCTATGGCATTATTCGGTGAAAAATACGGTGATGAGGTACGTGCTATTAAGTTTGGAGAGAGTATGGAGCTATGTGGAGGTACTCACGTAGGGAATACTAGTGATATCTGGCAGTTCAAGATCGTAAGTGAAGGAGCTGTAGCTGCTGGTATTCGTCGTATTGAGGCGATTACGAATAAAGCTGCTCGTCAGTTCTACGCAGAACAAGAAGATACATTAAAAGAGCTTAAAGCAGTATTAAAAAATCCACAAGATACCTTAAAAGCGGTAGTATCTCTTCAAGATGAGAATGCTAAACTTAAGAAACAAGTAGAGCAATTATTAAAAGAGAAAGCAAAGAACCTAAAAGGAGACTTAAAAGGTCAAATCCAAGAGGTAAACGGTATCTCTTTCTTAGCTGTAGAAGTGGACTTAGATGCTGCTGGAGCAAAGGACCTTGCTTATGAGTTAGGTAATGAGTTCTCTAATCTATATGTACTGCTTGGTAGTGTAGCGAATGATAAGCCAATGCTGACTTGTTATGTATCTAAAGATATAGTAGAGAGCAAAGGTCTTAATGCAGGTACTATCGTACGTGAGTTAGGTAAACACATCCAAGGTGGTGGTGGTGGACAAGCGTTCTTCGCTACAGCAGGAGGTAAGAATCCAGCTGGTATGGCAGACGCTATCGCTCACGCAAAAGATTATTTGAAATAGTATTATATTTGTAATTATAATAGAAAAAAAAGATTCTCATATGAGAATCTTTTTTTTGTTCAAGAGTTCATCAGATTATGAAGTTTAGTACAGTAGTGCCTACTAAGGTAGCAAAGGATAGAATTAAATACGAGCATAAGATCTTATCTATGGGATCTTGTTTTGCTGTGAATATAAGTGATAAGCTAAAAGAGTATCAGTTCCAAAGTGTGGTGAATCCATTCGGTATTCTGTTTCACCCTATCGCGATAGAGCGCATATTAGAGTATGCGGTGAAAGGGCATGAATTTACAAGTGCAGATGTGTTCTGTCATAACGAGGTGTGGAGTAGCTTTATCGCACATTCTGATTTGAATGAATTAGAAGAAGAAGATATCGTGACGAAGCTGAATGTAAAGTTGTTTGATTTACAGGTAGCTTTAAAAGAGAGCTCGTTTATGTATATCACTTTAGGAACAGCTTGGGTATATGAGCATATCGAGAGTGGAATGGTTGTTGCCAATTGTCATAAGGTAGCACAGAGTAATTTCAAAAAGAGATTATTAAGTACTGAAGAAGTGAAGGTTAGCTTGTCTAAAATTATTACATTAGTACAAGCTATTAATCCAGATATACAGATTGTGTTTACAGTGTCTCCAGTGAGACATTTTAAAGATGGTATCGTAGAGAATCAGAGAAGTAAGTCAGTATTATTTACTGCCTTACACGATGTGTTAGATCAGCAAAGTGGAGATAAAATTAGTTACTTCCCTTCTTATGAGATTGTAATGGATGAGCTAAGAGATTATCGCTTTTATAAAGCTGATATGTTACATCCAAATGAGTTGGCGATAGACTATATCTGGGAGCGCTTTGTGACAACGTGGATTCATCCTGATATGTATCCGATTATGCATAAAGTAGATGAGGTGCAAAAAGGACTGAACCATAGACCTTTTAACCCTACTGCAGAACAGCACTTAGCTTTCTTAGATACATTGGTAGCCAAGATAGATTACTTATTAGAGAAATATCCATTTATGAACTTTAGATAGTTATGAGAAAGTTATTGCGCGTACTCTTCGGTATATTTATAGTGCTCTTCTTTATGTTTGCAGGAGTTGTTTTGTATAACAGCTTTGTGAAGGGAGATAAAGATGATATGCAATACAATACAGCTCTAATCCAAGAGCAGTTAAAAAACGTGAGTAAATTAGTGGTGACAGAAGCTACTTTCTCACAAGTAATGACGTATAAGGATCAGCAGAAATACTTTTTAAATATGCTTTCTTTTGATAAAAAGGCTGTGGTTATTATTAATGCAAAGGCTACAGTGTCTTATGATTTGAGTCAACTGCAATATCAGATCGATGAGAAGAATAAGGTAGTGCAATTAATATATATACCAGAAGCGGAAGTAAATATATATCCTGACTATAAAATACTAGATGTAGAGCAGAGTACTTTCAACCCTTTTAAAGGTGATGACTACAATAAGATTAATGCAAAAGTGAAGAAAGACTTAGAAGATAAAATAGAAAAGTCCACTTTAAAATCGAATGCGGAGAATCGACTTATAAGTGAACTTTCTAAAATATTAATAGTTACCAATACTCTAGGTTGGAAACTAGAGTATCAGGGTAACGTTATTCAAAGTGATAAAGACTTGGTATTAGATATAGCTTTATAAGCTTTTTAGAATAATATCTATACCGTCTTTGATTAAATGAGCTACTTCAGGTCTGTTTGTTTGAACAGATTTAAGGTGGCTCATTGCTTTTTCAGCTAATGCTGTATTTGAAGCTTTTTTAGCTAATTCCAGTATTTCTACTGTCAGTAACCAATCAGAAGGGTATCCATTGATTAGAACATCTAGTACGTTGTTTAAATCAGTTGTTTTATTCTCTTCTCTCATGGCTCTAACTTCTTGGTAGAAGTTTTCGAGCTTTATTTTACTCTCGTCTCTTTTTGCTTTTATTGTTTGGCTAGAAGGAACGTGATTGATTAGATCAAAACTGTGGTAGTCAGCAGGCCCTGAGAAAGCAGAAATCACATGAGCACCAACAGCCATATCATAAGTCCCCCATTCTGGTTGGAATAGTACTTCATCATTGTGCTTCACTGTACAGTCACTAAAACTAATCAGAATAATCTTACCATGTATATTGCGAATACCCGTGATATTAGTTCCAGATACAGTGATACCTCCTTCGAACTCTAGAGTTACTGGCTTGCCTTCATATAGGTTATAAGCTTTTAGATCTCTAGGGCTCATATCTTCTATAGCAAGGTTGATTCCTTTTAGACGACCTAATGCAGTACCAAAACCATGTGGATGAGTCTCTGTGCCGTGTCCTACTAATTCTTTCTCTCTATAGGCTAAAGCTGTTTTGCCTGTTGTCTGCACATAAGCAGGTTTGCCTTCGTGTTCGATTACACGTGTAAATACACCTGATATCTGTAGACCTGTATTCAGTTCTATCGTACCTAAGGCTTTAGAGTCTATTAGTTTGTTTATTCCCATTAAGCCTCCTTTTCTTAAAGCCATCTTATTTGCAAACTCTTCTAATACTTCACTTAGATAAGCAAAGTCAGGAGTTACATATAACTGAGGTTGAGGCTTAGTGATATCAAAGCCTTGGTATGCAGCTTCTATGCTATAAGGAAGTTTTTTTACATTATCAGTCATACACCATGCACTCTCTCCGATAGAAGATAGTAAGCCTGCTCCGTATATCTTAGGGTTATCCGTAGTACCGATTAATCCATACTCTACTGTCCACCAGTGAAGATTACGGATAAGTGCCATCTCAGAAGGTTCTTCTGTTATACCTTGTAAATAATCTACCTGCTCTTCTGCCTTTTTGATTTCTTCAGGGTCTACACCTTCGGCCTCTTTTAAGATAGACAGTAAGCGGATAGCTTCATATATCTCATAGTCTCTGCCAGAAGAAATAGCCTTACAGCCTATCTCTCCGAAGCGTCTCAGATACTCAGCATACTCAGGGTTAGCGATAATAGGAGCATGTCCTGCCCCTTCGTGTATAATGTCTGGTGCAGGTGTGTATTCTATATTCTCTAATTGTCTAATATCTGATGCAATAACAAGTACTTTATACGCCTGAAACTCCATAAAGGCATTCGGTGGTATAAAGCCATCTACTGCTACAGCAGCCCAACCTATTTCTTTTAATATTCTATTCATCCCATACATACTAGGGATGCTTTCTATAGAAATACCTGTTTTAGCTAGACCGTCAAGATATGATTCGTGAGCAACTTTAGATAGATAATCAACATTTTTACGCATAACGTATCGCCACACAGCTTGATTAATAGGTGTATAATCCTGATAACTCTGTGGTTTGATAAATTGTTTTAAATGCTGTGGTAATCTTTCGATCAAGTCGTTACTTTCATATTCTTGTGTTTTCATAAATGAAATTTGTTATTGTTTGTCGTAAATATAATAAAAATCCTTTTGGAAGGTATGTTAACAGTTGATATCTGTTGTATATGATGCGATTGTTGTTTTATTAATTTTAAGTTTTTATGTGTTTTAAAAGCTTATGTATGCTGTGTTATTTATGTGATATATGTAATAATGATTATTTGATTTAAGTTTTTTTTAAGTAAAAATATTGAAAAAATTAACGAAATAGTTTTTTTGATTCAAAATAGTTTTTATCTTGCTACCAAATTTAATAACCCAAAATAACTAACTTATATGAAAAAACTATTTATGTTTTTGGCTGTAGCAGGTCTAGCTACATTCGGAGTGTCATGTAGCAGTGATGACAACTCATCAGATTCAGGTAAAGAGAGCAAACAATTGGTTCTTAGTGCTGATCGTGTTGATGTAAAAGAAGGTGATCTTGTAAAGTTTACAGTACAAGCTGACAAGAAAAATGTCGACGGTGCAAAGATTTACGTTGATGGTGTAGAGGCTGGTATTGAGCACGTTTTTGAGAAAGAAGGTACTTTTAATGTAGTAGCTAAAAAGGCAAATTTTGAAGATAGTGCTGCTTTAAAAATAACTGTAACTAAGAAAGATGGTACAGATCCAGACACAGAGAAGAAAACATTCACTTTAGTAGCTGATAAAGCTGATGTTAAAGTGGGAGAAACAGTAACATTTTCTGCAAAAGAAAATAATGTAGCAATCTCTGGATTTAAAGTTAAGGTTGTAGGTGGTGCTGAGTTACCAGGTTTAACATGGAAAGCTGAAAAAGAAGGTGTTGTGAAATTCATCGCTACTAAGGATGGATATAACGATACAGCTGAAATTACAGTAAATGTTACGAAAGATAATAAACCAAACCCAACGAGTAATTTTATCCAAGTAGGTGATAAAAGTATTGATTTAAAAGGAAGTGCATTTTTCTATTTTGTTGATGGACAATATGTATACTCAGAAGAAATTAATGGTAAATGGTATGTACCATTTAGAGTTAATACTTTTACAATTGATATTACAGAAACTGTAACAGCTACGGATTATGACAATTCTGGTGCTATTTTGTTCTATGTAGAGCAAAAAGAGGGTGAAACTACTGTAGTTTTCCCTTGGGATGTAACTAATCCAGAGCAAATATTAATTGCAAGTTATAATGGAAAAATTAATGGTGTTGATTTTAAAGCAGATAAAGATACAAAATTCTCAATACCTGCATTAACAACTCCAGGAGAAAAAGACGCGCGAGGAACTGCTAAATTTATAGTTGAAGGAAATGATGAAGTTAGTGGAGGAGTTCTAAACAGTGATTATGACGGTCCTTATCAAGCATACTTTAAAATTGATTTAACTGGTAATGGAGCTAATTCAATAAAATCGCTAAGATCTGGTATCAAAGTAGATAATGTTGATTTCTCTTCAATGAGAAGAAAATAATTTACATTTTATATCAAACAAAAAAGCAGTTGCCATGGCAACTGCTTTTTTGTTTGATATAAGCGATCTGTTATAAGAGGTTTCTTTGTAAAGTTATAATAATAGTTTTTTTGTCTTTGAATAGCTTGCTTTTTTTGAAGAGTGCTTCAATAATTTGGTCTTTTAATCAATAACCAAATAAATTATAATTATGAAGAAGCTATTTATGTTTTTAGCTGTTGCTGGTTTAGCGACATTTGGAGTGTCGTGTAGCAGTGATGATAATTCGTCCAATGAAGATAAAATGACCCATCAATTGATACTCAACGCAGATCGTGTTGACATAAAGGTAGGTGATAAGGTAAATTTTTATGTACAAGCAGATAGAAAGAATGTTGATGGAGCGAAGATTTTTATCAATGGAGAAGAGGCATCAAACGAATATGTATTTAATGAAAGTGGAACTTTTGAAGTTTATGCAAGTAAAGTAAATTTTAAAGATAGTTCTATTCTTAAGATAAATGTGGTAGCTGATGATGAAGAACCTAAACCAAGTAAGAGTTTCACTTTATCTGTTGATAAATCTGAAGTGAAATTGGGGGATGTTGTAACTTTTACAGCCAAAGATAATAAGGAAGATATTTTTGGGTTTACAGTTCAAATGGTAGGAGGAACAAAAATAAATGGAACGACTTGGACAGCAAATAAAGATGGAGTTGTTAAATTTGTAGCTACCAAAGAAGGATATAAAACTTCGAATGAAGTTTCTGTTAATGTATTGAAACAAGATACACCTATGCCAACTGAGAATTTTATTTCTTTGGGAAATAAAAGCATTGATTTAAAAGGAAGTGCTTTCTTTTATTTTAGTAAAGGTGGATCGGTTTATTCTGAAGTAATTGACGGTAAAACTTTTGTGCCTTTCATCATTAGAACATTTACTGTTAAGATTGATGACTCGATATCAGGAACAGAATATGAGAATTCTGGATCTTTATTGTTTTATGTAGAACAAGAAGAGAACTCAAAAGCCCTACGTTTACCATGGCAGGTTACGACTAATGAACAGATTGTTATCGTAGATTTTAGAGGGAAAGTTTCTGGTGTTGAATTTCAGGCTGATGAAAAAACTATGTATAGTATTCCTGTTTTTACTACTCCAAATAAAGATAACGGTAAAGGAAATGTAAAACTTGCTGTTAAGGGGACGGATAAAGTATCAGGAAATTCATTAGCATCTGATTTTGATGGTGAGTACCAAGCATATTATAAAATTGATTTGGATAATAGTAATGCGAAATCTATTAAAAACGAATTTAAAATAAGTAAAGAAGCATTATTTTCTTTAAACTTAAAATAGAAAAAAGAGCAGTTTTTTAACTGCTCTTTTTTTTGTTTATTGGTTTTATTTCTTATGTATTGTTAAGGATAATGATATTTGTTTGGTAATATTTAGAAATAACTTAATTATAATTGAATAGTTTATTTATTTGGAGTGCAGCTTTTATAATTTGGTCATTCAATCAATAACCAAATTAGAATCAATTATGAAGAAAATTTTTATGTTCATTTTCGTAGCGACTCTTGCTACGTTTGGAATATCATGTAGTAGTGATGATAACTCTACTGATGATAAGAAAGAGGAAAAACAATTAGTACTAAAAGCAGACAAGCTTGAAGTAAAAGTAGGTGAAGCAGTTAATTTTTCTGCAGAGTTAGACAATAAAAAGATTGATGGAGTGAAGATCCTTATCAATGACCAACCTGGTAGTCTAAAACACGTGTTTAAAGAAGCAGGTACTTTTAAAGTTGTAGCAACAAAAGCAGGTTATCGCAATAGTAATCCAATTAATGTAGTGGTAACTGAAAATGCAAACAAGATTATTTTGAAAGCAGATAAATCTAAGGTTGAAGTTGGAGAAAAAGTTACTTTCACTGCACAAGCAGGAGGAGCTGACTTAAAGGATTTCAAGGTTAGTTTTGCTGATGGAACAGAGATAAACGGAACAAGCTGGATAGCTGATAAAGCAGGAAGCTTTAAGTTCTTTGCATTCAAAGAAGGCTTAGAAAATTCTGATAATGTTGAAATTACTGTAACAGCGAAACCGATTGACTTGAAGTTAACTTTAGTTACTAATCCAAATGAGGTGTTTGCTGGTAAACCTTTTACTTTATCTATCGTTACGGGTAATACACCTGTTAAAGATGCGGTGTTACACGTGGATGGTGAGGCTCTTAATATTTTGTCTGATGATAATGGAGAGTTCAACCTTTATGGGCCTGCAGGAACAGTTACTTTTAGTGCAGAGTTTGAAGGAAGTTTTAGCAACGGTGTTGAGGTGACTATTAAGGAGGCTGAAAAAGTAGAAGCTAAAGGAAAAGGATCTTTTGAATTTAATGGTGCTACTCATCAAATTGAAGATAGCTATTTAGTGTTTTTTGGATTAGAGTATGCTGATGAGTCAAAAACAGAAGTAGTTGCTAGATGGCAAGTAGAAGTTGGATCTGGGGATTTGGCTGCAGTTTATGTATTCAAAACGCCAGCTAAAAAAGTATCTGAAGGTTCATACTCACCAGACTTACCAAATGCTACAAATACAACTCCTCTTATTGCTGGAGTAATTAGAAATGGTAGTACTATTGGAGTTAGTAATTTGGATATGAAGTTTAAATTTGATGCTCAAGTAAATGCTAAGAACCTTTTTGAAGGTCATTACAAAGGAACTACAGCTCCAATGAATGATAAGCCATTCAGCATTGAATATGAAGGAGAGAGTTACTTTTTTGATGCTTCTGAAAATAGTGCTAACAAAACAAGGTCTACAAGTCGATTTGTTGAGGCAAATCAGAAAGTTAAGTCAAATATGATCTCAAAATTTGATAGAACAATTAGAACTTTTGTGAAGTAATAGTACATATTTTAATTATGCTGCCTCCACTCTTTTGAGTGGAGGTTTTTTTGTTTTGAATTTACTCTTAAAATGTTTGAAATCTTCTTGAAATTGTTCTTTCGCAATTGAATTGTTTTAGTTGTTTCAGTTCTCCTTTTATAATTTGCTTATTCAACCAAAAGTCAAATTAATAGATTATGAAGAAAATTTTTATGTTTATTGCTGTAGCAACTTTGGCTACATTCGGGTTATCGTGCAGTAGTGATGATAACTCCAAAGAGGTATCCACCCGACCAAGCCCATATTTCATAAGCTAAC
>NZ_WMJX01000041.1 GCF_009711045.1 Myroides albus | reverse complement strand
TAACAAACTATGGACTTTCAGTCCATAGTGGTTTATTTCGTTCAAGTTTTTTCATAGAAACTCTATTTTCAAATTATCCATATGGCCTTTTAAAAATGTAGGATAATACCTCATTTTTTAGCAATTGCAACGTGTAACCAACTACATACTTCTTGTCTTTTCTAGACGGCTTTTCATTAGTTGTAACCTATTGTGATCTAATCAAAGTATTTTTTTTAGGTGTAATGATGGCATGTATTAGGTATTTTAATTTTTGAATTAGTGCAATTAAGTTTGCACTTACTAGGGATATTTATTGAATGTGGTTTTGCTGACAAAACGTTTTATTAAAAGAAAACCCTAAGCAACACCTAGAGAAACTGCACAGAAAGCAGTTTTAATTTGCGCGTGTTTACTAATCAATTAAATTGATACTTAAAAGCAGTTCTGCTTTGAATAATTTCTACTGCCTTTTCGGGATTTACGACAAAAAGTACAGCCCCTTGAATTGGTTGGTGTAGTGTTTTGCCTTGTAAATCAATCAGATAAAATTATTTGTGAAGAAGAATGTCTTTTTTTAAAAGATAAAAAACACCATTAATTTTGTTTAAGGTATTGATTAACACGTAGTAAGGGGTGTTTTTGATTTCTATTTTAACATTGATAAAGCCTATGTATCTGTTGGTTTAGGGCTTATTTTTTGACAAATACTGTCTGTTAAGTGAGTGTTAATGTATTTTTGTTTTATTTAACTTTAATTGACTTTATTACTGATTTTTCAGGATGATTTTGTGTTAATAAAATGTATATTTTTTTAATGTTTCGAAATATTATTATATAATATTTATTGTAGTTTCCTTTTTATATTAAATTATTTGTATAAAAAATGTTTTAAAATTTTGCTTTAAGTTTTTTTTTGTTTGATTTGTGATATATTCGCCGATGTGAAGAAAATCTTAAAACTAACTTTATGAAATTAAAAAATTACTTAATTATTTTGTTGTTTGTTTTAACAAACATGGCTTGGGCGCAAAATAAGAAGGCAGTTTCAGGTGTTGTATTAGACGCTGATGGGTTGCCGCTTATTGGAGCATCCATTTTAATACAAGGAACAGACCAAGGAGCAGGAGCTGATGAGAACGGAGCGTTTTCATTAAGTGTATCTGAAGGACAGGTTTTAGAGGTTTCTTATGTGTTTTACAAAACAAAACATGTGAAGATTGGAAAGCAAAATTCATATAAGATTGTCTTAGAGAGTGATGATCAAGTCTTGGATGATGTTGTTGTAATTGCTTACGGAACTACTTCTAAAGAAGCAGTAACTGGAGCGGTAGCAATGGTAGGTTCGGAAGAAATTGCAAAGCGTTCAGCAACCAATGCTTTAGGAGCTTTAGAGGGAGCTGCATCAGGGGTTCGTGTAAATAATACATCTGGACAACCAGGAGCTGAACCAGAGATTCGCATTAGAGGTTTTTCATCGTTTTCAACTAAAAGTGGAAGTAATTCTCCATTGATAGTAGTGGATGGAGTTCCATTCTCAGGAAATCTTTCAGATATCAATCCTAATGATATTGATAGTATGTCGGTATTAAAAGATGCTTCATCTTCTACTTTATATGGTAATAGAGCATCTAATGGAGTTGTACTTGTTACTACTAAAAAAGCATCTAAAGGGACAGGGAGTTTTAATTTCAACATGAAACAAGGAGTTTATACTCGTGGAATGGAGGAATATGATCGTCTTGGACCAGATGAATTTATGGAAACAATGTGGACGGGATATAGAAATAGTTTGATTGACCCTAAGAAAGGAGTTTCTCGTGAACAAGCTTCTGCTTTAGCAAGTGAGAAATTAATTTCTGATATCTTAGGACTTAATATCTATAATGTTCCAGATACTGCCTTATTTGATGCAAATGGAAACTTAGTTCCTGAGGCTTCAATATTGGCAGGATATAAAAATGACCTTGATTGGTATAAGCCAATTGAACGTACAGGATTATATCAAGATTTAAATATGAACGGACGAGTAGCCAACGATAAAGGAGGGGCTTATTTCTCAGGTAGTTTCTTAAATAACGAAAGTTATTTTAATTCTTCTGATTACAAGCGTTTTACAGGTCGAGTGAATGCTGATTATCAAGTAAATGATTGGTTGAAAGTTGGTGCTAATATCTCAGGAGCTCACTCTGAGAAAAATGGTATTAGTGCCGATCCGGTTGATAACAATGGTTCTTATGGAAATCCATTTATGTATGGTAGAAATATTGCTCCTATTTACCCGGTGCATTTACACGACAAGTTAACAGGTGACTATGTTTATGATCTTATGGGTAATAAGGTTTATGATGAGGGAGGTGATACTCGTAAGCAATACGTAGGACGCCACGTAATTCAAGAGAATGAATTGAATCAACAATATACAGTACGCAATAATTTAAGTGGACAATTCTTTGGAGAATTTAAGTTATACGAAGGATTGACATTTAAGGTGTTAGGAGATTTAAACGTGCGTAACTCTGAAGAGAGAAAGTATGACAACGCTGTAATTGGTGATGGAAAAGGAAATATAGGTCGTTCAAGAAGAGAAATCTACAGATTTAAAACCTATACTGGCCAACAAATCCTTAATTATGAGAAGTCATTTGGGGAGCACCATATGGAAGTATTGGCTGGACATGAGAATTACAGTCAAGAAAGATCGTATTTATCAGGTAGAAAGACTAATGAGACATTCCCGGGTATGATTCAATGGGCTAATTTCTCTGAAATGAGTGCTTTAAGTGATTATGATGATACTTATAGAACAGAAGGTTACTTTACAAGAGGTAAGTATAACTATGCTAATAAGTACTTTGTTGAGGGATCATTCAGAAGAGATGGTTCATCTAAGTTTCACCCAGATAACAGATGGGGTAACTTCTGGTCAGTTGGTGGTAGTTATGTAATTAGCAATGAGAATTTCTTTAATGTTAAGTTCATTGATTATTTAAAAGTTAGAGCTTCTTATGGTGAAGTGGGTAACGATAGATCGGTTGACGATTATGCAGCTAAACCATTGTATAGTATAACATTAAATGGTGGAAGACCTGCATTGTATAAGAATCAAGTTGAAAATAAAGATTTGAAATGGGAGACTTCTTCTTCTACAAACTTTGGAGTTGACGCAAGATTGTTTAAGAGAATGAATCTAACTGTTGAGTATTTTGACAAACAATCTCAAAATCTTTTAATGGATTTACAATTGCCTTTATCAATGGGATCTTTATCTCCGACAAGTGCTAACACATATATTACAAGTAATGTGGGAAGTATTTCCAACAGAGGTATTGAGGTTTCTTTTGACGTTGATATTATCAGCAATAAAAACTGGAAGTGGAATGTAGGAGCAAACGCAACATGGTTAAAAAACAAAATCCTTACTTTACCGGAGGAGAACAGAGAAAATGGAATTGTTTCTGGTTCATTTAAACGTGTTGAAGGAAGAAGTATTTACGATTTTTGGTTGTATAAATATGCAGGTGTAGATCAAATGACAGGAGATGCTTTATATTATTTAGATACTGAGAACAATGATATTGCTGAGATTCCTGCAGAGAATATTATTGAGATCAATGGTAATTCATATACTAATTTAACAAGCTATGCTAAGAAAGGATGGTCAGGAAATGCACTACCGAAAATGGATGGAAGTGTTTTTACATCTTTAAAACACCAAGGTTTTACTTTCTCAGCTTTGTTAACTTATGGAATAGGAGGGAAGATATTAGATTATTCATATAAGAGTTTAATGACTGCATCGAGTTCGCCAGGGGCTCTTCACAAGGATATTCTTAATTCTTGGAATGGAGCGCCTGAGGGTATGACTGAATCATCTGCTAATCGACTAGATTCAAATGGAACGCCAAGAGTAGATTTTGGAACTTCAACAGAGGCTAACGCGACTTCAGACCGTTTCTTACAAGATGCATCTTATTTAGCAATTAAATCTTTGACATTAAACTACGATTTTGACAAAGACTTATTGAAATCATTAAAATTGAGATCGTTAAGTATGAATTTAAGTGTTGAGAACCTTTATACTTTTACTAAATTAAAAGGTATGAACCCGCAACAAGCATGGAACGGAATACATTACAATGGATATGTAGTGCCTCGTACAGTGATTTTTGGAATTAATGTTGGTTTCTAAAAAATATATTTATGAAAATTAGTTATTTAAAATATGCTGCCTTGGCAGCAGTTATGTCGCTTGGATCTTGTAGTAATGATTATTTAGATACAGACCCAACAAATAAGACTTCACCAGATGTAGTATTTCAGACCACTGAGAATGTAAAGATGTTAGTTAATGGTCTGGCAAAGATTATGACTGCTCAACATATTGGTTCTCAAGGGTTCAATGGAGAGGGGACTATAAAGTTATACTATGGAGAATACCCAGGTCAGAATTTCAGAGCAAACTTGAAAGGTGCGGCTGGAGATCAAGTAATGGGTAAACACTTTTTAACTTTAGATAGTAGTTACAATTACTTTCCTTGGCATTATTATTATATGTTGATTGGTAATGCAAATGACGTAATTGAAAATGTTGATTCGGCAACAGGACCAGAAAGCGATAAAAAAGACCTAAAAGCGCAGGCATTAGGTTATAGAGCATATGCCTATACTATGTTGTTGCAAATTTATGGACAGCGTTGGGTTGATAGTAACGATGGTAAGTTCCAAGCTTTGCCACTTCGTTTGACAAATAAAGAGCCTAAAGATTTAGAGTTTGCTACTATGGCAGATGTTTATGCTCAGATATATGAGGATTTAAATAATGCTAAAGCATTTTTTAGTAGTACGAATTTTGATCGTAAGACTGAGAACTTTGTTATTAATAAAGACGTGATTCACGCTATTCATGCAAGAGCAGCTCTAAATAGACAAGATTATGCTACAGCTGCACAAGAGGCTGGTTTAGCTCGTGAGAAGTATCCTTTAATGACAACCGAGGAGTATCAAAACGGTTTTGCAACGCCAAACTCTGAATGGATTTGGAGTAGTTACGGAGCTAGTACAGAGCAGTTACACTACTATTCTTACTTTGCTTATGTGGGGTATAATGCTAATACAACTCAAGTAAAATCTTACCCTAAGCGCATAGCTAAAGAATTGTATGATGTTTTGCCAGATACAGATATTAGAAAAGGATTGTTTCTTGATCCAAGACCTTATCCTTCAGACTCATATAACCACGATGATGGAATTGTTAAAAGTGCTAAGGCCCAAATGAATGTAGATGCTCGTGAGAAGTATCCTGATCTTGATGGTGCTGCAAAAGTTGCTGCTTATATGCAATTTAAGTTTAAGGCTAACGAATTGCCAGGAGTAGGTCATTTGAATCACTTTAGAGCTTCAGAAATGTTGTTAATTCAAGCCGAATCAAAATACTACTTAGGAGACGAAGCAGGGGCTAACGAATTATTAGTTGAGCTTAATACTAAGACTAACCGCGATCCAGATTACACTGTTAACAAAAATGGGAATGAATTATTCCAAGAGATTGTAAAATACAGAGGTCTTGAATTATGGGGTGAGGGATTTGATTGGTTTGATTACAAGCGTTGGAATAAGACAATTGTTCGTTTGTCAGCTGCCGAAGGTGGTAACTTCTCAACTTCATTAGCAGGTGAGATGGCGCCAGACTACGGAAATAAATGGACGTATAAAACGCCTAACAAAGAGAATGATTATAATCACGGAAATAAATAAAACAGATTGGTATTCATTCAATCTAAAAAGGACTGCTCTTTGGCAGTCCTTTTTTATTTAGTTTGTTTGATTCGTTTTTTTCTACTTTGTTTTAACAGCTGTAATCGCGTTGTACGTAAACGATCTCTTGTTTGGTTTCGAAGGTATTCGTGATGTAAAAACCAACCGCCTACACCTCCAATTAAACTACCGATGACAATATCTATAAAACGCGTTTTAATTAAGATGTTTGGTGTGGTGATAATGGGGTTAGCAGCCTCGGCAAGTAGTACCGTTAGAGCTGTTATAAAAATCACTGCAACAGCGTAGTTTCGCGAGATAAACATTTCGATAACAAACTGTAAGAACATTATACAAATACAAAAGTATAAAGGGGAGTCGGATATGGAAATTAATATCCAACACAGCGCTAAACCAATAAAAGTACCTGTAATGCGTTGAAGTGCTCTTTGCCAAACGTGATACAGAGAGATTCCTTGCATAATGGCTGCACATGAGATCGGAATCCAATAAGGATTATCGAATTTCAAAAGGTTTCCGACCATTAAAGCTATAAACATGAAACTACCGACAATTACAGCGCGAATTAGATAGTCTAATTGCTCTTTTATTGGCACTGGTTTTATGAGTTGTATTCTTTTTGTACTGTTGTATTTTTTGCCTACAATAATGCTGTAAATAAGGGCAAGGGTGCAAGCAAACATGGTTCCCATAACCACATATCCAAGTCTTGTGGGTATGGTGGCTAATTCAAAAGGCATATTACTGGACATCGAAGCTACCATGATAAAGAAGAAACTACCAGGTGGTCTTGTGTTAAAATACAGGGTTAACCAATGAACTGCTGTTGTGAATATACCAAAGGCAACAGCCGATAGGTATAGGTTAAAACTAAAGGTAATTCCGACGGCAAAGGAAAGCATGAATCCAAAGGAACAAACAAGCATGGTTACCATGCGTTGAGGTGTTGGAATATTAGAGGGAAGGTATAGAATAACAAGCCCTGCCAAACATGCTAATAGTCCAGCTTGTAAGTTGTCAAAGTACCATCCGGTTAATAGTGGGATTCCCGTTGCTAGCATAGCCATTAATGGAATATGCCATAAACGTTCACTGTGTTTGAGTTTAAATAGCGTTTTACTTTCTTGTCTTACTAAAGTGACAAAAAAATTATCTTTCATAGTCTTTTAAGTTTTTTTATTATATGTAATAATAGGGCTAGTAAGTTGCTTTGTTAGCTTAATGGTTATTACATAAAAGTAGATAAGTACAAGGATGTCGTTTTTCTGAAACAAAACAAGCACTTTGTGTAAGGTTTTACAAAAGTACGAAATGCGCAAAGAATAAGAAAACCTTTACCCAGTGAATAATTTTTTCGTTTTTTTATAATGTTTAATTAAGTTAGTACTTAAAGTGAGAGTTTACTTTAAAGCTCATTAGTGTATTGGTGTTATCAGGAATTTATCACTTAATTTATGCCAATAAAAAATCCCTATAACCTTGGGCATCGATTATAGGGAAATAACACAATTATAAAAAGTTAGTGTATGAAAAAAATTACAAAGCTTGTTTAAAGCTTTCTAAAGTTGATTCCAATTGTTGCTTTAATTGCTCATTTACAATTTGTCCATCTTTAAAGTTGTCGTGGAAACTTGGTAAAGAGAAATTAGCTTTGATATTGCCCCCAAAGTAAGGAAAGATACTTTGAGCAGCTTGCATAACTCCCATACCTGCTCTTGCACCAGGAGAGGTTGAAAGCAATAACATTGGTTTATTTTTAAATACTTGCATATCAGCTCTTGAAGCCCAATCAAAGATATTTTTAAAGGCAGTACTAAAGGTTCCATTGTGCTCAGCAAGACTGATTATGATTACATCGCTTTGTTGCATTATCTCATTAAATTTGGTAGCCTTTTCTGGGATTCCTTTATCATTTCTATCTTGTGAATATATTGGCATTTCAAAGTCGTTTAGATCCAATAGGTTGATTTGGTCTTTGTTGAATTGACTTGCTACGTTTTTTACTAATTCTAAGTTTATTGATCTTGAGCTGTTACTTGCTGCAAATGCGGTTATTTTCATTTCGATTGTTTTGTTTGTTTTTGTTAAGGCAAAGATAGGATAGGACAAGAGCTTGGATACTTAATCTACAACAAGAAATACCTTTGCTTTATGTGTAAATAAGGTATACATTTAGTCTGTTGTACAATATGGTGCATTTTATGCTTATTATTACATTGGTTTAACCCCTTAAACATTTGAAAAAAACACAGTCATGAAAATACTAAAGACCGATCAAGTGCAGTTGTTAGATAAACAAACAATTGACAATCAATATATCTCTTCTTTCAAATTGATGGAAAGAGCAGCAAGTAAAGTTGTAGAAATACTGAAGGATAGACATAAGTTGTATCACAATAGCTTTGTGATTATTTGTGGAAAAGGCAATAACGGGGGCGATGGTTTAGCTATTGCAAGATTATTAAAAGAGGCAGGAGCATTTGTAAAGGTGTATTTACATCAAAACAAGAAGTATACTCCAGATAATAGTCAGAACCAAGAAATGCTTGATGATAGAGGAATTAAAATAGAGAAGTTCTTGCCAAGCAAGCACAATATTGTTATTAAAAAAGACGATATTATCATTGATGCTCTTTTTGGAATGGGCTTAACAGAAGCAATTGATTCAGAGTGGAAACAAGTGTTTGATTTGCTAAATACTGCCGTGTGTCAAGACCGAATATCCATAGATATGCCATCAGGTATGTTTGCTGATATTGCGACTGCTAATGACTCTATTGTTTTTAAAGCGGATATGGTTTATACTTTTGGTTCGCCTAAATTAGCTTTGCTTTTGCCAGAATCTGCACAGTGGGCTAAAGACTTTACAGTAGTGGATATCAATTTAGATGAACAAACGCTTAGTTCGTTCGAAACGAAAAATTATTATTTAGATAAAGCAATAGTTAAAGAATTATTACACACTCCTACTAAGTTTGCTCATAAGGGTATATTTGGTCATAGCTTAATCATTGGGGGAAGTTATGGTAAAATTGGAGCAGTAGCATTAGCGAGTAAAGCAGCTCTTAGTATTGGTTCAGGGTTAGTAACTGCTTATTTGCCAAAATGTGGATATTCAATTTTACAGTCAACAATCAGTGAAGTGATGTGTTTAACTGATAATGAAGCTGATTATATTCGTTTATTTCCAGAAACTGATTCTTATCAAGCTATAGGTATAGGTGTAGGTTTGGGGCAAAACGCAGACACTGTAAAAGGATTTGCTGCATTTTTGAAGGATAACACAAATAAGGCAATGGTGTTTGATGCTGATGCTATAAACATTTTGGCATCAGATAATAGTTTACTTAAGTTTTTAGCTCCTGGAAGTATCTTAACTCCTCATCCAAAAGAATTAGAAAGGTTACTTGGTGGTTGGACATCAGATTTTGAAAAAATGGAGTTAGTTAAAGGTTTTACAGCTAAGCATAACGTAGTTGTAGTTGTTAAAGGAGCGCATAGTGAAATAGTTTTGCCATCTGGTGATATTTACTTTAATTCTACGGGTAATTGGGGAATGGCTACTGCAGGAACAGGTGATGTATTGACAGGTATCTTAACAGGGCTTTTAGCACAGGGGTACAATAGTGAACATACGGCACTTATTGGAGTTTATTTGCATGGTCTGGCTGGAGATTTTGTTCTTGAAGATAAACACCCTCATTGTATATTAGCCTCTGATATTATCAATAAACTTAGTTCTGCGTATAAAGAGATTCTAAATTTAGAATAAATCACATATTAAGAAATAAATCTAACGTTAAAATCGCGTTATTAACTTTTTTGTTTAAGAAAGATTTTTATTTTTGTCAACAGAGAACAATAGTAGTGGGGACTTTATTGCTTCTCAATAGCAAAAATAGCTTGTGTGATTCACGATATTATATCTTGAGTTAATCTATTTGTACAAGTTAATATAAGGCATATAATTTCGGTTATATGCCTTTTTTTGTCACAAGATGGATTGGTTGTAGGGTTGTATTTTGATAAAAAGAGTATTGAAGGTAATCTTATCTTTTCTTAAATGTTAAAATTTAATTTTATTAAGAGTAAAAATAGTATTACTTTTGCGAAGTATAATTTTTTTATAATCCTTCATTATTTGTTTGAAATTTTAAACAGTAGGATTAGAATACTTTGAGTTAATACATTGATTCCCTTGATGAGGAACTGCGAATTAGAAGTGTTTTGTAGTAAAAAAATTGGTTAGAAAAGGAAAGGTTATTAAGGAAAAAGTATGGTTTATTATTGTCCATTTAGTTAGAAACGAAAATAAACTAAGAAGAAATTATTATGAAAATAGGAATCACTTTTAGTGCATTTGATTTATTGCACGCAGGTCATGTAAAGATGTTAGAAGATGCTAAACGTCAATGTGATTACTTGATCGTTGGTTTGCAAACAGATCCAACACTTGATCGTCCAGAGAAAAACAAACCTACACAAACTGTTGTTGAAAGATACATTCAGTTAAAAGGTTGTAAGTTTGTAGATGAGATTGTTCCTTATGCAACAGAACAAGACTTAGAAGATATATTGCGTTCTTTTAAGATTGATGTTAGAATCTTAGGAGATGAGTATAAAGATAAGAACTTTACAGGTAGAGTTTACTGTGAAGAAAAAGGGATAGAGCTTTATTACAATTGTAGAGATCACCGTTTTTCAAGTAGTTCATTGCGCCGTGAAGTAGCTGAAAAAGAGAATAGTAAAGTGGTTAAATTAGGTTAATAGCCCTTGATAAGATATACAAAGCACAACAAGAGATTGTTGTGCTTTTTTTATTAATAGAACTTTTCTTTAAACTTTTTAGCTAAAGGTTAAAAAGATTAACTTGCAGGTTTAAATCTAAAATGGTTTGTAGATGTATAAGATTCAAAAGATATGTTGCATAGGTGCAGGCTATGTTGGTGGACCAACTATGTCTGTTATTGCGCAAAAGAATCCCCATATTCAAGTTACTGTGGTTGATGTTAATCAGCAAAGAATAAATGCGTGGAATAGTCAAAATATGGATGAACTTCCAATTTACGAGCCAGGACTTGGAGAAATAGTTTCACAAGTTAGAGGTCGTAATCTTTTTTTTGATACAGATGTTGATCGAGCTATAGAAGAGGCAGATATGATTTTTATTTCTGTTAATACCCCGACTAAAACTTATGGAAAAGGTAAGGGGATGGCTGCAGACCTTAAATATATTGAATTATGTGCAAGACAAATAGCACGTGTTTCTAAATCAAGTAAAATTGTTGTTGAAAAATCCACATTACCTGTTCGCACGGCTCAAGCCATCAAGCGCATCTTAGATCAAACCGGAAATGGTGTAGAGTTTCAGATATTGTCTAACCCTGAGTTTTTAGCAGAAGGAACAGCTATTAAAGACCTTTTAGAGCCTGATCGCGTGCTTATAGGTGGAGCTGAAACAGAAAGAGGTAATGAGGCTATAGAAGCACTTGCTTCGCTTTATAGAGCTTGGGTACCAAGTGATAGGATTTTAGCAACGAATGTGTGGTCATCAGAATTGTCGAAGTTAACAGCAAACGCTTTTTTAGCACAAAGAGTTTCTTCCATCAATGCTATTTCTGAATTGTGTGAGGTATCTGGAGCTAATGTAAATGAGGTCGCTAGAGCTATCGGTACTGACACTCGAATTGGCAATAGATTTTTAAAAGCTTCTGTTGGATTTGGAGGTTCGTGCTTTCAGAAGGATATTTTAAATTTAGTCTATATCGCTCAATCTTATGGTTTGGATGAAGTTGCCCAGTATTGGGAGCAAGTCATTATAATGAATGATCATCAAAAAAAGAGATTTTCTGAAAAAATTGTCACGACTTTATTTAATACAGTTAGTGACAAGAAGATTGCTTTTTTGGGATGGGCATTTAAGAAAGATACTAATGATACCAGGGAATCTGCCGCTATTTATATAGCTAACGAGTTAATAGAGGAACAAGCAAGTGTACACGTGTACGATCCAAAGGTGACACAGATGCAAATGTTGGCTGATTTGGACTATCTTAATGTGCGCTCATGTGATATAAATTCCGAGCGGTTAATAGCCCATCAAGAGGCTTATAGTGCAATTGAAGGAGCGCATGCGATTGCAGTTTTAACCGAGTGGGATGAGTTTGTTTGTTTGGATTGGAAAAGGATTTATCAGCAGATGCAAAAGCCTGCTTTTGTCTTTGATGGTCGAGGTATATTAGATCAAAAAGAATTAGAAAATATTGGTTTTGAAGTTTATACCATTGGTATTGGTTAAACTTGCGATAGTTATAAGTAAAAAGGCACCATTGTAAAGTGGTGCCTTTTTGTGTAAAGTTAGTAAGGAATTAAAATGTTAGGTTAGTTTATACTTACAAAACATTTTAAGAAGAGAGATATCTCTGATTATCTCAGTTTTCTAATTAAAAGATTAAAGATTAATTACATAATACTTTTTATTTCTCTTTATAAATGGAATAGGGGACATATTCTTAATAATCTTTTTAATTTGGAAGTTGTCCATGATTAGTTTCAGATGTAGTTCAGAATGTAATTCTTCCAAATAAAGAGAACGTTGGCCTTTTAATTTAGCTTGATCAATTTGGTCTTGCAATCTTTCATACTCAGAGTGTATGTTGAACTCAATTGCATTCTTTACAGATACAATTTTCATCGTTAAATAGGTGTTTGTTGTTATCTCAAATATAGCCAAAGGTAAATTGAAAAAGACCTTGTTCACTCAAGAAATTGTGCGTTCACCATTTTTAACAATAATATCATAATTGTTATTTTTAATCACAAAATGAGATTTATATGTGTTATTTTGTATGAAATTAGATAAATAATTATTGTATTTTTTTATTTATCTTAATAGTTCTTATGAATGTTAAAATTTATAGGTATTCGCAATTGACTAGTAAATTTTTAAAGCTGTTGTGCAAAAAAAAATAGCTACCAATTCTGGTAGCTATCATTTTGTAATTTACTCTATCTCTATTAGATAGGATAGAATTAGGGGGCTTTTATAGAATAGCTTTTATAAACGTATTTAATTCAAATAATAAGGTGTAAAGCGAAATTAAGATGATGTTATAGTGTTTATAAAAAGATCGATACTATTCTAAGATACATGTTCCATAGGAAAACGAATAGCGTAGTACTTTTTAGGTCTCCTGAGGAAAGAAAATAAAGTAGTTTTTTTAATAAACTTCTTAATCACATAGTTTTGTTTAATTAGATACATGTGATTCTGGTAAGAAAGAGTGTCTAAATAGATCACTTGTTCTCCTTTTTTCTTTGCTTTCTCTATTAATTGCTCAATTTCAGTAAGCTCTTTTAGCATACTGAAATCATCAATAGGGGTTTTGACTGAAACAATTTGCATATTATATTTATTTGTTAATAAGGTGTTTTTACAAATGTATAATAAATAGTATCAGTTAGTGAATATTAATCATTGTATTTGTGTTAAGTTTGAATTATTATTTGTTTTGCAGTTTTTTGACTATTTAACAAAACATTAAGAACTGTTTTTTGTTAAATAGACATATGTTTTTTGTTTTTTTATATATTTAATTTTAAATTTTCTATTTTTATCTTTATTTTATTGATTGTTTAATAAGATATATTGGTTAAATTCTGAAAGATATTCGGTATTAATACTGGCTTAATATATAATTCGCAAAATGATGTATAGATGTTGATCCTATTCCCTTTTTATATATATGTTTGGTTAACGTTAGTGCTTGATTAATAAGATAGTAATGGTAGCAGGTTTTCAGTGTGTTTTCTTTTGAAAGGTTTGGGGTAAACTATCATTTTGTATAATTCTTAGATTAATTTGAGTTTATCCTATTTGTAGCTTTTTTTGAAGTTTTACTTTGATATGTTTGGAATAATTAGTTGTTGCTTTACAGGTTTAAAAGCAAGTGAATATTTGAACCTTCTTAATTTTAATGGCGAGTTGGCTCAAGCTAAGACTTGTGTTAATTAGTTTATAGTAGTGAAGAGTTGATACTATTTATTTAAAACTATATTTTTAAAAATACGATATTGGGTAAAAAAAAACCAGTTATTGATTTTAATAACTGGTTTTATAATTCTTGAAATCTCCATCTTGTTGCATTAGGTTGGACCTTTTAATAGAAAGAGATACTATAAACACAAAATAATTAAGTATCTATGTTGTAAAGCAAAATTTAAAAATGAATATATGATTGTTTATAGTTGTTTAAATCTATTATTTGTATCACTTGGAAAACTGATAACATAATACTTTATTGGTTTTCTTATGAAGGAAAATATAGATGCTTTTTTTATGAATTTTCTAATTGCATAACGTTGTTTTATTAAATACAAGTGATTGTGATAACACAGACTTCTTACATAGACTGTCTGTTGGCCATTGCACTTTGCTTTTTCAATTAAATATTGTATTTCGGTAAGTTCTTGTTGCATGCCGAAATAATCAACTGGTTTTCTAACGGATACAATTTGCATAATAAAATGTTTTACTAAGATGTTGTGACAAATATAGTTATTATAGGGTATTTATTGTGTTATGTGTATATTTTTATATTAATTTTTGATTTGATGTTTATGTATTGATGTATTTGTTGAGTATTATTTTTTTTGTTAGTTTATTTTTATGTTATAAATGTATTTAGTTAATTTTTATAAAATAAAAATTGTAATGTTTATGCATGTTTTAGAAGTTTAGGTTATAATTTGTAAATATGTTATTCTTTTAAGGTTTATGTTGGAGCTTAAAACTGTTTATTTATTCATAAAAATCATTATTCCTATTATGTGAATTTTATTTGAGAATCCATACTTGTTTTGATAATATAATCGCTTTATAAATTATCCAAATTTTGACTAAGTGTTTTGGTAGTTCAGTCTTATATATTTATAGAATAAGTAAAGCATTTTTTGTATTTTTTAAGTAGTCTTGTTAGTGAATTATCTTATTTTACAACTTTTCCTGTTTAGTTTACTATAAAAAAATAAAGTTTATTCTTATCTTTATACAAACATTACAATCGCATACTATGAAAAAAATATTATTCCCAACAGATTTTTCTGATACAGCTAATAACGCGTTAGTTTACGCTTTGAGAATGGCAGAAAATCAGAATGCTACTCTATTTGTTCTACATGCTTATGAAATGCCTGTGATTTCAGCTACTGCTAATCCAGTTATGGTTCAGGACGTTTATAAAACAATTGAGTTAAGCAACTTTGAAAACTTTAAAGATCAAGTACCACAAATCAGAGATATTGCTAAGAAGCACAATTTAGATCATGTTCCTATGCACTTTATCTTAGAAGAAGGTTTCTTGAACACGATTTTGAAAAAACGCGTAAAAGAAGAGAAGATTGATTTAGTAGTTATGGGTACTAATGGTAACTCTGGATTAGACAAGAAATTGCTTGGTTCAAATACAGCTAATGCAATTAGCTCTTTAGATATTCCAGTTTTGAGTATCCCACATGACGCTATTTTTGATGGAGTTGATTCTATTGCTTTCTCTACACTTTTTAAGACACAAGATAAAGCTATTTTAGATAAGTTAATTCCAATTGCTAAGGGATTTGGAGCTACAGTTAAATGCGTTCACGTTTCTACTACTAAGAACAAAATAGATCCTGCAGTTGTCAAAAGTTGGGAAGAAAACTACAAAGGTGAACCAGTTAAGTTTTTCGTTGTAGAGTCTAACGATATTGAGAAAGCAATTTTTGATTTCTTAGATGAGGAAAACATTGACTTATTAGTTTCTATTACTCGTAGTAGAAATTTCTTTGAGAAATTATTTACAAGTAGTATGACTAAGAAATTAAGTTATCACAATTACGTTCCTGTTCTTGCATTCCACGAAGAATAAGTACATGAATTATTTATATAGTGAAAGAGCTATACTTATTTAAAGTATAGCTCTTTTTGCTTGTATAGAATTGTCAGCTAATTACTTTGCAGTACTCTTGAACTTTAAAGTTTTTATTAGCTTTTTGACTTAGAAAGCACTCTTTAGGGGAGAAGTACTTCCTGTATATATAAAAAGTGTATTATTTATAGATCTAATTGTTGTTAACTGATGGGTGCTTTAATCTGTTTTTGAATACAAACAATAGAATAACAAAAAACACTAGATAAGCAATATTGAAAGCTGCAGCCATTAACCATCCTCTTAGTTCAGATTGAGGAAGAATAAACTTAATAGGTAATTGATAAATGGCAATAAATACAGGTGAGATTAACCCTGCCCATTTAGGAAGTCTTGTTTTTCCTGTAAAAACTAAGATAGAATAGCATAACCATGCCAGTAGCAGAATTACAATTGCTGTTGCCCAAGTAATGTATGTAACTGTCATAAAATTATTGGCCATTTCTAACAAATATGGATGGGCAATTGGATCGGTGTGATAAATAGCTTTGAATATCTCACCAGTGTAGAAGAAAACACCATGCCCCAGAGGCATTAAAACTACACTGATAATAAGTAGAAAATAGGTTGCCCAAACGTACCATTTGTTTTTATCAATAATATATTGGCAAGCTAACCATACACCAGGTAGAAACAAAGTGGCTGTCATCGAGGCAATCAGTGCACCAAACATCAGACGAGAGCTTGAGCCCTCAAGCATTAGAGTGGCAAAACCTACATCTACTTGATCTGCATAAGTTTGTGCAAATAAGGGATAATCTTCTGGATTTACATCAAATCCCGCCACGAACATATCTCCTATAATCCAGCAAATTGATGCCAGGATAGCTGAGATAAATGACCACTTTACTTTTGTTGAATACGTCATACTTAATTTGTTGAGTTTTTATTAATTGTTTTATTTAGAACTATTCTTAATTATTAAATATCTTTGTGCAAATATAACAGACTACTTGAACCAAGCATGTTGGTTATACGGAGTGTAATGTCCGTCATACGGATTTTTAAAAAACAATAATGAATTTAAGAGTTTATGACAACAGTCAAGGACTAATGTTATTTGAGAAACATTATCCTGACTGGTTTGCAAGTTTTAAAGACGGTATCGAAGTCAAGCAAAGTACTATGAACTCTGCTTTGGCTAAAGGGGATACTATGGAGATTTTTCTTGAGGGTATCCATATTACATTTGGAGATACCTTTTTTAAGAAACCAATTGTTGTTGAGTTTGAAAGTAATTTTGAAACGATTGAAATGCACTTTGCCTTAAAGGGATCTAACCTTGCAAGAACAAGTAATATCAGTAGTGATATAGCTTTTAAAGCTAATCAGCACAATATTCTTTACGGAAATAGAATAAGTGGCAAAATGGATTGGAGCAGTGAGTATTTTGAAACTTGTGAGATAAATATTGCTCCTGTTTTTTTTGAGAAGTTCTTACCTGATACTCATGGCGTTTTTGATCATTTTAGAAACTTATTATCCAAAGGTCAATCTGGGTTGTTTAGCGAGTCTCATCGTATAATAACCCCAGATATGTACGATATTATTCATCAGATAAAATACTGTCAAAGAAAGGGAACCTTTAAACGCATGTTTATCGAATCAAAGGTACTTGAGCTTTTATTGCTTCAACTTGAACAGTTTACCACAGATACACCATCGTTGGGGTATTCACTTAGAAAAGCAGATATCGATAAACTACACGCTGTTAGAGATTATATCACCTCACATTTAGATTCATCAGCTACTTTACTTGAGTTAGCTCACCGTGTTGGAACTAATGATTTTTTACTTAAAAAAGGATTTAAAGAGCTTTTCGGAACTACTGTTTTTGGCTATTGGAACGATGTAAAGATGCAGAAAGCTAATCGTTTATTAAATCAAGGTGACTATTCGATAGCTGAGATAGCTCACATGGTAGGATATAGTAATGCAAGACATTTTTCAACTGCTTTTAAGCGAAAATACGGTATTGTACCTAGTCAAATTAAAAATAGAGTATAAGTTGTATTTTCAACAAAAAAATCCATTGATTTACTAAAGTAATAGAATTAATCACTACAGTTTATTTAAATTGTGAGGGCAAAATGCCAAAGTGTTTTTTAAAGGCATTACTAAAGTGATGACTGTGTTTATAACCAACTTTTTCTGCGATTTGATACACACTTAGGGTATTTTCTTTTATTAACTCAGCAGCTATATTCATTCGAAGATCGTGTAAGTATTTAAAAATTGATGTATCAAATAGTAGTTTAAATCCTGCTTTAAGCTTTGTTTGATTAATTCCTACCATTAAAGCTAATTGTTTTATGGTAAAATCTTGTTCGTAATATTGCTCTATGTATTGTCTGACATAGTGAATTGCTTGTTTGTCTTTTTCAAGTAAATGGGGTGTTGATTTGTTTTGCCAAAGTAACCAGTTGTTGTATTGTTGTAAGTGTATCTCAATAATTTTAGCCTCTGTGAAATGTTCTGCCAATTTTCCTTGATAAGGGTGAGTGGTTAGGGAGTTTAGGCTTTTTACTAAATTATAATCAATTGGTAAGTGGATGCGGGCATTAGTAGGGTTGAAAAGACTCTCGAGATAGTTATCTTCACCTTCAAATAAAGCATAAAAGAAATCCTTAGATACGGATGTCTCTATAAAGACTCCTTCTTTATTTTGATTGGTGTGCATTATATGCTGATAATCTGTAGCTTGTTCAACAAATAATACTGAACTTCGTTGGGCTATATCTAAATTTGAGTGATTTAGTGTTGTACTACTACCTATTAGACAATTGCAAGTTAGTACACTTTGTTTGTTTGATACTACTGTATGTTTGAATGGTTTTTCAGCATAGTACTTTCCGTATTTGATATAGAAATCATCACTGCATAGCTTTGCGATATCCATCTTTATCCCTTGGGCTTTAATTTGCTGTTTTGTTAATGTAATATTAGTAGTATTCAAAATCAAGTTTATTTGTTTAATCTGGTGTAAAGTTACTTAATTATAATGGTTTTAAATAACGTAGTGTTAAAAGTTAGTTGTGAGCACTTGTTTTTTAGTACTAAAATAATTCAATGACTAATGGTATTGAATTTTGATTTAAAAAGCATCTTAAATGAAACACTTTAGCGGTAGTGTAAATGTAAATTTGCTTTAAAATCAAGTCAAATGAAATTAAATATTATAATCACATTCTTATTGTGTTATTTTCCAATAATTGTATCAGGACAAACTAAAGTGAGAATAGGTGTATTTGTTTATCCAGAGATGGAGTTACAAGATTTTGCAGGACCAACTGATGTGTTTATCAAAGCCAACCGTTTAACAGATAAACAATATCAGATTTATTTATTTTCCCAAGATGGTAATCAAATAAAGACTGAGCAAGGACTTGTCTGTATCACTCCTTCGTATAGTTTTGATAATTTGCCTTTAGTTGACTTAATTCTACTGCCAGGGGCACCCTCTGATGCAGTAAAGGCATTGTCAGAACAAGTTCAAATCAAGCAGTTTTTGATTCAAAAAAAACAAGAAGGCGTAAAATTAGCTTCTGTTTGTACTGGTGCTTATTTATTAGGCTATGCTGGTCTTTTAGACAACAGAAAGTTTACCACACATTTCATGCAGGCAAACAATATGCAAGATCAGTTTGTAAAAGCAGTACTTGTAAAAGATGTGCGCTTGGTGGATTCACAAGAGGTTCTTACGGCATCGGGAATTACCTCTGGCATTGATCTATCACTTTATTTAGTAGAAAAATACAGTGGAAAACCCATACAAGAGAAGATCGCAAAGATGATGCAGTATCAGTATAGTGTGAATCAAGAATGGCCAAAAATATAAAATTCATCCTTATCAAGGATTCTGCAATGAAAGAGTTATTTGTTTTATAGGTGATCCGTTTTTGCAGATTCCCAACCGATAATAGCCGTTTTTCTACTTGGTCCCCATCTATATCCGCCAAATATACCAGAGGCTTGTATAACTCTGTGGCAGGGGATAAGCAGTGCGATAGGGTTACTGCCAATTGCTGTACCTACAGCTCTTGAGGCAGAAGGATTACCTATTTCTTTTGCTATTTGCCCATAAGTAGATAATCTACCCATGGGTATTTGTAAAAGCGCCTCCCATACTTTGAGCTGAAAGTCAGTCCCTTTTAAGTGAAGTTTGATTTTGTTTACCTGTGACCAATCGTTTTGAAAAACCCCTAATACTTGTTTGTGATAGTCTGTTTCTTGTTGAGTATAATGAGCATTGGCAAAGCGCATTTGAAGGTTGTCAATAGCCTGTGATTGATCATCCTCAAAGGCTATATAACAAATGCCTTTTGATGTAGAAGCAATGATAATGCTCCCAAAAATACTATTGTAAAAAGCATAGCTGATTTGAAGGTTTTTACCAGCATTTTTGTATTCTGCCGGTGTCATCCCTTCTATATTGACAAACATATCGTGTAGGCGACTACTACTTGATAGACCAGTTTGATAGGTGGTATCAAATAGTGTAGCCTCTGGCTCTGATAGTAGTGTTTTAGCGTGGTTTAAACTGATGTATTGGATAAACTTTTTAGGGCTAATCCCAACCCAATTATCAAAGATACGCTGAAAATGGGAAGGACTTAAGTGCACGTGATTTGCTACTTGCTCTAAAGATGGCTGTTTGGCAAAATTGTCCTTTAAGTAAATAATTGCTTGTTCTATCCTTTTGTAGTTTATATGCTCTTGGGTCTGCATTTTTATTCAGATTAGGTCATTACAAAGGTGAAAATGTTTTTATAAATAAAAAATCCAATTCTTGCTAATGTTTAAAAAAAAGAGAGATACAAAAATTGGTGTATCTCTCTAGTGTTAATAAAGGCGAAGTCTCAAATTATGTTGTTTGTTGTTGTAACTTCTTGTAATTTAAAAATAATTTGCTGTTGTTAAACAAGTCAAATCAGCTATGAAAAAAACTCTGATATAAATATAATTAATTTTTAACATATTGATTTGTGGTTGTTTGTTAGTTGATTGAATTAGGTGCTTATTATTTGATTTGTTTACAACAATAATCTAAAAGAGGGTGTCCCAAAAGGTCACCCTCTTTTGTATT
>NZ_WMJX01000040.1 GCF_009711045.1 Myroides albus | reverse complement strand
TACAAAAGAGGGTGACCTTTTGGGACACCCTCTTTTTGTTTTTGTATGTATTATTTATTGTATTTGCTTTTTGTTTGTAAGATTGATGAAAATGGAAAGTAAGATATAAATGAGGATAATCAATGGTATAGCCAAATACTGTAGTGTAATTAGCAATATGATTGATAGGACTACAAATCCGATTTGCAATTTATATGAGCTTAAATTCCCTGGTTTTATTTTTAGAGAAAACAGAGGTAATTCTGCGTTCATGATTATAGCACTTAAAATACTGATTACAACCAATAAATAAGGGTTACTTAAAACAGATATTATTGTTTCTGATTCTGTTGTTGCGATTATCATTGGAATACTCAAGATAAATAACGCATTACCAGGTGTAGGCAGTCCGATAAAAGAATCTGTTTGTCTTGTATCGATATTGAATTTAGCTAATCGGTACGCAGCACCTAAAGTAATTATGAAACCAAAATAGGGAACTACTCCCATGTAATATGTTTCTGGAGTGAGGTTGTATATCTCTTGATTTTCTTGTATGCTTGCTAACATTTTATAGACTACTAAGCCTGGTACAACTCCACTTGTAACCATATCTGCTAAAGAGTCTAATTGAAGACCTAATTCGCTTTTTACGTCTAAAATACGCGCAACGAACCCATCCCAGTAATCAAAAAATATTCCTAAACATACCCATAAAAATGCCATCGGGATATTGTCGTCGAATGCGTAAATACATGCGATTAATCCTGAAAGTAAGTTTAAAAGTGTTATTGCATTGGGAATGTGTTTTTTCATAATTGATTTTATTTGTGTATAAACTTTATAACGGTCTATCTATCATTAATGGTACAAATGTATCATAAAGTTACTAATTTTTATAGTGTTTGTTTGTATTACTTTATGTAATGCGCACTTTGAAAAGTAAAATGATATTGCTGCGAATCAAATTTCAAATGTGTTTTTTTTGCTACTATAGAGTCAATAGCGTTTGAGTGTATCAACAAGTTTGAGTGATTGTGTATTATTGGAAAAAGGAAAAGCACATTCACAATAGAATAAAATGGAATAGTAGGGTTATTGTAACTCATATTACGTGATAGTCTTATAAGTGAAATATAGTTGAGCAAGAAAGGAGTTTATTAATGGTGTAAGTTCACTGTGATATGTTTTTACAGCTATTGAAAGCAGAGGGGAATAGGTTTTCTTGGCAGTATTTGGCTAATTGGGAATACAGATTTACTACTAAAACGCTTTCTTAGGTGGTTAGGCAATTTTTTTTTATTGTAAATCATGAGGGAGTAAGCTATTTTTGTGATTACTCAATAAGAATTGAACAACTATTTATATCATCGTATATGGGAAAGAAAATAATGTGCGTGCTTTTATGCTTATGGTTTGGGCAAATTGCTTTGTCTGCAGAACGAGCTTTGTCTGATCGCGCTCAAATTAGTGTATTGACTATCGGCACAGGTCCTATGTTACACGAGTTGTATGGTCATACAGCTATTCGCGTTTTTGATCCGTCTTATGGAATAGATAGAGTGTACAACTTTGGAATGTTTGATTTCAGTACACCTAATTTTGGATTGCGCTTTATAAAAGGTGATATGTTGTATTATGCCGATTATACATCAATGAAGGACTTCGTTAGAAGTTACGTTTATTACAATAGAAGTGTATACGAACAAGTATTGAACTTGACTGAAGATCAAAAAGAGAAGATTTGGCACAGTTTGGAAAATGCTTTAACTGAGGAAAACAAATACTATGTCTATAAATTTATTGACCAAAATTGTACAACAAAGGTTGTTGATATTGTCAATCAGGATACCAATACAGTAGTTGAAGCAGAGGTAACTGATAATATTAAAACGTATAGACAGATGTTTAATGACTATTTGGATAGTAGTTATTTTTTAAAGTTAGGGATAAACATGATACTCGGTGCTCGCATTGATCAGACGAATGACAAACAGTTTCTTCCTGATAAGTATATGATGGGACTTGAGCAAACGAAAATGGATGGCAAACCTATTGTAAAAGAAACCAAGACTATCTTTGAAGCAAACCAAGAGTTAAGAGCAACAACTCCATGGTGGGATACCTATGCTTTTTTTAGCTTGTTATGCGTTGTACTTGCTGTAATGTCATACAAAGTGAAAGCAATTCGCTATAGCCTAATATTAATTATTGGATTATTTGGAGCCTTCTTTTTATTTGTAAACTTTTACTCTTTTCACGTTGAGGTATTGAACAATAATATTTTACTATTGTGCAATCCTTTGCTGCTATTGCTCCCTTTCGTTAATACAAACATTAGAATGGGCAGAGTTTTGCATATCGTTTTGTTGATAGGTATGACAATTTATGTTGTTTTAAATATTACTTCTGAAAAATTAGTAGTTACTCTTCCTTTATATCTTTTAACTTTGTGTTTATTAATAATTGACAGAATTATTATAAACAAAAAAGATTAAGCTATGTTTTCAATTTTTAAATCTAAACCAGTATTAAAAGATTTAATACCCAATAATTATGTAGATATTCATTCGCATTTGTTATTTGGTATTGATGATGGTGCTAAAACAAAAGAGGATACAGTCTTCATTATTCAATCCATGAAATCTCTTGGGTTCGAACAAGCAATTACAACACCACACACCACACCTCTTGTATGGGATAACACCAAAGAAGGAATTTTGTCAAAATACCAAGAAGTAAAAGCAGTTTTACCTCAAGAAGCAGAGGCATTAAAGTTGCGCGTTGCATCTGAGTATTTGATGGATGAGAGTTTTCTCAAGAGAATAGCATCAGAAGAATTATTGACGTTAAAAGACAAATGTGTTTTAGTGGAGATGTCTTACATCAATCCGCCTATTCAATTACAAGATATATTATTTCAATTAAAGTCCAGAGGATATGACATTGTATTGGCGCATCCAGAGCGATACAATTTTTATCACAGCAATACGGATATGTATGCTAAATTAAAGAAAATGGGATGTCAATTTCAAATGAACCTACTTTCAGTGACAGACTATTATGGAGGTCACGTTTTGGAGGCTGCAAATTTTCTATTGAAAAACAATATGATAGACTTTGTAGGTTCTGATATTCACCATAGCAAGCACATCAAAGCGTTTGAATCAAAAGTACAAGTGAAAGATATAGGTAACTTTGAAAAAGCAATTGAGAACAATCAATTCTTTAGAATATAAGTTAAGATCTGTAATACAAAAAAGCCTAATCAATTGATTAGGCTTTTTTGTATTAAAATAGAATAAGTTTTCTCGGGTTATTTTGCAGGGATAACTTCTCCTTTAATTCTCAAGGGAACTACACCATTTACATAGTTAACTGCATTTGATTCTACAGTAATTGTTCGGCTAATACGGCCTACATTCATGTTGTATTGTACATCGATTTTTCCTTTTTGACCAGGTAAGATTGGTTCTGCTGGTTTAGAAGGAACTGTACATCCACATGTAGAACGAACATCAGTAATGATTAATGCTTCATCACCTGTGTTTGTAAACTCAAAAGTTCTAAGACCATTGTCTTTTCCTCTTTCTACTGTTCCGTAGTCAATGGTATTGTTTTCAGCTTTAAATTCGATTTTTGGTCCTTTTTGTGCGAATGAAACTGCACTTGCAAGTACCATTACTACTACTGCTAAAAATTTTTTCATTATACGTCTCTTTAATATTTGTTTTACTAAAATTAAATAAAATAGTTATTCAAGCAAATTAATAATTATAATACTTCATTTTAGGAGTAATTTTTTTATTATTAACGAGTAATAACTATTTTTGCTGATACAAAGATACGGAAAAAAAAGTTTAGTGATTTTTCACTACAAGTGAATTTTAATATTCATTATACTTTTTTAGAAGTGTTTAACGTTAAAACAAGTAAATTTTTTTAAAGAATGAGTATTCCTGCACAATTTGACGCGAAGCAAGTAGAGCAAAAGTGGTACCAGTACTGGCTTGAGAATAAGTATTTTCAGTCAATACCAGATCACAGAGAGCCTTATACAATTGTAATCCCTCCACCTAACGTAACTGGAGTTTTACACATGGGGCATATGTTGAATAACACAATTCAAGATGTATTAATACGTCGTGCACGTTTAAAAGGGCTTAACGCTTGTTGGGTTCCTGGAACTGATCACGCTTCTATTGCAACTGAAGCAAAAGTCGTCGCAAAATTGAAAGAGCAGGGAATCAATAAAAACGATTTAACACGTGAGGAGTTCTTAGCACATGCTTGGGAGTGGAAAGAAGAATACGGTGGAGTAATCTTGGATCAGCTTAAGAAATTAGGTTGTTCATGTGATTGGGACCGTACTAAATTCACAATGGACCCTGAGATGTCAGAACAAGTGATTAAAGTATTTGTTGATTTATATAATAAAGGTTTGATCTATAGAGGTTACCGTATGGTGAACTGGGATCCTGAAGCCTTGACTACTTTATCAGATGAGGAAGTAATCTACGAAGAAAGACAAGGAAAGCTTTATCATCTTAAATATCAAATCGAAGGTAGTAGTGAGTATTTAGTGATTGCTACCACTCGTCCTGAAACTATCTTAGGGGATTCAGCTATTTGTATTAACCCTAATGATGAGCGTTATACTCATCTTAAGGGAAAGAAAGCGATTGTGCCGATTTGTAATCGAGTAGTACCTATCATCTTTGATGAGTATGTAGATATGGAATTCGGAACAGGATGTCTTAAGGTGACGCCTGCTCACGATGTAAATGATAAAGATTTAGGTGAAAGACATAATTTAGAAATTATCGACATCTTTAATGCCAATGCAACCCTGAATGAACAAGGATTACATTATGCAGGTAAAGATCGCTTTGTAGTGCGCAAAGAAATCGAAGCTGAGTTAGCGTCTATCGGAGCTTTAGACAAAGTGGAGAACTATGTGAATAATGTTGGTACTTCTGAACGTACAAAAGCAGTTATTGAGCCAAGGCTTTCGGATCAATGGTTCCTTAAAATGGAAGAATTGGCAAAACCTGCATTAGAGGCAGTATTAGAAACAGAGGATGTTAAGTTATATCCAAGTAGATATAATAATACATATAGAAGCTGGTTAGAGAATATTCGCGATTGGAATATCTCTCGTCAGTTGTGGTGGGGACATCAAATACCTGCTTTTTATTACGGAACGGGTAAAGAAGACTTTGTCGTTGCTGAGACAATTGAGGCTGCTTTAGAATTAGCTAAGGTAAAATCGGGCAATTCAGCAATGACTGTGGCTGATCTAAAACAAGATGAAGATGCATTAGATACTTGGTTCTCATCTTGGATATGGCCAATGTCTGTATTCAATGGAATTAATCATCCTGATAACAAAGAATACAACTACTATTATCCAACAAATGATTTAGTGACTGGACCGGATATTATTTTCTTCTGGGTAGCGCGTATGATCATGGCAGGATATGAGTACACTGGTAAACAGCCATTTACAAATGTATATTTTACGGGGATTGTTAGGGACAAACAACGTCGAAAAATGTCTAAATCATTAGGAAACTCTCCTGATGCCTTAGGATTAATTGACAAGTTTGGAGCTGACGGTGTTCGTGTAGGACTGTTATTATCTGCTTCTGCGGGAAATGACATTATGTTTGATGAGGAATTATGTGCTCAAGGAAAAGCTTTCACTAATAAAGTGTGGAACGCATTCCGTCTAATCAAAGGATGGGAAGTGTCTGAGACATTAGCACAACCAGAATCTGCTAAAGTATCATTAGCATGGTACGAAGCGAAGTTACAGAGTGCTTTAGTAGAGATAGAAGATCACTTCTCTAAATATAGAATTTCGGATGCGTTAATGACCATCTATAAATTAGTATGGGATGATTTCTGTTCTTGGTTCTTAGAAATGATCAAACCAGGTTACCAACAACCAATCGACAAAGCTACTTTCGAGAAGACTATCGAATTGTTAGAAGCTAACTTGAAATTGTTACATCCATTTATGCCATTCTTGTCAGAAGAAATTTGGCAACATATTAAAGAGCGAGATGCTGCTGATGCATTAGTTGTATCTGCATGGCCAGAGATGACGTCATTTGATGAAAACTTGATTAAGGAGTTTGATTTCGCTACAGAAGTTGTTGCAGGTATCCGTACTATTAGAAAAGACAAGAATATTTCGTTTAAAGAAACGATAGACTTAAAAGTAATCAACAATGATAAAACGTCAGCATACTACGATAGTATCATCTCTAAATTAGGAAACGTTGTTTCTATAGAGTATGTATCTGAACAAGTAAGTGGAGCACTATCATATCGCGTAAAATCTAACGAGTACTTTATTCCTGTAACAGGAAGTGTAAACTTGGAGGAAGAAATCGCTAAGTTAGAAGATGAGTTGAAATACTTAAAGGGATTCTTGAAATCTGTACAAGGGAAATTGTCAAACGAGAAGTTTGTAAATGGAGCTCCTGCACAAGTAATCGAGAATGAAAGAAAAAAAGAAGCAGATGCTTTAGCTAAAATAGCTACTATTGAACACAGCTTAGCTGGATTAAAATAGCATTGTATCTCTTAACTATAAAATGCCTCTAATTAGCACAAGCTAATTAGAGGCATTTTTTTATCTTCGCACTTATGAAAATTAATGTACATAAACATGGGGCAACTGCACAAGTTGAAGGCATAGAGATTGTTAATCAATATCCTACAACTTTAGACACGTCTTTACCTGCTTATTCGGTAGGTATCCACCCTTGGTATATTAAGGAGGATAATATAGAGGAAGAATTGAGGCTGTTAGAATTGCAGTTGCAAGGAGTAAACTGCTTAGCAATAGGAGAGTGTGGTTTAGATAAAAAGGCGAATATTTCGTTAAATATTCAAGTTGAAGTATTCAAGAGACAGTTACTACTTGCAGAAAAATATAAAAAAGCAGTAATTTTGCACGTCGTTTCAGCCTTTCAAGAGGTTATTGCAATTAAGAAGCAGCTGAATATCAGTGTTCCTTTGATTATTCACGGATTCAATAAGAAGCATGAAGTAGCAGAAAGTTTGTGGAAAAACGGTTTTTATTTGTCTTTTGGCAGGCATTTAATTGACAAGGAGAGCTTACAGAGTACTTTTTTGCAAGTTCCCAAAGAGCGATTGTTTTTAGAAACAGATGACGCTGCTGAAGTGACTATTGCTGAGGTATATCAAGTAGCCGAGAGGTTATGTAAAGATATAGAAACGATAATAGAGCAGAATTATAGAACAGTATTTAATAGATAACAACAGTCAATAGACTGATTAATAAATAGAATTAATGGCGATTTGGCAAGAAAGAGCAGAATTACTTTTTAAAGAAGAAGGTTTACAAAAACTGAAAGAGGCAAAGGTATTAGTTGTAGGATTAGGAGGTGTTGGATCATTTGCAGCAGAATTTTTAGCAAGAGCAGGAGTTGGTAGTATGACTATTGTCGATGGAGATACAGTGGATATCACTAATATCAATAGACAATTGCCCGCTTTGCATTCTACAGTAGGTCAACCTAAAGTAAAGATCGTTGGTGATCGCCTTTTGGATATCAATCCAGAATTAAATCTTACGCGCATAGAAGAATTTATTTCTCCAGAGCGAGCACACGAAATAGTTACTTCGGATTTCGATTATGTGTTAGATTGTATTGATAGTATTACTCCAAAGATAAATATCATTTTGGCAGCTAAACGCAAAAAAGTAAAGGTTATTAGCGCTATGGGAGCAGGAGGAAAGATGCAGGTGAACAAAGTGGTTGTGAAAGACATAAGCAAAACAGATGTGTGTCCTTTAGCTAAACAAATCAGAAAGCGCCTGAAGAAAGAAGGTATTTCGTCAGGGGTTAAGGCTGTTTTTTCTGTGGAAAAACCCGATGAAAGTAGCTTGAAAATGACTGATGGAAAGAATTTTAAAAAGTCTTTTTTTGGGACAAATAGTTGGATGCCTGCTTTATTTGGTTTGACTTCAGCCGAGGTAGTTGTGAGGTATATTTTAGAAAAATAGTAGGAGGGTATGCGTGTACTTCTGTACCCATTTTCTTCAATTAAATAAAATTAAAAGCCTTAAGAATGGCTAATTCTTAAGGCTTTTTTTGGCTTGTAAGGTGAAGGTTAGTATCCAATAGTAAATTGTCTATTGAGCAGTTGTTTGTTGTTTACTTCATCTATAATTGCAACAGCTAAATCTTCTACAGATATTCTACTTCTACATTCGCTGTCATATACGGGCGTATTTGTACCATATCTAAATCGACCGGTACGCACTCCTGTGTTTGTGGGGTTCATTTCTATTGCTGGACTACAATAAGTCCAGTTAAAGGATTCCTCTTGACTTAATATTTTTTCGAAATAATCCTTAGCGGCTAAGGCTCCAGGTTTTATAACGTCTGGAAAATCTGCTGAGTTAACCAACTGTAAATTTGGTTTAATGTATAAAGTACCAGCCCCACCAATGACTATTAACCTTTTTGTATGGCTATCTTTTACTGCTTGGTGAATAGAAGTAGCACCTTGTATATAATCGTCATAGAGGTTTGGATTAGTCCAACCAGCATTAAAAGCACTGATGACTGTATCAGCACCTTTTAATAGTTCTGTTAGTTTATCTGTTTCCATTACATCCACAGATTTTAAAGTAAGCAAACTTGATTGAGCAATCGCTTCAATGTTGCGCGCCATCGCGGTAGTTTCTATATTTCGATAAACTAATTCTTTCAGTATCGCTTTTCCTACATAACCAGTAGCGCCGATCAAAACAACTTTTTGCATAGTACTTTACTTTTTATTTGTGGTAAAAGTAGTTAGTTTAGAAGTTGATAGAATAAAAAACCGACTTAAACTAGAAATTTCTTAATCTAGGTTAAGTCGGTTACTTAAGAATGATGATCTTCTATTCTTAATATGATGGAATTACGTTAATGACCATCAAAAACTGTAGAATAATAATTACAGCCGTTAACAACCACAAATACAGGAAGGCTATTCTCTGTGAGAAAGGTTGTTTTTCGCCAGCTTGTTTCTGTGCTTTCTTTAGGATTAACATGGGCATTATTAAAGCTAAAACAACTAAAGAAACAGAAGCATATCCCAAGGCAACGATGAATCCATCAGGGTAGAACAAAGCAAATCCTATAGGTGGTAAAAACGTTAATAAAATCGCACTTGTATTGTTTTTAATCAACGGCTTGTGTTTCCCTAAATCCTTTATATAGTCTTTTAGAGCCATTGCAACTCCCCAGAAAGAAGTTAGTATAGCTGCTCCCGCAAAAATATTAAAAGCAACCTTGATCACTTTGGAGTTTTCAATTTGGCGAATTGCTTTTAGTAGCCCTTCTATCTTTGTGTTTTCTTTTAGTATTTCTGTAAAAACTCCTTCATTAATGTTTCCAAGTATGGTTAACTCCCAAATCAAATACAATAATAAAGGGAGTATACTACCGACAAAAAACACCCACTTTAATTGTTTTAGATTGCCATCCAAGTATTTTACGAGTGTAGGTATAACGACATAGAATCCAAAACTGGTAAAAATTACGGGAATAGTAGCTAATACGGGTATTGCATTCGAAGGTTTATGCAATAGGTATTGAGCTTCTATTTTTGGGAGTAATAAGCCTATTACTACGCAGAGAAAAATTAATTTAATTGAGAATACTATTTTAGTACTTATATCGACAAGTCTTGTACCAAATGCAATAATACCTCCAAACATGACAGTAAATAAAATAGCGGATACTTCGGTAGATATTTCTCTGTTGAGCCATAGTTCTAAATTTGTGCGAAGGATATCTCCTCCTCCTGTAATATAGGCAGATACCAAGGCATACATTAAAGTAAGCATGCTGATTGCAGTAATAATTGCTCCAGTATTGCCAAGGTATTTGAATGTCAATGTATTTAGACCATCTTCTTTAGAATTGTATTTGTAAACATCAACCAAAAGTATCGAAGTGTAAAACATCGCGAACCAGATACAGAACAAGATAAAGGCCATAAAAGTAAAACCTACACTTGCTGAGATGATTGGCATTGCTAACATTCCTGCGCCGATGGTAGTCCCTGCTACAATAAGGACGCTTCCGATAATTTTTTGCATTTTTAAATTTTGTTTTATTAATGTTGATGATGTACTATTTTGTTAATCTAATATGGGTAATATTCCCATAGTCATTAGTATTTGAATAACTAAAATACCAGCCCCAAATAGGAAAATGAATGAAAAGGCTACTTTTTGTAATAGTGTAATCTTTTCTTTTCGATGTCGCTTTACTTGTATGTACAAAAGTACTGGAATGAAAAGTGAAGTGATCACGACTGATATGGCTGCGTATCCTAAAGCAATAATAAAGCCATCAGGATAGTAGAATACAAATAACAAAGGCGGTACAAAGGTGATAAGGTAAATTACGAGTGAATTATTTGCAAACACTTGTTTTTTGCTCAAGTCTTTGATGTAATCAAATAAAGCCAATGCTACTCCTAAAAAAGAGGTTAATATAGCAGCCGCAAAGAAAATATTTAGTGGAATATTAACCCATTTGGATGTAGTCACATTCTTTACTGCTCTTAGTACTCCAGAAGGTCCTTTGCTTTCATTGATAACGCTGTATAATGTTTGTTGATCTACACTTCCTAAGATTGATATTTGCCAAAACAAATACACAATTAAGGGTAAAATACTTCCGTATATGAATGCCTTTTTAAGCAATTTCGTATCTCCATTTAAATAGTTTACCATACTTGGTACGACAATGTGAAATCCAAACGAGGTGAATATAATAGGTATGGAAGAGAAAACTAATGCTCTTTCAATAGGAAGGCTCATTAAGTTCTCTATTTTGACAAACCCAAACATAAATAGGATAACGACAAGCAAGAAGATTAGCTTAATCATAAATATCCATTTAGTTGCGATGTCTACTACTCTTGCTCCTAATCCCACAATACCCCCAAAAACAATGGTAAAGCCAATGGCTATTACTTGGGGACTGAGATTAACTCCAAACCAATTTGAGATATTCAATCGAAGAATATCAGTACCACCTGCAATATAAGCACAGACAAGTGCGTACATCAACGTGAGCATACTAAAACCTGTGATATATTGCCCTGCTTTTCCTAAATATCTAAATACCATTGTGTTTAGACCATCTTCGTGTGAGTGATCGCGATAGGTATCTACCAATAGAATTGCTGTATAACACATGGCGAACCATATAAAAAACATGATTAAGGTAATTCCTGAGAATCCAACACCTGAGGATATTATTGGCATTGCGAGCATTCCACCTCCTATAGCTGTTCCAGCAATGATTAAGGTACTTCCAATTAGTTTACTATTCACTTTGTTAATGATTTGGTGTCTATTATGAGTAAAAAATAAATATATGTTTTTATTTATTAAAATAATAGAATATGTTGTACGATTATTTGATTTTTTATTATTTGTATTTAGCTTAAAATATGTTAATGTGCTTCTCGAGGCTACCGAAAAGGACACTTTGCGAAACATTGTTTATATTTGTACTAATACTAAATAGTAAGTTATGAGTATGGATAAATTAGAGAAACAGCTCACTGATAAAAAGATTAATCCAACTGCTATGCGATTGTTGATCTTAAAGTTTTTGAAACAACAAAATGGCGCTGTTTCCTTAGCAGATATTGAATCAAGCTTCGAGCAATCGGATCGCGTAACTATTTATAGAACAGTAAAAACCTTTGAAAGCAAAGGATTGCTACATAGTATTACCACAAATAATGTTACTCAATATGCTTTGTGTTCTCAGGAGTGTGATGCTAATAGTCATCACGATACTCACTTACATTTTGTCTGTAGTAGTTGCAAAAAGACAATTTGTTTGACGCAAGTTTCTATACCTCAGATTGAAATACCTCAAGGTTTTCAATTAGATGATATTGAAATTGTTGCTAAAGGGATATGTAGGGAATGTAAATCCTAATATCGATAATTGCTGCTGCTAAATCGATACTTTGAGATAACGTGGCTTATAATGTGTAGAGCGTGTTCTCTTGAATTTTCAATGAACCAAGTATGTGTATTAAGTCCACCACATACTACACCTGCTAAGTACAGGTTAGGTATGTTCGTTTCCATTGTCTCAGGGTTATAAATTGGTGTAAGTGATTCTGTATTGGCAATTTCTATTCCCAATTGCTTTAGGAAATCAAAATTTGGCTTGTAGCCAGTAAGGGCTAACACAAAATCATTTTTTAGTGTGATATCTCCATTTGGAGTATTTACAAGGACACTATCTTCCTTTATTTCAGTAAGGTTACTATTGAATAAAGCTTTGATACTTCCTTCTTTTATTCTGTTTTCTATATCTGGTTTTACCCAGTATTTAACATGGGAACTAATTTCTCCATCTCGAATAACCATAGTGACATTTGCTCCTTTACGGTAGCACTCTAAAGCTGCATCAACAGAGGAGTTACTTGCTCCTACCACTACCACATCCATACCTGCATAAAAATGGGGATCATTGTAGTAATGCGTAACTTTAGGTAAATCTTCTCCTTTGATATGAAGTAAATTAGGGATGTCGTAAAAACCAGTTGCAATAATGACATTACTCGCCTTGTAGTTTGCTTTATTCGTCGTTATGACAAAGTGATCACTTTCATCTTTTTTAGCATCGATAACAGTTTCAAATAAATTAATCTTTAACTCATTCGATGTCGCAACTCTTCTATAGTATTCTAAAGCTTCATTGCGTCGTGGTTTTTTCTCTGTAGAGATAAAGGGTATATTGTCTAATTCGAGCAAATCAGCTGAAGAAAAGAACTGCATATTGACAGGATAATAATACAGTGAGTTAACTATACAGCCTTTTTCAACAATAAGGTATGATAACCCTTGTTTTTTTGCTTCTAGTCCGCAAGCTATACCAATCGGTCCTCCGCCTACTATCACTATATCAAATTGTTCCATGTTTTTTTACAGTATGATTATTTTATGTATTACACAAAGATACTTATTTCTTTTAGGAATAGGGAGGTAAAAAGGAAGATTAAATGAAATAGAAGTCTAAAAGGGAGGGATTGTTATTTGTTTTCATGTTCGTCATTCTATCGGACTTGTAGCAAGTGTAAAAAGAAACAGGGAACCAATAGGCTCCCTGTCAAAGTGAGGTTATGCTATATAACCTATATTTTAATTAAATACTATAAAGCAAATAGATTATTTAGTTGCTTTAGTAGAAATTTTAATTTTGATTTCGTCGTTGATAATTTTATCTCCAGCTAAATCTTTAACGATTGAACCTGAGTTAAAGTTAACTCCCCATTTAGTTCTATCAATAGCAAACTCTTCAGAAACGATAGTAACATCATTATCAGTTACAGTTACCGTAGCAGGGAAAGTAATTGCATTAGTAGCTTCTTTCACAGTCAAGTTTCCAGTAACCATTTGTTTTCCATTTTCTTCTGCAATAGAAGTTAATTCAAAAGTTGCAGTTGGGTATTTTCCTACGTTAAAGAAGTGGTCTGCTTTTTCTTCAGCACTCCCTTTTAAGTGAGCTTCTAATCCAGCTTTTCCATCAGGATCTGTAATATCAGTTACATTGATAGTATTCATGTCAAGAACAAAAGTACCATTAGTAACTTTTCCTTCTTTTACGAATACTTTTCCTTCTTTTAAAGTAATTGTACCTGTGTGATTGTCACCAGATATTTTTCCACCAACCCAGTCAATTTTTGAGTCAGCAGCTACAACGTTGTAGTTGATCGCATCAGCAGCTGGTGTTGTAACCTCTTGCTCTGTTGTAGTTGTTGCTTTGTCAGCATTTTTGTTACCACATGATGTCAATGATAACGTAGCGATAACCGCTAAAGTCAATACAATTTTTTTCATTTTTTTTAAATATGCTAATTTGAGTTGCACAAATTTACAATAGTTCTAAATAATAAACAACGAGTCAGAAAAAGATGACTGTGTTTTTTTTTGAATAAAAAAAAGCTGTACGATTTCGTACAGCTTTTAATATTGTGATTATAAAATCTTATTCAGCAATTAATTTACCTTGCATCATTGCGAAGTGAGCAGGGAATGAACATAAGAAATCATAAGTACCAGCTTCAGTAATAGTGAATTCAATTGTATCTGACTCACCTCCACCTAAAGTTTTTGTATGAGCAACTACGTTGTCTTTTCCACTAGCTGGGATATAATCTGTATCAGGTGATTGTGCACCTTCAGTTGCAAATGCAGTAAGATCAGTTCCTGGTTTTAATAATACCCAGTTATGTCCCATTACAGCTTTGTCCATTTTCCCAACGTGCTTAAGAGTTAGTTTAATTGTTTTTCCAACAGGAACTTTAATTTCAGTTTTGTTAAACTTCATTTGATCATCTCCTGTAATCAAAACTCTAACTGTCTCTTTTTTATCAGTTGTAGCTTCTGTTTGTGCTCCTTCTGGAGTAACTTTTGCATCTTGTTTTTTATCTCCACAAGATACGAACATAACAGCAGTAATTGCCAATGCGAAAACAGTATTTAATCCTTTCATAATTATTGAATTTATGTTAAATGTAAAAAATTAGTTTTTTTATAACTATAAAGGTAAGATAATTCTGTGAATTAAGGTTAGTGGTAGTTCAAAATTTTGTTAAAACTTTATATTTCTTTAAAGCTTGATATGATATTTATCAGTTTTTCACTTTCTACCTCACTGTTTTTGCTCGTAGTCCAACTGATTATTTCATAATTGGCTTTTTGGCCTTCTATCATGACTTGAATCATATACATATACGTTTCGTTTTGAGACATCTTTAATTCATAGGTCTTACCAGGCAGCCCATTAATACGTACTTCATTTTCTTTGACTATCTCGTAATTAGGTTTTTTGTTGTAACGCGCTAAAGCTTTATCAATAAACGCACTGAAATCGCTATCTTCTGTCTTAGCTTCTTTTGTTGCTACGAAATACACTTGTTTGAAAGTATTACCATATTGCAAATCAGCATTAGGAAACAAGTTTTCCATTGGTGCAAGATTTCCAGGCATCTCGATTGTATAATAATTTTCTACGGTTAACGTAGTTGGGGGTGTTACTTTCTGGTTACAACTAATAGTAGTCAAAGCTAAGAAAGCTATAGCGATTATCTTTTTCATTGGAGTATATATTTAGGTTCTTATAAAAGTACTAATAATTTGCTATTCTCAGTACTAAGACCATGTTAAGTTTAGGTGTTTAGGCGAGATACAATTGTTTTATATAGAATGGAAATGTAGGAGGTGTTATTGTTCAGTTTGTTTGGTTTAGCGGATTCGTTGAGGTGTTTCCGTTATCATTGCATTATGTTGGGGATGTGGTCGGCTTATAATGGCACTTTTTAGCCGACCACAAGCCTATCACAAGCCGACCACAAGCCGACCACCCTCTTATTTGATGTAATAAAGACTACATTGTACAGAAATTATTTGTTTTTTCCTTAGCCAGTTCAACGGCTTGCTTCTTAAAAGCTGCATCGTAAGTCTTTCTAATTCTTTTCATAAGTCAAGGATAAGTTTTTATGCTTAACTCTTTGTCCAGACTAAGTTAGCAAGTCCAGTTTTACTATGATCCGTTAGGAAGACGTATCGCCAAGACGCATAAGGGCATCACCACCCGCTGGGTATGGGATGGCAATGTGCCACTACACGAGTGGCAACACCAGCATGCCTACCCTCGCCTGATGCAGGTAAACGATACAGGTAAGCTGTGTAAGGTCACAGAACCTACGGATAGTATCACGACATGGTTGTACGAAGTAAATTCTTTTGTACCTTGTGGTAAGATTAAGGATGGGGAGCACTTTAGTATTGTGAGTAACTATCTCGGTACACCGGAGTATATGTATAGCTCAGAAGGGGAGCTAGTCTGGCATGGTGTCTTAGATATCTATGGTCGTATCGATATGAAGGTAGGTAAGCGGATGGACTGTCCGTTTCGATATCAGGGACAGTATGATGATCTGGAGAGTGGTCTATACTATAACCGCTTTAGGTATTATAATCCTGATATGGGGATGTATGTTAGTCAGGATCCTATTGGGTTAAATAGCCGTAACTATAATCTATATAGTTATGTTAGAGATACTAATCGAATAACAGGCCCTTTTGGTCTAGATTGGGTTTATATCTTAGAAGATAGCAAAGGGAAACCATATTATGTTGGTCGCGCAGGAGATGACATGAGCCTGATGGATGTAGCTAGAAGGCACAATGCAACAGAAGGAACTATAGATGGAGCACGTTTCGGGGAAGGTGATACCTTGAAGAGAAAAACAGACTTTGATATTAAGCCTGACCCTGTTAGAGGTTTAGAACAAATCGGTATTGACGATACAGGTGGAAAAATAGGTAGAAGTCAAGAGTTTAGACGAGGTAATAATATCGATGGTATCTCAGAAAGAAAGCGAAAGAAAGCGGATGGTAAGAAAAGAATGAAACAAGGTAGAGAGTTCCTAAATAAAGAAAATGTAAAGAAAGTAACTGAACTTCCTACTCTTGAAGAATTAACATTCGATGAATTTGACAAAAAAAGAAAACACAAACATTAGGAATATGAAGAATGAAATAGATAAAAAAGCATATAAAATATTGGATAAATATGCCTTTGAAGATGATACCTCTCTGTGGAGACATGATGACATTAATTACGCTATCACTAAAGGGTATTGGTTAACAGAACCTAAAGAAGACTCTATTCCCCATAGTGATTTTATTAAATTATTAGCTCGTGTACATGTAGAGATGAATAAACAAAAATGTACTAATCTATTCTTAAGAAGCCTGACTCTGAGCCGACCTGACTATCGTGTAGGTCTTGGGGTAATGGCTATAATGAAGACCTTTCCAACACATACATTCTATAATAAAGAACACAATTTAGAAGAGGAAGAATATGATAAAGTAAAATATGTAACAACTCCCTGTTCTATCTGCAATGACTATATGTACCAACCTAGCTCATTAAATAGTTCATTACTTTATTTAATGTATCTAGGGGGAGGAAAGAGTCTTGACTTAACAAACCTTTATGTAGGCATGCTTATAGATAAACGCTTAGAAGAGGAGACACCAACTGATGAAGATATAGAACGATTCTCAGCAATCTTAGATCTCGTTCTTTCTAGTGAACAGAAGGATACACCTACGATTTTAAGAAAAAGATTAACCAAGAGTAGACTACTTCATAAAGAACAAACAGATCAGGTTCAATCTTTCTTGGGACTACTAGGGTACTGTGGAATACTTCACAGTGATAAACATCTAGGAGCATTTTATGAATATAGACAGCTAGGTTGCCCTCCACACAAAACACATAATTCAGACTGGTCTTACCCAGTTGATTTCTGGTTAGGAGAATATGGTATCGATAAAGTTGCTTTTAAGTATTGGTTCGGAGAGTATAAAGGATTGGAAAAATATTGGAAATGATGAAAAGGACTTAGTTTTAATTAGCTAAGTCTTTTTAGTATCATCTGCAACTATCTCGGTACACCTGAGTATATGTATAATGCTACGGGGGACTTGGTCTGGCATGGTGTCTTAGATATCTACGGACGTATCGACATGAAGGTAGGTAAGCGGATGGACTGTCCCTTTAGATATTAGTTGCAGTATGATGACTTAGAGAGTGGTCTATACTATAACCGCTTTAGGTATTATAGTCCTGATATGGGGAATGTATGTGAGTCAGGATCCTATTGGGTTGATGGGAGGTATGGCGCTGTATGGGTATGTGCATGATGTGAATGGGTGGCTGGATCCTTTTGGGTTGTCAGCTTTAGGTGGAGGATAAGGACCTGTAAGAAAAGTTAACAAAAATATGGGAGGCGAAGTTAATCACATGCCTGCAAATTCGGCTACCCAAAATGCTGGTGGATTAGGAGGTAAAAAGATATCTAAGTATAAAGGACTTGGAATTCTAATGGATGTTGCAGATCATCAGAAAACAGCTAGTTGGGGGTCATTTGATTCTGCTGTTATATGGAGGTAAGTTCAAGAAGATTTGATTAGAAGAGGTAAGTTTGGAAAAGCAATGGAAATGGATATAAGAGATGTGACACGCAAATTTGGAAATAAGTATAATGATGGAATGAAAGATATGATAGATTATGCAATAGATAAACAATATATAACTAAACAAGAAGGAAAAAGATTAAAGCGAAAATACTTACATCATTAATATGAAAATAAATATTGAAAGTAGAACCTCGATAAATAATAATTATTTAGGAACTAAGAAAAATAAGATAGTTGAAGACATTGATAATATTACCTATTATTATGAATTAAATGCACAAAATGAAATAGAAACTTTATCTGTACGTTCTTGTGATGAATTTAATTTAGATAAGGAAAAGGTTACATATAATAACTTTGATATAATATCAACCAAATATAAGGCAATCGAAAGTGATGATGATACCTATTATTTCCTTCAACAAAACTTAGTAATATGGTTAAATAAAGAAGAACGTTGTTTTAATGAAATTCTTATTTATAAAGAAGAACTAAGTTCTTTTTACAAAGAAATGTGTACTAAAAGTAAAAAAAGAACTGAATCCAAAAGAGAATTGTCTGAACTTGTAACTTTTTTACCTTACATTGGAATTAATTCATTTAAATTTGATTCTACTGCTACAGAATATGCAGATTTAAATGAACTAGAAGTAATGTCTAATAAATTTTATATTGATAAAAGTAGTTATCTATTGAGGTTTGATAAAAATAAACTTTCTCAAATAACAATTTATAGACGATTATTTAAAGGTAATATTATATATAATGATCTAGATTTAAATAAAAAAGAAAATCTAGAATATTTAATTAAAAATAGTTCAATAATAGAAAGAAAAGGATATTGGGTTTTACCTGAAATAGGAATAACTATAAGTAATGATTTTGAAGAATTATTCTTTTTTAACAAAGAGTTGTTAAAATTCTGGATAATGATAAATAGACCAATTACAAGTTGGTAATAATAAAAGATCTAGCCATAATTAGCTAGGTCTTTTTTTTTTAACTTAAAACAAGTGTATAGTAGTTTAAAAAATGATACGATACACTGTTTTATCTTCGGAGAAGCCGTAGATACAGCTACAGGGCGTGTGACCAATACCAATACAGATATAGAGTTACAAGGGGCAATTCCTTCAGCGTAGAATAGGCATCAAAGGCAATATAAAAGCCAGTGACCGATACCAATGGGGACCGGGTAATCAGCTTCGCTCTATCATCAGTAATCTCACTCGCTCTAAGGTGGACTTCGAGTACGACCAGTGGGATAACCTGGTTAGTGGAACGTATAGCGGAGCTACTGAGCTTAAGACCATCTACAAGACACCTGATGCGGTGGAGGGCCGAACGTTAAGAAATAGTCCTGTGGACTATTTTAGTGATGGAGCCAGCAGGCGTGCGAGGGAAAACGAGAGTGCGAAGCAAGACGACAGAGTCTATGATACAGGTGGTAAGCTGATGAGTGATAAGCATCACTATTATTACTATGACAGCAAGGGGAACTTGATTTACAAGGAGTATAAAAAAGCTGACTTATTAGGCGCACTAGATAAGTACTACGTCCGCGAGCATCTAAAGGCTAAGCCTAAGGGCAGTGGTATCGGGTATATGTATAAGTGGTCAGTCAGCGGACAGCTTACTACTGTATTTAGTTCTAGCGGATTAGAGACGTATTACTATTATGATCCGCTGGGCAGGCGTATCGCTAAGACGCATAAGGGTGTCACTACCCGCTGGGTATGGGATGGCAATGTACCGCTACACGAGTGGCAACACCAGCATGCCTACCCTCGACTGATGCAGGTGAACGATACAGGTAAGCTGTGTAAGGTCACAGAACCTACGGATAGTATCACGACATGGTTGTACGAAGTAAATTCTTTTGTACCTTGTGGTAAGATTAAGGATGGGGAGAGTTTTAGTATTGTGAGTAACTATCTCGGTACACCTGAGTATATGTATGATGCTACGGGGGACTTGGTGTGGCATGGTACACTAGATATCTACGGTCGTATCGATATGAAGGTAGGTAAGCGGATGGACTGTCCGTTTCGATATCAGGGGCAGTATGATGACTTAGAGAGTGGGCTATATTATAACCGCTTTAGGTATTATAGTCCTGATATGGGGATGTATGTGAGTCAGGATCCTATTAAGTTTTTAGCTGGGATAAAATTCTATCCATACGTAGAAGATTCAAATATAGATTATGATTCATTAGGACTTATTTCTGAGGGAAAGTTTGGAACTTTTAAAGGAACTAAGAATACTCTAGATGAAGTAGGAAATGGTATTCAAAGGCATCATTTAAATCAAACTGGAGTATTCAATTTTGATAGGGATTCAGGAAGGGTAATTGGGTTAGAAGGTTATGCTTCTCGAAAAGGGAGTCAACATTATAAGGCTCATTTACATATGGATGATTTTTATGAAAAGTTAAGAGTTAAAGGGAAGATTCCATCCGTTTTTAGATATAATGTTGAATTATATAAATCACTGAGAAAAGCAGAAATGGGAAGAAGGGTAAGTGTGAAAGGAGTATATTTTGCTGTATTAGAACAACTTACTAATGGTAAATTTCCATGGAATAAAGTAGATAATATTAATGTTAAACGTGTAGCACATCATTAGAATATAAAATAATGAATTTAAAAGAATTATTATTTGGAAAGAAGATAGAGATTTCACCAAAAATGGATGAAATAGCTCAAAAGTTAATAAATAATGAATGGTTTATTAATTGTGGACCTGAGCATCAAGTTGAAATAGAAACCTATTTTAAGCTAGATCAAGTGCGTACTATTGATGAAGTAGAACAAAAGATGTCTTATAAAAAAGATGTAAAGAATTTTGTTACACTCGATAATCTTTTTATTGAGTCAGCCCGAAGAGGAAGTTTATTTAATCTGCTATACTATCCTAATGATAAAAACTCATCTAAGTATAATAATCTTACAGAGGCCATTGATAAAAAGTATATTAAAAAAGGATTATTTAAACCTGATTATATTTTTCACTTATTTAATGAAAAATATAATGTAGATATTGATTTATACATTAATAGATTATTTATAAATATTTTAGTTGAATTGTATTATAAAGAAAAATATCCTGAGTATCCTACTTTTTTATTGGATAATATCGATATCTATCTTAAAGGAAAGATTATAATTGGTTGGGTAGGAAGGTTTGGAAGTCATGAAGTTGTTGAAACTGATATATTCCCAATTTATCCAGAGGAAGGAAAAGTTAATATTTGGTAATACTAAAAAAGACTTAGTTTTAATTAGCTAGGTCTTTTTAATTACTTAGGTACTTCTACGCATGCTTATGACAAACAAGGTACCGAATTTTGGCATCGTCAGTTAGACATCTATGGTAGATGTATTAAGGTAGATAATGACTTTGTTCCTTTTTTATATCAGGGGCAGTATGATGATCTGGAGAGTGGTCTATACTATAACCGATTTAGGTATTATAGTCCTGATATGGGGATGTATGTGAGT